>CAJULV010000066.1 GCA_910587555.1 uncultured Acetatifactor sp.
AAAAATAGGGATTTAATCCCTTTTTCACCTAACCGCTCTTTATTAAAGAACGTTGTTTCTCATTTAGTAATTGGAGTATATCACAAAATAAAATCGGTGTAAACCGACAAAATAGACAATTCAGAGTTTACTTTTTTGTATATTTTTACGCTTCCCCTTGTCTGCCTTTTTCTGAAAACAAAAAAGGCACCCTTCAGGCATACGATGCAGCCCAAAGAGTACCCTGTAAAAATCAATTCCTTTCCTGCGCTTTCCTCAAAGTATTCCGCATGGTTTCCGCAATCTTTTCTATCCTCTCCGCCGAAAACCTCAGTGAAGGCCCGCTGACGCTTACAGCCGCCAAAAGCTCTCCCCTTCGGCTGAAAACAGGCATTCCCACACACTTTACCCCAAACTCATGCTCCATATTGTCCACGGAATATCCCCTCTCCCGGGTCAGCGCCAGGTCTTCCCTCAGGACTGCCGGATCCGTAATGGTATTTTCCGTAAAAGGATGCAGCCCCCTGGAAATATAGTTCTCTGCCACTTCCTCCGGCAGGTGGGCCAAAATCGCCTTCCCGATACCGGTACAGTACATTTTTGCATGTTCTCCCAGAATAACCCGCATCATGTTATAAGATTCCACGGGGTGCATGGCTTCCAAATAGACTATTTCATCCTCCCTGGGTACCGCCAGGTAAACCACCTCTCCCGTTGCATCCGCGATTTCCTGCATATAGGGCATCATGACCTTACGGATGTTAAAACGATCCCCCACAGACTGGCAGAGTTCGAGGATTCCCAGGCCCAGCTGGTATTTCCCGCTCTCCGTATCCTGTTCCAGATAATTCATTGCCTGAAAGGTGGTCAGGATATTATGTACGTTGCTCTTGTTCAAATCCAGCATCTCGCTGATCTCCGTCACACCAAGCCTGGGCTTCTTCACAAAGCAGTTTAAAATAGTCAGCGACTTCTGCAGGCTCTTTACCTTGATTTCCCCGTCTTCCATGGTTGCGGGCCATCCTTTCTCTGTCATCCCCAACCCGTACAAGCCGTAACCGCTCGTTCGCCGTCTTGTACAGGGCCTCGTTTATAAAACCCCCATCATCCTCAGTCCGCCGTGAACTGCCGCATTCAGATATTCTGTACAAGCTACAGGATATCCGGTGTCTATGGCCTTCCATGCGGCAGCCCCGTCAGGCAGGCCGGTGTTATATTCCCCTGGACTTGCTCACGCAGGCCTTCACCGCCTCAAACACCGCGCTGCGAAGCCCCTTTTCTTCCAGAACGCGCACCGCCTCAATGGTGGTACCCCCGGGAGAGCAGACCATGTCCTTCAGTTCCCCGGGATGCTTTCCGGTCTCCAGTACCATTTTCGCGCTCCCCAGCACCGCCTGGGCGGCAAATTTATATGCCTGCGGCCGGGACATGCCCTCCGCCACCGCCGCGTCCGCCATTGCTTCTATAAACATGAAAACATATGCCGGAGAACTGCCGCTGACCGCAGCCACCACGTCCATGAGATTCTCACTTACAATCTCCGTACTGCCGAAACCGCTGCAGACATCCCGAACCAGGGCAATCTCTTCTTTGGAGACATGTGCATTCGGGCACATCCCGATCATCCCTTCCCTGACCATGGCAGGCGTATTTGGCATGGTACGTATTATTTTTACCGGTTTATCGAATACCCCCTCCAGCCAATCCAATGTTTTCCCCGGCGCAATGGCTACCACTATCTTATCCAGAGAAATGACATCCCTGATCTCTTCAATGACATCCCGGTAGTACTGAGGCTTCACTGCCAGAAACACCACATCGGCAAAACTTGCCACAATTTTGTTGTCCATAGATGTCAGAATGCCCAGATCCTTTTCGACGGCTGTCAGCGCCCCCGCCATGGCGTCCGACGCCATAATCTCGTTTTCCGTAATTTTTCCGGAGGCAATAATACCACGCATCATAGCGTTTCCCATATTTCCGCTTCCGATAAACCCTATTTTCATTGTCTTTCTCCTGTATTCCTTTCTTTTTTGTATTTCTTATATTTCTACCGCAATCCCTGTCTGCCTTAATTCGCAGGGATTGCGGGAAATTTCTTTCCGGTATCCTACTCCTCCGAATTCATATCTGCCCTTTCGACACCATTCTTCGGCGCATCCGGCATTTCCTTCCGGTATCCTACTCCTCCGAATCCCTGCTTCCCGGTCTTTATACGTTAAAGCAGCTGCCTCCCACAAACTCTCTGCAGATGGAATTATTGGGCAGGCTCTCGCTGGGTACGCACAGGAAATAATCAAGGAACTTCAGCAGCCGCTTTGCCTCGTAATATTCCGGCGCCTCCTTGGGAATCTGAAAGAGCAGCGGCTCCGCGAAGGTTTTCAACATGGCAAGCTCATAGATAAGCGCCGAGTTGAACATGGCATCGGCTTCCTCCTGGAAAGGAAAGATATTCTCCTCCTCCCCTCTCCGCACGGAATGCCACATCTGAATCGTCCTCTGGGCGCTGGCGCCCCTGGTGCGGGCATCCCTTACCATTCTCCGCAGCAATCTGCCGTCCGTAGTTGGAATCCGGTTATGTCCGTCCACATTCAGGGTAGTCAGGGCACTGATATAGATCTTGTACTTGCTCTCTTCCGGCAGTGCATAGGACATCTTTTCATTCAGTCCATGGATTCCCTCCAGCACCAGGATATCATTCGCTCCCAGCTGCAGAAAATCTCCCCTGTATTCCCTCTGCCCGGTCTTGAAATTAAATACCGGCATCTCCACCCGCTCGCCTGCCAGCAGGCTCACCATATTGTCGTTAAACAGCTTGACATCGATAGCTTCCAGACACTCGAAATTGTAGTCTCCGTTCTCATCCCTGGGCGTCAGCTCCCTGTTTACAAAGTAATTGTCCAGGGCAATCGGCCTGGGTATCTTTCCCAGTGTCCGCAGCTGAATGGACAGCCTGTGGGAAAAACTGGTTTTGCCCGAGGAAGACGGCCCTGCTATCATGACAAATTTTACGCCTTCACGTTCCGTAATATCTCTGGCAATCTCTCCTATTTTTCTCTCCTGCTCCGCCTCCTGCACCAGGATAAGGTCCCTCATGGAACCGTTGCATATCTGGTCGTTCAGGTCGCCAACCGTCTCAATCCCGGCCGTCCTGCCCCATTCCATAGCCCTCTCCATGGTCTCGAACAGCTTCTTACTCTCTGTAAACGGCTCTACCAGCGTAGGATTTGCCTTTGTCGGCAGCACCAGCATAAAACCGTTTTTATAGGGAACCACATCGTACCACTTCACATAACCTGCATTTGGCAGCATATATCCGTAATAATAATCACAATATCCGTCTATTTCGTACACATTGACGTTGGAACTCATCCGGTAATGGAAGAGTTTGACCTTATCTTCCATCCCCTTTTCCCTAAAAATTGCCACAGCGTCATCTATAGGATAGGAATGCTTCATGAACGGCGTTTTGGCGTCTGACAGTTCCCGCATCCTATCCATAATCCGTTCCGCACTTTTCGCGCTGACGGGCACTTCTCCGAAAGTATTCACATAAATTCCCCTGCCGATGGTAAATTCCACACAGCTTTTCCGCGCCGCTTCCGCACCGAACACATCGTGAATTCCCTTCAGAAAAAGCATGGTAGCCGTGCGCACATAGGTTTTATGCCCCACATCGTCCCTGAGGGTGAAAAAATCCAGCCTGCAGTCTCTGTTGACTTTCTTGAAAAGTTCCCGGATCTTACCGTTTGCTGCCACCACGGCTATGGTGCCGTCATACTCCTTCTGATATTCCGAAACGATGGACTCATATGTAGTTCCCCGCTGAACCTGCTTCTGCTCTCCCCGAATTGTAACCGTAACCATACCTGCCCTTCCTTTCTTTTTTCATTTCAGTCCTTTGGAAATTCCTTTTTCCGTATCATCCATATCGCATCCGGCAGAATCGCTCCCACAGCCTCGGCACTGTCTCCCAAAACAGATTCCCAGCGCCGTCTCGATATCCTCCAGTTCATGGTGTACTTCTTCCAGACGCCTCTGTGCCTTTGCGGTTCCGGCAGACATCAGAGATTGTTCCAGCTTCTTCACATAGCATTGCCTCTGCCGCAGATACTGCAGAAGCACGGGATGTCCTCCCTGCAGGAGCTGTCTCCCATATAAATCGTACAGCCGCCGGATTCCCGTCTCCACAGCCGCCGGACTCACAGTGCCGTCATTCGGCAACGTCCTGCCGCTTCCCCGGGCCGCATCCGCACCGCCCCATACCGCCTTCATGGCAAAATAGTACTTTCCGTCCTCTATCACGGCATCCTCATCAATCACATCAAAGCCTGATTCCCGAAGAAACGCCCGAAACTGCGGCAGTTCCGACTGGGGTTGGAGAACCAGTTCCCGCATTCTCCCTGCTTTTTCCATGCCATCCCTGAGAATCCGCTCCATCAGCCTTCCTCCCATGCCGGCACACACCATCGTATCGGCTTCCCCGGGCCTGCACGCCGCAAGTCCGTCAGATAATCTCACATCTATGTAGTCATTCAGTCCGTATTCCGCAATATGTGCCTTTGCAGCCGCCAACGGCCCTTCCCGCACATCCATTGCAATCGCTCCCGGGCAGATCCCCGAACTGACCAGGCTGATGGCCAGATACCCATGGTCGCATCCCACATCAACCAGCCGATTTCCCGGTGTCACCATGCCCGCCAGCATCTGAAGCCGTCCTGACAACATGACTGTACTCCCGCCCATGTTCTCAGCTGCCTTCATGCGCTCTTCCGCTTCCGGACACCGCTTCCCGCCGCCCGTCTCTGCCGCCTCCGGTCTGTTTCTGTCTTCCATACACCGGACTTCTCTGCCCCACTTCCCTGCTGCCTTCATGCACACTTCCGGATTCCGGACTTCTCTGCCCCACGCCGCTGTCTTTTCCGGACTCTCGTCTTCCGGATTCCAACCGCTTTTTTTCGCTCCCCACACCTCTGCCATCAATCCAGATAATCCTTCAGCTTTCTGCTGCGGCTGGGGTGACGCAATTTGCGGAGTGCTTTCGCCTCAATCTGACGGATACGCTCACGGGTTACTTTGAATTCCTTTCCCACTTCCTCCAAAGTACGGGCACGGCCGTCATCCAGCCCGAAACGCAGGCGCAGAACCTTCCGCTCCCTCTCCGTCAGCGTCTCCAGCACTTCCTCCAGCTGCTCTTTCAGCAAAGTAAACGCCGCTGCGTCTGCGGGCACAGGCACCTTGTCGTCCTCGATAAAGTCTCCCAGGTGGCTGTCCTCCTCCTCGCCGATCGGCGTCTCCATGGAAACCGGCTCCTGGCTGATCTTCAGAATCTCCCGAACCCTGTCCACAGGCATTTTCATTTCCTCCGCAATCTCTTCCGGGGTAGGTTCACGCCCAAGCTCCTGCAGCAGCTGCCTGCTGACACGGATCAGCTTATTGATCGTCTCCACCATATGAACGGGAATCCGTATAGTCCTCGCCTGATCCGCAATGGCCCTGGTAATGGCCTGTCGAATCCACCAGGTTGCATAGGTGGAAAATTTAAATCCTTTGCAGTAGTCAAATTTTTCCACAGCCTTAATCAGGCCCAGGTTGCCCTCCTGGATCAGATCCAGGAACAGCATGCCCCTGCCCACGTAGCGCTTGGCGATGCTGACCACCAGGCGCAGGTTCGCCTCTGCCAGACGCTTCTTCGCCTCCTGGTCTCCCTGCTCCATCCGCTGTGCCAGTTCGATTTCTTCATCCGCGGAAAGCAGCGGAACCTTGCCTATTTCCTTCAGATACATGCGGACCGGGTCCTCCAGGCTGATACCGTCCGGTATACTGAGATCCAGATTCTCCATGTCCACCTCATCCTCTTCCGTGAGGATGATATCGTCCACTACCTCGTCATCCGTAATCCGGAGTACATCCACGTTGCTCTGCTCCAGTGCATCCAGAATCTTCTCAAACTGTTCCTCTTCCAAAGGCATATCAGAAAAAAAATCACTGATTTCCTGATATTCCAGTACGTTTTTCTTCTTTTTGGCCATGTTCAGGAGTTCTTTTATTTTCTCCTCAAATTTTGCCCGTATATTTTCATCCATCGTAATGATTCCATCCTTCCCCGGGAGGTACTTCCCCGTTACCATTCCCCTGACTACTATAGCTTTGCAAACCCTGTAATCAATAGTATGACATATCCTTTTATCTGGTTCCCCCGCCCCCGAAAGTTCTCCTGCAGGCAAGGCCTGCACATGGGGGTTTTTCAATATCTTAACCTTAATCCAGGGAAATATGCGCTTTTGCCAGTTCTTCCAGCGCTTTCTTGCCCTCGATAGCCTGTGCCAGGGCGCCGACGTCCGCTCCCATATGGGCTACATGATATTCGTAGCTGTTCTTTTTCACGGAGAGCAGAATATCCCGAAACGCCTTCTCCTTCTCCGGCTCCGTATCCAGAGAAGGAATATTCGCCGAAAAAAGCGCCGCCGCCTCCCGCTGTTCCTCTTCTTCCTCAAACATACTGATAATACCCGCCGGGTTAAAGGTTCCCTGCTCCAGTTCCCGAAACAGACGTTCTGCCACCCGACGATACACCCCCTCTGTAAAATCCTCAACGGAGATGTATTTTTGAATCTTACCATACAGCCGGGGCTTGTCCGCAATCCAGGAAAGCAGCAGCCTCTGCGCGCGTTTCGCCTTGTCCTCCGCCGTGCGCTTCGGCCGTACACCTGATTTGGCCCGCTCCGGCATTTTGACCAGTCCGGTCTGCGCCGCATATCCCACAACCAGCTTCCGCAGATTTTCCACCCCGATAAAATATTTCTCCGCCACCGCCTGAAGATAATTGTCCCGCTCCACCTCCTCCGAAAAGCTGCACAGCTTCCTGGCAATCTCCCTGTGAAACTTCGTCTTCTCCTCCGGATCTTCCATATGAAACTGCCCTTCCAGAACGCTGATTTCAAAGAAGAAACTGTTCTCAGCCTGGCGAATCCGTTCTTCAAACGCCTCCCTGCCCAGCGCTTTCATAAATTCATCCGGGTCTTTATAAGGCTGCATATGAATGACTTTGCCGGTCAATCCTGCCTCCCTCAGGATACCGATACCTCTCAGCGCCGCCTTAACACCGGCACCGTCGCTGTCATAGGCCAGCAGCACGTTATCCGTATACCGCCGCAGAAGAGCCGCCTGCTCCGCCGTAAAAGCGGTCCCCAGCGATGCCACCGCCTGGGTAAAGCCCGCCTGATGCATGGCAATGACATCCATATACCCCTCGCAGAGAATGATATTGGAACTCCTGGCCCTTCTGGCATAATTCAGCCCGTACAGATTCCGCCGTTTGTCAAATACCGGTGTCTCGGGAGAGTTTAAGTACTTCGGCTCGCCGTCCCCCATCACCCGGCCCCCGAAGCCGATAACCCGGTTATTGATATCCTGGATCGGATACATGACACGGTTCCAGAATTGACTCATCATTCCGTGTTTTTCGGAATGACCGGCAAGCCCGGCTTCCTGAATCAACTCGTCCTCAAACCCCTTCCCCCGCAGGTACTCCACAAGCAAGGACCCGTTCTTCCCGGCATACCCCAGGCCGAACCGCTGCATGGTCTCGTCCGTAAGTTCCCTTTTCTTCAGATACTGGTATCCGATTGCTCCCTGGGGCGTGCGGAGCTGGTAATAGAAAAACTTCGCGGCCTCCTTATTTACCGCCAGAAGCCTTGCCCTCCTGCTCTCCCGTTTGCGTCCCTCCTCCGACTCGTCCGCCTCCGGCAGCTGCACCCCCGCACGCTCCGCCAGCATCTTTACCGCCTCGGGAAAGGAATAATTCTCATAGTTCATCACAAAGGTATATACATTCCCTCCCGCCCCGCATCCGAAGCAATGGTATACCTGAAGGTTGCCGTTGACGGAAAAAGAGGGCGATTTCTCGTTGTGGAAAGGGCATAACCCCCAATGACGGCCGCCCTTTTTCTGCAGCCGGACATGCTCCGACACGACTTCCACGATATCGTTTTTTGACCTGACTTCCTCCACTAATTCATCGGAATAAAACATGTTACCTCCCTTTGGCAGGCAATCTGCTGCGATTTCCCCTTCCCTGCAATCTGGCCGGCAGGCGCACCGGCTCCTTTCCGTTCCGCCTGACAACTTGCCCGAATCTCCGTCTGACACATTCTCGTCGGCAGGCGCACCGGCTCCTCTCCGTTCCGCCTGACAACTTGCCCGAATCTCCGTCTGACACATTCTCGTCGGCAGGCGCGTCCACCGCACCGCCACCCTCCTCTGCAGACCAAAAAGATATCCTTCATGAAGCACAGTGGTAATTGGTGCGGACCACGCTAGATGGACCACGACTTGGGTATATAGATATCGTCATAGGTCGCAATCGCAAACCGGTCCGTCATGGCCCCCACATAGTCACAGATTACCTGTTCCTTTGCCTCGCCCTCAGACAACAGATCCAGGAACTCCCCGGGCAGTTCGTCGATATGTTTCATGAAATGCTGATACAGCGTCTCCATCAGCATCTCCGCCTTGCTCTCCTCGCTCTTTGCCAGCGGGTTATAATATACATTTTCACACATAAATCTACGCATTTTCATCATAGCTTCCTCGACGGGAGGCGACATCTGGATATCGTTTTTCCCCATACTGGCGGTCACGATATCATGAATGAAACAATCCAGGCGGCCTCCGGGCGTACTGCCTATCACTTCCCTGATCTCTGCCGGCACATCGCTTTCCTTCAGGATACCCGCCCTCACCGCATCATCCATATCGTGATGAATATAGGCAATCTTATCCGAAAGCCGGACGATTTTGCCCTCCAGCGTATGAGGCTTTCCGATGGTCTGATGGTTCAGGATACCGTCCTTAACCTCATATGTCAGGTTCAGTCCCTGTCCGTCCTTCTCAAGCCGGTCCACTGTCCGCACGCTCTGCAGGCTGTGTTCAAATCCCAGCGGGCACACCCTGTTCAGCGCCCGCTCCCCCGCATGCCCGAAAGGCGTATGCCCCAGATCATGGCCCAGCGCAATGGCTTCCACCAGTTCCTCATTCAGCCGCAGCGCCTTTGCAATGGTCCTGGCATTCTGCGATACCTCCAGAGTATGGGTCAGCCTGGTACGGTAATGATCTCCTTCCGGCGTTAAAAATACCTGCGTCTTGTCCTTCAGACGCCGGAATGCCTTGCAGTGGATAATCCTGTCCCGGTCACGCTGGAACACGGGACGGATATCGCATTGCTTCTCGGTCCTGGTCCGCCCTTTGGAATCCGCGCTGTGAGACGCATACGGGCTTAAGTAATCCCTCTCCCATTGTTCCAAATTTTCTCTGATTGTCATAGCAGCTCCCATCTGCGCTTTTACAACACGGTCCACGGAAACGGTAAGAATCCGTGAGAACTCCGCAAACCGTGAAGAGCACAATGCATGATAAAACTTGCATGCATGAAAAAAATTTCTCCTGATATTATTATTCTGCACAGAAAGAGAAAATCCTTTTTCGGCTTGTCTTTTATTTCGAAGAGTTTTTCCGCCAATGCCGAAAATACAAAAAACGACTTTGAAACTTATTGACTCCCCTTTACTATTGTGATAGTATGAAAACACATACGATTGCAGTCGTATATCTGCATTTTATCACCGCCCCAAAGGGAGTTGAAGCAGTCCGGTTTAAGGTGTGCCGAAGCGACTTTACTCTTTAGTGCCATCGCGCAGCGATTTAAATAAGTCCAGCTAAGAAATGTCAAGTGCTTTTGGAAAATGACTCTTTAGTGCCATCGCGCAGCGATTTAAATTAGGAGGAACAGATATGGGTATCAAACTATATGATTCGGAGCGGAAGGTAATGGCGGTACTGTGGGAAGAAGGGGATTCCACAGCCAAACACATTTCCGACATTTTAAAGGAGCAGGTTGGCTGGAATATCAACACCACATACACCGTAATCAAAAAATGCATCGGAAAAGGTGCCATTGAACGGCTTGAGCCGAATTTTCTGTGCCACGCGCTGGTTTCCAGAGAAGAGATACAGGCTTCCGAGACAGATGAGCTGATAGACAAAATTTACGACGGCTCTGCCGACATGCTCTTTGCCTCCCTTCTCACCCGCAAAACACTTTCTTCGGAGCAGATTAACCGGCTGAAAAAAATTGTAGAGGAGGGCTGATACATGGCTGAAACGGATTTAATTCAAAGAAGTTTATGTGGCGGCATATTGATTCTGGCGATTCTTGCAATACGCGCCGCACTGCTGTACAGGCTGCCGAAGCGGACCTTCCCGGTTTTATGGGGCGTGGCGCTGCTGCGGCTGCTGCTCCCCTTTTCCTTTTCCTCCATATTCAGCGTGTATGCCCTTTTACAGCCAACGACGGAATCGGTCATTCCGGGAAATTTCACATCCGCAGTTACCGAAGGCGCCTCGGCAGCCAGTACCCCCGCAGCCTGGACAGCAGTACAGAATATGGTTTCCGGCGGGCCTACCCTCTCCGCAGTCACGGACAGCCGCTTTCCCGTACTGCCGGCCGTCTGGGGAATCGGCGTCATTCTCTGCGCCGCCTTTTATGCCCGGGCGTATCTCCGCTGTCTGCAGGATTTTCGCTGCGCCCTCCCCATAGAAGACGATCAGATTCGCCGGTGGCTGGGCCGACACAGAGGCGGGCGTTCGATTTCCGTGCGGCAGTCAGATAAGGTTTCCGCCCCGCTTACCTACGGCGTACTGCACCCTGTAATCTTGCTCCCCAGGCGGCTTGTACAGGAGGACTGCCGGGAGCTGGAATACGTTTTGCAGCATGAGTATGTGCATATATGCCACTACGATGCCGCATTGAAACTGGCCATGGTAGCAGCCCTGTGCATCCATTGGTTCAACCCCCTGGTGTGGGTAATGTGCGGACTCCTGAATCTGGATATCGAACTTGCCTGCGACGAAGGTGTCCTGCACCAGTTCGGCGAGCAGTCCAGAGCAGGTTACGCAATGGCTCTCATCGGAATGGAGGAAAGAAAACGAAGCCTGCTGCCGCTTTACAACGGATTCAGCAAAAATGCGACAGAGGAAAGAATCCTATTGATTATGAAGTATAAAAAAATAACCTGCATGACAGGTGCGGCCGCACTGCTGCTGATTCTGGGCATAACGCTGATCTTTGCCACATCGCCCCGGAAAGCAGATGCTGCGGGCAGTCTCGAAAGCCTTATCCCGGAGGAATCCGGAACATTCCAGGCAAACGTACCGCCGGACCCGCCCCAGGGCATATCTGCGGACAGTGCCGCTTCCGACAGCAGTATCCTGGCTGACTCTTCCCACGGCAGCAACCAGGACGGCGACGCTTCCGACGGCAGTATCCTGGCTGACTCTTCCCACGGCAGCAGCCAGGACGGCGATGCTTCCGACGGCAGTATCACGGCAGGCTCTGCGCGTACAACCTTCGGCCACAGCCCGCAGGAACCGGCTTCATCCGCCCCCGGAAGCCAGATGGCCGGGAATACAGGCAGCCCCTATACCCTCTCCTATATGCAGGAAGGACAACTGACCGTGACACCCGCCAGCCCCTACAGGGGTGACCATTACGGCATTTTGATTCCCACAGAAGGATGGCAGCTCTATGCGCCGGACGCATGGAAGTGGACGGCAAACGAACAGATACAATTCTGGATAAACGACTGCAGCGGAAGTACCCCGGAACAGGCGATATCCCGTCTCGAAACAGACGGTTATTCCCAAACAGAAGAAGACGGCATTTTTACAAAAGAAAGCGACGGACGCATCTTTTTTGCGGAAATACAGCATAACGGTTATATCGTGAAATGCATCAATTACACTTATCCCTCGGATTCCGAATACATTGAGGGATTCCAGACACTGGTACAGAGCATCCGTGCCAGCTTCTCCATTGTGCCGGACGAAGTGCAAGCCAGCCTGTCTGAAGACGGAAAACAGCTGCAGCAGCTGGCCCTGGCTTTCTGGGAGGCTTATCTGGCGGGAAATGCCGAAGCTCTGAGCCGGTATCTGCCCGCAGGCTTCGCACAGGATATCGAAGTATTTCCGGACGGCATCGACGGGCATATAGCGGCAGAGGCCCTGCTCCAGTCTGTGAAGGGCCTGCCGGAAACCGAATCTGCAGTGGAAGAAACATGTCAGATCTGGTTGGAGTTTCGCCCGGCGGCCGGGGCGGATTATCTGGAATACCTGGCGCTGACAGCCGTCAGGAAAGCAGACGGGTGGAAAGTGCTTTCCTACGGACTGGAGATGTAAGGATATGAGGACAGGCTGCCGACATCCTCAGCGGCATATATCATAAATAAACTCTGCATTTTTATCCATGGCGTTCCACGCCGTCTTCATGGGCGACATCTGGAAGACATGCCACATGCCCGGCCAGACGTCTATCTTCACGGGGACATTGGCATTTATAAATGCCTGGTGGAGACGCAGGGAGTCACTTAGAAGGATTTCGTTTTCCCCCACCTGAATATAGGTGGGCGGAAATCCCTCAAAATTCCCGAACAGCGGTGAAATCATGGCATCCTCCAGGTTCTGTCCCTCTGCATATGCCTTCACCATTCTGTCGATGTAAGGACGATTCAGCACCGGATCCAGTTCCGCTTTCGTCTGGAATGACTTGCCGGAGGACGTCAAATCAGTCCATGGAGACATCAGGACAATCCCCCTTGGCAGCAATCTGCCCTCCTCCTTCAGCTTCAGTGTCAACGCCAGCGCCAGGTTTCCCCCGGCCGAATCTCCCGTCAGAACCACATCCCTGGCTCCGTACCCCAGCAGCATCAGGTAATTCCACGCCTTCATGGCATCCTCCGCAGCCGCAGGATAAGGATACTCCGGCGCCAGTCTGTAATCAAAGCAGAATACGTCCATGGAAGTTGATTCCGCCAGCTTGGAAGTCAGGGTCCTGGCATATAGGCTGCTTCCCGTGGAATAGCCGCCTCCGTGGCAATGGAGGATGATATATTTTTTCATATGTGCCCGGTTGACGCTGACCCATTCCCCGTACATCCCGTCCACATCCACTTCCCGGTAGTTCAGCGACCTGACATTGCTTAAAATAGCCCCGATATGATCCTGTGACTGACGATGCTTCTCAATATCCGGATTCTCCACCATACCGTGGACACGTCGTATCAGGTTCATCAGATTCTGGCTCTTCTTATCCGCAACCTCCGTCTCTATCTTCTCTATCTCCACCTTTTCGGGTTTTCCTGTTTCTGCCTGCATTCTGTCCTGTTTTCCGGCTTCCGCTTTTCCGGCCGCCTGCCTTCCGATCCTCCATTTGCCGATTTCAATCTTTTTCTTAACCAGCCTTCCGACTTTTCCGTTTCCCGCTTCAGCCTCCTGCCCTTCCGGATTTCCGGCTTCATATGCCTCCGGCTTTTCCGTTTCGTTCCTTGCCGTCATCCAATCTGAGATTTCCTCTGTTCCTGTCCCCCGGCCTGCGGGTTCCGTCTTTTTATTCATGTCTTCTCCTGTCCCCCTCTGGGATTCCGTCTTCCAGGTTCCTGATTTTTCCGCCTCCGGTTTACTCCCTGTTCTCATAACTGTCTGCCTGCGCCTTTCTAAACAACACTCATCTAATTAATCTCCGCACCATTCAGCGACATCAATTCCCATTTTAGGGCGGTCCTACAGAAGCAAACGGCGGTAAGCCGATGGCACATGGTGATTGCACGGGCTTTCTCTCAACCGTTTTCTGGCTGCCCTCAGAAATGCAGCCGCCTTCGTACCTCATTCCTGAGGCGCCTTCGGGAAAGCATGGTAATCAGCGCAATATCCAATATGGCACAGACGGTAAGTACCACCGCCGACCAGCTCAGCGCGATCTCCCCCTGCAGATACCAGTCTATCAGCATCTCCAGCCCCAGGCAAAGCAGCCCGGCAGCGGTAAACAGGTACAGTGACACTGTCAGGAAAGACCTTGGCAGCTTGCAGATGCACACTGCCGCCGCCTCGGCGATAACAGTCACCAGCGCTGTAATCGGCAGCCCCAGTCCAAAGAACCACTCCCTGCTGCCCACCTGAAACGTCAGTATATAGAGATACAGCACTGTAGCCGCACCGTCGTAAAGCAATGACACATAGACGGACTGCTTCGTATATATCATCACGGGTATCAGCATCACCCACAGGACCGCGCAGGCGCCGATGACCGACAGCGACCATAGTGTTCCCCGAAATACCAGCAAGTTCAGAATACCGCAGGTAGCCGCCGTAGCCAGCACCACCATGGACATCAGAAGCCCGAAGTCTTTCTTATTCGCAGCCTCCACCTGGCTCTTTTCTCCGGGAAAGGGTGATCCTGCCTGCATGCCAGGCCTGCCCTGAACAGCCTGTTTTTCCAATTCCCTGGGATTCCACACCGGCGTGTTGCATAACGGGCATTCTCTTGCCGATGTATCCAGTTCTACTCCGCAATTCACACAATATGACATGATACCTCCTATATTAGTCGCTGCCGTTTTTACATCCTTTAGTCACGGTTGCTCTCGATTTTTACATGGATTCCGTCTTTCACCAGTTTGCGGAAAAAGTGGCGTTCCACGTCCGCCTCAATGATACTGCTGGCAAAATTAATCGTCAGGATGTCCCCAAAGCTGATAATGGCGCAGTTCGTCCTGCGGGAAAAGGGTTGTCCCATGTATATGTCAAAACGTTCAATATAAGACGCCATACCGTCTGGCACCTTCAGCGCCCCCATATTGGTCAGACCCGCCGAAGAATTCCTGTCCTGTACTTTGGTATAGAACAGCCGCACCACAAAATCCTTGATAAACAGCGGCACCACACGGATAAAGGGATTTCGCTGGGTAGCAGCGTTGGTGGTAATGTCGCCCCGCAGCAGTTTTTCATTTATATAATATCTCATATAATTATGCACCTGCTGCACGATTTCCTCAAAGGTATATTCCCCCAGCCTGGGATCTATCCCCGGATAAATCATGGTAATAAAATTCCGCAATGTGATAGACGGAAAAAAACGCCTCAGATTCACCGGCATGGCAATCTTCACCGGCCGCTGGCGGGACAGGCGCTCTTCTTCCTGCTTCACCATCAGCGCGTAGAGCAGCACCGCGTTCAGGTATTCCGTGATGGTGGCGCCGTACCGCTTTGCCGCCGCCGTCACCTCTGACACGGACATAATGCCGTCGATAATGTTCAGCGTGTAAAAAGGCTCCGCCGTACCCCGGACTCTGTAAGCCTTTTCCTCCAGCCTGGGCGGGCATACCTTTGCATTGGCATAGCGCATATAGGCGTCCTCCAGCTCCTCCTCGTCAGGCGTCTCACTTATATCCAGAACAAATCCGCCGTTTTTTATCTCCCCATGCCCCAACAGACGCAGATAGGTGGCTGTCAGTGTCATCAGCACGCACATCCCCCCGGTGCCGTCTCCAAGGCTGTGGTGTGCCTCCAGGGCAATCCTGTTGCGGAAATAATACACCCTCACCAGGTAACGATTATTTGCCTTAAAATACATGGGCTGGCAGGGATTCTTCACGTCCTCCTGCACAAAAGGCCCCGGCCTGTCATTGGGTTCCAGGTAACGCCAGAACAAGCCCTTCCGGATGGCTGCCTTATAAGTCGGAAAACGGGGCAACGTCATATCCAGAGCCTTCTGAAGCACATCCGGCTGCACTTCTTCCTTCAGCAGCACCGAAAGCCTGTACACAGACGAAAAATCCCGCCGCTGCAGCGTAGGATACACAATTGCAGATAAATCCAGCTGATACCAGTCTCTGCGCTGTGCCTTGCCCCTTTTCTCCCTGACTTGCTTTTTATCAATATTTTCCATATGGAAAGCCTCTCAAACCTTCATATCTATTCCATTATTATACACATTCTGCCCATGAATGCAAAGAATATTTTCCATGGCCGGCTTAGCTTTTTGTGCCGCTGCGTCAACGGTTGTTTGCCGCCGGAAGGAATTTTTCCCTGCTTTGTCCTGCAATTAACGGTATTCCTGGTGGTGAAAGGACAGAGAAATGCTGCGAATTGTTCCTGCAGACAAAAAACAGGGACTGCCCGCTGTAGGCCGTCCCCGTCCCCGGCACCCTGCCGGACCATATGCAGCTGCCAATGTTCCCCAGCAGCACATAGATATGTTTATGTCATCCTCTTCTATCCGGCGGCATTTCGGAATTGCAAAGCGGCTGCATCAAACAGGCTTAAAAACGGAAAAACCCTGTCCTGTCCGCCTTTTTCTTCCATTTTTCCAGATTTCTGCGCATATCCAGCATCCCGCTGTCCGGTGAAAGCTTCGCCAGCTCCTCACAGGCTGCCAGCCCCTGCCCGGCAAACTTCCCTGCCTTCTGCCGATCCCGCATACCATCCGCCGTCTCCGCCGCCAGGGCCGCACTCAGCACCACCAGCTCCCAGGCCGCCGGATTTCCGTTCACTTTCGCCGCCCTTTCACCGAATTCCATGGCCTGGGCGGCATAGAATTCCACCCTCTGCACGTCGCCGTTCTCCGCCGCCATCAAAGCCAGGTATTCACAGCTCTCCGCCCGCAGCAGCAACGCAGGCCCCTCCGGAATATGATACCTGCCGGCATCCGCAAGATAGGCCAGTACCCGCTCCAGCTTCTCCCCTGCTTCCTCCTTTTGGTCCCTCTGGTAGCACTGGATGCCCAGAACCTCCAGCGCTGCCACCCGGCTGCTGTAAAGCTGTGCGGAAATCTCAGCCAGCGCATTCCTGGCCGCCTTGTCCTGTACCCGGCATTCCGCCTCCAGAATCTCCAGCGCCCCGTCAAACAGCTTCACTCCCTCCTGGCTTTTCCGGAGGGCGTCGTCCGCATCGCCGGACTGCCAGAGCGCCACACTCTGCTGCCTGCAGACGACTGCCAGGGCTCCCATGACCAATGCCCTGTTATATCCCCACACATCTCCCTCCAAAAACTGCCTGATCTCCCTTTCGCAGGCCAGCATGACTCTGCTGTCGCCGCCATGGACAAAGGCGTCTATGCCGTGATTGCTTTGTGCCCACAGCTTTTTGGCGTGGTAATAGTCCGAATCCCTGGTTACGACCAGCCTGTGGTATATGGACTCACCTTTCCCGTAACAGGTCTCACCGTTTCTGATGTCCCCGTTCTGATAACTCATGGAACCGATCCGAAAATACAGCTCCGCCGTTTTTTCAGTGATTCCCGTATCGCCGCCGCAGTTTTCCACATATTCCAGAATGGGAAGGATGCCCATAAGGATCCGGTATCCTTCCCCGGCCTCCAGCAGGCGTTCGTATGCCCCTGCCGCCTCGTTTGCGCATTCCGCACAGGCCCAGGCCAGGTACAGCCTCTGCTTCTCGCTGTACTGTCCCTCTTCCCTGCCCAGGCAGGCAAAGCAATGCCGGCTCCGGTCCAGGGTCTGCCGGAAATGTTCCGCGGCTTTCCGGTTGTTTCCCTGATCAAGATACAGCAATCCATTGACCCTGCCGTACTCCATCTCCAGATACCAGTAGCCCGCCGTATCCGTACCTCTCCCCTCCAATATGCCCAAAAGCGGCTCGTAGTATCGCATCAGCGGCTCCAGACTCTGAAAATCCCGCACAAAGGTATAATACCGCAAAAGCTCCTCCAGCTGTTCCAGATAATCCAACAGTTCGGCTGTGTCAAATCCCGCCGCCTCTTTCGAAAATCTCTGCCGGATTTCCTCCAGATATGCTTTCCTCTCCTGCCAGACAGGATCCTCATAATCCAAATATTCTCCCCATGTCAGCCTCATCGTCTCTTCTCCCCCCTCTTTTGTCTCCGGCAGCCCTGCTCCATCCCCTCCGGCCATATCCGGCTGCAGGGGGCCTGCTGCGCTTCCCCCCTCCGGTCCTATCCGGCTGCAGGAGACCTGCTGCGCTTCCCCCTCCGGTCCTATCCGGCTGCAGGGGGCCTGCTGCGCTTCCACCTCTGGTCCTATCCGGCTGCAGGGGACCTGCTGCGCTTCCACCTCCGGTCCTATCCGGCTGCAGGGGCCTGCTGCGCTTCCACCTCCGGCCCTATCTGGCTACAGGGGGCCTGCTGCGCTTCCACCTCCGGTCCTATCCGGCTGCAGGAGACCTGCTGCGCTTCCCCTTCCGGTCCTATCCGGCTGCAAGGGGCCTGCTGCGCTTCCCCCTCCGGTCCTATCCGGCTGCAGGGGCCGTCTGCACTTCCCCTTCCGGCCTTCGGCTGTTTCCTCCCGACGCGGTCCATACGTGAAAGGTTCCTGCATCCCTTGAACGTTTCCGGAATGTACTACAATATCATCTTCGATGCCAGGCAGGTATAAAGCTCCGCCTGCTGCATGGCCTCCTCATAGCGCGCCGCCTCCTGTTCCAGGTCTTTCCCGAACAATGCCATGGGTACCCTGCGGACGCCCTCATAATCCGCCAGAAATCCGGCGCACACAACGGCTGCATCCCTGAACGCGTATCTGTCCTCCAAGGAGCCTGGCACATCCCCTCCTGCGCGAATCAGCTGAAAGTCACGGATTCCCATATGGTCCAACGTGCCGTCTCCTGAAACATGGAAATCCGCCACCTGGAAAAAACTCTCATAGTGCAGGCTGTTGCTCACGGCCGTGATACCTCTGGTCTCCACCTTGGTGTAAAGGCTTTTGGCATAGGAATCCGACAGATAAGATCTGGTCATAAAATACTCACCGGACAGGTAATAGTCCGCCTTAGAGGCGTAATCAGCGCCGCTTAAAACGGAATGGACCGGCCTGTCGGTGTCGATTGACAAATCAATCAAGTCAAACGTATTGATTCTGCGGTTAAACCGCTGTACCATCTCCGTCCGTTCTGCAGAACTGTACCTGGATTCCTCCCGAACCGAATAGACCCCGGCGGATGAAAAGTTGGACAGATGCCCCTCCTCTTTCATGCACAGCAGATAGACGCCGTCCTCCCCCAGCAGATGCAGCTCATTCTCATACCTCCATGCCCCCTCTTCCCGGGGCTGGGCCAGGTCGCAGATCAGCCACTTCTCCACCTGCTCCCAGGGCAGACTCCACCAGAAGAGCCCTCCGGCTACACAGCCCCTCTCCTCCCGGTGCCTCCTGATCTGCTCCTTTATATTTTCCAGCTGCGTCTCAAGCTGTACCCGTGCGGGATCGGTTTTTGGCCTGCGCCCAAAGAACCCTTTCTTCTGCTGTGGGGCAACCTCCAGCCGTTCTTTCCAGCAAAAGTTTTTGTCCAGCAGCTCCCTCTGGGTCTTCGCTGCCTGTATCAGCAGCTTCCTGTATGTATCATCCGCTCCCCCTGTGTCGAAAAACATAACCTGCCTCCCGCCTCTTTATCTCCTGTCACAGATTTGCGTCCCCCGGCGTCCTGTCGGTCTCTGCAAGCCATTACCGGAAATTCTCTGCTACAGCTGCTTCACATTGATTTTACCGTTTCTGTTTGGCCGGACGGACAGTTTAAATACATCCCCCTCTTTCAGCACAAAGGAAGCATAGCCCACTCCCACGGAATTCTCGTTGGCCAGATCCGCTCCTATGGCGCCGCCCGCAAGCACGGAGCCGCCCCCGGCACCCAGCAAAGCCCCTCCTAAAAAAGCGCCTGTAACGGCATTGGTAAATCGTTTTTCACCGGCTTTCGGGTCCGAGAAATACAGGACATGGTGTCCCGGAGCCAGGTCGATCTCATATGGCTTCTCGCTGGCTTTCAGCACCGTCGTGGGATTCTTCGCAGTCTCCGGATCCTCGTCGATCCACACATTCACAGGCAGCTTCTTGAAAATGTTGACGAACCAGAACAGCGTCTTTGCCCTTGCGTAGAGACTTGCATTCCTGACCAGGATAGATACTTGTGTTTTCATGATAAGGTCCTCCTCATAGTATTTTTTCATAATTACCTTATCATAAAATACCCCCCCGGCAAGTGGTTTTTAATATTTTTATTATTGGGGTCGCCTGTCCGGGATTCCTTGCCCTGTCTTGCCGGATCTGCACCCAGGCGCCCCCATTGGGACAACGGGATGCTTTCCGGCATCCCCCGCAGCCTTTATTTCTCCTGTTTTACCTTAACGTCTCCCTTTCGGTTGGGACGTACGGATATCCGGAAGATGTCCCCGTCTTTCAGAACAAAAGAAGCATAGCCCACTCCCACGGAATTACTCCTTGCACCGTCTGCCCCCATGGCTCCTCCGGCCAGCATGGAACTGCCTCCGGCGCCTGCCGCAGCCGCTCCCAGTATCGCTCCCGTCATGGCTCGGGAGAACTGCTTCTGGCCCGCCTTGGGATCCTTGAAGTACAGGACATGGGCGCCCGGCTCCAGATCAATCTCATAGGGCGTCTTGCTGGCTTTCAGCACCATGGTAGGCTTCTTCACCTTCTCCGGGTCTTCGTCGACCCATACGTTCACCGGCATTTTCTTGAAAATGTTGATAAACCACCAGAAAGTCATGGCCCGGGAGAAAAGCGTTGAATTTTTGACCAGGATAGATACTTGTGTCTTCATGATAAAATCCTCCTCATATGTGTATTTTCCAGATTACCATACCACAAAATACCCCCCCGGCAAGCATTTTTTGAAATTTCTGTTTTTCCCGGTCCTGTCTTTCCATTTTCGCGCCGTAATTGTTAAGAGTTCCCTTATACACCGATTCGCACAGCCTGCATATTTGCCCCGCTTCAGCGGCAAACTTCCAGGTACTGGGAGCCGCACCTTGTACACAGGCCTGAGCAATAAAAAGGAGCTGTCGCATTAAAAATCATGGACACGAGACATAGGTATGCCTGATTACCGGACATCCTGTATCTTGTGTAGAATTTCTCAATGCGCCAGCCACTCTCCACTTGCCTGTTATCTCCCGTTTTAAACACTTGAATAGTTTACAAAAGCCGATATCCCGCATAAACA
>CAJULV010000067.1 GCA_910587555.1 uncultured Acetatifactor sp.
ATAAACACTGGGGTTACAGCGATTCTTTGTCTACACAACTGTTAAAAACAGGATTTTAACATAGAAACGCTCTCTTGGCAAGCATAAATTGCGTAAATTTTAATGACATGTTATTTGCTGGTAACAGCTCAGACAGCCCCTCTCGCGAAGTCAAAATTGCGTTCTGCTTAAACAGCGGTTTTTGTGTGTTTATATATGGAAAAAGGGTATATAATGAGGAGTGGAAAGCAAGAATTTACTTGCCTTCTGAAGTGGCAGAGAATATAATGAAAAATGAAGGATGAGTCAGGCAAAGCATACGATGACGACCTTGGCTGGAAATGAGGTGGAAGCATGGATGAAGTAAAGATGATGGTTTCATGTGTGGTGGTAAAGGACAACAGGAAAATCGTCAGAGTATCCTTTCTGCGGGGGAAGGATTATGCAGACGGGTTCCTTCCTGACGGCGTAATAGAAAAATCCGGCGGCTTTGCACCCGAGGAGGTGCAGAAGCTGGAAAACTACCTGCGGGCCAACCGTCAGGATATTCTGAAGCAGGCGAGGGAGATTAATCCATTGAGAAACTGGCTGGGCGAATGGAAAAATCAGGCTTCCTGCAAAAAATAAGCCGGCCGGCATAAAAGGACTCGGCAAAACGGCGAGGGTGGCCGGCTAAGTGGCGCAGCAAGAGTCCGGGTTTTCACAGCAAAGAAATGACAGGAGGAGAAAAGGGGCATGAAGGAGATATCGAATTTAATAGCTTATCGTCCGGATGTAAAGGTTGTGGATGCAACCATGCGTGACGGAGGGCTTGTGAATGATTTTTATTTTACGGATGAATTTGTAAAGGCGCTGTATTTGGCAAACCTGCGTGCGGGTGTGGATTATATGGAGTTCGGATACAAGGCGTCAAGGGAGATGTTTGACGAGAACAGGTTCGGAAAGTGGAAGTTCTGCAGGGATGAGCATATCAGGGAGATTGTAGGAGAAAATGCCACAGACCTGAAGCTTGCCGTGATGGCGGATGTGGGAAGGTGCGAGAAGTCTGACATCATAGACAGGGCGGACAGCCCCATTGACTTGATTCGAGTGGCTACTTATGTCAATACCATTCCAGGCGCGGTGGCGATGATTGAAGATGCCGCAAAGAAGGGCTATGAGGTCAGCTGTAATATTATGGCGATTTCCAATGTGCGGGAGGGGGAACTGAAGGCGGCGCTGGATATACTGGGAAGGACGCCGGCGGATGTACTCTATATTGTGGACAGCTACGGCGCCATGTATCCGGAGCAGATAGCCCGCTTTGTGGATATGTATATGGAAGTGGCGGCAAAATACGGCAAGAAGGTGGGAATCCATGCTCATAACAACCAGCAGCTGGCGTTTGCCAATACCATAGAGGCCGTGGGCGACGGGGCGGACTGGCTGGACGCCACATATGCTTCCATGGGACGCGGGGCGGGAAACTGTGCCATGGAGCTGCTTCTGGGTTTTTTACGCAATCCCAAGTATAATGTCTATCCGGCGATCCAGTTTGTGGATAATCACATGAACCCTATGAAAGCCGCGGGCGTGGTGTGGGGATATGACCTGCAGTATCTTATGACAGGGCTTCTGAACCAGCATCCAAGGGCGGCGATTCAGTTTACCAGGGAAAAGCGGAGCGATTATACGGAATTTTACAGAGAGATGGTGGCTCAGGATTAGGAAGCCTTTTTCGGGGTCTTTGATATATGCTGTGAAAGGAAACTTCCACAGCATTTTTGTCGTACGGAAAGCAAGGTGACTTTACCGTTTTCTTTAGTGATGCCGTAATCGACTTTACCCTTTAGTGCTATCGCGCAACGATTTAAGTTAGGAGGAGATTGTATGGAACGGATTTATAAATATCCTCGAACCCGTCACATAGAAGGGTCCAGGAAGCAATCGGGAGATGAGGATCTAAAGAGTGTTGCATTTGACGAGGTGAGAGGCAGATATCTGGTGCTGGAGGAGAAGGTGGACGGTGCCAATTGCGGTATCAGCTTTGGGGCGGATGGAAGAATGTACCTGCAGAGCAGAGGACATTTTCTGAACGGGGGATACGGCGAAAGGCAGTTTGACCTGTTTAAAATGTGGGCAGGCTGCTTTGAGGAGAGGCTGCGCCAGCTGCTGGGAAAACGATATATTATGTACGGGGAATGGCTATATGCCAAGCATACGGTATTTTATGACAGCCTGCCGCATTATTTCATGGAATTTGATATTTTTGACAAGGAGGAGGAGAAATTTTTCTCTACACGGAAAAGAAGGGAGTTCCTGAGAGAGGCTTCTTTTATCAGCTCGGTGCGTGTGTTGGATAGGGGATATTACAATAGCAGCGAGGAGATTGCAAATTGGGTTGGAGCCAGCCTGTTTATCTCGGAAGAGCGGGAGCAAAATTTTCTGCTGCAGTGCCGCAAAGGCGGTGTAGAGCCGGAAACCGCCAGACGCCAGACAGATCTGACAGGAATTATGGAGGGAATCTATATCAAGGTGGAGGAGGGTGATTATGTGATTGACCGCTTGAAATATGTCAGGACGTCCTTTCTTAACAGGATTCTTGATTCGGAAAGCCATTGGATGAACCGGCCCATGGTGGCGAACCGTCTGGCGGAAGGAACAAATCTATTTTAGGGGGGAATATATGGAGGAGAGATGTTTTACCCTGGCAGGGCTTTCGGAAAAATATTCCGAACTTCTGCAATTAAAGAATGTCAGGCAAAATCCGGACTATCACGCCGAGGGTGATGTGTACCGGCATACGGAAATGGTATGTGAAAAACTGCTGCTGCTTCCGGAATGGTATGGATTAACCTTTGAGGAACAGCGGATCCTGTTTTTTGCCGCGGCGTTTCACGATATCGGGAAGATAACCTGCACAAAGCAGGAGGATGGAAAGTGGGTTTCACCGGGGCACACGAAGGCGGGGGAGAAAATATTCCGCGGTTTGGCATACAGGGAAAACAGGAGGTTTGACCTGAATATTCGGGAGCGGGAGAAAGTTGCGAAGCTGATTCGGTACCATGGCCTGCCGGTATGGTTCTGGACCAGGAGAAGGCCCGAAGCCGCCCTTCTCATGGCCGCGGAAAGCGTTTCTCTGCGCCTGCTGTATCTGCTAGCGAAGGCGGATGTGCAGGGGAGGGAAGGCAGCGACATGGGAAGCCTTGACGATAATGTGGAATTGTTTGCGGATTTTGCGAAGGAACTGGGAATCTGGCAAAGCCCATATCAATTTGCCGGCCCATATGCGAAATTTCAGTATTTTCACAGGGAAGATATGTGGCAGGGGACCGAATTATATGACGACACGGAGTTCGATGTGATTTTGCTGTCAGGGCTTCCCCTGGCCGGAAAAGACAGCTGGATTGCGGAACATGGGCAGGATATGGCGGTGGTTTCCCTGGATGATATTCGGGAGGAAAGAGGGATATCACCGGAGGAAGGCTCCGGAAGGGTAGTATGTGAGGCCGTGGAGCGGGCAAGGATTTTTCTGCGGAGAAAGGAGCCGTTTATCTGGAATGCCACCAATATCATACAGGAAACCAGGCAGAAGCTGGTTCGCCTTTTTGCGGGATATGGTGCCAGAGTGTGCATATTATATCTGGAGGCACCTTATCAGGAGCTTCTTGAGAGAAATCAGAAGAGGGAACGCCATATTCCGGAAGCAGTGCTGGAGAAAATGATTCGAAGGCTGGAACTGCCGGAACCCTGGGAGGCATATGAGGTGAAATGCCTGTTTGCCGGCGCAGAGGAAAGATGAGCGAAAAGTGATTGTCTCAAACAAGAAAAAAAGATATAATGGAAATGAAGGTCGTTAAAAAGGTAGGGAGTAAGGAGACAAGGGGCGGAAATGGAAGAGAATGCATATATCCATGTAAATGAAGAAACTTTGAAACGTATAGACGAAAAAATGCCCCCGGAGGAGGAACTGCTGGATCTGGCAGAATTTTTTAAGGTGTTCGGCGATGGGACACGCCTGAAGATTCTGTACGTGCTGCTGAGCAGTGAAATGTGCGTGTACGACATTGCGGCAGTTCTGGGGATGTCCCAGTCAGCGATTTCCCATCAGCTGCGGGTATTGAAGCAGATGGATCTGGTGAAAAACCGACGGGACGGTAAGACAATTTTTTATTCCCTGGCCGATTCTCATATCGTGACAATCCTCAGCCAGGGACTTGACCATATCGAAGAATGACCTTATTTTCTGTGTGGTTCTCTGTGTGTGAAAGTGCGGGTACACAAAGAACCACCGGGCTTTCATACAGGCCGGGCCGGCCAATCACCGGAGATTTACTGTGCGGCAGCTTCCGCGGCGCCGAAGAGTTCGTAGTAATCGCTTCCCAGCTGGGAATGGTACATTGAGACATCATTGCCGAATTCCTGGAAATATACATACTGGGAAGTCATGTTGATACGGGTGTAATTTCCCTCCGCTATGACTTTTGCGCTGCTTCCGTCCATGCGCATACATTTCAGCTGCGGCGTAGAGCCGTTTTTCTGGTAATAGATAAAGCCGCCGCCCATATTAAAGCAGTCTACCCTATCCTCTGTCAGCACCTCAACTACATTCTGTGACCTGGAATAGCGGCACAGCCGGTAATTATTGGCCACATCCAGGTAGTATACATAATCCCCGTCCAGAGCGGGAGACCAAATATTTCCTTTCCACACTTCATATGGCACATCCGTGGCGGAATCCAGGGCATAGAGATAATGGTCACCCTGGGTTCCGTTGTAATAGAGTACTCCGTTGTCGGCGCAGGCGGGATTGATGACATAGTCAGCCAGGTCCGTTCGCCCGGATCCGTCTATTTTCATTTTGTAAAAGGAGGGCCCGGCATTTCCGGAGGTCAGCAGATACAGATAATTGTCTACAAGCTGCCCTGTCACAATGACATCATTGGTCAAAGCCTCCGAGTTGCTGCCGTCCAGTTTGCTGCGGAGAAAGGATTTCATTCCGAACGCATGTCCGAAGCCGGTGCTGACAGTGGAGGCCCCGGTGTGGAAATAGTAGAGATATTTGCCCCCGGCCAGGATATTGCGTACTTCCAGGGTATTGAGACGGCGCATGCCGCTTTCGTCTGGTGCCATGGAGAACAGCCCGCCTCCGTTAAAGGAGTTGTAGAAATAGACAGTGCCGTCATATTCGCAGAACAGCCCGTCATTGTTCAGATTACCGGCTGTGTTGCCCACGGTGCCCGCCGGGTTCATGGCAACACGTTGGGAAAATGTCACAAGGATTATTGTGATAATCAGGAGAAGGGTAATAACTACGGTTAATGTGGTTTTGATTGCTTTTTTCATACAACACCTGTCCTATCAATTTTTTTGCGTATTATAATTCATATTTACATTTTACACCCCTTTTTACTTGCTATCAAGATTGATTTGGTATAATATAGAAAAAAAGATATGGGATAGAAGATAAAGGAGCTTTTGCATATGGATTTGCTGGAGTTGAGGGAACGCATTGATGTTATTGATAAACAGATTGTGGAACTGTATGAGCAGCGTATGGATATCAGCAGGCAGGTGGCAGAGTATAAGATTGCCACGGGGAAGAAGGTTCTGGACAGCCAGCGGGAAGCGGAGAAGCTGGCGAAGGTCAGGGCGCTGACACATAACGAATTCAACGGCTGCGGTGTGGAGGAACTGTTTGAACAGATTATATCCATGAGCCGCAAGCTCCAGTACCAACTGCTGACAGAAAAGGGCAGTCAGGGGAAACTGCCTTTTATCGGTGTGGACGAGCTGGAGACAGATAGGGCAAGGGTTGTGTTCCAGGGAGCGGAGGGGGCTTATTCGCAGGCTGCAATGATACAGTATTTCGGAAATATGGTCAACAGCTTCCATGTGGATTCCTTCCGCGACGCCATGATTGCCATAGAGGAGGGCAGCGCGGATTTTGCGGTGCTTCCCATTGAGAACTCCACTGCCGGCATCGTGAATGAAATCTACGATCTGCTGCAGGAATATGAGAATTATATAGTGGGGGAGCAGATTATAAAGATTGAGCATTGCCTGCTGGGCGTGCCGGGGGGGAGTACGGAGGAAGTCAGGACGGTTTACTCCCATCCGCAGTCGCTGATGCAGAGCGCGAAATATCTGGAAAAGCATGACTGGAGACAGATCAGCATGCAGAATAATGCATTTGCTGCCAGGAAGGTGGCGGAGGACGGAGACAGGAGCCAGGCGGCCATTGCAGGGGAACATGCCGCGGAGTCCTATGGTTTGCAGGTGCTTCAGAGACAGGTCAATCATTCGGGAACCAATTCCACCAGGTTTATTATCGTCACAAACCAGAAGATATTCAGGAAAGACGCGAAGAAGGTCAGCATTTGCTTTGAAGTGCCTCATGAGAGCGGCTCCCTGTATCACATGCTGTCTCATTTTATTTATAATCATCTGAACATGACGAAGATTGAGAGCCGTCCCATTGAGGGCAGAAACTGGGAATACCGCTTTTTTATTGATTTTGAGGGCAATCTGGCAGACAGCGCCGTGAAAAATGCCCTGCGGGGACTGCGGGAAGAGGCAAGGAACATGAAGGTGCTGGGGAATTACTGACAGGGCGTTTCCCGGCAGGCATGCTGTTTTGCCGATATTGCGTCAAAGCTGTTTCCCGGATTCTGTGCGGGCAGGGAGTTTGGGGGAGACGGTGCGGCGGGCAGAGAGCTGCTGCTTTGTTTGGATCATGGAATAAAATGCGGCTTGGGAAAGTAGGGTGTGGACGGGATGATGAGAGATTTTGAACTGATTGTATACAGGGAGTTTCCGGAAGGGCGGGATAACCTGCTTCACAAAATGGCGCGTCTGATAACGGAATATGAAGAAGGAGCTGTAGTGCGGCGGAATACGGCCGGGGGCGGCACAGAGCAGCTTATGGCAGGAAAGTTTTATGGGTGTATACACAGCCTGTTGGACCAGGCGGCTGCCTATGGTTTTTACGGCAATCTGTGGCACTGCTATCTGACGCATCTGCTGGTGACCAGTGAGAACGGCTACAGCCGCGGATGCGAGATGCGCGGAAGGGCGGAGGGGACTATCAATGAGGCGGTACTTCATGATATTGCCGTTTTTAAGGATTTTTTTGATTATGACTTTTCCCCAATGTGCGAGACTCTCCATGTGAAGGAATTCCGTATGGTGGAGAATTATGAAGGCGGCAGAGAGGAGACCGGCGTCTATAATGCCCGGATCTGCCAGTGTATCTGCAGCCTGGCCCGGAATTTAAGCAGGACGGGTACGGCAAAGGAAATGAAGGATATTCTGACGGAATTTTATGGTAAATACGGAGTGGGCAGGCTGGGGCTGCATAAATGCTTCCGCATAGGCCATGGGACGCAGGGGGAAGTCCGGATTGAGCCGATTCCGCGTATTGCCCATGTGAGGCTGGACGACCTGGTGGGATATGAGCTGCAGAAGAAAAAGCTGCGGGAAAATACCGATGCCTTTGTGGCGGGAAAAAAGGCCAATAACTGTCTGCTTTTCGGTGACGCAGGCACGGGAAAATCATCCTGTATCAAAGCGATTGCCAACGAATATTACGATAAGGGCCTGCGGGTGATAGAGGTGTACAAGCACCAGTTTCAGGATTTACACGAGACGATTGCCCATATCAAGGGGCGCAATTATAAGTTTATTATTTTTATGGACGATTTGAGTTTTGAGGATTTTGAGATAGAGTATAAATATCTGAAGGCGGTCATTGAGGGAGGTCTGGAAAAGAAACCCGAAAATGTACTGATTTATGCTACATCCAACCGCCGCCACCTCATCCGGGAGAATTACGGAGATAAGACGGAGGATGGGCGGTTGTCGGACATAAGGCAGGACATGCATACCAGCGATACGGTACAGGAGAAGCTTTCCCTGGCCTATCGTTTCGGGGTAACCATCTACTTCGGCACGCCGGACAAGAAGCAGTTCCAGGGAATTGTAAAGGCTTTGGCACAGCGGTATGGAATCGGGATGCCGGAGGAAGAACTGCTGCTGGAAGCCAATCAGTGGGAGCTGTCTCACGGAGGCCTTTCCGGAAGGACTGCCCAGCAGTTTATTGATTATGTATTGGGGAAGATATAGAAGCGATTCAGAGCCGCCGCGCAGCGACAACAATTAGGAGGTATATGCAAATGAGTGTAAGGACTTTCGCAGCCATAGACGTGGGCAGCTACGAGCTGACCATGAAAATATTTGAATTTTCCGGTAAGGATGCCATGCGGGAGATTGACTGCGTCAGCAAGCGGCTGGATTTGGGATCAGATACTTACGCCATGGGGAAAATCAGCAACGAGAAGATGGACGAGCTTTGCCGGACGCTGAAGGACTTCTCGGATATTATGAGGACTTACCGGGTAAAGGACTATAAGGCATACGGAACCAGCGCCATCCGGGAGACGGAGAATACCACCATTGTCCAGGACCAGATTGCCCAGCGTACCGGAATCAAGGTGGAAGCCCTGGGGAATGCCGAACAGCGGTTTCTTGACTATAAATCAGCGGCCTCCAGAGGCGACAGCTTCCGGAAGATTATCGAGGAAAAGACGGCAATCCTTGATATCGGAGGCGGCAGTATCCAGTTGTCTTTATTTGACAAGGATACCCTGGTGTCCACTCAGAATGTACGCCTGGGTGTTCTGCGGCTTCAGGATTATCTGAATCGCTTTGCCGTAAAAAATTCCCAGACGGAAGAGCTGATTAACGAGATGGCAATGGCGAGACTGGACACTTACAAAAAATTGTACCTCAAGGACAAGGAAATCCGGAACCTGATTGTTATTGATGACTATCTTTCCCCCTGGGCGGTGCGGAAGCGGGCTGGGGGCAGGGGAAAGGAATTTGTGGACAGGAAGGACTTTGACAAACTTTTTGAAGTACTTCACAGCAGGAACCCGCTTCAGATTGCCCGCGCCATGGAGATATCTGAGGAGCGGATTCCGCTGGTATTCATCAGCGCCGTCCTGATAAAATATATTGCGGAGATGATGGGAATTCAACGCATCTGGCTGCCGGGAGTGACACTTTGCGACGGTATTGCCTATGAGTATGCGGAGAAAATCAAGATGTTCGAAAACGAGCATGATTTCGATGAGGACATTATCGCCTGTGCCGTCAATATCAGCAAGCGCTACATGGGGAACAGGAAGCGCTCAGACGCACTGGAAAAGTTTACCACGATTATTTTTGACAGCATGAGAAAGGTACACGGCCTGGGGAAACGGGAACGTCTCTATCTGCGTCTGGCGGTAATTCTGCATGAATGCGGAAAATACATCAGCCTGGTGGATATCGGGGAGACCTCCTTTCAGATTGTCATGTCCACGGAAATTATAGGCATTTCCCAGAAGGAACGGGAGATTGTGGCGAATGTGGTAAGGTTTAACCACAGCCGTTTTGTTTACGACGGGCAGCAGACCGGTATGGGAAGCATGAGCAGGGAGTCCTTCCTGGTGGTGGCGAAGCTGACTGCCATACTCAGATTAGCCAACAGCCTTGACAGGAGCCACAAGCAGAAATTTAACGGCATGAAGGCAGTGCTGAAGGAGAACCAGCTGCTTCTGTCTGTGGATACCCAGGAGGATATTACACTGGAAAAAGGCTTTTTTGAGGCAAACAGTGACTTCTTCAAAGAGGTGTTCAGCGTGGAGCCTGTGCTGAAGCAGAGAAAAATATTTTAGGTGAGGTGAGGGAGCAATGGAGGGAATTGATTTTTATAATCCGAAGTATTATACAAACAGAGAACTCAGCTGGATTCTCTTCAACCAGAGGGTGCTGAATGAAGCCAGGGATAAGAATATCCCGCTGTTTGAACGGTTAAAATTTTTAAGCATTACCGCATCCAATCTGGATGAATTTTTCATGATCAGGATAGCGTCCTTAAAGGATATGGTAAATGCCAGATACCAGAAGCCGGATATAGCCGGGCTGACGCCGGAGGAGCAGCTGGCAAGGCTGGACGTGGCCATACATGAGCTGGTGGATCTGCAGTACTCCACCTACAACCGCTCTCTTGTGCCGAAGCTGAAGCAGAACGGCCTGCAGGTAATCGGCTGCCACGAGGAGCTGTCAAAAAAAGAGTCCGCGTTTGTAGATAAATATTTTGAAGAAAATGTCTACCCGGTGCTGACACCCATGGCGGTGGATTCTTCCAGGCCATTTCCGCTGATCCGGAATAAGACGCTGAATATTGCCGCCCTGGTGCGGAAGAAGGAAAGCGGGGGAGAACTGGAATTTGCCACTGTACAGGTGCCCGGCGTGCTTAGCCGTATTGTTGAACTGCCGGTGGCGGGGGAGGGACGGAAGCTTATTCTTCTGGAGGAAATTATTGAGCGGAATATGCATAAGCTCTTCCTGAACTATGATATTGTGTGCGCTTACCCGTTTAGAATTATGCGGAATGCCGATTTAACCATCGAGGAGGACGAGGCGGCGGACCTTCTGAAGGAGATCGAGAAGCAGCTGAAGAAACGGCAGTGGGGGGAAGCCATCCGTCTGGAGGTGGCGGCCCGCTGCGATAAACGGCTTCTGAAAATCCTGGAGGATGAGTTGGGCATAGAGGAGCAAAATATTTATCCCATTGAAGGACCGCTTGATCTGACGGTGCTGATGAAGGTATATGGGCTGGAGGGATTCGAACATCTGAAAGCAGCTAAGTACACGCCTCAGCAGGTACCACAGCTGCCGCCGGGATGCGCGATTTTTGACGAAGTCCGCAGGGGAGATATCCTGCTGCATCACCCGTACCAGACATTTGAGCCGGTGGTGAATTTCATCCGCCAGGCGGCCAGGGACCCGGAAGTTCTGGCCATCAAACAGACATTGTATCGTGTCAGCGGTAATTCGCCCATTATAGCGGCGCTTGCCCAGGCTGCGGAGAACGGCAAACAGGTGACAGTGCTGGTAGAGCTGAAGGCGCGTTTTGACGAGGAGAATAATATTGTGTGGGCGCGGATGCTGGAGAAGGCAGGCTGCCATGTAATCTACGGTCTGGTGGGATTAAAAACCCACAGCAAGATTACGCTGGTGGTGCGCCGGGAAGAGGATGGAATACGGCGTTATGTTCATCTCGGAACGGGAAATTATAACGATGCCACGGCTAAGCTCTATACGGATATCGGGCTGATGACCTGTTCCGAAGCCATAGGTGAAGATGCCACAGCGGTGTTCAATATGCTGTCGGGCTATTCGGAACCCCGGGCGTGGAACAAACTGACGCTGGCGCCCCTCTGGCTGAAGGACAGATTCCGGTATCTCATAGGCAGGGAGAAAAAATTTGCCCTGGACGGCAGGCCTGCGCGGATTATTGCCAAAATGAATGCGCTTTGCGACCAGGATATCATAGCCGCGCTGTATGAGGCATCCGCTGCGGGTGTAAAGATTGACCTGATTGTGCGGGGCATATGCTGCCTGAAGACCGGCATTAAGGGAGTCAGCGAGAATATCACCGTGCGCTCCATTGTGGGAGATTTCCTGGAGCACAGCCGGATTTTCTATTTTGAGAATGACGAGCATTACGAGATTTACTGCGGCAGCGCGGATTGGATGCCCAGAAATCTGGAACGCCGGGTGGAGATTCTGTTCCCGGTGGACAGGCAGGAACTGAAGGAAAAACTGCTCCATGTCCTGCAGTGCCAGTTATACGACAATGTGAAAGCATCCGTGCTGCAGGCCAACGGATTCTATGAAAAGGCGAGCAAGCGGGGACGGCATCCGTATAATTCTCAGGAGGCTTTCTGCAAGGAGGCCCTGGATGAGGCGAAGGCTTTTTTTGAAGAGGGAGACGCGGTCACCAGGACATTTGTACCCGAGATGCACCATGATTCGTAGGGCCTGTGGCGGAACGATTGAAGCGGTGAAATGACGGAAGAGTACGAGATGAAAGGCAATGTGCGCTCTTAGGCGCACAGCGGATGTAAATTATGAAAACAATACTTGCATCGGCATCTCCCCGCAGGAGGGAGCTGTTGACACAGATAGGAATGGAATTTGAGGTAAGGGTAAGCAATGTAGAGGAAAAGGTGACAGCCGTGGAACCGGGACAGGTGGTGGAAGAATTGTCACGGCAGAAAGCGGAGGCAGTACTGAAGGCGGCGGAAGAGTCGGAAGAGGTGCTTGTAATAGGCGCAGACACGATTGTAGTATTCGAAGGGCAGATTCTGGGGAAGCCTTCGGCTGCGGAATATGCGGTGGAAATGCTGAGCCGGATGGCCGGGAATGGCCATGAAGTATATACGGGTGTGACACTGCTGTATCGTAAGCATAACGGTGCGGTACAGCGCAAAATTTTCCATGAGAGGACGAAGGTGGCATTTTTCCCCATGACGGAAACGGAGATCCGGGATTATGTGCGGTCGGGAGAATGTATGGACAAGGCGGGCGCTTACGGTATTCAGGGACTGTTTGCCAGATATGTCAGGGGAATCGAGGGAGATTACAATAATGTGGTGGGGCTTCCTGCGGGCAGGCTTTACCAGGAAGCAAAGGAGTGGCTGGAAAGTTGAAGAAAGCGGTAATTTTTGATTTGGACGGAACGCTGTCGGATTCCATTCAGAGTATAAAGTACAGTGGGGACAAGACTATGGAAGCGTTTGGATACGGTCCGTTTTCCGTGGAGCAGTATAAATATTTTGTGGGGGACGGAGCGGCAAACCTGGTCAGACGTGCCCTGGAGGCCGGGGGGGATACCAGGCTTTTGCATTTTGCGGAGGCGTATCCGCTCTATAGGGAGATCTTTAAGGAGAACTGTATGTTCAGGGTGCGCCCCTATGAGGGAATCCGTGAGCTTCTGGCAGCATTGAAGGCTCAGGAGGTGAAGATTGCCGTGCTTTCCAATAAGCCTCATGCCGAGACAGTGAACGTAATAGAGACATTGTTCGGTAAAGGTTTTTTCGATGTGATACAGGGCCAGAAGGAGAATGTAGCTATCAAACCCAACCCTGAGGGCGCATTTCAGATTCTTGCACAGTTGTCAATGGATGCTTCCGAGGTATTGTATCTGGGAGACACTGCCACAGATATGAAGACAGGCAAAAACGCGGGATTTTTTACCGTGGGTGCATTGTGGGGATTCAGGGACAGGCAGGAGCTGGAGGAAGGCGGTGCCGATACCATTATCTCACATCCGCTGGAACTGCTGCGGTATACTTAAAAGTCATATTTTGGGGGTGTATGCATCTGCCGTTTTTGTGTCGTAACACGGGTGTATAAACCCGTTATATATTCAGGTTGACAAATGTCTGCGGATGTGGGTACAAATTGACAGAAAATAAGAAAAGAAGTTCGTATATATTATATATTGACATAAACGCGCAATCGTATTATTATGTGGGCATAAAGAATACTGAAAGAGGAAAGGAGGGTGGAGAGATGCATCAGTTTGATGATGATGTATTGGAGTGCTTTCTGGATAACCAGCTTCAGCTTTTTCCGGAGAAAGTAGCGGAGACACTTGAGGAGGCAGAGAATTTTCTCGAGGAGAGCATGGCCGTGGTGGTTGACTCCGTTGAAGAGGTAATCGAATACTTCGAAGAAGAGGGTATCGACACAGAGGGAGCCATGGATGAGGAGATTTTGGACGCGGATGAAGTATTTGACATCGGCGACGGCAGATATCTGATTGTGGAAGGCTGAGGCAGCAGGGCTTCCCGGTTAGAGAGAAAAACTGTTACAGGAAAGATGAGCGGCATATGCCAGGGATTCCCTGTGGAGGGAACTGGGTGTGCGGGCGCGTCCTCTTGTAACAGTTTTTGTTTTTGGGGCGGCCGGATGGCTGTGAAGTTCAATGCTTTAATGCGGCGGCATTTCTGATGTCGTCCAGCAGGGAACAGGGGATGAACAGTCTGCCATATCCGGTTCCCAGGTCCAGCCCCGGTTTGTTTTCGCCGTGAAAATCACTGCCGCCGCTGATTAACAGCCCGTATTTTGCCGCCAGGCGGCGCATCTGGCGCTCTTCAGCGGCAGTGTAGGTGCTGTAGATGGCTTCCAGGCCCAGGAGTCCTGCCTCCGTCAGCTGGCTTATAAGGGCATCCAATCGGCTGTCGCTCATATGATAGAGAAGGGGGTGGGCAAGGACGGGAACGCCGCCGGCTTTCAGAACCAGCTCCACCGCCTGTACAGGGGTAATCTTTTCACGGGGGACATAGCATGGGCAGCGGTCGCCGATATAGCGCTCAAAGGCTTCCGCCATACTGTTGATATAACCGTGGTTCAGCATATATTTTGCATAATGCGCCCTGGTAATGACGGCATCGGGGAATTCGGCCAGTAAGTCCTCATACGTAACCGAAAGCCCGGTATCCGTCAGCAATCTGCACATTTTCTGATTTCTGGATATTCTGGAGTCCACGAATGCTTTCAGCTGCTTTTGGAAGGATGCTTCCTGATAGTGGATATACAGCCCCAGAATATGGACATCCTGCTCCTGATATTCCGTGGAAAACTCGATGCCGGGGATGACTTCCGGAACCTGGAGGGATTGTCCTTCTTCAGCTTTCTTTTTCAAAGTATCTGCGTACTGAATTGCCTCCTCCAGCCCGTCAATGCAGTCGTGGTCCGTGAGGGCGAAGGCCTTCAGCCCCTTCTCCATGGCATAGTCCACCAGTTGCCTGGGGGAGAATGTGCCGTCTGAGCGGTTGGAATGTACATGTAGATCGATTGCTTGCATGAAAAACCTCCTGAAAAACAACCCGGCATGGGATGCGGGCTGTTGCTTTGTATTTTAGAAATCCTCTTCTTCCTTCTGGGCGGTAAAGACAGTACGCTTTCTTGCCATCTCGTCGTTTGCCAGGTATTCGTCGTAGGTAGTGATCTTATCTACGATTTTTCCGTCCGGCAGAATCTCGATGATGCGGTTTGCCGTGGTCTGGACAAACTGGTGGTCATGGCAGGAGAACAGGGCCACGCCCGGGAATTTGATCAGCCCGTTGTTCAGGGAGGTGATGGATTCCATGTCCAGGTGGTTGGTGGGTTCATCGAACACAAGGCAGTTGGCGCCGCTGATCATCATCTTGGACAGCAGGCAGCGGACCTTCTCCCCTCCGGAGAGTACCTTCACCTTCTTCACGCCGTCTTCCCCGGCAAAGAGCATACGTCCCAGGAAGCCGCGTACATAGGTGACGTCCTTCACGGGAGAGTAGCCGGTAAGCCATTCCGCTATGGTCAGGTCATTGTCGAATTCCGCGGTGTTGTCCTTGGGGAAATAGGCCTGGGAGGTGGTAACGCCCCATTTGTAGCTGCCCTCGTCGGGTTCCAGCTCGCCCATGAGAATCTGGAACAGGGTGGTCTTGGCCAGTTCCTGCCCGCCCACAAAGGCGATCTTGTCGTCATGCCCCATAATGAAGGATACATCGTCAAGCACCTTTTCTCCGTTTACGGTTTTGGACAGATGCTCTACAGTCAGCACTTCGTTTCCGATTTCACGGTCGGGACGGAAGTCGATGTAAGGGTATTTGCGGCTGGAGGGCTTCATGGTATCCAGTTCGATCTTTTCCAGGGCGCGCTTTCTGGAAGTAGCCTGCTTGGATTTGGAGGCGTTGGCTGAGAAACGGGAGATAAATTCCTGTAGTTCCTTGATTTTCTCCTCCTTCTTCTTGTTGGCTTCCTTCATCTGGCGGATGAGCAGCTGGCTGGACTCATACCAGAAGTCGTAGTTGCCGGCGTAGAGCTGAATTTTGCCGTAATCGATGTCAGCGGTATGGGTGCAGACCTTGTTCAGGAAGTAACGGTCATGGGAGACCACGATCACCGTATTTTCAAAATCAATCAGGAAGTTCTCCAGCCAGGAGATGGCGTCCAGGTCCAGATGGTTGGTGGGCTCGTCCAGGAGAAGGATGTCCGGATTGCCGAACAGGGCCTTGGCCAGGAGTATTTTTACTTTGAGGCTGCCGTCCAGTTCCTTCATGGTGGAATAGTGGAATTCCGTACCGATGCCCAGGCCGTTTAAGAGCATGGCCGCGTTGGATTCCGCTTCCCATCCGTCCATTTCCGCGAATTCCGCCTCCAGTTCACTGGCCCGGATGCCGTCTTCGTCTGAGAAATCCTCCTTAGCATAGATGGCGTCCTTTTCCTTCATAATTTCATACAGGCGGGCATTTCCCATGATGACGGTATCCATGACGGGATATTCGTCATATTTGAAATGATCCTGTTCCAGGACGGACAGGCGCTGCCCAGGCGTGATGACGATGTCGCCCCGGGTGGTTTCCAGATCACCCGATAAAATCCGCAGAAAGGTGGATTTTCCGGCACCGTTGGCACCGATGACACCGTAGCAGTTGCCTTCGGTAAATTTGATATTTACGTCTTCGAATAATGCTTTTTTGCCGATTCGTAAGGTTACATTGTTTACACTGATCATATTAAACCTCGTTTCCCGTGCCCGGCAGAGCGGTCAATCGGCTGCCCGGCACCTTTATTCTTATACCATTATACACAAAATGCCTGATTTGGCAAGGAAAATCGGCCTTTAGGACGGGGAAATGAGCCTTTATGTACAGCTTTGGAGGAGAATCCGTGGCGGACGGGATAGGGGGACTGGACAGCGATTGCTTCTTCGACCATACAGAATGCGGAGGAGGCGGGTGGCTGTCTGCCGGAAATTCTTAATTTTGTATCGGAGATCTTGAAATGAGGGCCTAAAAGGTTTAAAGTAGAGGGTAATCAGGGACAGGTTCCGGGGAGCGTGGGAAAAATTCAGCGGAAAGGATTCAGCGGAAAACATACGGAACAGAGGGCTTCTGTGGGGACCGGGAAGGGGATATGATCCGGGCCGGGGGCCTTGAAGACAGTCCCGGGACTTTCGGAAAGGATAGGAAAAAGATGAAACTGTTGTTGCTCCTGTTGATACTGATATTGGCTGTGCTTGTGCTTTACTTTCTGATGATTATGCCGAGGATTGCGTATAAACCAGATACATCCCCGTTCCTGGGTTGGCTCTATGCCCACAGGGGGCTGCATGACAACAAGGCCCGGATACCGGAGAACTCCCTGGCGGCATTTCGCAGGGCGGTGGAAGCAGGATTCGGCATTGAACTGGATGTGCAGATGTCAAAGGATGGGATTCCGGTAGTGTTTCATGATTTTACCCTGAAGAGAATCTGCGGGGCGGAGGGAAAGGTAAGCGATTATACTTTTCAGGAACTGCAGCAGTTTGCGCTGTGCGGTTCAGAGGAAAGGATTCCCGGATTCGCGGATGTATTGAAACTGGTGGACGGAAAAGTGCCCCTGATCATAGAGTTGAAGGTGGAGAGAATGGATATCTCGGTATGCAGAGCGGTGGACGGGCTGTGCGCCTCTTACAAAGGACTGTACTGCGTGGAATCCTTTCATCCCCTGGCGGTGTTCTGGTACCGCAGGCACAGAAAGCATATCGTGAGGGGACAGCTGGCAGACGCCTTTCTGAAAGAGGGAGAGTTTGCAGGGACCCTGTTTTTCCTGCTTCAGAATCTGATGTTCAACTGGCTTGGAAGCCCTGATTTTGTCGCGTATAACTGTAAATATCCCCGGATGCTCTCCCGGGTACTCTGCCGCAGGCTTTACCGCAGCAAGGCGGCGGCGTGGACCATCCGCAGCAGGGAGCAGCTGGCGGAGGCAAGGAAGCATTTTGACATCTTCATTTTTGACGGTTTTGTGCCAAAGGAGAAGGCCTGTTAGAGAAGAGTGACGAAGAGAATTGGAAGGAATGATTTGGGGGATGTGCATGTAAGTGCTTACACCCCCTTTTTTGACCGTTTATTTTGCCTTTTTGAGAGAAAAAAGGTGGACAGATTGCACGAAAATAACAGTTATGACAAAATTTACTTCTTTTTCCCTTGATATTCTTTTGGCAAATTGTTACAATAATAAAATAATAATAAAGTGTTCGGCCGTTTTTCGCTGCAGCAGGAGCAGGGAATCAGAAGCGGTTATTCTGCGATGCTCCTGCAATCGGAAACAACCGGATGGTCTTTGGTTATTTAAATCATATTGAAAGGAAGAAAAGAACATGAGAAAATGGGTGTACTTGTTTACAGAGGGCAACGCGGACATGCGTGAGCTTCTGGGCGGCAAGGGTGCGAATCTGGCAGAGATGACAGGTCTGGGACTCCCTGTGCCGCAGGGCTTTACGATTACGACGGAGGCCTGTACGCAGTATTACGAGGACGGAAGAGAGATCAATGATGAAATACAGGCGCAGATTAATGAGTACATCGTTAAGATGGAAGAGATCACCGGCAAGAAATTCGGTGACCATGAGAATCCCCTGCTTGTATCCGTCCGTTCCGGCGCAAGAGCTTCCATGCCCGGCATGATGGACACCATCCTGAACCTGGGTCTGAACGAGGACGTGGTAAATGTTATCGCCGAGAAGTCCAATAATCCCCGCTGGGCATGGGACTGCTACAGAAGATTTATCCAGATGTACTCCGACGTTGTTATGGAAGTGGGCAAGAAGTATTTCGAGCAGCTTATCGACGCCATGAAGGAGAAGAAGGGCGTAACACAGGACGTGGAGCTTACCGCAGAGGATCTGAAGGAACTGGCAGGACAGTTCAAGGCCGAGTATAAGGCAAAGATCGGCAGCGACTTCCCCAATGATCCCAAGGAGCAGCTGATGGGTGCAATCAAGGCTGTGTTCCGTTCCTGGGACAACCCCCGTGCAAACGTATACCGCAGGGACAATGACATTCCTTATTCCTGGGGTACGGCCGTAAACGTACAGTCCATGGCATTCGGAAACATGGGCGACGACTGCGGTACAGGCGTTGCCTTTACCCGTGACCCTGCCACAGGCGAAAAGGGCCTCTTCGGAGAGTTCCTGACCAATGCACAGGGCGAGGACGTGGTTGCAGGCGTACGTACGCCGATGAAGATTTCCGAGATGGCCAACAAGTTCCCCGAGGCTTTCGAGCAGTTTAAGGGCGTGTGCGACAAACTGGAGTCTCATTACAGAGACATGCAGGACATGGAGTTTACCGTGGAGCATGGCAAGCTGTATATGCTTCAGACCAGAAACGGCAAGAGAACTGCCCAGGCTGCCCTGAAGATTGCCTGTGACCTGGTGGACGAGGGCATGCGCACAGAGCAGGAAGCCGTGGCCATGATCGATCCCCGGAACCTGGATACTTTGCTGCATCCTCAGTTTGACGCCGCTGCCCTGAAGGCTGCCACACCGGCAGGAAAGGGTTTGGGCGCTTCTCCCGGAGCTGCCTGCGGCAAGATCGTGTTCAGCGCGGAAGATGCCGAAAGCTGGGCTGCAAGAGGCGAGAAGGTGGTTCTGGTTCGTCTGGAGACCTCTCCGGAAGACATCACCGGCATGAAGGCTGCACAGGGCATCCTGACCGTACGCGGCGGCATGACCTCTCATGCGGCAGTGGTTGCCCGCGGCATGGGAACCTGCTGCGTATCCGGCTGCGGCGACATTGCCATGGACGAGGAGAACAAGAAATTCACACTGGCAGGCAAGGAGTACCACGAGGGAGATTATATTTCCATCGACGGTACCACCGGCAATATCTACGACGGCAGAATTCCTACCGTTGACGCTACCATCGCAGGGGAGTTCGGCAGAGTTATGGCCTGGGCCGACAAGTACAGAACCCTGAAGGTAAGAACCAATGCGGATACGCCCGCTGACGCAAGAAAGGCAAGAGAACTGGGCGCAGAAGGCATCGGCCTGTGCCGTACAGAGCATATGTTCTTTGAGGAGAGCAGGATCGCTGCTTTCCGCGAGATGATCTGCGCGGACACCGTGGAAGAGAGAGAAGCTGCCCTGGAGAAGATTCTGCCTTATCAGCAGAGCGACTTTGAGAAGATTTACGAGGCTCTGGAGGGATTCCCGGTTACCATCCGTTTCCTGGATCCGCCTCTTCACGAGTTCGTTCCCACCGAGGAAGCAGACATCGAGAAACTGGCAAATGCCCAGGGCAAGACCGTGGAGGAGATCAAGACCTTCATCGCAGGCCTGCATGAGTTCAACCCCATGATGGGACACAGGGGATGCCGTCTGGCAGTGACCTATCCCGAGATCGCCAGAATGCAGACAAGGGCTGTCATCCGCGCCGCCATCAACGTACAGAAGGCTCATTCCGAGTGGAAGATGCGTCCTGAAATCATGATCCCTCTGATCTGTGATATCAAGGAACTGAAGTATGTAAAGAAGATCGTTGTGGAGACCGCTGACGCTGAAATTGCAGCTTCCGGAATTGAACTGGAGTATGAAGTGGGTACCATGATCGAGATCCCCAGGGCTGCACTGACTGCTGACGAGATTGCAAAGGAAGCTGACTTCTTCTGCTTCGGTACCAATGACCTGACCCAGATGACCTTTGGCTTCTCCCGTGACGACTCAGGCAAGTTCCTGAACGCTTACTATGATACCAAGATTCTGGAGAACGATCCCTTTGCGAAGCTGGATCAGAACGGCGTAGGCAAGCTGATGGAAATGTCCATTAAGCTGGGCAAGCCCGCAAACCCGAGCATGCATGTGGGTATCTGCGGCGAGCATGGCGGCGATCCTTCTTCTGTGGAATTCTGCCATAAGATTGGTTTGGACTATGTTTCCTGCTCACCGTTCAGGGTTCCGATTGCGAGACTGGCGGCGGCTCAGGCGGCTATTAACAGCAAGTAATACACTGGAAGCTGATGTCACAGGGCACTGTAATTTATTCTGGAAAGGGCAAAGAGCATTAGCCCTGTCCCATAGAAAAAAACGAC
>CAJULV010000068.1 GCA_910587555.1 uncultured Acetatifactor sp.
AGGACAATCTGGAGCAAAATAAATTGACCGTTAAACCACTGGTTTCCTTCTACCAAGGAAGAGCCGCAGACGCTTTGTAAGGCGTTCCCCCTCGCCTACGCTCTCCAATGGCTCGGCAAAACGCCCGCCGCACTCTCGGCACTCATAGTAATGCCGGTTGATGATAAGGGCGCAACGCTTCCCCAATGCGTTTATATCACGCACTGTCTGCTTCCGGCTCTTGTAGATTACCAGATTGGGCTTGTAACAGCCGCAGACCGGGCAGACCGTTGGACGCTCCTTTGTCTCAACATAGAAGCCCATGTCATTGTCGTTCTGCTTGAAATCAGTAACCCTAAATTCCGGGAGACTTAACATTTTCTCTATGAGGGTGTCGCTCATTCAGTCTCCCCGCCGGAGGGCTTGTTTTTTTGCGCCTTTTTGGCTTCTTCTTCCTCTTTTTTTAGTTGTTCCAGACCAAGCCGGATAAGTTCAGTAGTAGCTTCTGAACGTGTCTGAAAGCGGCGTTCAAAACGAAAGTCCTCAATCGCATTGAACATATCATCGTCTACAGAAATCATATACCGGGGTTTTTTAGTTGCCATAATATCGCCTCCTCGGTGTATATCATACCACAGTGATACACTGATGTAAAGATACAATTTTGCGAAAACCTCTTGACAAGTGTATCACTGATACTCTATAATGGCGATAGTGAATGAGTGATACGGTGATACACTTAAAAGGAGGTGAGAATCTATGTCTATGTATCCGAAGAGAGCAATGGTGACTTTGTTGCCGGAATGGGAACCAGTGCTTGATAAGTTGAAGCAAGAACAGTTCTACAACGACACTCAAGCAGAGATGTTCCGTTACATTATTGGGCGGGGTTTGGCTTCCATAAAAGGCGAAAAAGCGGCAAAAGGAAAACAGTGCGATAGGGCGTCCTGAAACGCCCTATCCACCACGAAGTTGGAATAGCCATAAAAAGTAGTTCCAATATACAGAGGGAACACTTTTCCGAAAAGGGAGAAAGATTTTGATAGGGTAGGAGGGAGGTGAAAAAAGTTGAGGGAAAAAATCATAGATTTTTTCAATGAAGTAAAACTCCCAGTATTAGGAGGAATTATTGGGAGTTTTATCGGGATGACACTGGCTAAGCTGATAGGAATATTGTGATTAGGGTGGTTATGATAGCAATCACAATCGGAAGGACAATCTGGAGCAAAATAAATTGACCGTTAAACCACTGGTTTCCTTCTACCATTGAAGCTCCCTTTCTTGTCATTGTAAGGATACAACTGTTGGGAATGGAATCCCCTAAAATGGGCTTATCGATACCGGAAATGATTGTGATGTAATGGTCTGAAAGCATATTCCTGATTATTTCGGAAATATTGGAGTATTTTTGGAAATGTTCTCTAAGCTTTTCGAAAGATATAGTTCTCTTGGAATAAATGTAACGCAAAACTCTGAATTCGTCCTTTGTGATTTCCATGTGTGTTCACCTTATGCTGTACTCGGCCATGGCAGCGGCCTGTAACACCAGTATAAAGGAAAGGGGAGGGAATAGCAAGACAAAGGCGTAGGCGGATGCCAGTATAGGAGGGAGGTGAGAAAGAATGAAAGATTTTACAGCAGATATGTCTGCGTCCGAGAAAGAGGACGCGAGGGCGGTTTTTGCCTACGAAATTGCAAAACTTATATGCGAACGGGCGAGCAACTATTCTGAGATGCTTGAAATTCTGGATACCATAAGGCTGCAGTTTGACACAGTAAGAGACTTGGCAGAACTGAAGCTTGATGATACTCCGAGAAATAAGTGGAGAAAAAAGCTTCCAGTGCCAGAAACAAAAGGTTCTGACACTGGAGAAGAATAGTTATGGCAGGCTTTCAGCAGAACCGGTATTGATTATTTCTACGAAATCAGCTATGTTGCAGCATTGCTGATATAGCGTATAGAGTTGGCCGTCGGAAAGTTTTACATCCTTGTAATCAACAATCAGACGGTTTAAAAATTTACCGTATGCCAGTTCATGGGCTAGACATTCAACCTTGGAATTTGACTGTTCCATAAAGTGATACTCCTTTCTTTAGTACTCGGCCATAGCAGCGACCTGTAACACCAGTATAAAGGAGAGGGGAGGGAATAGCAAGACAAAAGCGTAAGCAGATGCCAGTATAGGAGGGAGGTGAGGAAAGATGCAGATAGTAATCAGCGCAGTCATTTCCACGGTGATATCCCTTGTCATCCTGAATTTTGGAGAAGATCTCTGGGATTGGGCAAGGGATGCCGTGGATGATATCGCAGAGTGGCTAAGCGAGAAGGGCAAGAAGAAGCGCGGTGATAAGTGAGCTTGTTACGCCGACGAGGATGGGAACGAGAATGGAGGTGATGACATACTTGACATCAAACCATTGGCTTGATTCTACTTCTGCAGCGCCTTTCCCTGTCAGGGCCAGAACACAGCTGTCCGGTATGGGGCCTCCTAAAATGGGCTTGTCAATACCAGAGACAATCGTGATACAGCCGCTTGACAGCATGCCCCTTATTACTTCGGGGATATCGGAACGGTTTCTGAAGTGTTTAATGAGATTTTTATAGGATACGGTTCTCTTGGAATAAATGTAACGGAAAATTTTGAGGTCATCTTTTAATGTTTTCATGTGCATATTCCCGTTTCTATGTACTCGGCCATGGCAGCGACCTGTAACACCAGTATAAAGGAAAGGGGAGGGAATAGCAAGACAAACGCGTAGGCGGATGCCAGTATAGGAGGGAGGTGATCAGACAGTGGATAACGATAATACATATACTCGCTGGTTTCTGATAGGAACGGTACTTACTGCTTTGGTCATTGCCAGTATCAGGGCGTTGGCGGGTTGGTAAGCAGATTAAAAAGATAAGGGAAAAGGACAGTGGAAATTACTGTTGACACCACGCCGGCAATAAAACCTTTTATGGCAGATAATCGTTTTTCCCTTTTGGTGTAGAAATGCAGTACCCCTTTGTCATCTAGCCGGACGATTGCCGGATGCATTGCTCCGTCAGGAGTAGTTGTGGTTATTTCGTGTGCGGCTTCTAGCAAACGGAGTGCCTGAACGTTTTTGGGTTTACTGCAAAATTCAGAGAGAGCATTTCCAGTGAATACCTGTAATGAGGTGCTGTAGCAGTTATTTTCGATTGTACTGATACATTTGTCCAGATAGCGTGACGATATTTTATATTTTTTCATACCGGTGTTTTCCCTTTATGTACTTAGCTGTGTCAACAGCCTGTAAGTACAGTATAAAAGAAAGGGGACGGAATGGCAAGACAAATATAGGGGTAGGAGGGAGGTGAGAAAAGCTGATGGAAATGGAATGGCTTGAGGAGCAGAAAAAGCTGATGGAAAGGGCCATAAAGATGCATGAGAACTGCTTGAATAACTTAAGGCAACAACTGGGCGCATTGTGCAGTATTATCGCGCAGATGGATGGGCAGCCGGATGGTACTTTGGGCTGCCCTGCAAATCAAATCTGTGAGAGGTAGGTAAGGATTTCCACCTTGAATGAATTCAGTGCATTTGCTGCTGCTTCATGGCTTTTGTGCAACGCTTCGCCATCACTGTCGTTGGAACAAAATGAACATGCAGTGCCGGCTTGTGCTTCATAATCAGATATGATTTTGTCAAGGTTTTGGTTCAACTCGTTAATGGTCATATGAATTCCCCTTTCTTTTGTACTCGGCTCTGGCGGGAGCCTGTAAGTACAGTATAAAAGAGAGGGGGCGGAATGGTAAGGCAAATATGAGGGTGCGGATGTCAGTATAGGGAGGAGGTGGTTATAGAGATGACATTCCCGAGAAAGATAATGAGTACAAAAGAGATTCATGATGAATGCGGACTGTCAGAAAAATATCTGCGGCAGATGGCACATGTTCCCGGTCAAAAGTGTGCATTTAGGAGGCCGGGAGGGAGAAAGTTCTTTTTTGATACGGACAAGCTGGCAAGACAGATGGAAAAGTATGCAGTGAGGTAGAAGGAGATTGTGGCAGTGGTTGATAAAAGGAGTAAAAGCATTGCAGAGTATGCAGTCAGGCGGTGGCTGCTGAACCAGGGATTTGTGATGGATTGTTTCACGCTTACAATGGATGGAAACAGGGCAACCCTGAAGGATAAGAACGGGGATACGCTGGTGCTGGTATATGACAGCCACACTAAATCCGTATACGTACAGGAGGATTAGCTTTGGGGCAGAAAGGTTTCAGGGATTTCAGCGGGGAGGAACTGCAGGCAATGGAGAACAGCCGGCCAGTGATAGACATATCCTACGTGGAACTGCCGGAGAGGCTGACTTACAGAATTGATGTAAGTTACGTTTTAGGGGCTGTTGCAGTGTTTGCACTGATTGCAGCTACAGGGACTGCGGAGGAAAATCCGCTTTTATCCCTTATCTGTACAGTAGTTTTTGCCGTATGTGCGTATCTTTCCATCCGGGAGGACGGCAAAAAAAGATAGGCTCCGCGCCGACCAAAGCATGTGAGCCTATCATCAACATAAAAATAATGTCTTTATGTCCATTATAAGGACATGGGAAGGAGAAGTCAATGGGCAGAACAGATTTTGTTACACTTGAAAGCGCCATGGTCAGGGACTGGCTGAATCTGCAGGTAAAGAATCTTGCCATGCGGAAGGAATCCTATGTTTTAAATGGAACCATAAGGTTGGTTGAGCCGGATGACAGGGTACATGTGTACAGCGGCATTGCCCTTATAACGGAACTGCTGGGATTGAAATTAAAAGAGAAACACGACAAATATGACTACCTGTATCCATGGGAATACAGTTTTATGTATCAGGGAACCGAGTTTTACCAGATTGAACGGGAAAGGCTGGAAAAATATGCAGAAAAAACCGGACAGGGAATACTTGATGGACAAGTTCCTGCAGATGCCGGCACAGTTTGAGGAAGCCTTCCGCCGGAAGGAATGGGCCAGGGCGAAGTACATATATGACAGCGCCATTGTCATAGGCCTGTTCCTGGAGGTACCGGAAAGCATCCGGGAACAGGTTTTCGGCAGCAGGCAGCACGAGGAAATAACAGAGGGAATGTTTCAGGAGTGGATGCTGGAGCAGGTGATGCGGGAGTGCGTCATTAAAAACAGGCTGGGTTTTGAGTGCGTGGTCTACCGGATCCCCGGGGAGATCGGCTTCTACGGAGCCAGGAGGGAGCCGGGCACCGGATACATGCCGGCAGAGGCCAACCCGGCATACCATGCAGGATAACGGCAGAAAGGATGCGGTTGGGATGAGGGCAGCAGAGATTTACCTGGGCACCACCCTGCGGGGGTCTGCGAAGGGCACTGGGAAGGGGATATATATTATGCAGTCCAGGCTGGCAGACGGAAAGATATATGAGAAGAAGGCGGCAGTGGAAATCGGCGGCGCCACGGAAAGCCGTTTGGTGCTGTACTGCCTGCGTGACAGCCTGTCCCGGTTTCAGTATGCCTGTGAAGTGACGGTATACACGGAGTGTACCTATATCGCTGCTGCCATTAACAGCCGGTGGGCGGAAGCATGGCGGGAAAAAGACTGGGTAAACGGCAGGGGAAAGCGGGTAAAGGATCCCGGGCTGTGGAGGGACATCCTGTGGCACCTGGAGGACACCGGGCATGTGCTTCAGGCTGTGGCAGGGAAGCATGAATACAGCAGCTGGATGCGGGTGAACCTGCCCCGGCTGTATGCCCCCCGGGATGTGTTCGGGGAGGTGGGGGAAGCGGCGCTGAATCCTGGAAATGACTGGATTTGCAGGCAAATGGAGTCATCTGTACATGGCGGTAGGTAATGGAAAGTTGCACCGGTGCAACTCAGGAAAGAGAGGAAGGAATGGAACATAAGTTTGGACTTTTTAATACGGTGGAGGAGCTAAACAGGGCAGCAGCTGCCCAGAAGGAGGAAGGGGACACGGAGGCCCTGTATGCCCTGGCTGCGGAGAACGGCATTGCCAGGGAGGATGTGGATGATTATCTGGACGGCGTAGCGGATGAACTTGCAACCCCGCTTATGGCAGCGCTGGGAAAACTTGACCTGGAGGCGGCAGTGCTGGACCTGGAGAGCCAGCTTGCGGACTGGAAAGACTATATTGCGGCCATGTGTACGGACAGTGAGGAAATGAGCAGGGCAGTGTTCCGTCCGGACAGGGAGCTGGCGCAGGTGCTTGCGGATGCAATCAGGCATGCGTCTGCAAACAGGGTGTATGTCCCGGGCAGGATTACGCGGCTTGCTGGGCTTCCCGACAGGATCCCCATCGGCATGACCGGCCGGGACGAACTGCGCAGGATCGCGGAGAAGTATTATCTGGATAAGGAGACGGGCAAATGAGGGTATACAAGGCAACCAACGCGGACATGGACTGTACCATGGGAAGCGGAACGTACCATTATGTCCTGGGAGTCCCGGCTGTGGCAGACAGGTCCATGTGCGGCAGGACAGGGCTCCATGCGTGTGAGTATGTGCTGGACTGTACAAGCTATTACGGCCTGGGCATCAGCAACCGGTTTTTTGTGGCGGAGGCTTCCGGTGATATCGTGGAAGACGGCATGGATACCCGGATTTCCTGCACAAAGCTGACACTGGTGCAGGAGCTGGACATCCGGGGAATCACAGCCCACGCCATTTTGTATATGGCGGAGCATCCCAGAAGGGAAGGGTGGGAGAAGGAAAGCAGCCTGCTGCAGGTAAAACGGGACCGGGCGGAGGCATTGCAGCCCGGGTCCATAGCAATCGCCCGTGGGGGGCATCCCCTTGCAAGGGGGGCCGCCGGGTCCTGCCTGGGCCTGGTACAGGAGAAAAACAGGGAGGTTACAGACGCCAGGCTCCTCATCGTGGGGAGGCGCGGCATTAAGCCCCATACCTGGTATACACTGGCGGACGGGATGCCGCAGGAGGTGCGGGAATGAAGAAAAAACAGATTGAAAAGCTGCCCTGCAGAAGGCCCGCGGGAATGGGAGGGAAGGACCAGGGGAACCATGTGACCGTGCAGCTCTGTAACGGATACCTGGTTTTTGACCTTTGGAGCGGAGGAAAATTGAAATGCCGGCATGTCATGGACACGGGGACAGGGGAGTATGCCTCCCGCTGGGTGGACGGCAGCTGGACACGGGAAAACCTGGAAAATGCATTCTGTGACTGCTGGGGGATGATGGATGAGGACCATTTCCCGGTATCCGGGGAGGAACGGGCGCTGGTACTGGATACCCTGAAAGTACACTGGGAAACCGGCAACATCTATGACCGCATCAGTGCCCTGGAGTATACATATGCGCGAGAATGCCGGGAAAGGCGGGAAGACAGGCGCGTACAGCGGGTCAATGAACTGATGTCCAGCGTCCCGAAACCGGGAAAACCGGTGTATGACTGGATAGCCGGAAAAGCGGCAGGGGACCTGCACTATGCTTTCTGGGACAAAAATTCCGGGGATTACAGCTGTACTTCCTGCGGGGGCAGGTTTACAGAAAAGGAAACAGGCATCCGGCTGAAACATAAGTCAGGGATAGCCTGCCCCCTGTGCGGACAGAAGCTTGCGGTGGAAAAACGCCGGGACAGCATCCGGACGCAGACGCGGATGACGCTGATCCACGGGCTGGATGGGAAACGCGGCATTGAGCGGCATTTTGAAGTGTCTGTTTGCTGGGGGCGGGGGCTGCGCAGGACTGTGTCCCTGAAAGAGACGATCCGGTGCATGCTCCACAAAGGGACCTGGAGCAGGGACATCTGTGACCTGTATTACCTGCAGTATGATGCATGGGACAACAGGGGCAACCCGCAGAACCGCAGGTGGAGGCCCGGCTACTTGTACCCGGAGGGCATCCGGGAGGGCCTGGAGGATACAGTTTACTGCAGTTGGGCGGCTGTTTTCCGGCAGATGGCATCCATGGGGATAAGGGCAAACTATAACCGGCTCCTGATTGATGGGAGGGATTCTTTTATCCGGATGGTGGAGTACCTGGCAAAAGGGCGGTTTTACAGGCTTCTGGAGGAAATATCCGAGGAAGTGGGTTATCATACCGGATACGGGAGTTACGGCGCCCTGAATCCCGAAGGGGAAGATATCCATGAGGTGATGTACCTGTGGGACAGCCAGAAGATCAACCGCCTCCGCCAGGAAAACGGCGGTATCAACATGCTGGAATGGCTGCAGTGGGCGGATAAGGAAGGGAAAAAGATCGGGACAGATGTCCTTACCTGGTTTGGGGAAAATAAGATTTCAAACGACGGTTACAGGGAAGGCAGGGCATCAAAAGTGTTGACCCCGGAGCAGCTGATGCACTACATTGAACGGCAGCGGAAGGAGTCCTACGCCGGGAAAAGGAATGCTGCTTCCGTATTCGGCGCCTACGAGGACTACCTGTCCATGGCTTTAAAGCTGGGGAAAGACCTGTCGGACCCCATGGTATACCGCCCCAGGGAGTTGAAGCGCCGGCACGATGAGCTTGTGGAAGCACACCTTAAGTATCTGGAAACGGAGCGGGTCCGGATGAAACAGGATGAGGCAAGGGAGAAGGCCCGGGAAATGGAGGAGAAATATCCAGGCTCCGGAAGCATCCTGGCAGGGATAAAGCCGAAGTATGAGTATGAAGGGGCGCATTTCCGGATTATGGTGCCGCAGAGTTTTTATGAGATCACGCTGGAGGGGATGGCACTGCACCACTGTGTAGGGACAACGGAGAGATATTTTGACCGGATCCTGCAGCATGAGACCTATATCTGTTTCCTGCGCAGGGCAGAGGATCCGGAGAAACCGTTTTATACCATAGAGGTGGAGCCGGGAGGCACCATAAGGCAGCGCCGGGGAATGTATGACGGGGAGCCGGACCTGGAGGAAGTAAAACCTTTCCTGCAGGAATGGCAGAAAGAGATCCGGAAGCGGATGAAGAAGCAGGACTATGACTATGCCAGGATCAGCGCCGTCAAAAGGGAAGAAAACCTGGAGGAGCTGCGGCAGAAGAACAATACCAGGGTACTGCAGGCGTTGATGGAAGACCTGATGGAGGTGGTGTAATGGGAGATATCCTGGAAATGTACAGGGAAGCGAAAGGGTCGGCAGATGCAGGAGGCACGGAGGGGGAGAGTACGGAAATCCTTGCCTTTGCACAATACCGGGACCTGGAAAAGGCAGCGGACAGGACTGCAGCCAAGATAAAAGAAGGATTTATGGAGATGGGATACATCCTGAAGGTTGCCAGGGACACGGATATCCTGGCGGGATCCGGATACGCGGGCCATGAGGAATTTGCAGAGAAGAGGTACGGCCTGGACAAGGGGACCGTTTCCCGCTACATCCGGATTGTGGAGCGTTTTTCGGTGGGCGGCAGCAGCCATGTCCTGCAGGAGGGCTATAAGAATATCGGTTTTGCCAAGCTGTCCCTGATGCTGCATATGCCCGATGCCATAGCCGAGGAGATCACAGAGAACTACAGCAAGCAGGAAGTGCAGGCGATCAAGGAAGAGATAGACGCGGAGCGTGCGGTCAGCGACATCGAGGTTGCAATAGAGGCGGCGGAGGCTGTGCAGGAGGAGGGGAGCCTGCTGGAGCGGGTCTTCCGCCAGCTGGGAAAAGAGCAGCCCGGGCTGTACGGAAAACTCTGCAGGGCCGTTCCCGGGATACCGTCTGTTATCATGGATATCCTTGCGCCCCAGGGAGATGCAATCTATATGGTCCGGATTCCCGGCACAGGGCGGCTGATGCTTGCCGTTTCCAGGGCAGGCGCAAGCGTCACAAAGGTCAGGAGCGGCGAGAAGGAAAAATATACTTTGGAGGAACTCATGGCAGCAGTTGCCCATATGGCCTGTGGGGGAAGTGGGGCGGGAGCCGCAGAAGCAGTACAGGAAGAGAAAAAAGAGGCTGCGCAGGCCAGTCAGAAAGAAGCGGCACCGGCAGAACCAAAAGAAAAGCGGAAGGAATCCAAGGTCATAAAGGCAGCGCCTCCGAAACAGCCTGCAAAAAGGGCGGAAAAGGCAGTGGCGGAGACCGTGCCTTCAGAGCCGGAAACACCTTTACCAGGGCAGATGGAGGTCATGGATTATCCGGAGGCATATCCCATGGGAACTGCTGCCTGCATGGAGGCGGAAAAGCAGATTCCGGATGTCCACTATGAAGAGATTCCGGAAGAGGACACCATGGGGGCGGAAGGCAGAGAAGCGGTATATTCGAAAACGGCGGAGCCTGCAGCGGGTAAGGAGAAGCCACTGCCAACAGCAAAGCCTGATGAGGCAGCAGCCATACAGGAACAGCTGCCTCCGGAAAGCACAGCCTGTCAGGCAGAGCGGGAAGAAAGCACAGAACTCATCCGGATGGAGGCGGACGGGTGCCTGGAACGGCTGCGGAAAACATTTTCCATCTGGAATGATGAAATCCCCATGGACTTCCTGGTAAAGGCGCACCAGGATGCCGTAAGCCTGGCAGCAGCCATAGAGAAGCTGATGGATACCGGAAGGAATGGGGAAGAAAGAAGCAGGAGGTGTTAGATGGCGAAAAGCATCATGCATCATAAACAGGACAGGACATGCTACCTGTGCGTGCTGCTGCGGCAGGACTATGATACCAGGACGGGCCTGCAGGAACACCATGTCATGTCCGGTACGGCAGACAGGAAACTGTCAGAGAGGTACGGCCTGAAAGTTTATCTCTGTATGGAACACCACACGGCAGGCCCCGTTGCGGTACATAACAATGCCAGGATACGGCACATCCTGCAGGAAAAGGCACAGAGGATCTTTGAGAAGAAATATTCCCACGAGAAGTGGATGGAGGTCTTCGGCCGTAATTTTATTTAGCCTTTTGGGAACATTTGATACATCACGGCAACTGCAGTTTCAGCCGTTTGGCGCCGTTCATTCCGGGGCGGCGCCGGAAAGGGGGCAGGGGCATGCAGAGAGGGGAAGACGGAGCGGGCAGAGGAAACATGGAAAGGGACAGAAGGAGTGAACCAGGAGCGAAGGAAAGAGAAATATGAGGACTACATAGCGGATGCCAGCCCGCAGGCAGCAGCCGTGGGACGCAGGGAGCCGTACCATCTTATTTATGTGAAAAGGTATGGCGCGGTGCCGGACGGGGATACTGCACCCGGGACGGGGCAGAGAACAGGATCGGGACAGGAGAGAGGAGGCAGTCATGATAAAGGTGGTATGTGACAGATGCGGGAGGGAGATCCCGGTACCGGGAAGGACCGGGTACCTTGCATGGAATTTCCGCAGCGACCATGGCGGGGACATGGTCGGAAATAACGTGCTGGAGGACAGGGATTACTGCGAGTCCTGCATGAGGACGATATTTGACTTTATAGACAGGAAACCGGTACAGGCAGACAGCGGCACCGGCACGGAGAATAAGAATCCTGCACAGGAAACGGAAGCCGGCGGAACAGGGACAGCAGGACATACGGCGGACGCTTCCGGCAGCAGTACCGGGGCAGGCGAAAAGCCCTTCGGGCAGCAGAAGCTGAAAACCAGAAAGAACAGCGTTGACATAGGAAAGATTCTGGCACTGCGGGAGGCGGGACGGAGCCTGGAGTGGATTGCAGATGACATGGGGATGTCAAAAGGGGCTGTGTACAATGCCTTACGCCGGTGGGAAGCAAAGCAGGAGCAGCGGCCTTCGGAGTAACAGGACAAAAAGGAGGCGGTCATATTGAATTACCTGGCGGAGATACTGGCCTTCGAACAATGGCGCGAAACTCACTACCTGCCGATCTCGCCACAGCTGCTGTGGTACAGGCTGATGTACTACTGCAACAGATCCGGGTGGAGCGAGTGGGTGACAGTAGATAACCTGCGTTTGATGGCAGCCATGCAAATGAGCCGTGAAGCTACCTTGATAAAGGCGAGAGACGAACTCATCAAAGCAGGGTTGGTTGAATACCAGAAGGGAAAGAAAGGAAGTCCTAACCGCTACCGGATGATATCCCTTGAAGAAAAAAACACTTTCAAAAGCGTAGCACAAAACGCAGTAGAAAGCGAAGCAAAAAGGGGAGTAAAAGAAGCAGTAAAAGGAGTAGCAGAAAGCGCAGACATATATAAACAAAAACAAAATAAAAGAGAGAGAACCCCTGTAATCCCCATCGGATTATTTGAGGAGTTCCTGAAGGCGTATCCGAAGAAGACATCATCCAGGCCGGGGGCAGAATATGCCTACTGCAGGGTACTCCGGGAAGACTGTCACATCACGGAGCAGGACCTGGTGGCAGCAGCTGTCAACTATGCGGAGGCAGTGAGGATCCTGGGCAGGGGGGAGAAATATATCCGCAATCCGGAGTCATTCCTGACGGACAACTTTTTTGCCAGCTATCTTCCGGGGCAGTATGAACGGCCAAAAGCAGAAGTGAAAAAGGGGCAGAAAAAGAACAGCTTTAACCAGTTTGCGCAGAATGCGTATGATTTTGCGGCGCTGGAGGATGAGCTTGTGAGCAACTGAACGGAGGTGGAGGACATGGGAGAGAACAGGCAGGAACCATTTTATTACACAGTGGGCGCTGAAATCGAAATATTATCTCAAGGGGAGTGGACCCGGGGCAGGGTAGCTGGTGGATACCGCTTCCGGGATGGGTTGATCACCATGGTTACCGGGGATGGGAAAACAATATGGTGCCCGGAAGGGCGTCCGGACCTGTATCGGGAGCCGGGGACGAAAATAACCAGGGGGTGAGGCGGCATGGAGAAAAGGCCCAGCCAGATAATAACGGATTTCCTGAATTTCCTGGAAGCTGCAGACAGGGAGTATGAATCTGCCTATGCTGATGTGGGGAAGGAAGACAACAGGGTCCAGACATTTTTACATGACATGGAGTTCGCGCCGGACGGCAAGACGCGGAACAGGATAGCCACCCGCCTGCAGCAGAGCAGGAGGGAGAGGCGGAAGGGAAAGGACCGTGTGCAGCTGTTCGGGAAGATCCATGACTTCCTGGCTGACCGACAGAACCAGAACCTGCCGAAGTCACTGCGGCGGCTGCAGAATGAACAGGTGACGGTGGAGAAATACCTGTTCGGGAACCGGGAATTTAAGAACCGGGTGGACTAAACCGGGTAAGTTGCACCGGTGCAACCGGAAGAAAAGGAGAAAGAGGAAATTATGAAAAACCGGTAAACGGAATAAAGGATGTAATGCGGCAGTGTTTGATGGGTGGCGACAATGGTAAGGGTAAACTAGCAGACAAATATGTGAGTTGATAAAGGAGACAGGGGAGGAAATCAGAAAGATGACAGAGGAGACATTAAGAAAGGCAAACTTTGTAAACGATCAGATCAAGGAACTGCAGGCAAAGAGAAAAGACCTGCTGTCATCCGAGAAGCTTTGTTGGGGAAATACGGGGGATGTTAGAGAAAGGATATTCAAGGTAGCTATTTCAGAGAGAGGTTCAACCAGAGATATTGCAGTCTATATTTCAGCTGATTCTGCGAAAGAGGCATTGGATAAGGAAATTGAGGGAATTCGAAAGAAAATAAACGTACTGCAGGAGGAATTTTCGCAACTGTGATATCAGAAGGGAGAAAATATGGTGAAAACGAAACGTTTTGAAGCCGGGAGGATAAAAGGGCAGGCCTTCCTGCTCCCGGCCATTGGGATCACGAGGACATGGGGGATCTGGAGGATTTCCTTTGCCTGGCTGAATCTGGGATGCAATATTGTCATCTGCAAAGGCAGAGTGGAAAAATGAGAGGTTGCACCGGTGCAACTGACTGGGCAGCAGGAAATATTTTTGTGGCAGCAGGCATGGGAGGAGAAGAAGCAGTGATAAGGGAGCAGATGGAGTCATACAGGAGTATGAGAGAAGAGATCCAGGAACTGAATTATAAGCTGGAGCATATCATGGAAGATGATACCATGATCGGCAGCAGCACTGTTCTTGATTACCGCAGCGGCTTCCCTGTGCCGAATGGGGTAGTTGGTATAGACTGGGACAGATATTATAGGGTCAAAAATCAGTATGAGAATAAAATCTGTATCCTGGAAAAGAAATGCAGCGATGTTGAAGAATACATAGAGAATATATGCGACAGCATAACAAGGAGAATTTTCCGGATGTATTTCCTGGAGGGTAAAAAACAGAAAGAAATAGGAAAAATCATGCATATGGACAGAAGCACCATCAGCAAGAGGCTGAACGCCCCGGTTCGGTGAAGAGCCGGGGCGCCTGTTATCCAAGGTGGAGTTGGGATTTCAGGGCATCCTGTAATACCTGGGAGAAATTAATATTTCGTTCCAATGCAGCCGCATTGAGCCATGCAGGCAAAGTGACGGTACGGTTAACTGAACGGTTGATATGGGCCTGACGTATAGAGGGCATATAAACATCAACCAGGACAGCACGTTCATTGGGCTGTACTTCCACCTGGGCAAGGGGGGTAGGGGCAGGAATCTCTTCACCGTCTTCTTCCAGACCGTTAAGGACACAGCCAAGAAGTTCCCTGGCGGATAGGAGTGCATCGTCATCGTTAATGCCACTGGTGGCACATTTTAAATCAGGAAAATCTACAGCGATTTCCTGCCCGGGTTCATAAGTGAAAACAGCAGGATAAAAATAACGTTCAACTTTTTTCATATCTGGCCTCCTTAATCTGATATGCCGGAGGGGGCAGGGCTAATTAAACTTTAGCCCTGACTGTTCCTCAATGCGCTTAAGCGTTTTAAGGGGTATGTCTTTGTCAGGATGTTTGACTGTGGTGCGCCCCTTTTTGGTTGGATGTTTGTATTGGTGATGGCTTCCTTCCACATTTACTTCATACCAGCCATCCGCTTTCAGCATTTTGATGACTTCTCTTGATGAGTAGCTTTTCATTTGAGTTCCCTCCTGACATTATTATTGTAACACATATAAAAATATTTGTCAATTCAAAAACAAATATTTTCATATGTGTTGAACGGCGATGTATTATAAAAAACTATTCATTTTTAAAAACTTTCACACAAATCACATTTTTCACATGTATAATAATAATTGAAGAGCCAGGCAGACAGGTCCCGGCTACCAACACATTGTAAGGGCACGGCAGCAGCCGTGTCCTTTTGCGTGGGAAGATATCTGCGGCAGCAGGGCTGGAGGAATACAGGATGGCACAGGAATGGGCAAAAGCGTTTTACAAATCAAAACGTTGGCTGCAGTGCAGGAATGCATATATCAAGGGCAGAATTATGGCGGACGGCGGGTTGTGTGAAGAATGCAGGAACAGCCCTGGATATATCGTACACCATAAAGAAATGCTGACAGCAGAGAATGTATCAGATCCCGAGGTAAGCCTGAATCATTGGAACCTGAAGTATGTATGCCGTGATTGTCATGATCTGTATGAGGGGCATGGATTAAACAAAGCAGTAAAACCATTGTGTACATTTGATGTGGAAGGGCAGCCGGTATCGTTAAGGAGGATTGACAGGAAATGAAATTGTTTTTACAGGATGATGAAGGATTCGTTACTGAAATCAAGAGTGTAAAACGTATTGGACAGAGTGATGTAATGATCAGGCTCAATCAGTGCTGCCGGGAAGAGGACACGGAAAGGATGGAGCGATACCTGAAACGGAAGCTGAAAAGGAATGTTGTTCTGCTGGATGCGAGGTACGGAGAGATCCTGACCCTCCCCCCTGAAACGGTTCCAGGGGCTTCTCTCAGGAGACCGTAGGGGTGGCTTTTCTGTAATACGCAGGTCACGCGTAAAGGGGGTGTGGTATATGGCGGACTATGATGCCGTTCAGAAGGAGGCCGAACGGGAGGAAAAGGTGGACAGTGCGGCCGCATATCTGGAAAAAGTAAAGCGGATTAAGAGAGAGGAATCCAGGATAAAGAAGCTTTTCAAGGAGATTGAGGAGAACAGGAAGAAACTGGTATTTACTACCATTGCGGATGTGGCCTTCATGACGGTTACAATGCAGGATCTGCGGGAAACGATCATCCGGGAGGGTACCACGGCCACCTATAAAAACGGTGAAAACCAGTACGGTACAAAACAAAGCCCGGAAGCCCAGATGTACCTGCAGCTTTCCCAGAAACTGACCCAGGCAATGAAGATTCTGGTGGACTGCATGCCGAAGCCCCAGAAGACGGAAGGGCCGAAGGATGATTTTGACAGTTTTGTTGACGCGAGGGAAGACGTATGAACAAAGTGACATATGCGTCTGACTATAATCCAATCCTGGAATACTGGGATGCAATTGAGAGTGGGCGGGAGACAGTCTGCAGCAAGACATACCGTTGGTACCAGCACCTTGCGTGGATGGCAACCCATCCGGGAGAGTATTTCTATTCATCCAAGAGGGCAAATCACGTACTGGAATTTGCGGAGAATTACTGCAGGCTGTCAAAGGGAGCCGGGGCAGGGAAACCGGTGCGCCTGGAACTGTGGGAGAAGGCCCATCTGGCATCCATATTTGGATTCATTGACATAAACGGCAGCAGGATGTGCCGTGAGGCAGTTCTGATCGTGGGAAAGAAAAACGGTAAATCCCTGCTGGCTTCCATCGTAGGGCTGTATATGCTCCTGGGAGACGGGGAACCGGGACCGGAAGTATATGCTGTGGCCACAAAAAAGGACCAGGCAAAAATTATCTGGACGGAGTCCAGGCGGATGGTAAGGAAATCCCGGGTACTCCTCAGGAGAGTAAAACCGTTGGTGGCAGAACTGTCCAGTGAGCTGTATAACGACGGTACGTTCAAACCCCTGGCATCGGACAGTGACACGCTTGACGGCCTGAACATCCACTGCGGCCTGATGGATGAGATACACCAGTGGAAGGACGGAAGAAAGCTGTATGACATCATAGCGGATGGTGTTACGGCCAGGGAGCAGCCGCTGATCTATATCACTTCCACAGCCGGGACCATCAGAGAAGACATCTATGACCAGAAATATGACGAAGCGGAACGTGTCATTAACGGTTTAACGGATGAGAACGGTTACAAGGACATTCATTTTTTCCCGTTTATTTATGAACTGGACAAGCGGGAGGAATGGACGGATGAAACGTGTTGGAAGAAGGCAAATCCGGGATTGGGAACCATTAAGAATCTGAAAACCCTGGCGGAAAAAGTCCGGAAAGCAATGGCAAACCCGCAGCTGGTCAAAAATCTGGTTTGTAAGGAGTTCAATATCCGGGAGACGTCAACGGAGGCTTGGCTGACATTTGAACAGATAGACAATAGGGAGACATATGATATTTCCCTGCTGAAGCCAAGATATGGGATCGGGGGATGTGACCTGTCAAGCACCACGGACCTGACCTGTGCAACCATGCTCTTCATGGTGCCGGAGGATGACAGGATTTACGTAAAACAGATGTACTGGATCCCGGAAGACCTTCTGGAGAAGCGGGTCAGGGAGGACAAGATTCCTTATGATATCTGGATCCAGAAAGGTTTCATGAGGACCTGCCCCGGAAACAGGATGCATTATAAATATGTGGTGGACTGGTACCGGGAGCTGCAGGAAGAGGATGACATTTTCCTGTTCAAGTGCGGCGTGGACGGATGGAGTGCCACTTATTTCGTGGAAGAAATGAAGAATACCTTTGGGGCCTCCGTGGTGGACCTGGTATTTCAGGGGAAGAAAACCCTGTCCGGTCCTATGAAGGCACTGGGGGCTGATCTGGAAAAGAAAAGGGTTGTCTATGACAATAATCCGGTACTGAAGTGGTGTCTGTGCAATACTTCGGTGGACGTGGACAAAAATGACAATATACAGCCTGCCAAAGGAAATCAGGGAGCGACACGGCGTATTGACGGCATGGCCAGTCTGTTGGATGCGTATGTGGAACTGGAGAAAAACCTTGAGGAGTACATGAGCCTGGCAGCATAGGAGGTGGGAGATTGGGACTGTTCCGGAAAAGAAAACATTTGAAGAATGAGAAGGCCGGAAGAAATGTGATGCAGATGGTGACTACATATGGGGAGCATTATTATTCCTGGGACGGGAAACTGTATAACAGCGATATTGTCCGGGCCTGCATCCGGCCAAAGGTGAAAGCGGCAGGAAAACTGGCAGGAAAGCATATCAGGGCAGATACAGGTACCCTGAAGGTGAATCCGGATGCAAATATCCGTTTTTTGCTTTCGGAACCAAATCCCTATATGACAGGACAGCAGTTCCAGGAGAAGGTTGCGACGCAGCTGTGCCTGAACAACAATGCATTTATTTTGATTGTAAGGGACATCAACGGAAAACCCATGCGGCTGTACCCGGTGCCGTGTGTGATGTGTGAGACAAAGTACATAAACGAGGAACTGCACCTGAAATTTCAGTACAGAAACGGGAAGACGGGGATATTTCCCTATGAACAGATCATCCACCTGCGGCAGGATTTTAATGAACACGACATTTTCGGGGAGAGCCCGGCGCCGGCCCTGGCATCCATGATGGAGGTTATCCGGACCATTGACCAGGGGATTGTAAAGGCAATCAAGAACAGCGGCCTGATCCGTTGGCTTCTGACATTCAACCAGAGCCTGCGGGAGGAGGATATCAAAAAGCAGGTAGAAAATTTCGTGAAAAATTATCTGGACATTGAGAGCGAGACCTTCGGAGCTGCAGGCGTGGATGCAAAAGCCACGGCAACCAGGATAGAGTCAAAAGATTATGTGCCCAATGCCATGCAGACAAAGGAGACCATAAACCGGATCTATTCTTTTTTTAACACCAACGAGAAGATCATACAGTCACGGTGGACAGAGGATGAATGGAACGCCTATTATGAGGCGGAGATTGAACCCCTTGCCGTGCAGATGGGAGAGACATATTCCGTCAGGCTGTTTTCCAGGAGGGAGAGGGGATGCGGGAACCGGATTGTTTTTGAGGCCAGCAACCTGCAGTGTGCAAGCCTTGCATCCAAGCTGGCCATGCAGGCCATGGTGGACAGAGGGGCTATGACGCCCAATGAGTGGCGGGCAGTGATGAACATGGCGCCTGTCGAAGGGGGAGAGCAGCCTATTAGGAGACTGGATACCCAGGTGGTTGATTTGGCAGGCAGGCTTCTGGATATGGCAGGAGATATAGGGACTGAAAAATTTACAGCCATGTCGGAGATGGTGGCAAGACTGGCGGAGAGTGTTGTTAGACGGCAGGATATGCTGCTTCAGGCACATGGGGAAGGAGAGCGGGATGAAGCACAGGATCAATATCAGGGGCGTGATGGTCCCCAATGATTACAAGTGGTATTACGACTATTTTGGAGAGGACTGCACCTGCCCGAAGGATGTACAGCAGGTCATGGATGCTTTCATGGAGGGGGATGAGATTGAGGTATATATCAATTCTCCCGGCGGCGTTATAGATATTGGCTCGGAAATCTACACACTCCTGAAGAGCAGGAAGGACAATGTAAAGATCTATATTACCGGGGAGGCCTGCAGTGCTGCCAGTGTGGCTGCCATGGCTGCATACTGTGAGATGTCTCCCACGGCGCTGATGATGGTGCATTGTGTGTCCACCTATGCGGAGGGAAACCACAGCAGCCTTGAACACACCGCGGAGGTACTGCGGACGGCGGACAGGGCTTTGTGCAGTGCCTATGTGGATAAAAGCGGCATGACGGAAGAGGAAGCCTTGGAGATGATGGAGCATACCACATGGCTGACTGCGGAGCAGGCCCAGGAAAGGGGACTGATCGATGCGGTCATGTTTCGCGACGGCGTGGAGGCCGCCCCGTTGACGGCAGGTCCCCTGTTTTCCCTCCCCACAAAGGAGCAGATGGACAGGGCGGACAGAGCCATGAAGGCGGGGCAGAGGGAATCTGACAGCCCATCCATGGAACAGGTAAAATTTAATTTGTTAAAGTTGAGAGGAGAGAAGAGATGAACAGAAAACAGTACGAAGCAATGCGGAGGAAACTGATGGATGAGGCGCAGCAGCTTCTGGATGCAGGAAAGGCTGCAGAGGCCAACGCAAAGATGGAAGAGATCAGGGCCCTGGATGAGCAGTGGGATGCCATTGCCCAGGCAGCGGCCAACCTGGCGGCGCTGAACGGTACCCAGACAGCCCGGAACCCCTTGGACGGACCGGAAGATTCCTTCGGCATGGAGGACGGAACAGGGGAGGATTCTCCCAAGGTTCTGGCATGGAAGTCGGAAGAATACAAAACCGCATGGGCAAAGCACCTTATGGGCAGGAGCCTCACAGATGGGGAAAGGGAAAGTTTCCTGATGGTTAACGAAGCGTTTACCCACACTACATCCAATACAGCCGTTGTCATTCCGGAGACGGTGAGCAAAGGGATATGGGAGCTTGCCGGGGAGTATTATCCCTACTTTGAGGATGTGGCAAAGACCTATGTAAACGG
>CAJULV010000069.1:0-9450 GCA_910587555.1 uncultured Acetatifactor sp.
TGAACTCATGTTTTCCTCCTTATGTTGTAACGTGAAGCTGTATTTTTGAAAACACCCTGCCCTATTCGGGAACTGCCTGAACCTGTACGGTTTATCTTGAAACAGCTCCCTGCGTCCTACGCCCTTTCGCCCGGAAGACAGGTGTTCTCATCGTTTCTACCTATCAATATATAACACTTTTCCGAATTTTACAAGATGGATTTTTTCCGGAACCGGCTGGGTGTCATCTCAAATTTCTTCCGGAACAGCCGATTGAAATTTGACAGATTGTCGAATCCCACCCGCTGCGCAATTTCCAGTATTGTCTCTTCACTGTTCCGCAGCGCGTACGCCGCCTTTTCCAGCCGATATTCTATCAGATATCCGGCAAAGCTCCTCCCCGTTGCCTCCCGAAACCACCGCATAAAATGGCTCTCGCTGTATCCGCAGACATCCGCCGCGTCCCGGACGGTCAGCCGCTTGTCGTAATCCTGCTCAATCCTGGACAGTACCAGCTTCAGCTTCCCCACATCCCGGTGTTCCGCGGCGTAACCCTTTTCATCCGATGCGTTCCGGAACAGCAGGGAAAACAAAAGCAGCAGGCGCCCCTTCACTCCCAGTTCATACCCCGCCGGCCGTCCCGAACACAGCCCGTCGGCCGCATCCAGGCATGCCGAAATCTGCCCGTACATGGCATCCTCCTTACCGACACGGACAGGCAGGCGCACCCTGCCGTTCACCATGGGCTGCAGGTATTTCTGGCTGCAGATATCGATCCCGCCTCCAAGAAACGAAATATCGAATATAATATTTTCATATTCCATACTCTCATTCGGCACGCTCTGCAAGCCGTGCAGATGCCCCGGCAGGACAATATAAATATCCCCCTGCTCCGCCGTAAACATCTCGTAATCCACCTGCACAATCCCGCTTCCGCGTTTCACATAGATAATCTCCATGCTGTCCTGCCAATGAAGCGGGACAAATGAAAAATCCTTCGGAATCGTGCAGGGATACACATTATATGCAAACATTGTATCAGAATGCCGTTTTGTCTCATAATAACCGGAACTCATCTCTCTCCTTTCCCGCGCCCTCTGTCCGTTACCAATGCCATTACGAGTGTGGGCCAAAAGCTCATACAGACTGCATTCGATATATGCCCCCGGGACCCGCAAAACATAGAAAAAAGTCATTTTTGAGGCGTTATAGCACCACAGGGGTGCCAAAAATCTTTTGGCCCTGACTTCATGATAATAGAATAGTATCATATATTAATTGCATTATACAAGCATTCTTTCCGTAAATATGGTAAAAATAAGATATATTGATGAAACCGAAAGGAGACCTTAGACATGACGGAAACGGAAATCGCATTAAACGAATACTGCAAAAAAGACATTGCCCACTGCACATATGAGGAACTGTATACAGCCCTGCTCCACATCGTGGAAGCGGAAAGCCAAAAGCGCCTCTATGCCGTAAAGGGACGGAAACTCTACTACATTTCCGCTGAATTCCTCATCGGAAAGCTGCTGAGCAACAACCTGATTAACCTGGGCCTCTATGACGATGTAAAGGCATGCCTGGAAGCCCACGGAAAGTCCATGGCCCGGCTGGAAGAGGTTGAGCCGGAACCCAGCCTCGGCAACGGCGGCCTGGGACGTCTGGCAGCATGTTTCCTGGATTCCATTGCCACCTTAAACCTCCCCGGCGACGGCATCGGACTCCGGTATCACTGCGGGCTCTTCCGTCAGAATTTCACGGAAAATTTTCAGAATGAGACACCCGATTTCTGGCTGGGCAGCCATGACTGGGCAGAGAAAACCGCCAAAACCTATCCCGTATCCCTGGCAGGAAAACCATATACCGCAAGGCTTTACCGGATTGCCGTCACCGGCTATGAGGGGCGCACCAATTATCTGAACCTGTTCGATCTGGACACCGTGGAGCAGTCCGTTATCCGGGACGGCATCCGTTTCGACAAGACAGATATCGGGAAGAACCTTACCCTGTTCCTCTACCCCGACGACAGCGATGATGCCGGACGCCTCCTTCGGATTTACCAGCAGTATCTGATGGTCAGCGCAGGGGCGCAGCTGATCCTCGAGGAATGCCTGGAGCGGGGCAGCAATCTCCATAACCTCCACGAATATGCCGCCATCCAGATTAACGACACGCACCCTTCCATGGTCATACCGGAACTCATCCGGCTGCTGTGCGAAAAAGACATTGCCTTCGAGGAAGCCGTTGAAATCGTCACCAAAACCTGCGCTTATACAAATCACACCATTTTGGCGGAAGCTCTGGAAAAATGGCCGAAACACTATCTGGAGCAGGTAGTTCCGCAGCTGGTACCCATCATCGAAGAGCTGGATACGCTGGCGCGCAGCCAGGGCAGCGACTCCTCCACCGCCATCATAGACTCTGACAATGTAGTCCACATGGCCCATATGGATATCCACTTTACCCACAGCACCAACGGCGTGGCCGCGCTGCACACGGAAATCCTGAAAAACAGTGAACTGAACCATTTTTACCGGCTCTACCCGGAAAAATTCAATAATAAGACCAATGGCATCACCTTCCGCAGATGGCTTCTGAAATGTAATCCGGAACTGGCCGCCTTCATCGAAAGCCTCATCGGGCCCGACTTTAAAAAAGATGCCTCCCGGCTGGAGAGGCTGGCGGATTTCGCGGAGGACGAAGCCGTATTAAAGCAGTTGTCCGCCATCAAGCGGAACAACAAATCCGCCCTGGCAAAGTGGCTGGAACACACCCAAAATATCACCGTGAACCCCGACAGCCTTTTCGCCATCCAGTCCAAGCGGCTGCACGAGTACAAGCGGCAGCAACTGAATCTCCTGTACCTGGTTCACCAGTACTTTGAGATTAAGGCCGGCCATCTGCCCCCGGCGCCTCTCACCGCGGTCTTCGGCGCAAAGGCGGCTCCGGCTTACATTATAGCCAAGGACATCATCCACGCGCTGCTGGTGCTGTCAAAGGTTATCGCCGCAGATGCGGAAGTGTCCGGATGGCTGCAAATCGCCTTCATCGAAAACTACAACGTCACCGCCGCGGAGAAAATGATTCCCGCCTGTGACCTGTCGGAGCAGATCAGCCTTGCCTCCAAGGAAGCCTCCGGCACCGGAAACATGAAATTCATGCTGAACGGCGCCCTGACGCTGGGGACCATGGACGGTGCAAATGTGGAGATAGCCGAGGCAGTCGGCAATGACAATATCTATATATTCGGCCAGAGCAGCTCCCAGGTAATCCGCCGGTACGGCAACGGCAGCTATATCGCCCGGGAATGGTATGAAATCGACCCTAATATACGCAGAGCCGTTGATTTCCTGACGTCAGAAAAAATGCTTGCCTGTGGCAGCGCAGAGCATCTGGGCCGTCTGCAGAACGAGCTGATCCACAAGGACTGGTTCCAGACGCTGCCGGACTTCAACGCCTATGTTGTCCGCAAAAACCAGGCCCTTGCCGACTACGCCGGAAACCCTCTCGACTGGGCAAAGCGTACACTGCTGAATATCAGCAAGGCCGGCTTCTTCTCTTCCGACCGCACCATAGCGGAATACAACAGCGATATCTGGCATCTGGGATAAACGCAAAATGGCACAGTCCCCGTAAAGTCCACGGGGGCTGTCTGAACCGTTACAAATTTTCAAAACCGCCTTGACAACACACCCCTTTTTCACTATACTGAAAATGTGAATCGGGGAGGGCACCCATTACTAAAAACGGCATTCACTTTTTCATCAGTCAATTTACAGCAAAGGGGATGATACCCATCGAAAAAAACATTCTTGTTGTAGACCAAGAGGGAAACGAATATGAAGCGACCTGGCCGAAAAGAGCCAGAGGTCTTGTAAAGAACGGCAGGGCACGCTTCCTATCTGAAAACAAGATATGCCTTGCGTGTCCGCCGAATACAAATTTGGAGGATAACGAGATGACAGATATCGAGGCGAAGAAAACGGTTATTGAAATGGGCCAGAGCCATGGGGCGCCCGGAAACACGGAAGCCGGTTCCGATGCGGCAGAGACAATCAATGTGGCGTATATTTTGCGGCAGATTAAGGCGATTCAGGATGAAACGGCTTACCTGCACGGTGTGATTGAGGGACTGAACAAAATGTCCGACGGAGACAGCGGAGGGGCTGGAGCGCCGGGGAACATTCTGGGGCAGTCAAAGGCGCAGGCGCTGGGCGACGTGGCACGCTGCAGGGAAAACACCAATCAGCAGCTGCTGAGTTTTTACATTAACGTTTACAATGATATGACATCTCAGAAATAAAGAAACTATGAATATCCGCTGGAGCAACACGCTTCAGCGGATATTTTTATTTCCCTGTCCCCGGTATTCCGGAACCTTCTGCCTTAACGGTAAATGATCAATGCTTACACATAATACTGTCTCTGTGCCTCCCACATTTCCCGGTACAGCCCGTCTTCCCGGGAAGCCAGCTCCTCATGGCAGCCGTCCTCCACGATATTTCCTCCCTGCAGTACCAGAATACGGTCGCAGAAACGGCAGCTGGACAGGCGATGGGAAATGAACATTGCCAGCTTTCCCTCCACCAGCGTCCCGAATTTCTCATATATCCCGCTCTCCGCCAGGGGGTCCAGTGCAGCTGTGGGTTCATCCAGTATCACCATGGGAGCGTCCTTGTACAGCGCCCGGGCAATGGCTATCTTCTGCCCCTCCCCTCCGGACACCTCAATGCCCTCTTCCTCCAGGTCACGGCGAAGAGGCGTGTTGATCCCGGTGATCCCGACGCCGATTTTATCAATGGCCTTCCGGATTCCCTCCTCGTCAGCCTGTCCGTTCAGTGCGATATTTTCGCCCAGGGAGGCCGCAAAAATCCGGTAATCCTGAAATACCACCGCCAGAAAGCCCATATATTCCTCTCTCCCGATTTCACGGATGTCCGTCCCATCCAGAAGAATTCTTCCCTCAGAAGGCTCGTAGAGACGGCAAATCAGCTTGATCAGGGTAGACTTGCCGCAGCCATTTTCTCCCACCAGCGCCACGCGTTCCGTTCCGGATAGCCGTAAATTCACATGCTCCAGCACCATCCTCCCGGTGCCCGGATACGCGAAGGAGACATCTTCGAACTCCAATATGTGACTCTGCTGCCGCTTCACATGCCCGGTTCCGGAAGCGTCCCCACCAGCGGCAGCCTCCAGCCGAAACATCACCTGCTGCCTGGTACAGTCGCTGTACAGCCCGCTGACAGTGCCGACAAGCTGACGTATGGATTCCAGCAGCTGCTGCACCACGCCCGCATACCATATGATACTTCCCACTCCCAGCCTGCCGGCCATGGCCACCGCGCTTACCGTCAGATAAATCATGCCGCTGATGGCTATGGAGGAAATGTCTCCCGCAAGCGCCGGCTTTAATTCCAGGCGGTTCATATGGATACCTAATTCATCGAATCCGGCGATATGCTTTCTCTCCTCCTTCATTATGGTATCCTGCATGCCGTAGAGACGGATATGCTTTCCCATGGGATAGCAGCCAATCACCGCGTTTGTCAGGTACATTGCCACCTTGTTCAGCCTCACGATTTCCTCCATAAGCCGCACCGAACTCTCCGCATTCCGCTTCCGCTGCCAGACAATATAACCTGTGGAGGCAATAATCAGCACGAACAATCCCAATATCAGCATTCCCGCCAGGAAAGCAGTCTCTCCCAGCCCCTTCACGATGCCGAGCAGCTGCAGGAAGGAGACAACGGCAACAGACACGGAGAAAAAGCCTTTTCCAATCTCATAGGTTTTGCCCAATATCATCATGCTCAAATTGTAGACATTGTCATTCTGCCTGACCTGCTCAACAGTCTCTACATAGCCTTCCTTTTCCAGATGCCAGTACGGCACCGCGAATACCTGCTTCACCACATATTGGCGGTATCTGTAATGCAGGCGCATCTGCCGGTAATCCTTATGCCGGACAACCGCCATCCTGAAATAATGCAGAATCCCGTAAGCCAGAACCATAACCGCCGTTGTCGTAAGGACGGCTTTCATCCCCGCCCCGGCTGCCAGCCGATTCAATACGGTGGAAGAAATCAGCAGCACGCCGAAGCCCTCCAGCGTCTCCAGAAGCGCTGCCAACAGCAGCACCGGATACAGCCCCCTGTCCATTCTGCCGAAAAATGACAGCACACTTTTAATCTGTTTCATTTCTGCCTCCTAATTTCGCGCCTTTCATTCCCAAGGCCTCGTACGCCTTCGCGGCTTTCCCGGTTTCGCCGCCTCGCCGCGGCTCATCCGGTTTCTTCCTTATAATATTTACTCTGCTCGCGGAACATGCGGGCGTATTGTCCGTCTTTTTCCAGCAGTTCCTTATGGGATCCTTCTTCCAGAATGCGGCCTTCCCCGAGCAGCAGAATCCTGTCGCAGAAGCCTGTGCTTGCCAGCCTGTGAGAGATGAAGAAAGCTGTCTTCTTCCGGGTAAACTCATTGTATTTCCCGTACAGTTCACTCTCCGCCAGCGGATCCAGCGCCGCGGTTGGCTCATCCAGCACCAGTATGGGAGCGTCCTTATATAATGCCCTGGCCAGCAGAAGCTTCTGCTCTTCTCCGCCGGACAGGTTCTGCGCCCCGTCCTGTATGCCTTTCACCAACGGTTGGTTCAAGTCCGGAAAGCGTTGGCTCAGTCCTGCCTTTTCCAGGCAAAGGCGCACTTTTTTCACATCCGCCTTTCCCGCCACCGCCACATTATCCAGCACGCTGAAGGGGAGTACCAGCATATCCTGAAACACAGGGGAAAACAGGCTGTACAGCTCGCCTTCCCTGCGATCGGATACAGGGACTCCGTCTATCAGGATCCGTCCAGCTGTTGGTTGGTAAAGCCCGCATAAAAGCTTTACAATGGTGGTCTTCCCCGCACCGTTGGCTCCCACCAGGGCTATTTTTTCGCCGGAACGGGCACAGAAGCTGATGTCCTTCAATATCGGCTCACTGCTGCCGGGATAGGAAAACGTTACATTCTCAAAGCGTACTTCCGGCGCCGGACGGTCTGTTTCCACTGCCGTCATTACACATTTGTCCTCCGGCAGGTACGCAAAAGCATCCTGCAGCGTCTGTACATCATAGCTGCACTGCTTCACGGTACTGTAAGAGCTTACAAAGCGGTTCATAAACTGGGTAAACTGAATTACCGCACCCGAATAAAAGGTGAAATCCGCCACGCTGATTTTTCCCTGTATGATTTCCCCGGCAATCCAGCCCAGCGAAATTCCGTTCTGCAATACCAGCATCGCCGTGGATACCCCATCGATTCCCAGACTGCGCAGCATCATCTTTTTCGCCCACGCCAGCCGGTTCCTAATGGCTTCCTCCATCTTCCCCATGAAAAATCCGGATGCATTGTACAGCCGGATTTCCTTCCCCGCCCCGGCTGCAGCCACATGATTGTAAATATAATTAATCTGTTTGTCATAGGCAAGCCAGTTTGTCCTCTGCCTGAATATGCACAGATTCACCCTGTTGGCAGCCAGCCCGGGAACCAGCGACGTGATTACCAGCAGTACCAGCACCGCAGGATGCAGAATACCCAAAACCATGGAAAACGTAAAGATTCCCATGATATTGATAACGAAATCCCGCAATGTATATACCATTCCGGCGATTCCAAAGGTCCTTCCATCGGAAAATACGGCATTCCCGGCTTCCTCGATTTTCGTCTGCCAGACAGGATCTTCCGTCAGATGGTATCTGCATCTCATCATAACTTCCTCCAGTGTCACTATCATTTCCATTCTTCCGCGGCTGGCCTTCTCGTCATATTTCATATTGCTGAGGGTAGACAATACATTCAGCAATACGATTCCGGCCGCCAGTACGCCCACATACAGCACCAGCCTGGAAAATTCCCAGCCTTCCGTCACAGCCTGCACTACCACCCGCGGCATGTACACGCTCAGCAGCGGTACCAGCAGCAACGCCGCCATACTCATCAGCAAGTAGGCGTAAATGGAACGCGTGCTGCGAAAATAATGTCTGCAGATAAAACGGATATTACGTAAAAGCATATTTCTCCTCCCCGTTGGTATCGTCCGGAATCCCCATACCTTACTATTCCCCATGGCAGAAAACCGGCAGGGCCATCCCGTGTTTCTTATTATAAAAAAGGAGAAGGGCATTTACAACCGCTTCTCCTTTTTCCGTAAGGTTTTCTCTTTATTCCGTTTCTCCCTGTACCGCGCCTTCTTCCTGCCCGCTGCGCTGCACCAGAATCAGTTTCTGCCGCACCCGGCCTTCTTCCTCCCATATCCGGAAGGTTCCCTGGTATTTATCAACAATCTGTCTTACACTCACCATGCCGATGCCATGGAGCTGCCTCCCGGGATGCTGTCCTTCCATACGCTCCCGCCAGACTGCCTGCTGCCCTGTGGCTTCCCGGGTCCCGGAGCGCTGTTCTTCCGTACGCTCCCGCCAGACTGCCTGCTGCTCTGTGACAGTTCCGGAGTGCTGTCCTTTCCCCGGCGCGTAATGTCCGGAATTGACCATCTCAATCTCCCATAACTCCCCGCGGGAAAGCAGCATCACGCCGATGCTTCGGGGCTTGGGTGCTTCCGCACAGGCACGGATGGCATTGTCCAGCAGGTTCAGCAGCAATGCCGTCATGTCCATCCGCGCAATACCGCGAGGACTCCCTATAATCTGGTAGGAAAAGGCGATCTCCGCCTCCCTGCAGGCATTTCTTTTCGCCATCATAATATAGGAAAGCTCCCTTTCGCCGCCGGTTTCCCGCCCCCGCCGGCTTTCCCTTGCCTGTTTCAAATCCTCTATATAATTTCTCGCTTCCGCCGCACTGCCTTCCTCATACAAAGCCGCTACAATATCCAGGTGATGGCGAAAGTCATGTTCGAAAATCTGAAGCTGCCGGTACTCCCTGTCAGCCGCCTCCCGCCATTCCGCTGCCGCATCCTTTCCCAGCCTCTGTCCTCCCGCCACAGGCTCCTGCTGCCGGCCCTCCCAGCCTGCCTGCTCCGGCTTCCGCCAGATGCAATAAATCTGCTGCCAAACCAAAATGCCGCCGGCCGCCGCATAAAGGGAAACCGTCATCACCTGCGTCTGCCAGTTTTGCCCATAGGCAATCCTGCCCAAAAATCCTGCCAGCAGCCACATCATCGCCAATGCCGCTGCCCATAGGGGATACAGCTTCCCCCTGCCCAGCAGATACAGGCCTGCCATTACAGACAGCGCTACGGCAAGTGCAGCCTGCAGCGAATGAATCGGCAGCAGTACGTTCCCGACACAGCATTCCGCCAGACTGTACGCCAGCAGCCATACACCGCCGGCCAAAAACAGCTGCTCCCATTCTCCTGCCGAGACATTCCGCTTCTGTCCCCGGGCCGGGCCGCTTCCGTCCTCTCCCCTGCTTTTCCAGGGCGCATTCCTCACACGAGTCCCGCCCCTTCCGTCCTCTCCCCTGCTTTTCCA
>CAJULV010000069.1:9550-19505 GCA_910587555.1 uncultured Acetatifactor sp.
GTCCTCTCCCCTGCTTTTCCAGGACGCACTCCGCATTCGGGACCCGGCACTTCCGATATCCCTGTCCCCGCTGCCCGATAACTGGTCTCCGTCCCCTATGCCCCAGACATACCCTGCCATTATCAGCCACAAAGCCGTCAACAACGGAACGCAAAAACGTATATCTGCAAGCAAAAAACCGATTAATCCCAATACCGCCGCCCCGGCTCCTGCCCCTGCGGCGCCTCTGCCTCTGCCATAAAAACAGCGGTAATATCCCGCCGCAACCAATCCCGTCAGCATTTCATCAAATACTCCATATAAGCCTTCCTCACGCTTTCCCGCCGTTCCCTTGCCACCGCCAGCTGCTCTCCATCCGCCAGGACTACCGCGTCCTTTTCCATACGTACAATGTACAGCGCATTGACCATGCAATTGCTGTAAATCCGGATAAAACCTTCCCCTGACAGCTCCGCCTCAAACCGCTTCATGGAACCTGTCTCGGAGAAACAGCTTCCGTCCTTTAATGTAAACTGCACCTCGTGGTCATAGATATATTTCAGGTACATTACCTGATTCAGCTCCACAATCCTGTCCCTGTTCTTTTTCTTTGTCACAAAAACCGGGTTCCGCTTCCCCTTATCCAGAATTCTTCCCAATGCCTTCGGCAGTTCCGGGATAAGCAGCTGCTTCGGCACGAAAGCCGCCGGCTTAAAACGGAATGCATCCAGCACCAGTTCCATATGTTCTGTAATAAAGATAATCTCACAGGAAGGACTCTGTTTTTTCAGTACAAGCGCCAGCTCATACCCGCCCGTTCCCGGCATCTCAATGTCCAGCAGCACCAAATCATAAGCCTGCTGCCAGAAAGCCGCCTGCAGCGCCTCGCCCCTGTCAAACACGTCCGCCTCAAGCCCCATACTTTTCAATACCTTCATCACCGCCGCCTGATCCTGCGGGGAATCATCGCACACTCCAATCCTCATACCGCCCTCCGTCCGGGTCTGCAGTTCGGCCTTCCTGTTCCCGCTTCTTTATTCTATCATTATATTCTGTATATTTCCACAAAAATTTCCGCCTGCGGAGGAGCCAGGCCGGATCCCCTGTAACAGTTCAGACAGCCTCTCCCGCGAAGTCAATAATTGCAATGTGTCCGCGGACACATTTCTATACAATTTTGCGATCCCCTTTCACGCACCCAACCGCAGAGGCGGAAAATGACCCCAAATTTAACCTGAACGGAAAGACCGCCTATCGTGCAAAGCTGCTTCTTGTCAACGGGCCTGCAGGAACGTATAATAGCTTCATATCAATTACGGAACACAGGAAGCGAGAAGAAGAGAAGATGCACATGAGAAAACAAATGAAAGCAGACGCAAAAAAAGTACTGAAGCGACATTATTTCCTGTTCCTGCTGCTGTGCCTGACAGCCTCCCTGCTGGGCGGGGAACTGGTCATGTCCCAGACAGCCGGACAAAATATCACAGAGGATATGACGCCCCAGACGCGGGTGACCTTTACGGATGCCATCGTCACCTCTTTCTTTGATATTGTCATGGATGTGGCATCGGGAAAAGAAGAAGAACGAAAACAGCAGATTCAGGAGGCGGAAGAACGATATGCGGCAGAATCCCCCGAAAGCGGAACGGAGATATTCGGCAGGAGCAGGGGCGTGCTGGCATCGGCGGTAAACAAGCTTTTATCCGGAGCCTACCTGATGACCCTGCTGGTGGGCATTCGGTCACTGGTGGGCACAGACGAAGCGGCAGTGGTTGTAATGCTGCTGGGAGCGCTGGCACTGCTGTATTTGTTTCAGATATTTGTGGCAGGTGTGTGCCGGACCGTGGTCATCCGGATGTTTCTGGAGGGCCGCTGTTATGAGAAAGTTCCGGGACAGCGAATCTGGTTTTTGCTGCGTGTGAAAAAATGGTGCCATGTGGCCGTGGCGAATTTTGTCGCGGGCGTCTTTCTGACCCTCTGGAGCCTGACACTGATAGGAGGCATTATCAAATCCTACTCCTACCACCTGGTGCCCTACATCCTGGCGGAGAATCCGGCTATAAAGGTCCTGGATGCCATTACCCTGTCCAGAAAGCTGATGAAAGGCCATAAATGGGAGTGCTTCCTGCTGGAGCTGTCCTTCCTGGGATGGGACCTGCTGGGAATAATCACGCTGGGCCTTTCCAATGTCCTGTTCACCGCACCTTATAAAATGGCGGTGTTTGGAGAGTATTACGCACGGCTTCGCCGCCTTGGCCTGGAAGCGTATCCGGAAAATACCCACTTTTTCAACGACAGGTATCTATTCGAAAAAGCGGATCGTTCAATTCTGCAGGCGGAATATAGCGACACGGCAAAAGAATGTGCCGCCGAGCCTGTGACACCGCCCGGAACAGGCGGAATCAGCCGGTTTTTGGCAGAAGCCTTCGGTGTGTCAATTGGGCAGAAGGAGGCGATGCAGGCCCTGGAGAAGGAGCAGGGCCGCCGATTCCTTTTGGAATATGACAAAAAGGCCCTGGAGGGAAAAATCTATCCCACCAGGCTGCACCCCATCCCCGAAAAGCACAAGCGCAAATGGGTGGTAAGCCTGAACTACCTCAGATGCTACTCCGCCTGGTCCGTGGTTTTGATATTCTTCGCCATGTCCTTCGTGGGATGGGCCTGGGAGGTGGGGCTGCATCTGATTGCGGACGGTACGTTTGTCAACCGGGGCGTCCTCCACGGGCCATGGCTTCCCATCTACGGAACCGGCAGCGTGATGATGCTGTTGCTGCTCAACCGCTTTCGGCGAAAGCCTGTGCTGGAATTTGTGCTGGCGGTAGCGCTGTGCGGCAGTGTGGAATATTTCACCTCGGTCTATCTGGAATTTGTCCACAACGGAACCAGATGGTGGGACTATACGGGATATTTCTTAAATCTCAATGGGCGAATTTGTGCGGAGGGGCTGCTGGTCTTCGGTATCGGCGGCATGGCCATCATCTATGTGCTGGCCCCCTTTCTGGACGGGCTGTTCCGCAGAATGCCGCCGAAGCTGCTGATGGCGGCAGGAGTGGTTTTGCTGCTTTTCTTTGCCGCGGATCAAATCTACTCCTCAGCGCATCCGAATACGGGAAAAGGCATCACGGATTATGAGACATGTATATTGAGGGAGGAGGTGGCGGCGGGATGATAGCAGTCTATTTGTCTCCGATTTATCTTCTGCTGTGCGCATATGTGTTCTACCGTATGCAGACATGGCTGGAACGGTGTCTGCCCTATCTGAAGCGGAAACGGATTCGGATCCCCATAGCCTCCCTTTATCTGTGTACCGCTTTCAGCATCCTGGCAGCGTTTCTCCTGAAGCCCTCGCCTGCAAAACGGCTGCTGAAGCAGTTTTCCAACACCTGGCTGGGGATGCTGCTCTATGCCCTGCTGGTAATCCTGATTACGGATTTACTGCGGCTTGTGCTGAAACGCTTTCTCTTTCGGAAGGATTCCCGATGGAAAGAGCGGCTGTTCTCCCCAAACGGGCACAGGCTCATCGGTATGGTGTGTATCTTCTGTGTCGGCTGCTTCACCATAGCGGGTATCACCAGCGCGGATCATATCCGGGTGACGGATTATGAGGTATCCGTAGACAAAGAGGCACCAGGGCTGGACGAACTGAAGATCGTGTTGGTAGCAGATCTTCATCTGGGATACAGCATCGGCATCCGTCATATGGAACAGATGGTTGGCCTTATCAACGAGGAAGACGCAGACCTTGTAGTCATGGCGGGAGATATATTCGACAACGAGTACGAGGCTCTGGAAAATCCGGAAATCCTCGCGGAAATCCTTGGCGGAATACAGAGCCGGTACGGTGTCTATGCCTGCTACGGCAACCATGACGTCAAAGAAAAGGTGCTTGCCGGCTTCACCTTTGGGGGCAAGGGCGAAAAGGCCAGCGATCCCAGGATGGATGCCTTTCTGGAGAAGGCCGGCATACGGCTGCTCCGGGAGGAGGGCGTATTGATTGAAGACGCTTTCTATCTGTACGGCAGGCCGGACTACGGAAGGCCCGGCAGGGGAATTCGCGTCAGAAAAACGCCGGCGCAGCTCACGGAAGGGATGGATCTTTCCAGGCCCGTCATCGTAATTGACCACCAGCCCAGAGAACTGCAGGAACTGGCAGACGCGGGCGTGGATCTGGACCTGTGCGGGCACACCCACGACGGCCAGACGTTCCCGGGAAATCTGACGGCACGCCTGTTTTGGGAAAATACCTGCGGCTACCTGGAAAAAGACGGCATGCACAATATCGTCACCTCGGGCGTGGGGGTGTTCGGCCCGGATATGCGGCTGGGAACCAGAAGTGAAATCTGTGTGATTACGGTGCGCTTCCGGTTGGCGTCCGAAGCCTCCGATACCGGAAGCGCAGAATAAAACCCGGTTCATATTTTGACTTTTACCGGCCTGCTGCCCCCATCCTTTTCTCCTTTAGCAGGAATCGTTCTCCTTCATAAATCCGCACCGGGTCTCCTCTGACAATGCGGTAATGCTCCATCCATGCGGCGTCCGCCTGCCTCTCCTGCTGCTCCTGCCGCAGGCCGGCAAGTTTCTCCCTCATCCTCTCCATGGCTTTCTGTTTATTCCGGAACTGGCTCCTCTCCTCTGTGGACCGGGTCACGGTTCCGGTAGGGATGTGGATGACCCGCACTCCGGTCTCCACCTTGTTCACATTCTGGCCTCCCTTCCCGCCGCAGCGAAACTTCTCTATGCGGTATTCCCCCTCCGCTGCCACCTCATTCATCTCCGGGACGATGCTTACGTCCACATACCAGTTCTTCCTTTTATGGTTCCTGCGGAAGGGACTCCTGCAGATCCACAGCACTGTCCCCTCCAGACCGCTTAAGTCATGTTCTGTCCGAAAACGGACAGAATCCAGACAGCCTCTCTCATGGCCTTTGGTCTCTGACAGGATTTCGAAATCCCCATATTCTTTTTTAAGTGCCTCAAACAGCTTCGCCACTGCCAGCTGGCATTCGGCGGGTCCCTGTCCTGCACTGATCTGAATGATCATACACTTGCACCTCTCAATTTTTGTTCTTCGGATGATCATGCGATATCCAGGCCAGAATTCCGGTCTTCAAACGTTCATCCGCGGAATCCTCCCACATGTATTACAGAATCACCCGCTGTCTTTCATTTACTGTAAAAGTCCCCATGCCGTTCCGGCACTGACAATGATTTCAGAATTTATTTCGTGACGGCTCCCTGCCACCTGCCTTATAATTATAGACCGGCTTCAAGGCCTCCGTTATCCGGACAGTATCTCCGATTCGTTCAGCAATCTCCGCAAGGGAGCGATAGGCAAAAGGAGCCTCGTCCAATGTGTCTGCCCCTACGCAGCTGCTGTAGATACCCTTCATTTCTTTTTTGAAGTCCGATACGGTATACCGGCTTTTTACGTCCTCACGCTTCAGCCTCCTGCCGGAACCATGGGGCGCCGAACAGTTCCACTCCTCATTGCCCAGTCCCATGCCCAGAATCATGCCGTCCCGCATGTTTGCCGGGATAATTACCCGGACTCCCTTTTCGGCAGCGATACTTCCCTTGCGGAGTACCCCCGAAGCATCCAGATAGTTATGCGCCACAGAGAACTGCTCTGACGCCTTCCACTTCATGCCCTTCAGGATTTCCCTTACAATGACCTGCCTGTTCAGTTCGGCATAGTCCTGGACGGTCTGCACGTCCTCCATGTAGTTTTCCTTTTGCTCCCCTTCCAGATAGCTCATATAATAAGGGACCTCTATCCCCTGCTTTTTCAGGGACGTACCGGCAAGCTTTGTGTAGTATTCTGCCACTTCCTCCCCCAGATGCCTGCTGCCCGTGTGTATCACCAGGTACAGGCTTCCGTCCTCTCCCCTGTCAAGCTCAATGAAATGATTGCCGCCGCCAAGGGTGCCCAGGCTCCTCTCCGCCTTCTGCCTGTTGATATGCCTGGCACAGCGGAGCTTATCACAGGAAAATCCTTCCGCCATATGGTGGGGTTCTTTCCGTATGGCAAAGCCCGAGGGCACATTCTCCCGGATAACCCGGTCCAGCTTCTGGAACTCTGCATTATTTTTATTCAATTTTACACAGGTCATGCCGCAGCCGATGTCCACACCCAAAAGCTGGGGGATTACTTTGTCCGTGACGGTCATGGACAAGCCGATGGGTCCCACCCTGCCGGGATGAATGTCCGGCATCAGGCGTATTTTGCTGCCCTCTGCCACCTGGTTGTCGCATATCATTTTCACCTGTGCCTTGGCGTATTCATCCACATCCTCCGTGAATATCTTCGCTTCGGCGTAAATACCTTTTACTGTTTTCATATAATTTTTCGTCTCCTTAAAAATGAGCGCAAAAAAAGCACCCCAAAGGTGCTGCCACAACAAGGATATCTTAATAAAAGCTTTGATCCATGTCAGAAATAGCCTGCTCAAGCCAAAACTATCTATCATACCTGCGGAGCGCTGTACCTTTGATTATCGGTTTCTCTATTCTGCTCTGTTGTTGTCTGTCGTTGTTCTGCATGGTAAGCCCTCCTTTCATAAATCCTTTATTTCCTTTTATTTTGGTAACAAATACATGGTAACACAAAGACTGCGGTTTGGCAAGCCTTCTTTTCGATGTCGTCACGTATAGATTCCACATGAATCCAACTTCCCGCATTCCCGACCTGCATACATGCCGAGTCCTCCACAGCCGTAACTTCCCGATATACAGCGGGTTTCCAAACCGTCCTCCACCTTGAATACTTTATGAAATTTGTATTCGCTTTGGCTATACTGTCTCCGCTGCATACTTCTGAAAATACTCCTGCGCCTTCTGCCAGGACACATTCAACTTCTGCTGCAGTTTCTCCAAAATTTCCGTCTCCAGCCTGGCTTGTTCCCTGGCCCATGCCATTACACCGTCCCTGTCTGTGCCGAGGGTCTGAGTAAGTTCCTTGAGCGTGCCCAGCTTACGTATCCTTTTAAAGTGCTTTTGCCGTTGCTGTTTATATAGGACTGGGTTATATAAAAAGATTCTGAATTTTTAGATTTCGAAGTCGTTACTTTCATCTCTTGTTAAGTCCTGAATCGTATGTTGGGGAACATCCGGTGTCCGCCGATTCCTACCTGAGTCGGACTCATTTCTATCGCAATATATTTTTTCATCTTATACTACCCCGTCTTCCAATTCTGCGCTGTCAAAGAAAACCGGGGTAATCGCTTTTTCCTGTTGGAACCATTTTGTATATTCTTCCGTATTTCCGCTGCCAAAGTAAACCAAGGTCCCCTCTACGTCATTATCAGCCAATAATTCTGTATCCAACAAAATCATACTGGTATCCAGAATACCACTTAGTTGCGAAACCCGGACCCGCATATCCTTGTGCAAATCATTTATTGTGTACTTCTGTTTTGTCAGAATCATGCGGATTTCCTTTCCTTCTGATAGTTTTAATCGTTTTAGCATCTTCTCGCTGCTTTATTCCCGGCTTCATAATCTCCATCAACGTTTCATACATTGCTATATATATACTCCTCTGCTTCATCTTCAGTGAGATCATATTGTTTCATAATAGCTGCTTTTATCATATCATCTCCCTGCCCAACATTGCGAAGCAAATTTACAGCCCCCTGAATACCTTTTTTCAACACTGCTTTCTCTCCTTGACAGCCCCTCTTAAATGAGATATATTTACGGTTTCTTCCAGGGGATTTTCTGAGACATGGATGTCTGTTTTGAAATATCCGATTGCGGAATGATGCCGATGAGGATATAATGGAGAAAGAACCGGACGGCTGCGCTGCAGTCATCCGGTTTCGTTGCTCCTATGCTGCTTGGTTCGCTGCTCCATGACAGGCAAGGAATCTGGCCTGCTCAATTTATAAACAGTGCTTTATTTTCTTCCCCCTGGAAAATCACAAATAAGTCGCCATACAAGACGGCACCGTCCGCCGGATACCCCTGCGTCACTTTCCGGAAATCCATATCGACCACATAGGCCATGCCGTCCCCCTCGACAATCATCGCATAGCCGTTATAATAGGCTGAGCAGTCCACCGTGTCCGGCATATCTATCCGGCTGCCCTGTTCATCCAAATAGAAATACTTGCCCTCCTCTGCCGCCAGATACCATCCCTTCTCTGTCAGCTCAATATACTCATATTCCGCAAGGATGATGTCGGACAGATTGGTGACCTCACGATACTCATTCAGTTCTGCTCCGGAAAAGTCCAACAGGAAAGATTTGCTGTTTCCATCCTGATACTGAAGGCATAGTACCATCTGCATTCCCCGATTGCCATACCACTGTGCATCACTGTAATACTCTTGAATAGACCAACTCACTTCATCATGCCACTCATGCTGGCCCAAAAATGTCTGCCGTGCCTCATCAGTGGTCATATCAATCTCATAATACTGCTGTGCCTGACAGTCAAACAGGGCGATCCCGGCACCCATCTCCCATGACATAACAGGCATATAGCCATCCTTCACCGTTGACTGTATATACCGGGGCATCGCATCACCGACTCCTGCACCGGTTATCTGGGAACCGGATATTTCCGGATCCGGTTCCACATAGATATCGCTGTGTGGCTGCCATCCGGCTGCTTTCCACATATCCTCCCTTGCGTCATCGATGCGCTGGACGCTTCCATCCGTCCGCACCAGAAACAATCCGTCATCTATAGTGGAATAGTAAAAGGAGCCGTCCTGTACCGGGCTTACCCCGCCGCACCAGGCATCCTCACCTAATTCAATCTGTGTGACGATGCTGTCGCTTTCAATGTCATAACAGCAGACCACGTTGTTTTGGACATAGGTAATCTTACCTTCCCCTATTTTGGCTGATATGCCCTCAGTGCCTTCCAGGGGAACCGTCAACAGCTCTCTCCCTTCCCTGTCAAAAAAGGTACACTGCTCCTCGTCTCCCAGTGCAAAGATTCCGTCATATGACGGCTCGCAATAATAGTACGGATACCGGGCGGGGACGATTTCTTCTCCCTGCTCATTGACTGCCCCGCACAGATCGTCTTTCACTATCAGAATGACACCGCCTCCGCTGGCCAGGATGTCCCCGCCTATGTCCATTATCCGGGTCTCGGCCAAGCCTTCTTCCGTTTCATCTGTCCCATCCTGCGTTTCCTGGTCGGGTTCCTCGTCTCCAGGATCCCCGCCTCTTACATCCAGTCCGGAGGCTTCCAGAATCTTCTGGCACAGAGCCTCATCCGCCAAAAGCTCTTCCAGCACAAATGCCGGGATATCCGACACCCCGAACTTTTCCACATGGATTTCGGCCATGCCGTCCTGGATGGAAAGCACCGCGCACTCCCCTGCAGACACGGATTCCCTTTCCTCCTCATCCTGCTCCGGAATTGCTATGCTGCCCTCCACAGTGCCTTCCAGAATGTACACAGACATATGTTCGTTATCTGCTGTCTCCACCCATCCGCAGGTGCCTCGGATTCCCACCATCATTGTGGAGCTTCTGATTTCAAAGCTTTCCTCATCGGCAAGTGGTTCTGCCACATGGAAGAACAGATTTCCGCTTTTCACATGAGCCGTCAGCACCTTTCCTTCTTTTTCTACTTCTATTTCGCTGGATTCGTCCAGCTTCGCAACCTTTTCCTCATCCAGGTCGATCCAGGCATAGCTCTCGCGCTGAGTCCCCACCTGATAGCCATTGTAAAGCCCCAGCCTTTCGATAAGCTCCACCTCGTTTCCCTTTCCGTCCGCAACGCCTACCATTCCCTCGGACTTTATCAAGTGCATGGAAGCTGCTGTCTCCTTCTGCCCACAGGCAGACAGCATGAGGCATGCCATTAGAACTAAGGCGGCCTGATTTGCATGCTTTCGTATCGTGTTCATTCTGTTTCCTCCTCATTGGTCTTGCTTTCATTCTATCTTTGTAGGTTATTGGTAAGTAGGTAATCATCCGTATCTGTTATTCCCTGTTGTTCTTTGATACAATACC
>CAJULV010000070.1 GCA_910587555.1 uncultured Acetatifactor sp.
ACTGAAGATAAATTGCAGAATAAAAATGAAAATAATGATAAGAAGGCTTTAACAGCAGAAATAGTAAACAAATTATCTGATGAATTTAAACCTAAGAATAATTGGGAACGTTATTTTTCAGACAAATTAACTATTAAAAGTCAAAAAAAATTTTCAGAGGATTGGAGTTCTCTTTACAATATAAGGAATAAAGTGGCTCATGGAAAGCCAATTCACAAAGAAGATTATAATAAAGCAATTTGTTTGATTGAAAAATATTGTGGTGCATTTGATGAGTGTATAAGTATAATTGATACACTTGAGATTACTTCAGAAGAAGCAAAGGCAGTAGAGGACATTGCACAGCAAGTGATATCAAAAGAACCTAAAGAGATACTTGGAAACGGGGGTATTTCGGATTACAATAATCAAATAAGGTTAGATGGCGCTTATGCAGGAATAAAGATTCTGAATGAAAGAATTAGTGAAATTGGTTCTTCTCTTAATAAAGATTCAACTTTACAAGTGGGTAAAACTATTGCAGATTCATTGTATCCGGTAGCTTCTAACGTAGGTATTCTATCAGGTATAAAGGGATTAGAACAGGTTACTTCGCAGTTACAAACACATAATGAGTTAGCTTTAAACAAAGAGGGGAGATTTAGGATAACAGATCAAGTCCCAAATGTATTAGAGCCAACAATTACTCAGGATACATGGATTTCAAAATTAGGTGAGAACATACATTTAGGGAAGATTACAGCTGCATTAGACGTACCATTGCGTATTGATGAACCAATATTAAATGTGGAGTTGGATAAAAGTGGAAAACTTTTGGTGATGCAAAAGAGTTATGGCATTCAGTCAGAAATTATTGAAAAAGAAACTGAAACAAGCGATGAATGATAAATAGAAAAGGACTTAAATGATTAAAAAGCGCTAGCGAGATGGATGAAAAACCATTTTGCTAGCGCTTTTTTGTATAAGGAGGTGACGGTTACGGACAGACAAACAGCCATGAGGCGGCGCCCTATGCCTTTTACGGAAGAGCAGATGAAGCAGGTCTTTGACACCAATATCATAGACTTTGCCGTCAGCCACGGCTTTGAGGTGGAGAAAGGCGACCGGAACACGGTCCATGTGAAGCACAGCGGCGGCCTGTACCTGTTCCGGCATGGGAGGGGATATTACCAGTTTGCCGGGGAGAAGAGCGGGAACATCATCCAGTTTGCCCAGGAATACCTGGGAGCTGCTGACTTCAAAAGTGCGGTGGAGATGATTCTGGGCTGCCGTGCCTATGAGCAGACAGAGCATTATGTGCAGCCGGTGGAGAAGAAACCCAGAGGGGAGCTGATATTGCCGCCCAAAGATAAAGATTTTAACCGTACCATCGCCTATCTGACCCGCACACGTGGTATAGACAGCGAGATTGTGTATGCCATGATCAACCAGAACAAAATCTATCAGGCAGTCACACAGAAAAATGGATATACCTTTCGGAACTGCGCTTTTGTAGGCTATGACGGGGAGGGGAAGCCCCGGTACTGTGCGCTCCGGACACCCAGCAATGAACGGAAGTTCCGGCAGGATGTGGAGAACTCCGACAAAACTTATGGCTTCTGCATGGAGGGGCACTCTGACCGGGTGTATGAGTTTGAAGCTCCTATTGATGCCATGAGCCATGCGACCTTGTGCAAGCTGTACGGCATTGACTGGCGGGAGGATCACCGGGTGGCGGAAGGCTGCCTGTCGGATAAGGCTCTTTCCCGCTATTTGAAAAGTCACCCGGAGATCCGGGAGATTGTGTTCTGCTATGACAATGATGTGGACGGGAAAGATGCAAACGGGCAGCCCCGTAACCATGGGCAGGTGCAGGCGAACCAGTCAGCGGAGGCTTTTGCAAAGACGGGATATAAGGTGTTTATCCAGACCCCGCAGACAAAGGACTTTAATGAGGATTTACTTACCTTCCGGGAAATGTTGGCCAGGAGCAGAGACAGCCCTGAAAGAGCAGAAGCGGAAGAACGGGAAGCGGCATATCCCTGATGCCGGAAAGGAGGCTTATGAGGCCAGTTTATGTGTGCCAGCTGGAAGAGCGGAAACAGGCGGAGGTCAGGAAGCTGTTGGAGGGGCTGATCCTTCATGGCTGCGGCGGCGATAAGTCCGAAGTGGAACGGTATTACGGCATGAGTTTTGAGGAAGCCGTACAGAACGGCATGGATTCCAAGATTGTGGATCTGGACTACCTCATGGTATTTTATGCCAGGGGATATGATTCCGGAAAGGCGGATGAAGAGTTCCGCCTGGCGGATGCCGCCGTAATCTCCAGCATTTTAAAAGAGGCGAGAAAATTTGATGATGTACCGCCGTTTGTTTATCCCTGCGGCCGGCGGTCAGACAGGATGGAGTTGCAGGAAGATGAGTGGGAACAGTAGGATGGAGGTGTGTATGAAAGTGTTTTTGACTGGAGTGTTGGCAGTTGTGGGGACTGCTGTGGCCGTTGTGCCTGCCCCTGCCCATGGGGAGCGGGTGTGCAGGGAGGTCAACGGCTTCCTGGAACAGTTTTAAAACATTTAAAACACGGATGCCTGCAAATATTGAAAAGCGGACATGGGGATGATATAATGGGATTGAAAAGCAATTCCATTATCAAAATTCTATAATCGAAATGGATAGTAAAATCTACAGGGAGGTCCGGCTATGGAGAAAATATATGCCATGAATGAGATACAGGCGATCATCCGCCCGATCCTGCAGGATTACGGCGTGAGCCGGGCGTATCTTTTCGGCTCTTATGCCCGTGGGGAGGCTACGGGGCAGAGCGATATCGACCTGCGGATCGACGGTGGCAGAATCCGGTCCATGTTCGGCCTGGGCGCCCTTTACCATGAACTGACGCAGGCATTAAAGAAACCGGTGGATCTGGTGACGACAGAAGCCCTGTCCCATGACGCAAACGCAGCAAGGACGGAGGGGTTCCGTGTCCGTATGAAGGAGGATGAAAAGCTGATTTATGAAGAAGAACATTGACATCCTTGAGCATATCCTGACGTATTGTGAAGATATCGAGGCGGCTCTGGAACGCTTCGGGAGGGAGAAGGATATTTTTGACACGGACAGGGATTACCGCAATTCGGTCTGTATGAGCCTTCTTCAGATTGGAGAGCTGACCGGGCATCTGACAGAGGATTTCCGCGAGGGGACAAAAGACTCCATCTACTGGCCGGCGATTAAGGGGATGAGGAACCTGTTTGCCCATAATTACGGCGCTGTGGACGTGGGGCTGGTATGGGAGACGGCAGTATCGGACATACCGGTCCTTCATGAGTTCTGTGAGCGGACAATACGGATGTTCCGTTTTCTGGAGCAGGAGGAAGCGCAGGACGGCGGCATGGAGCGTTGACAGAAGCATGAATGAAGGAGAAACGCCGATTTTGGACGCAAAATACCATATGACAAGGGAAGAAACGCTCTTTGTTGTCAGACGGAATATCGTGGACTATATCTGGAAGAGCGCACGGCTGGAGGGGCTGGCCGTGACCTACCCGGACACAGAGGCCATTTATAACGGCATGAGCGTCCAGGGGGTAAAGGTATCCGACATTGTGGCGGTGAACAATCTGAAACATGCATGGCAGTTTGTGCTGGATATGTTGGACGAGCCGACCGATTATTCTTTTGTCTGTAAGGTGAACCGGTGCGTGGGTGGAAACAGCCCGATCATCCGGGCGGGGTATCTGCGGAACGTGCCGGTGAGCATTGGCGGTACAACGTGGAAGCCGGACATGCCTATTGAATCCCAGATCAAAGAGGAAATGGCGGAGATTGGACAGATAGAGAACCCGACAGACCAGGCGCTGACCATGATGCTCTACCTTGTGCGGAAGCAGATGTTTCTGGACGGCAACAAGAGGACATCCATGCTGGCAGGCAACCATGTGATGATTTCAAACGGGTGCGGCATTATTTCCGTTCCCATTGAATTGCAGCCGGTTTTTACAGGGCTGCTGATACAGTTTTATGAATCCAATGACATGACGGAGATCAAGCAGTTCTTGTATGAGAACTGCATTGACGGCATTGAGTTTACCCCTTTACCGGAGCAGGAAGCAGAGCGCGGGCAGGAAAATCTGCAGGGATGGGAGCGGTAAAGCAGAACAACGGAAAGATTTCAGAGGAAGTATTGTGGGAGACCATGGTACTTCCTTTTTTTCGCTTTTCGGGAGCGGAGCGACCTCTGCCCCGCCGCCTGCGGTGGGGACATAAAGCCAATCAAAGATTGGCAGGGCAACCAAAGGCTGCCCTGTTAAGGCAGGAATAGGTTTGTGAAACAAACCAGGGAAACACCGTACAGGCAAAGCCTGTACCCTTGTTAAACGGGTATGGAACCTGTTAGAAAGCTGTGAAAGAGGAAAGGAGGGCGCCTGTGGCAAAACGGGATGACCGCATTATCACTTCAGTTTATCTGACAAAAGAGATGTGCAGCCAGATTGATAAGATGGCCGGCCGGGAGCATATTTCCCGGAACGAACAGATCCGGCGCTACATTGAGAAGGGGCTGGCCGTGGAAGGATACAGCCAGGACATTGACGTGATTGCAGGCATTATCCGACAGGAAATGCAGGCGGTTTACCATATCGAGGATATCAAAGCGGTGGTGGAGCAGCAGACCAACCGCATTGCAAAGATGCACATGAAATCCGGCAAGGTGGATGCGGCGGCATTCTTTCTGCTGGTCAAGGTGCTGATGAACGTGGCCCATGAGGGGACGGAGGAACAGTTCGACCAGATGCTGTCGGAGGCGGTGTCTCTGGGGGTGGACTATATGCAGAAAAAAGACTTCCAGATCAACAGCTTTCTGGCGGACAGCGGCAACCTGCGCCGGATTGCAGATAAGCTGTGACGGGGGCAGGGAGGAAGATGGGGCTGTACCAGGGCTGCATCTTCTGGAGCAGCAGTGTCAGCCTGGTGGACGGGAGGATTGAAGAGACCCACACCCTGCAGGAGGCACAGGCAGCGGATTTCCACCACACATTTTATTTCTCACCGGAGCAGGCTTCTAAGATAGACGATGGGGAGTGTGGGTTTTTCTGGATTACCGAAGACGGGGAGGTAGGGGCGGAGTGGAGGGAATCCCTGGGCAGGGACATTATAGGCAGTATCAGGGAACAGATTACAGTCATTGAGTGGAGGGAATCCATGGGAAATAAGGCTTATCAAAATGAACAGGAAAGGGAAAGAGAAGATATGACAGGCTTTGAAAAATTTCAGCAGAAAATAAAGGAGGGGATTCTTGCCTATCTGCCAAAGGAGTACAGGAACGCAACGGTAAATATCGTCCATGTGCCGAGGAACAACGACCGGGAACAGGTGGCTATGGTCATAAAAAAGGAAGGTCAGGGATTACCCGCTAAAGTATATCTGGAAGAGTATTACACCAGATTTCCGGACTGGGTATCGGATAAGACTATCCTGCGGACTATTGCAGGGGATTACCTGGCAGAGGAAACGGAGATGAAATGGAAAGCAGAGATGGTGGAGGCTGTAAAGGACTTTGATTCTGTAAAGGGAAACATCCGGGTGCAGGTAGTAAATAAAGACATGAACCGGGAAAATCTGCGGGGCTATCCCCATAAAGAGGTTGAGGGTACGGATCTGGTGGCAGTATTCCGGGTTATGCTCTATAAAGACGGGGAGGAGCGCGCTGCTGTTCTGGTGACGGATAAAACCATGAAGGACTGGGATATGGATGTGGATTCCCTCTATGAAACAGCCCTGAAAAATACAGCTGCCCAGGCGCCTGCACAGATCAACAGCATGATGTCTCTGTTTTTTGATAGTATGGAACCTTTGGAGCCGAAAGAAGTGTTCCGCAATGAGGGACTGTATATCCTGTCAAATCCGCAAAAAGATTATGGAGCGGCCGTTATGCTGTATCCAGGACTTTTACAGTCCATCGCAGAAGCCACCCAGTCCAGTTTTTACATCCTGCCCAGCAGTATCCACGAAGTGATGCTTATGAAAGAGGGCAATGGCATGGACGCAAAGGAGCTGCAGGGCATGGTGATGGATATTAACCAGAGAGAAGTAGCGCCCCAGGAAGTTTTGTCAAATAAGGTGTATTTTTATGACGGAAAGGAACAGAAGATTTCCCTGGCCCTGTCCCCGGAGGAAACCAGGGAGCTGGCCGGGAACATGAAAATGGCCGCAGCCGGATATGAGGGAATGGAAACCGAAAGCATGGAAGAGGAAATGGAGAGATAGGGGGAGACATGAACCAGGCACAACGCTATAAAGAGCTGGCCGCACGGACGGAGGGAAAGAAGCTGGATTCCTCTTATCATGCGGCTTTTTATCTGCTCTCCTGTGAGCAGGGGATATTTGATGTGGCAAAGAAGCATGTGAACGCCATGGGCATCGGGTTTGACGGTCTGAAACGCTCCCTGCGGGGGTTTGACGAGACCAGCCTGCAGGTAGTGGAGATTGCCTGTAACCTGTTCAAGTGGACGGGGAAGTGTAAGGTGACACCTTTTGATATTTCCCGCATGGGATATCCTTACATGGAACAGGTCTGCAATGCTATCTGGATTGCATCTGGTGAGGTGAAAGTACAGATACGGGACGCAGAGAACGGAGAGCCGGAACTGCTTCTGGACAGCAGGCCGTATCAACGGACACAGCGGCTGCATAGCAGGATGGAGCAGATGTACACGGAGATGCTGGAAGGATCGTCCGAAGATATGGGAATGGGGCTGGGGGAGCAGAATGGAGAGACAGGGCTTGAAATGTTTGGGGAGCCGGACGGGGACATGGAAATGGAACGGTAAAGGAGTCGCTTATGATAACAGCAGTATTGGGGCATCGTGGGAATACCCTGGTGGTGGAGCTGCCCTGCAGGCTGTATGAGCTGCAGGAAGATTTAGCCAGTATCGGCATTACATGGCAGGCTTCGTCCCTGCCGGTTTCCGGCACAGGAAATATCCAGGTAAAGCTGGAGGCAGGGGAACCGGTTGGTGAGATGGTGCTGTCCCAAATGGAATGTGCGGATCTGTTCCTGGACTTGAACAGGGTATGTCAGGAGATTAACAAGGCATGCCCGTTTGGTTATGATGAATTTCTGGATATGCTGTCCCCGAAAGATGACCCGTCTTGTGACCATTATCTCTTATACAGAAAATATGAATTGACACCGCCAAGTACGGCTGTGGGACTTAAATATCTGGAAGAAGAAGCAGGGCGCTACCGCGCCACCATGGAGAACTATAAACATGCCTGTTGGATGGAGGAAGAGGAGGAATCCGAAGGGATGGATGACAGTTGGCAATACGAAGAGGAATGGGAGAGGTAGAGGAGGTGAGGGCATATTTCCCTGTTGGTATATAAGCAGCGGTTCCAGAACCCCAACTACAAAAGTACGGCCAGCAAGAACTATGCCCATGTGCGCTATATCGCAACCCGGCCCAGGGTGGCGAAGAATGAGGGCATGAACCATGGGCTGTTCGGCTGCCTGAAGCCGGGGACTTCCCTGACGGAGTTTCAGGACTGGAAGGATGTGGCGCGGCTGGTCTATCAGAACTCCCGGCGGCATGTCACCATGTACCGAAGCGTAGTCTCCTTTGGGGAGGACACGGCAAGAGAATTATTGCTGGCTGACAAAAAAGCATGGGAGAGGTACATTGAAAATCATATTCGCACTATTGCGGAGAAGAACGGCATCCGGCGGGAGCATTTCCAGTGGGCGGCAGCCCTGCACAGGGAAAAAGGTCATCCCCATCTTCATGTAGTATTCTGGGATGATTCGGATGAAAAGGCTAAGATTAAGAATCCCTTTACCCATCCTTCTGTCCCCAACAACATTCGCAGGCAGATGATAAAGGATACGTTTGCCGGCCGGATAAGGGCATACGGGGAGGAAAAGACCAAAGCAGCGGCTGACCTGCGGAAAATCAGCGACAGTCTGGTGGATGACTTTGAGCGTCATATCCGTCTGCTGGGGAACCAGAAATACCAGAAACTTCGGGAGAAATACGATCTGGATGCGGAACTTGCAGAAGATTTTGATTTTTCGGACAACATGCTGAACCAGACTGCCGACAAGGTTTTCCGCCTGAAATCCGCACTTCCCCCAAAGGGCAGGATTGCTTACCAGCTGCTTTCAGAGGAACTAAAAAAACAGGTGGATGCGCTTACGGCATTTCTGCTCTCCCAGGTGCCGGAACTGAAAAAGCTGCGGGCAGACTATGTGGAGAGTAAGATGAAGATGGTGCATCTGTATGGGGGCAGTGAGGAATACCTGGCATCCCAAAGGAAAAAGTTTGAGTCCGAGGCAGACAAAATGATTGCCAACCGGATACTGGGAATGGTAAAGTCTCTGAACCGTCTGGATGATGAGGGCAGGGCGGCGGAGTACCGAAAGGTGCGGAGGAATCATTATGTGGAGCAGATGGTATTGGAGATGCTTGACATGCTCTCTTCTTTGGTGGATACCAACTGCCGCCAGTATGATGATTTTGAAAAAGCATGGCAGGGGGAACTGTCTAAGGAGGCCAGAAAAGAGCTGTATCTGAAATACCAGGACAGAGGATACGAGCATTAGGGCGGAATATGTGAACAGATGCCAGACACCATTGCAAATGAAATCAGCAGGAAGGAGAGAGGAATGAGAAGCAAGACGGAATTTTACCAGGCGTTTTTTGAGACACTGGAGAAAAAGGGATTTTCCATCAGGCCGCCGTCCTCACCGGATTATGTGGCCGACATTTACCACAAGAACCGGCAGATTGCCTTTTATGGCAGACAGGATGCCATTATCAAAAATCCTTTTGTGGAGGTAGAGGAAAAGCTGATGGAGCGGCTGCAGGCACTGGCAAAGTCCACGGCTATCGGCTGCGGCATCTGCTCTGACCGGCCTTATGACGAGGCGGCTGTCACCCAGGATAAAGGCGGTCTGGTGAAGATTAACGAGCATAACGGCGTGGTCCTTGTGTGCAAGCAGCACCCTATCTTTGATTATGTATTGTCTACTTACCGGAAGGATATGGAACACGGAGGCGCCCCCATCCAGAGACAGTATTTTTATAACAAGGAGGCGGCTTTCGAGGATTTTGCCCTGCGGGGTGGTCTGGTGGATGAGAAGAAGCTGTTCACGGAAACAGAGCTTAAGATCCTCCATGCAGGGCTTGTGAAGCTGCGGACGGAGGATCAGGAACTGGATAAAGACGGCATGGAGTCTGTGGCGGCGCTGGTGGAGCGGATTGAGGACATTGTGCCGGAGCTGGGGAAAAAGGAGAGGGCATTTGATTTTATGAAACTGTTTTCACCCCTTGAAAATGTGAGGGAACGGTAGAAAAGCGCCGTGGGGCGGCATTTGGGGTAAGGATGAGCATGGATGCTGTCCTGCCAGGATAAGGGCAGTCTGTTATAGCAGAATGGTCAGCTTTTCAAAAGTTTTGCCAACTGAAGCAAAGCCTGTGCTTTCTCTTCCGGCAGGACGCGGACGTTTTCCAGAAGCTCCCGTTCAAAATCGGAGGGGTACATTACTTCTGCATCCTCATTCAGAAATTCAGGGAGCGTGGTGCCCAGGCAGGAGAGCAATTTTTCCAGAATGTAGACGGATGGCTGGTTTTCGCCCCGCTCAATCTTATGGATATAGTTTTCGGACACATCGGATTCTTTGGAAAGACGGTATACGCTGAACCCTTTGTCAGTCCGCAGCTTTCGGAAACGGTTTGGAATATCAATCATGGCTATCCCCCTTTGTTTTCTGTGCAGGCTCTTGATTTGGCGATTTGCATCTGCAATATCTGATTTACACTATTGGAAACCTGCTGGAACCAGACTCCAGACCTAACGGTCTGTCGTTAAATCAGCAGGCTTGCCTGCTGATTTATATTATGGGTGATAGCTAAACAAAAGATAATACAAATAAAATGGTTGAAAATACAGACATATTGTTGTATTATGGAAGAACGGGACAAGAAAAAAGCCCCCGCCGCAAAAGCGGAAGGGCTGTCAGTCATGGTCTTTGGGGACAGGCGGTTGGATTTCGCCTTCTGCCTGCTCCACTTCTCTGATATGTTTTAACAGGACATATTCGATATAGTTCGTCATGGAGCGGTGCTGTGCGGTGGAAAGCGCCCCAATCTTGTCAAAAACCTCATCTTCCAGTCTCAGGGTAAATACCCGTTTATTTGTAGCCATAAAATATATCCTCCACTTACTTGTCATCAGATATATTTTATGGTATTCTTTGTAACTATTATACAGTCACTTAACAGCTAAGTGACATCAGTTTAAGCGAAAAGAAAGGAGTGTGATGTTATGCACCAGCCACCACAGGGGGAATCCATATGGGGAACCATCAATACCTGCGTGGAGATCGCACTGAACGTCTACATGATCGTGGCCGTGGATGGGCAGGGCATTGAGAGGGAGGGGGTCATGGTACGGAAAAATGCCGTGAAGGATACCCTTTCGGAGAAAGCCGCCGCTATGGGGAGGGAGGACGGGGACTGGCTGTGTTTTGACGAGGACAAAAAAGACATCCCGATGTATGAGGTGCTGCAGCGGCGCATGGCGCTGTGCAGGCGGATGGAAGCTGTTGTGATGAAGCAGATGGAGGAAATCCAGAGGGATGGGAAACTGTCCCTGACGGATTATTTCGGGGAGTGTGCGCCGCCGGTGGAGACGCCTGCCGGACAGGTGGATGACAGGCTCCATGTGCGGAACGGCATCTACATGACCCAGGATGGGGAGAGCATGAAGTTTGCCGTCCATGAGGCGGTGGCTGATATCTTTATGTCGCCCATGGCGGTGGAATGTGGGAACAGGCAGGGAGACTACCTGTTTTACGATACCGCATCCAGTGCCGTCATGCTCAATGAACTGAAACATGTGTTTGACGAGGTATCGGCACTGATCATTTCCGAGGACAGCCTGTATGCCACCCTGGATCAGAACTTTCCAGCCTATAAGCAGCTTTACAATGCCTGTGTGCCAAAGGAGGAACAAATACCAAAGGCAGATGCTCCGACAGAGCTGTTCCTTGCGGTGCAGCTGGAAGCAGCCAGGGACAGGGAGGAACCGGAAAGCCGGCCCGTGGAAGATGAGCGGCCGGAGGAAATGGAGGAAGAATTTGGCGAACAGATCGACTATGATATCCGATAGCGATCCCATGGAGAAAAGGAATCTCATGGAGAAAAGGAGTCCCATGGAGAAAGGAAATTCCAAGGAGAAAGACAACTCCATAAAGGGGGGATATTCCAAAGAGAAAGGAAAACCCATCGAAAAAGAAATTTCCATGAAAGAGAAGCGTTCTGCAGAAAAAACAGTCTGCCACAAAGAAGAGACAAGATACGAGAAAAGCAGGCAGGAGAAAGAGCAGAAATACCGGTCAGGAGACCGAGGTGGAAAACGGCGGCTGCGGGTCTATCGGGGAGGAAGTTGGGAAAGATACCCGGTCCCCCAGCTACGCCTTGAGGGGAAATGGCTGGAGGACTATGGTTTTCTGCCGGGAACTCCCATAGAGGTATCCTGCACGGACGGCCAGCTGGTTATCTGTAAAGCATCGGCAGCCAGTGTGCTGGTTATCGGTTCCTGTTCTTTCCCGTCCTTTGACCTTTCACCCTATATCCCCAGAGACTGCGGGAAGATTCTCTGTTATCAGGAAAAGGGGATTGGCTCTGTGGCAGAGCAGTATGCCCGTTATCATGGAATCCGTGTGGAGACTGCGGAACCGGACAGGGAATAGCACGGGCAGGGAGAACTTTCGGAACAGGATATAGAGATGGTTGCCATGGCCGATCTGGTGGTTGCCGTATGGGACGGAAAGAGCAGGGGTACAAAAGAGATAGCCGATTATGCGAGAAAAACCGGGAAACTGGTGAAAGTCATTACGGTGACAATGGAATAAAAAATATGGGAAAACAAGGCAGACTGTATATCTGAACAATCAGGTATCTGGTCTGCCTTTTCCATTGGAGGTGAGATTGATTTGAAAATGGTATACCTTGCCAGTCCTCTGCGTGGGGATTATGAGAGGAATATCAACAAAGCTGTGGAATACAGCAGACTTGTCAGCGAGTGCGGATTGCTGCCGCTGGCGCCCCACATCATTTTCAGCCAGTGGTGCAACGATACCATTCCGGAGCAGAGGGAGCAGGGACTGAAATTAGGGCTTTCCCTGCTGGAAAAGTGTGATGAGATGTGGGTGATGGGAAGAGAGATCAGCCAGGGAATGCAGGGTGAGATTGACTTTGCACGGGAACACGGAATCCGGACTTATTTTGTCCCTTATCCCAGCCTGAAAGAGTATTACCCCGTCAGTACCGATGAAGTCCCGCTTTTAAACAGCCAGGACTGCAGGGAGGGAAGCCGGGAAGAGAACTATATGGACAGGCTGGTGGTGCTGCGGCATGAAAGTCTGAAACCGGAATACCGCAATGCCTGCAACCAGCTGTGGATTGTCACCCATGGCCCCGGATGTGAGGGAAAAGGGGGAAGTTTCAGCGATACCGTCCATCTGTACCATCCCATTGACAAAGACCATATGGCGGTGTCAAGAACAGAAGTGCTGGGCATCCCCAAGGAGGAAACTGTGGAGATGCTGAAAAATGCCTATCCGGATTTTATCAGCGGGATTGCCGAATACGGGCAGGAGGAAGAAGAGGAACTGTGCCAATGAAGAAAAAAGAAAAGCTGATTTTAAGCGTTATCCTGCTGGCCGTGGGAACCATTCTGAACCTGTTCTTTACGGCGGCCCTGCACGGGCTGATGTCCAGGAGGTACGATACTCTGACATTCGTTCCGCTCTTTCAGTGTCTGTCAGGGCTGTTTACGGAGCGCCAGCAGTTTCTTTTGTTCCTGTCCTTTGAGGGCTTTCTGGCATTGTGCTGTATCCTCTTCTGGGTGCAGAACAGCCGAAGCTATCAGAGCGAACTTGTGAAAGTTGCCGGAGATATCTATACCCCGGCCCCATCGGGACAGTATCAGCATGGTTCGTCACGATGGCTGAAAAAGGAAGAGAGGGATACGGTATTTGCGGCCCAGGTGATTGACCCGCATAATGAAGTAATCCGGATGCTTCTGGATACGGGGTATGATAACCTGCCGTTTCTGGAAAAAGAAAACGGCACAGGAAATAAGAAAGAGGATACCGGACAGGAGAAAGCAGGGAGCGTGCCGGAGGACAGAACAGCAGCCCCCGCATCTTCCCCGTCCGTTCCTATAAATCCATCAAGAGCAAAGGAGGATGAAGATTTTGAAACCGTAGAGTATGTGGTCTCTCATGCCGGTACAGGCAGACAGGGGACCGGAAAGGAGGCAGAGAAAACACCATCAGCAGGGGAGATAATGGAAAAGGCAGTAAGGGCAGAGGATGGGGAAAAAGGAACCGACCCGTATAAACTCTTCCCCAAAGGCGGTATTGTGGTGGGGATGGAAAAGATGGGCAATCGGGAAAAGCTGTACCTGATTGGGGACGATACCCACACCCTGACCATCGGCGCCACCCGCTCCGGCAAGACCCGGTGCCTTGTCATCCAGTCCATCTGCTCCATAGCGCTGTCCGGGGAGAGCCTGGTTATCAGCGACCCCAAGGCGGAGCTGTACCACTACACGGCGGACTATCTGAAAAAACTGGGCTACGAAGTTATCTGCCTGGATTTCAAGAATCCGGAAAAGAGTACCCGTTACAACCTGCTCCAGCCAGTAATTGATGCCATTAACGAGGACGATATGGAACGGGCGGAGATGTATGCCTGGGATATCACCAACATCCTGGTGGGGGATAACACGTCCAATGAGAAGATATGGGAGAACGGGGAAAAGTCCACCATAGCGGCGGCCATCCTCTGTGTGGTGGCGGACAACCGGAAACGGCCGGAGTACCAGAACCTGACGAATGTGTACTGGTTTATTGCGGAAATGAGCAAGTCCGTGGGAGGAAAGACACCCATGAGCGAGTACATGAAGAAACTCCCGGCCAAACACCCGGCACGGGCGCTGATGTCCATTGCGGAGGTGGCGCCCAGCCGTACCAAGGGCAGCTTTGATACGTCCGCCCTGACTACCCTGCGCCTGTTCACCAGCCGCTCCGTCTATGCCATTACCCATAAGAGTGATTACAACATAGCAGACATCGGCAGGAAGAAGCAGGCATTATTCCTGATCCTGCCAGATGAAAAGACTACATACTACCCCATCGCCAGTCTGATGGTGTCCCAGCTGTATGAGCTGCTGGTGCGCCAGTCCGATCTGCGGGGAGGCAGACTGGAAAACCGGGTGAACTTTGTTTTGGATGAGTTTGGAAATTTTACCAAATTAAATGATTTCACCAACAAACTGACGGTAGCCGGAGGCCGGGGCGTGCGGTTCAACTTATTTTTGCAGAGTTTTGAACAGCTGACCCAGAAATACGACAAGGAGACGGCGGCCATCGTCAAGTCCAACTGCCAGACCTGGATTTACCTGCAGGCAGACGATAAGGAGACCCTGCAGGACGTGTGCGACAAGCTGGGGAAATACACTACTTCGGCCTATCAGTTATCCAGTCAGCACGGCAGGTATGTCAATCCCAGCAGCTCCCACAGCATCAGCCTTGTGGCAAGGGAGCTTCTGACCACGGACGAGATACGGCGGATTTCCCGCCCCAGCCAGATCGTCATCAGCAGGGCTCACCCGGCCATGATGAACGCGCCCGATTTGTCACAGTGGTATTTCAACCAGATGTGCGGCCTGGGAGACCCGGAGCATAACCGAAAGGTGAGGGAAGCCAGGGAGAAGGCCCGCCCGGTGCTTTCGGCCAGGACGGAGGAGATCCCCTTGTGGAACATCTGGGTGTATTATACCAAAGATCTGCAGCTGAAGGAGGCACAACAGAAATCGCAGACATTCGGGGCGCAGACCGGCTCCATGTTTTCGTCTGTGAAAGGCTATAGAAGAACAGTAGGAGGTTCAGACAAGAATGAAGAGGAAGATTAAACATGCAGCGGCAAGGATTCGGGCGGTGTGTGCCATAGGCACAGCCGCTTTCCTTATGCTGGCAAACAATACCACGGCGTATGCATCCGGCATCAGCCAGAGCAAAATTGCCACGGGAACAGAAAAACTGATTGCCGATGCCACAACCTGGCTGATGGTGCTGGCCCCTGTGGTGGCGGGGCTTCTGATTATTTATTTCTGCATCCGGCGGTCAGCGGCGGACGAGATGGATCAGAAGAAATGGAACAACCGCATTGTAGTAGCCATCGTTTCCTGTATAGGCGCGGTGCTGGGGAGCGCCACGCTGAATATTATCATCGGCTACTATCAGTAAACAGCCTGTAATGAAACGGGTATAACCTCAGGGAATATTTATGGATTTGCCATATAACCATCAATTTATGCTGCACATCGGATAAGGCTGCAGCTGTCAACCGTATAACGAAAGGCCGCCAGCCGTACTCCTGTCTTGGGCAGAGGGGTAAATCATGGCGGCCTTAAGTATCAACTAAGAAAAGGAGAATGAATCTATGAGGAAACTGACTGACAAAATGAATGATCTGGCGGTGAAAGGTTATGTAAAGGGGATGCAGGCCAAGGCGAAGCTGGCGGAGGTTCTCTCCCAGAAGTCCGGGGAAGGATTTGTGGATACGGCGCTGAAGATCCTGATTTCCGTGGTGGTGGGTGCGCTGCTGCTGGCAGGGCTGTATACGCTGTTCAAGGATACCATTCTGCCTACCCTGACCCAGAAGATCACCAACCTGTTCAACTACCAGGGATAAGGCTGACAAGTGCTGCAGGTTCTGCCCTTTAGGGCAGAACCTGGGCGTTTTATCGAAGATGGCAGAGGATGAAGGATTAAAACAGAACCTTCGTGGATAAACAGAAATGAAAACGTATAAAAATATAAATTTCCCATAAAAATGAGCGTATAAATATAGAAAATATGAAATTATATGTTGATTTTTATTGAAAATAGATTATACTATACATGAGAATGAAATTTGAGTGATAGATGTAAGACCTATAATGAGGAGACTATTATGCTGATCCAATTTAATTTTAAAAACTTTAAATCCTTTCGTGATGAGGTATCTTTGGATTTAACGGCAACGAAAATAACAGAACACGAAGACCATGTGGCAGAAGCGGCGAATGATAAACTTTTGAAGGTAGCCGCCATCTATGGCTCCAATGCAAGCGGAAAGTCCAATGTGTATGATGCCTTTGAATATATGACTTACTATGTGGATGAATCCTTTAAATTCGGTGATGAAGAAGAGCGGCGCAGGAAAACGGGAGACTCTTATTTGAAAGTGACGCCATTCCTTTTTGATGAAAACAGCCGGGACGAAGAAACTACCTTTGAAGTGTTTTATGTTGACAATTCAGAAGATACAGGCAAGACATACCAGTACGGCTTTTCATTGAAGAAGGATGAAGTAGTGGAGGAATGGCTTTATTCCAAGGCAAAGACGGCAAGGAATAAATACCGGACAATCTTTTACCGTAAAAAAGGCGAAGAGCTGGAGATGAACGGCTTTTCCAAAAACCATGTGGAAAATATCAAGGCATCTCTGAACAAGGAATCCCTTATTGTATCTTTGGGGTCCAAGTTGCGGATAACCAGACTGAAAAAGGTGAGGGACTGGTTTTTGAGCAATGAGATTGTAAACTTTGGCGATCCGGCGGAGAATTTCTTTCTTTCCAGAGTCCTGCCGGAAGGGTTTGTAGACCGAAAAGAGGTACAGGATAATGTGGTGGAATATTTTGCGTCTTTTGACGAAGCGATTCGGGATTTTAATGTAGAAGAACTTACACAGGAGGATGAAAAAGACAATAGTAAGAGTTATAAGATTGACGCCCTGCATAAGATGGGGGACGGTGAAAAAATGGCTTCTATCCCGTTAAAACAGGAATCCAGCGGAACACTGAAGATGTTTGCCCTGTATCCCTCTTTAAAGGAAGTGCTGGATCAGGGTTCCACGCTGTTTATTGATGAGCTGAATGCCAGACTGCACCCGTTGCTGGTAAGAAATATTATATTGACGTTTCTTTCCCCGGAAATCAATACCCGGAACGCACAGCTGGTTTTTACAACCCATGATATCTGGCAGTTTTCCAATGAATTGCTGCGGCGGGATGAAATCTGGATGGTCAATAAGAACCGGGACGGAGTTTCGGAACTGTACTCTTTGGTGGAGTTTAAGGACGAAGAGGGGAACAAGGTACGGCGGGACGAGGCTCTTGCTAAGAATTATCTCACTGGGAATTATGGTGCGATTCCGGCATTAAAGCCTATGAAGATGTTGAAGGGGAGGGCAGCGGATGGCAAATAGGGGGAAAGCGGCAGGAAAGAAAACCATTGCCACTGGAAAACCCAGCGACAGCAGAGCCGGAAAAAGGCGGGACAGGAACAAACGCGTGGGAGCCAGGGTTCCCGAACTGGGATATTATCTGATCGTGACAGATACAGAAGAAACAGAGAAAAATTACTTTGAAGGATTGCGGGACAGTATTCCGGCGGAACTGAAAGACCGGCTTGTGATAAAGGTGGAGAAGGCCAGGACGGTGGAACTTGTGAGGAAGGCCCTGGAAATGACAGGGCAGGAATCACAGTACCGGATTCCATGGATTGTTTTTGACAGAGACCAGGTGAAGGACTTTGACGAGATCATCCAGACAGCAGAGAAAAGTGGTGTGGGTGCTGGATGGTCTAATCCTTGCTTTGAGATCTGGATGTATGCGTATTTTGGGAAAATGCCTGTGATCAGGGAGTCTTTTACCTGTTGTAACCGGTTTGCGGAGAAGTTTGAGAAGGTAACAGGGCAGAAGTATTCTAAGAATGACAGGGATATTTATCGGAAACTGGTGCAGCATGGGGATGAGAAAAGGGCGATCCAGATGGCGGAGAGATGTTATAAAAGATGTGTGGATGATGGAAAACGAAAACCATCGGAGATGTGGCCGGCTTGTAGGGTACATAGGTTGGTGGAAGAGATATTGCAGAAAATAGGCAGCAGGGATAAATAAACTTAAAAGGCTAAAGGAAAAATTTTAATAGTTTACTGATATCTGAATACCAAAGAAAAAAGTTTAGCGAAGAGGTAGTATATGTTTGTCCCACAAGACAATTGGCAATCAAGGAACAAGTAAAGTCTATCCATAAACCTGAATTTATTCAAAGTATAATAAATCAAGATGAAACTGTAAATTCAGGTTTGATAGATTTATGGAGGGGTAAAATGGGGAGTCAGGAGTTGTTTTCGGTAACAGAGTTACAGAGAATGTGCGAGATGTCAGAGTATCTTGATGGAAAAGATATTCATATGAATGATAAAACCGTTTCGTGGGATGGTAATATAATATATTTTAAAAATAAGAAACCATCTGTAACTGGAAATGAATTTCTTATTCCAGTACAAGTAAAAGGGAAAGAGTACGAAATACTGCCTAATAAAGATAAGATTAGCTATCCTGTTGAAACTGTAGATTTGAAAAATTATTTAAAAAATGAGGGGATAATTTTCTTTGTAGTAGCAATAGAAAAGTGTAGTTATAGAACGAAAATGTTTGCAAAAATACTCTTGCCTACGGATCTTGTTAGAATAATGAATGGTAAAGAAGAACAAGGGAGTATTAGTATACATCTGAGTTGCATTAAAACTGTGAAAGAATTAGAAGAAATAAGTGTATTTTTTAATGTGAATAGACCAAAACAGTCGTATATAAATATCCAAGAGTTTAATCCGGAAAGCGAAGATATATCAGAATTTACAGTGTCTGTCTTGCCAAGCAAATATAGAAATCCGGTGATAGCTATTGCAAAAAATCGTATGAAATATCTTTATTTGAAAAAAGGAAATTTAGAGATTCCATTAGTGGATACAGATTTGGTGACATCAAAGGAGGGCAAGATAAAGATACAAATTGATGGAGATATAGAACGAGAATATACGGTTAAACGAACATTTTCAGCGGAATCCACTTCACTTTTAATTGGTCAAGTTATAGAAATAAACTATTTAGAGGAAGAAGGACAAATAAAAATAA
>CAJULV010000071.1 GCA_910587555.1 uncultured Acetatifactor sp.
TTTTCCTTATCTATACATTTTATCAAAAATATCTGTACTTAACAAGCATCTGGTGATAAACTATATTAGAAAATATTTTTTGTACAAATTTGGAGAGAAAATCATAAAATATGAAAAAATGGTGTATTGAAGATTGGGCGTTTGAATTAACGGTTCTTGACGGAAAAGCAGCTCATTGCAGACTCGGTTTAGAAACGGGAGACAAATTCCTCTTTTCATATGAATGCCCGGCAGGGATTTGTCCCAGAGTCATGATGGAAATGTTTACATGGTGTGAAGTCATCCGATGCGGCGGCGACTTTACCTATAGAGGTGAAAGTAAAAAATATGAAATGGTTCGCCCATGTCCCTGCGGATGTATCACTTTTCACCTGAAAGCTGTTCCTGTCAATCGAGAGGAAAGCGGTAGTACTTCTCACAAAAAATAAGTCCCAGTATCCGCACAGAAAGCATTTAACATGTATCAGGAAAAATTTAAGCATAAGGTATCAGTTGGAACATCTGTCAATTCCTGCGATGCAATCTTAAAAAATATTCATTTCCATGTTCGATTTGCGGCGGAACGGCAGAAGAAAAGATGGAATTTGTGAGATGGCTTGCAGTGAGGTTCCTTGACCTTCAAGAAGAGGAAGTATGGTTTGGCGATAAACTTCATTATTTTAGCTATAACGAGCATTATGCACTAAGCGTTAATACCTATCACAGTCCGTTGCTTGTCTTTTCATGTGATGATATCCTACTGAAGAAAAAGATAGATGCTCAATTAAATAGCATATTTTCATGAATCAGAAATGAGAAAATTCAATAAACCCAAAATAGGAATGATATTACTTGGGAGAAAAATAAAAAAGAAAAAGAGGTTAAAAACATGACAGACGAAAACAGAAAATTATTGGAACGCATCAACGCATATGCGGAGAATGTTTTAGGCGAAATCGATCCCCAGAAGGTCCAGGTCTCCGTCCAGCTGGAAAAGCTTCGGCCCGTGATGGAGGAAATCGCCGCTGAACGGAATATGGACCTGGAGGACGTGTTTATCCTGTATATGGATCTTCAGAGCGAAGCCTCCTGCGCCACCAACCAGAAACTGAAAGACAGCCTGCAGGACATCAATGACGGCTTTGACGGCGGCTCGCCGCTGCTGTTCCGCTGAATTTAACGAAGGCATCTTCTGCCGCCCTGCAGTATCCTGCCACAGAATGATTTATTTTTCAGCATAATTCCGGGCAAATGCAAAGTGACAGCCCGGAACTATGCCGTATTTTCATGCAGATTCGACTTCTGCCTTCTCTGCGGGAACCCTGTGCGGCGCCGCATTCTCACCCTTCTTCCAACAGCCACACCCGCATCTGGTTCTCCCCCCGGTTTGCCCATGCATAATAGGGAATGGCCCGCAGAAGCGCCTTTTCCTTCACCGGAGGCTTTTCGCTGTACAGCTCTCCGCCCCCTGTCATCCGATAGCCTTCCACGTCAATCAGTACATTTCCTTTCAAAATTCCGTCTTCGCAAAGATGTGCCCATGCCTTCATCTCCCTGGGAATCCGCAGACTCTGAAGAAGCCCCTGATTGTCAGCTCCCTCAAAGCAGTACACCACAGGACCCCGCAGCAGTGCCACACAGCCCGCATTCTCCCGGACATGCTGATTGGCATAGACCTTGCGCACTTCCATGGGAAAACGAAGCTCCACCACATCTCCGGCCTTCCACTGCCTTTCCAGGTATACATACCCTTTTTTCAGCAGCTTCCCTGGGTCCACAGCCTCCCCGTTAATCGTCAGCACCGCTTCCTCCCGCTGAAAATCCACATAGTATGGAATGTGAATGGCCAAAGTAAAACGCTCCTTTGTTTTGGGCGTCACCCGGTACACGGCGCTTCCCTCCCAGGGATAAGCCGTTTCCAGGGTAATATCCGCCTGATCCAGTTCCGCCCTCTGTCCGATCATCAAATGGGAATAAACGGTGGTATCGCTTTCGCTCCAACAGTACTTCCCCAGGGAGGCAACCAGTCTCACCAGATTGGGCGGGCAGCAGGCGCAGGCGTACCACCCCGGCCGCTGTGGCAGAGAATGCCTGTAACCGAACAGCTTCCCGGACACCCCGGGTTCGCTTTCCAGGGGATTGACATAGAAGTACCGCTTTCCGTCCAACTGCATGCCGCTGATGGTGCTGTTGTACAGCTCTTTCTCCATGATGTCCGCATAGACCCCGTCCGCTTCCGTCTCCAACATCCTGTGGGCGAAAAATACCATGGCAATAGAGGCGCAGGTCTCCGCGTACGCCATGTCGTTGGGCAGCTCATAATTGTTGGAAAAGGACTCCCCCTCCGGATTCCCGCCGATTCCGCCGGTGATATACAGCTTACAGTTCACAATATTATCCCAAAGCGTCCTGCATGCCTGGTACAGCCGCCTGTCCCCGTCGGTTCCCGCCAGGTCCGCCATGGCCGTATACATGTACAGCGCCCGGACCGCGTGGCCCACGGCTTCCTTCTGCTCATAAATGGTCTGATGCGCCTGATTGTAGGCTACATCCGGTTTGTCCAGGCTGTACTGCCCCCAGTGCTGCCATCCCCGCTTTACTTTTTCCTGATAAAAATAATCCGGATTTTTGCCTCTTTCCTCCAGAAAATATCGGGCCATGTCCTTGTACTTCTCTTTCCCTGTGACATGATAGAGCTTCATCAGGCCGATTTCCACCTCCTGGTGCCCCGGGAAACCATGCTCCTTCCCCTCTTCCGGGCCGAACCGGGAAATGATATGGTCTGCCAGACGCTCCGTGACCCGAAGAAGCCTGTCCTTTCCCGTTGCTTCCACATACGCCGCAGCCGCCTCCATCATATGCCCTGCGCAGTACAGCTCATGACATTCATGGAGATTCTGCCAGCGGTGCTCCGGCTCTTTGACAATAAAATAGGTATCCAGATAGCCGTCTTGCTGCTGGGCCTTTTCAATGATCTCAATGATTTCGTCGGCCCGCTCCTCCAGGGCGGCATCCGGCTTCACGGACAGGGCATAAGCCACCCCTTCCAACCACTTGGCCACATCGCTGTCCTGGAAGACCATGCCGTAGAATTCCCCCTCCTTTAAACCTGCTGCGATGCGGAAATTCTCAATGGCATGGCTCTTTTCCACGCCGGGCACCTGATCCTTCAGAACCCTTTCCTGAAAGGGAATCACAATGTCCGTGACCTTCCCCTGGATTTCGGACCAGAAGGCATCCTGGATTTTTACCTGGCTGACCTGGATTTCATCTGCCGTTATTTTCATTTTCCCCTACCTCCCAAATTGCCCCCCTGCATACCTTGCACTTTCTTCTTTCAACTTTCTTCTTCCAATTTACTTCTTTTTATTTTGTTCTGTTCATTTTCTTTCTTGGTTTTTGTTTTTCCGTTTTATTGTGATCACCATATAAGAAACCATGTCTGCTGATGTCTATAAATTCCAACGCCTGCCGGACCGTTTGGCGCTTCAGCCTGTCAGGAACATGGCGACGGCATACAAAACTGCCAGAAACACCACATTGTACAGGGTAAAGGTCTTCATGTAGGTCCCTTTTTCGGCGCCTTCGCTGTTCCCGTACAGCCGATAGGAAATCACACTGGCCAGGGAGGCAATCAATGTCCCCAGGCCTCCGATATTCACGCCGTACAGAAGCCCTCTGGCATGATCCGTGAACCCGGACAGCAGAATCGCCGCCGGCACATTGCTGATCACCTGGCTCAACACTACCCCTGCAGGCAGCTCCCGCCCCTGAATCAGCTCCTTCAGCAGAGACGAAACCGCCGGAATCCGCCCGGCATTGCCGATAAACAGAAAAAAACACACAAAAGTCAGAAGCAGAAAATAATCCACCTTTCCAAACAGGCTCCTGTCCGTGATAAACACCCCAATCGCCACTATCCCCAACATCAACGGCCAAGGCAGCAGCCGGAGCACGCAGATCAGACAGACCAGAAACAGCACAAGGTATACCGCCAGTTTCCGTCTGTCAGGCGCCTCCGGATGCAGGTACTTCACGGACAGCGGCTCCCTGCCTGTCAGCAGCGCCGCGCCCGCCAGTAATACAAGGGAAACTGCCGCAAGCGGAAGCATATATCCCAGAAAAGTCCCCATGGACAATGCAAACGCCGTATACAGGTACAGGTTCTGGGGATTGCCGATGGGCGTCAGCATGCTGCCCAGATTCGCCGCAATGGTCTGCAGCACCACCACCGGAATCAGCAGCTTCTGCTGTCCTGCCATGGTCAGCACCATAACGGCGAAGGGTACAAATGTAATCAATGCAACGTCATTGGTAATGAGCATGCTGCCAAAGAAGCACAGTGCCGTCAGCAAAAGACACAGTTCGCCCGTATTTCGAATTTTTCCCAGAAACCGCAGCCCCAGATACCGGAACAGCCCGATTTCCTGCAGGCCGGCTATCACAAGCATCAGGCAAAACAGCAGCGCCAGTACCCGGTAATCCGGGTAATTCAGGTATCCGGCATCCGGCGGCACCAGAAACATGGAACCAAACGCCAGTACGGCCGCAATGCAGAGTACGGCTTCCTTCTTCAAAAACGCGGCAATCCTGCCTGATCCTGTGTGTTTTTTCATGTGTCCCTCTTCATCCTTTCCGGTTTTGCCGCAGCTGCCCTGACATATCCGCTAAGAAATATCTTCCAAATCGTCCACGTCTTCCAGGCAGCCCAACACATCCTCAATGATCTCCATGTTCTCCTGCATCTGTTCGCCCTTCTCCCCGTTCTGCATTCCCTCCGGCAGACTTTCGTAGCATTTCTGCTCTTCGTCCAACACCTCCTCCAGAATCTCCCTTGCCTGGTGAATCAACCCCACCGCCTCCGAAATCCTTTCACGTCTCTCTTTGTCCATCTTTAACTCTCCCTTCTCCTGTATTATGCGCACTCCTTTGCTGCCTTTTGATCACACATTCCGACAGCGGAACATCCCGGTAGCCTTGCGGATAAACAGAGCGCCTTCTCTCTCCATCCGCTCCGCAAGCGCCCTGCGGAATTCTTCTTCCCGCTGTTCCAGGATACAGGCGGCATTGCCGGGATAAGAGTGGGCATACTCATAAATCGCCTCCACATCGTCCACAATCAGGTCATTTTCCTGGTCCATCCGCTCAATCCCGGAAAAGAACGGCTGAAGCTGCAGGGCTGCATTCTCCAGGCGGAAGCCCGCAGTCATACTGGTATAGGGCATTTCGATCCGCGGATCAAAGGCTTTCACCAGTTCATGCAGCTCCCGCATGTGCTCATTGCCTATGGTGGAACAGAAAAAAGTCCCCTCCGCCTTGAGGCTTTTGGCCACGGCGCCCAGGCATATCTCCCGCTCCTTCACATGGTACAGCATATGATTTGCAATGACGCAGTCGTAAAAATCCTTCTCCAGAACAGGGCAGTCCGCGTCCTCCAGACGACAGGTGATGCGGATGCCCCTCTCCTCCAGCAAATCCCCATACCCGGCAAGATTTTCCCTGGTCTTCTCCAACATTCCCTCCGAACGGTCTGTCAGCGTCAGCTGAAGTCCCCGGGGAAGCCTGTGGATATTCTCCTGCCACAGCAGTCCCGTGCCGCAGCCCAATTCCAGAACCCGGTCATTTTCCTTCAGCTCCAGGCGCTCGTACACCCAGTCCATCCACTTCTGGGGATTTGTGCTGTAGTCATGAATGCGGATCCGCTTCTCCAGATTGGAAGAGGTTCTGTACTGCTCCTTCACCTTTTCTTCCTCCGTCAGCAGGTTCAGCAGCCGGAGCAGGAAATTCCACTTATCCTCCTCCCGGCTCTGTTCCATCATTTCGATGGCGGAAATCAGCTCTTCCAGTTGATTCTTTTTCTGCTGCAAAAGCGCCTTCTGCTCCGAAAGCTCCAGTTCCATATCCTGTTCCCGGAGAATCTGCTGAATTTTCTGCAGGGAAAATCCCAGATATTTCAACATCAGAATCCGCTGAAGAATCTCCACTGACTTCTGATTGTAATACCGGTATCCTGCCTCCGAATGGCTTACCGGTTTCAGCAGGCCCTTTGAATCATAAAACCGTATTGTCCTAAGCGACACCCCGGCAATCCTGGCGATCTCCCCCGCCGTGTACAATGTTTCCTTCATAAAATGCACCCCGTCCTTTCCCGCCGCTGCCCCCTTTTCCCGTTTTGGGGTCCGGATTCTTTTCACAGAACCCAAAGCTTCGTCCCAACGATTGCTTCTTTTCTGCTCTTAAAGACGTTCTTCTTTCCTGGGACACTGCTTCCCCCAAAAACATCGGCATATGCGGCTATTGGTATATAAGGCGCTGCTGCAGAAGCCGCAGCTGCCTGTTAAGGACATCATAAGGGGTGACGTTGGGGAAGTGTCAAGGGGTTTGTGTACATGTGTTATACCCAGTATACTCTTCCGAACTCTCTTTTTCAACGCCTATTCCACGCAAAAAACGGTTTTACAACAAGATCTCACCCCCGGGCCAGCCTGGCGGGATACCATCTTTGGAACCACACCGTAAAAATTCCCATCAGTACAGGAATGACGGAATTGACGGCTCCCACCCATCCGCCAATCTCCGTCCCCATAATCAGATAAGTCCAAATCGGTGTAATCAGGTACAGAATACCCCAGAGCAATGTCAATATACGGTTCGTTCTCACGAATATGGGATTGCGCAGAGCAGCCTCCCCATTGTATCGGTTCATGGAATAACAGGCTGTGAGCGGAACCTTGCAAAGACAGCTGACCGCCCACATGGCTCCGAATACAAAATAGGAAAACGACACCACAATCCGTCCGGACACACCCATGATGGAGAGTATGGAAAAGCCCGCCACCAGCGCCCCGCTCAACTGATCGTAGAAAGTCTTTCTGTTCCTGTAAAACAGAAGCGGCATCCCCACACAGGCAGCCAGGGTCAGGCAGCTGCCCCAAAAGCCGTCAATGGGAACGGCCACCCAAAATACAATCCATGGAATCAGCAGCAGATTCATATTGGTCCCCCGTGTGGGCATTCCCACTCCCGTCTGGTTACCATGTGCCCCCAAAAGCTGTTCTCTGTCATCATTTGCGTCTGGCTTCTCCGATGCCATCTCCCCCGGAATGGGCATCTGACCCTGACTGCTTTCCGGATTCCCAAAATAGGCATCCCAATTCATCATTAAGCTGAAATCGCCCTTTACACGGTACATATGTCTCATGAGAGCTTCATCTCCCCGAAGCTCTCCCGCAGCAATGGAGCGCCACACGGTAAACGGCGTCTCAATCCTGGTAGTTGCCTTCCCGGAACCGTTTGTGAGGACCTGGCTCCCTTCCTTTCCCAGTATCACCTGATAGCATTCATTCAAATCCGTATAACACATCTCCAGAATGAGGTCTTTTCCGGGATAGCTCTCCTTCCGATAAAGGGCTGCCATCTGCCGGGTAAAAGCCAGCGCCTCCGGCTCCTTCTCACCGGTCTCTTTGTCAATGCCCCAACTGGCGTCTGCCATACTTTCAAATATCTCCCGGGGGTATAAAAGCCGGTCAAGCTTTTCCCGGGTTTCCGGCTTAATACCTTCCTGAACATACTCTTTTCCCGCCGTATATACGAATTTCAAATATTCCTCTGTTCTTTGGGACAGCTCAGGCACCCTGAACAGCTCTCCCTGACCGCAGAAAACAGATGTATATTCCCCTTTGCCGCATATATGATCAAACAGGCTGCACACCCCGTCATAATTCCCCTCCGCACTGTAGAATCCGCAGGTGGATATCAAAACCGTACTTTTGCCGCCCATATCATAGCGGGAAGGATGGCTGCCGCTGCCTGCCTGTCCTTCGTCGTCCACCATGTAGGGCAGTACCATGGGGAGCTGACGGTCAATCAGATTCTTCATTCCTCCCGGCACAGTATAGTAATACAGGGGGAAACTCCATATAACCACATCCGCCCACAAAATCTTTTGAATTACCTCTTCCATATCATCTTTTATACAGCATGTCCCTGGAGTCTTATTCCAACAGGAGAAACACCCCAGGCAAGGATGTATCTCCAGAGCGTTTATCTGCAGCGCTTCTACCTGCAGTTCCCTCAGCGGCCGTTCCCCGTTCTGTCCTACAGGACTCGCTTCCGCATTCTCCCTGATTCCCGCCGCCATACCTTCCAGAAAACGCTTTGTCAGTTTCCATGTATTGCTCCTGTTGCCTTTCGGGCTTCCGTTAATTGCCAGAATCTTCATCCCATATCCCCGCTTTCCATAAATTCAAAAAAGCTATACCAAAAAGTTACAGGCACACAAACCGCAAAATACATGTGGTTTATGTGCCCGACCCACTACTTGGACGCCTCCGAAAACGAAATCGCCGCATCAGTTTTCTTCATAAACAGCAGCCCGAAGGAACCCGGCCCGCAGTTGCTGGCAATGGCAGAGGAGGCCTTCTGCAGGTATACCCGCTCGAAAGGACAATACTGCCGAACCAGATCCTGAATATACTGGAGACTCTTTTCATCCATTCCCGCATAGGTGATAAACAGAATCCTTTTATCGATATTCCGGGCATTCGCAAGCACCTTCCTGACATAGCCCTTTATCACATGATTGAAACTGCCCATCTCCAAACTGCTCACTGCCATCCGGCTGTTGCGCAGCACAATGATAGGATGCAGCAGCAGGGCATCGCACATCACCTGCACTTTTCTGGAAATCTGCCCGGATCTGCACATCATATGGGTACTGTCTATGATAAATGCCGATGAAATGTATCGCCGCAGTCTCTTCACCGTCTTCACGATTTCTTCTTTTGTGGCATGGTTCTCCGCCATATGAGCGGCATACAAAACCGACAGCCCCATGCTGCTGGAGAGATGTCCCGAATCAATCACGGTCACGTTCTCAAAAGATTTCGCCGCCTCCAGGGCATTGTGATATCCCTCACTGACATGTTTTGCCATGGTAATATGGATAATATTCTGTGCATCCGTAAGCTGTTGTGCGAAAAACCGTTCATAATCCTCCACATCAGGAGGCTGTGAGATGCCGTTCTTTCCCTCTGCCAGATGGGCCAGCAATTCATCCGCCATCAGCTCCGCGTCGTCCAGAAAACGCCCCTGGTCCGTACAAACATAGTAGGGACGGACACGAACACCGAATTCCCGTATCAGAGACTCCGGAAGATCGCACACACTGTCCGTTGTAATCATCAGGGAAATCCGATTTGCCTTCTCAAAGATCAATACATCTTTCCCGATTTCAGACTGACTGGCATTCTCGCTCAAGTGTACCAGTTCCCTGGGAAGAATGCTCAATACCGCAGCCTCCAGCAAAGCGCCGCTGATGGGCTTTGCCAGATAGCCGCTGAACCCTTCCTTTCGGTAAATCTGCTGATTGTCGCTTCCCGCATTGGCGGTCAGCGCAATCACCGGCACATCCTGACACAGGCCGCCGGGCTGGGCATGCAGTGCATGGAGACATTCGATGCCGTCCATCTCCGGCATCAGATGATCCATCAGGATACAATCATAATGCTGATACTGGGTCAGTTTCAGACACTCCGCGCCGCTGGAAGCCGTATCAATCTGGATCTTTGTCTCTGTCAGCAGCTTGCTCACCACCAGCAGATTCATCTCGTTGTCGTCTACCACCAGCAGATGGGCATCGGGAGCCTCAAAGCTCTGTCTGTACTGCTCTCCTTCATGTACCTTTACCCGGGAGCTTAGCGTAAACGTCCCCAGTTCCTTCTCGCTCATGATGTCCTGTTCCAGGGTTACAAGGAAGGTGGAGCCATTCATATAGACGCTGTTGACGCTGATCTCGCCGCCCATCAGCTCCACAAGCTGTTTCACAATGCTCAGTCCCAGGCCAGTCCCCTCAATGTGACGGTTTTTCTTCTCATCCACCCGTCTGAACGCATCGAAAATATAGGGGATATTCTCCTTCTTCACCCCCTGGCCTGTATCCTCCACTGAATACCAGACCCGGACCCGGTTTACCCCTACCCGCTCACAGCGGACAGACAGGGTCACGGAACCCTCTTTTGTATACTTTACCGCATTATTCAGCAGATTGATCAGAACCTGTTTAATGCGTACCTCATCGCCGCAGAGCATACTGGGCATGGACGGATCCACCTGCAATTTGAATTCCAGTCCCTTTTCCCTGGCTTTTATCCATATCATATTCACGATCTCGGAAAAAAGCTCCCCTGTCTCATAGGATGTATTCACAATCTCCATCTTTCCGGATTTGATTTTGGACAGGTCCAGAATATCGTTGATGAGGGTCAGCAGCATCTTGCTGGCGCCCTGGATATTCCTGGCATTCTCGGCCACTTCGTCGGATATGGCTTCCCGCAGTATCATTTCGTTCAATCCGATGATGGTGTTGATCGGTGTACGGATTTCATGGCTCATGCTGGAGAAAAAGTGATTCTCCGCCTGGTTCAGCTCCTCAATCTCCTTTTTCTGCGCTATGGTAAGCTTTTTCTCTTCCTCATAAAGATGATTCTGGAACAGAAGCAGCACGCCTGTAAGGAATCCTGCCACGATAACGGAACGGGCAGAATCGAAATACGCCTGGGCCGTAGTATTTGGCAGTACCAGTTCCGGCCGAAAATAGGCAAGATAATAACAGCCCAGCGTCTCCAGCGCACATAACAGGAAAAAAACAGCCTTCCGCCTGCCCTCCAGGGTAATACTGATATAGATAAAACAGAGTACGAACCACTCCGGCACCCCGCCGTAAATTCCGCCGCCTGTAAAGAAGACGATGGGAAACAGCAGGAGAAGAAGGATTACAGTAGCCGTGGCGCCTGCATTGATACACTCCTTCCGGATACTGTACTTTGCCACCATGTACATATATATAAGGCTCGCCGGCAAAATGATCATATTCGCTGTAAACCGGCCCAGAAGCAGGATAAAGACCAATGCCACCATGCTGATGCCGGTGACAAGACGGAACATACGCTCCCGCAGACTGATTTTATGATCGAAAATAATATCCAGCCATCTTTTAAACATGTCAACCCCCTAATATCATATACCGGATATGCTTTCACATACTTCTGCATACATCTGCAGCAGCACCGGATGGTTCTTTTTGACAGACTCCGTATCGGCCTTCTTACCTGCCAGTTCCAGTTCTTTTGCCTTGGCGGAAAGCGCCTCCGCACCGATGGTCATTGCCGTGCTTTTCAAGGCATGCGCCTTGATTCCGTAGTCCGTCCAGTTGGCGGCTTCGTAGTAGGCTGTAAGCTCCGCTTCCTTTTCTTCTCTCTGTTCACAGAACATCTGCAGCATCTCCCGATAGAAGTCCTCATCTCCGCCGCAGTACTCCAGTCCCAGCCCTACATTGATACCGGCCCGCACAAGAGAACCGTAGGTGGGTCCGGCATTTTCGTCCGAATCCTCGGTTCGGGAGGACGTATCATCAGTCATATTCGTACCCCGTTCCTTTTCTTCCGTTTGGGAAACGCTTCCCGCAGCCGAAATTCCGGTATCTCCCGGTGTATCTTCCCTCCGTGCGTTTTCCGTTCCGTCCTGCGTTTCTTCCCGCATCACCTGCTCCCGGGCGGCCTGCGGCGCCTCGTAGCGCACAAGCCGCTCCGGCAGAACCCGGCGCAGAACCCTTTCCAGAACGGAACGTTCAATGGGTTTTGGAATGAATTCGTTAAAGCCTTCGTTCCGGAACATTTCCCTGGCCCCGCTGATAGTATTGGCAGTAAGGGCGATAACCGGCAGCTCCTTCAAAGCCCCGCCGTTAATCTCCCTGATGCGCCGCAGGGTCTCAACGCCGTCAAAGCCCGGCATCATGTGATCCAAAAATACCACATCATATTCTGTATCGGCACATTTTTCAACCGCTTCCTTTCCGCTTAAGCAGGTGTCCACCTGGATGCCGTAGCTGCCCAGAACCCCCTTTGCCACCATGAGATTCATCTCTTCATCGTCTACGGCCAGCACCCTGACGTCAGGGCAGGTAAAGGGCCTGCGGCCTGCGGCCTGGGCCTCCTCAAAGCCGTCGCTCTGCCTCACACCGCCCAGTAAATTCACAATGGATAACGCGAAGAAAGGCTTGCGCAGCACAAGCAGCCGGCTGTCTTCCTCCAGGATAAAGTTCTTCTCCGCAATCACCGCCACGAAAATCCGCTCTGCCATCTCCTCATAGTAGGGCGGATTTGCCATATATTCTGTCTGGGTAATAAATACATGGGTGAGCTTGTGGTCCCGCTGCAGCTTCAGCAGTCCTTCGAAGTTATGGGCCTGATAGCCTTCAATGCCAAGTCCCTCCACCAGGTGAAGTATCATTCTGTCATAATATCTTCTCACCTCATCCCTGCTGTACCGCTCCGGCTTAAAAAAGCAGGCAATACACACCTGGGAGGCATTGGGAACCTGAATACAGGGCGTGTCGTTCTCCACCGCCTGGGGTATGGTGATTTGTACCTGCAGCCCCTGCTGCTCTGCGCTTTCAAAATGGACAAATCCGCCCATGGAATGAAGCAGCCCCCTTGCAATGGGAATCCCCAGTCCCAGGCCGCCCACATATCGGCGGCTTCCGGAATCCGCCTGATAGAAGTCATCCACAATCTGGTCCAGCTGCTCGGAAGTCATTCCGATACCGGTGTCATAGATCTCAATTACCAAATTGATTCCGTAAGTCTCCCGCCGGAATCCTATCCAGAGGTTGATACCGCCTTCCTCGGTAAACTTTATGGAGTTTTCCAGCAAAATCCGCAGCACATGGGAAATCTTCTCCGCATCGCCCACAAGCATGGAAGGCAGCTTCGGATCTATGTCAAACACCAGTTCCAGCTTGCCGGTATTCTGCAGCGCCATCATGGTGACAATATCATTCATCACCGACGTGATCGAATAGGGTTTCCTGGCAGCCGACAGAGTTCCTTCAACTATTTCCGTGTAGTCAAGTATGTTGTTTATCTGGCCTGACAGCCGCTTTCCCGCCATTTTTATGGACAGAATATTTTCCCTGATTTTGGGAGCGATGTCCTCCCCTAAAGTCACTTCGCTTATGCCGATGACCATGTTGACAGGGGTGCGCAGTTCATGGGAGACATTGGACAGAAAGTCGGCATTCTGGCGCACTGCCGTAGCCAGCTGCTCCTGCATACTGTCGTATTTCTCCTTCTCCCGCCGTCTTCGGTTGATTCGATATCTGGCAATGATTACCGAACCCACAACTCCGCAGGCACCCATCAGGAGGCGCAGCACATCACCGCCCCTCATACTGTTGCTGATGGTGTGAAGCAGCAGAAAATGATACAAAAGCTGGGATGCATACAGGGCTACGGCTATGTACAGGAGACGCTTCCTGTCCAGCAGGGAGAGAAGCAGAAGCACGATGCAGGCTACAAGTGCAATGTCAAAAAGACTGGATTCATGTACCCCGAAAAAGAAGAACTCTGTTAAAAGCAGCCCTGTGCAGATATTTTCATACAGCATTTCCGTGCCCACTCTTCCGATGTGAAGCCACCACACCACAAGACAGGCCAAAATCATCATGGGAACCATCCACAGTTCCCATGACATCGTCAATGTAATCAGGCTAAGCAGTGCGCTCAATATGCTGAGAGTACCCGCCATGAGCAGGTGCATGCTTGTCTGGGATTCCGTTCTCATTCTTTCTCAAACTCCTTTTCAACCCGTGCCAACAGATTTTTCGGCATATATGGCTTTTTCAGATAATTTGCCGCTCCCATGCGGATTGCGGTCATCACATTATCCTCATGCCCTGATGCCGTCAGGAAAATCACAGGAATGTCCATCCCGCTTTCCTTGATGCGTTCGAAAGCCTCGATGCCGTTCATACCCGGCATTGCGATATCCATCAGGATAAGGTCTACCTTTTCTCCTTTCAGCTTATCAAGCGCTTCCTGTCCGGATTCCGCCCAAAGCACGTCATATTGCTTCTCCAGAATCAGACTTGTCCTCCTCAAATTCATCTTGTCATCATCCACTACCAAAATACGTTTCTGCATACGGCGCATCTCCTTGTTTCCCTCGTCTACATCCGGAGTATTTTCAGATTCCCCTCAAAATAACAGGTCAATAATAAAGAAAGATTCCGGATACTCATATATGGTTAAGTATAACATAACACACATGATATCCGCAATGAGACTTTTGCATGAAAAAAATGAAAAATTTATAAAATTTTTCCACCTGTGGGGCTGCAATCCAACGATTTGTCTGCATGCAATTTATTGCAATGCGGGAGGGCCGCTGGATTAGCACAGGCGGATATTTTTAAACTGTCTATTCCAATACATACTTCTGCTGAAATTCCCGGAATTTCCTGCGGTATTCCTCGCTTCCGTTGCGGAATTCCCGCAATTGTTCATGAAGGCTCATGTTCTGCCTGGCCATGTCCAGGATACAGCCTGCGATATTGGAGCAATGGTCCGCGGTCCGCTCCAGATCCGTCAGCAGGTCCGACCAGACAAATCCTGCCGTGATGGAACAGCCTCCCTGCTGCATGCGGCGGATGTGCCGGGTGCGCATCTCCTCCTTCAGACGGTCTATCACCTCTTCCAGAGGTTCCACCATGGCGGCGGCCTCCAGTTCCTGTCCCAGGAATGCCCACAGGGACAGATCCAGAATCTCTTCCACCGCGCCGCAGAGCACCTGCAGTTCCCGGCGGGCCTCGTCGGTAAATGTCCGCTCCTTTTCCGCCATTTCCTCCGCCGCTCTGAGCAGATTCACGGCATGATCGGCAATCCGTTCGAAATCCCCGATGATTTTCAGCAGCTTGGCTGCTTCCGTGCTGTCGGAAGCGGAGATCTGCAGTGCGCTGAGCTTCACCAGATAGGTACTTAAGATATCCTCGTAATAATCCGTTTTCTCTTCCTTCAGACGGATGGAGTCCGCCAGTTCCGGCGTCAGGTTTCCCAATGCGGCAATGGACTCTTTCAGGGATTCCACAGCCAGTTCCGCCATGGACCCGGTTACCCTGTGGCAGCGTTCCAGGGCGATGGAGGGCGCGGCAAAAAAGCGCTCGTCCAGTTCCCTGTATTCCTCCTGCTGCTTCTCCTCCGGCACCATCCGGGTCACCAGTTTTTCCAGTACCCCGGAGAGCGGCAGCATCAGCAGCAGGCACAGAAGGTTAAATACGGTATGGGCCGCCGCAATGCCGAACAGAGAGGCCGGCGTCTCCAGAAACTGCAGGTGAAAAACCCCTCTGGCCACGCCGAACAGGGTAAGCCATACCGCCGTTCCGATACAGTTGAAGGACAGATGGACCATGGCTGCCCGCCTGGCGTTTTTGTTGGCTCCCACAGCGGAAAGCATGGCAGTGACGCAGGTACCGATATTCTGGCCCATGATGATGGGAATGGCCGCGCCGTAGGATATCTGCCCCGTCACAGCCAGGGCCTGCAGGATACCGACGGAGGCGGAACTGGACTGGATAACGGCAGTCAGCACGGCTCCCGCCAGAACGCCCAGGACAGGATTCCGGAACATGACGAACAACTGCTGAAAGGCAGGAAGCTTACCCAGTCCGGACACCGCGCCGGACATGGTCTCCATGCCGAACATCAGCGTGGCAAAGCCCAGAAAAATCATGCCTGTATCTTTCTTTTTCTCTCCCTTGCAGAACATATACAGAATGATGCCCGCCAGGGCCAGCAGGGGCGTAAAGGAGGAGGGCTTCAGCAGGCGGATGTACCAGCTGCCGCTGTCGATGCCCGCCAGGCTTAAAATCCAGGCCGTCACCGTGGTTCCCACATTGGCTCCCATGATCACATTGACGGCCTGCCGTAATGTCATAAGCCCTGAATTGACAAATCCAACCACCATTACTGTGGTGGCCGAGGAGCTCTGGATCACCGCGGTCACCGCCAGTCCCGTCAGCAGCCCGGCCACCCGGCCCGTGGTAAATTTTCCCAGAAGGGCCCGCAGCTTTCCGCCTGCCCTGCGCTCCAGCGCCTGTCCCATGACGCTCATACCGAATAAAAACAGGCTTAAGCCGCCGATCAATGTCAATGCGTTAAAAATATCCATACTTTTCTCCTGTGCGTTCTTTTTGCTTTTTACGTCCGCTTTCTTTTTTCCTTATTTATTCCCGGTTTTTGGTGAAAAAAACGGAAATGTTTCAAGATTTCCGTTCACATCCCCTGTCTGTCAGAGACAGATGAAAATAAAATACAGAACATATCCAGCCAACATGGCTATTCCGCCGGAACGTCCCAGCTTTCTCCCTTTTACGCTGCAGACCAGAAGCAGAACCCCTGCCGCGGCCGCCGTCCACATATCGGCGTAAAATTCCGTCGAAAAGGGAACCGGCGTAATCAGCGCGGACACGCCAACCACAAACAGGATGTTGAAGATATTGCTGCCCACGATATTGCCGATGGCAATGTCCGCGTTTCCCTTGGCTGATGCAGCCACAGAGGTAAACAGTTCCGGCAGGGAGGTCCCCAGGGCTACAATGGTCAAACCGATAAACCGCTCGCTCATCCCGAAGAGTCTGGCCAGATCCGTGGCCGCGTCCACTGCGATCTGGCTTCCCAGAACAATCATCACAAGGCCTCCCAGAGTGCTGAGAACAGAGGGCCAGACTTTTTTCCCCTGAACAGAGGCGGCCGTCAAATCCGCGCCCGGCTCCAAAACACGGTTTTTCTGCACCGATGTCCGCAGCAGATAGCCCATATAGGCCAAAAACAGCAGCGTCAGCACTGCCCCTTCCCAGAACCCCACAGCGCCTCCCGAACTCTGAAACAGCAGAAGCAAAGTGACCCCGATCATGAACGGCATATCCCGAAACAGGGTGTGGGCGGAAACCGCCAGAGGCGCCACCACCGAGGACAACCCCAGAATAATCAGAATATTCAGAATATTGCTGCCCAGAATATTGCCGATGGTGATATCCGCATTCCCCTTCACCGCAGCCGTTATGCTCACCGCGGCCTCCGGCGCGCTGGTACCCATGGCCACAATGGTCAGCCCGATAACCAGTTGGGGAATACCGAAGCGCCTGGCAATACCGGAGGCGCCGTCCACAAAACGGTCCGCTCCCTTCACCAACAGCACAAACCCAAGAACCAACAGCAGCAGCGACACAGCCAGAGCATACAATTCTCCCATTTCCATCTCTACCTTTCCTCCTTTTTCAATACCGCAGCTTTTGTACTCCTGTCCGAAAGTTTTCCCTGACAGCACAGCCCTTATCCCCCGAGACATGCAGGTCATCCTCTGAAAAAACAGCGCTTTCCTTTGGCTAAAAAAGCGAGCACTCTGCTGCATAATATCTATACAACAAAGTCTCGCTTCTCACTTACAAAGCCGGATTCACCTCCGCGGACTTACTCCGGAAGAAAATCGTATTGACGGCAAGGTAAACATGGAATGCATCCATGCAAGCTACTCCCTTTATCATGGTCAGTGTAACACAGGAAATATTATCCTGTCAATCGCCAATTCATACTTTTTACCCTGCATCTTTGTACGATACAGTTCACGGAAGCCTCCCCGCCAATCAGTCCCCCGTTGATTTTCTGTAAAGCAGTTTTGTCTCTGTATGAACAACCCTGAAATTCAATGACTGGTCCTGAATTCTGGTAGCCAGAAGCTGCACCGCCGTAAGCCCCATAATTTGGCTGTGAATATGGATCGTAGTCAGTGAGGGATCTACAATTCTGGATTCCGGAGAGTCATCAAATCCGCAAAGCCACACATCCTCCGGAACCGAAATTCCCATACCCTTCAACACCTGTAACACTTCTAATGCCACAAAATCATTTGCACAAATAAATACTTCCGGCATTCTATCCATCTTTTGCAAACATTCCGTCAAATATTCACGATATACTGCTGCGTCAGAATTCCTGCCCCCATCTTTATTCCCAATGACGGAATACTCTGCCTTACATGACAGCCCAAGAAAATACAGCGCATCCCTGTATGCCATATAACGTTCATAAAAAGACTGGCAGTGCAAATATTCCCCGATAAATCCGATTTGCCTTTTTCCCCTTCTGACCATCTCCGCCACAAAATGCCTTATACCAGACCGATTATCCATATACAGATAATCTGCTCTTAATGGTTCATCACAGCCAAATACCGGAGAATCCACAAACAAAATAGGTTTATTGAGCGAATAAAGCATGGAACAATAGTTTCTGTCAAACATCTCTATGCAGATAATTCCGGCGGTTTTTTTACTGCTGTAAGCCCTTGGCAGCTGAAGATTCTCTATTTCCTCTCTCTGAACCCGGTATATTGTGAAACTGTACCCCAATTGATCGATTTCACTCTGAAACTTGTCAATCATGGTAGAAACAAAATGCATATTGCCTATAAAGCCTGTAGTAAACAACACAATTTCACCGGTTCCTGTGGCAGGAATCCGCTCTCCCTGTCTCCCCGCATCCGCAATATCCATATAGGAAAACTGTTTATATCCCATTTCCTTTGCTTTTTTCAGCACCTTTTTCCGCGTTGCATCCGCTAAATTGCCTGTATTGTTTATTGCCTTGGAAACGGTATTCCGCGAAACACCAAGTGCTTCCGCAATGTCCTGCGTCGTAACACGGCGTGCCATAATATTCCCTCCAGGTCATTTCCAACTGCCGTTACACTCCACAAAAGCTTCAATTTCACCTTTAGCAGACATCTGTACATACCGGCATCCGCATTAATTCCGCACTGATTTTCCCGGCCAGATTATCAAAACCATATACCAGAACAGAATTAAGGCAACATGCCCCATGGAGCGTTACGCCAAATCATATTTTACCACATCCATTACAGCCTTCCCATCCACATAAAACGAAATCCCGTCGGCCGACAAATCCGTATAAAAAGTTATCGTCAGAACCTGCTCTCCATCATTCACAAATACCTCCGCGCTGAAACGGTCAAGAATTACCCGCAGCTTCAATTTTCCATCCCTGCCGCTCACCCGGCTTCTTCTCTGATGATGAGTGTTCATTTTGGTATAAAGGGCGTTTACTCTAACGCCCCCACAAAC
>CAJULV010000072.1:0-2965 GCA_910587555.1 uncultured Acetatifactor sp.
TACTATATTGAGTTTTCACGTGACTTAACTGAACTTAATCAGCAGACACTATTTAAAGAATTCATGTCCCCCATGAGTGAATAAATATGTAAGATTTCTGTCAAACCACTCCACCTTGCTGCTGTCCGCGTATTTCCTGGCGACGAAATAAAGCGCTCCCTGGGATATATCTTCTCCCATCAGCGCCCGCTCCACGGCATTTACCGTCTCATCGCTGACTGAGACTCTGTAATAGCTGCCGTTGGATACGGGAGAAAACTGTGAAACGCCCTTTTCCCTCTGGAAGACCACACCGGACACCGTATCGGGAAACACTTCACTGTTCAGGCGGTTCAGCACCACGTTTGCCACCAGCAGCTTTCCTTCCGCGTCCTCATTGCCGGCTTCCGCTTCCACGATCCGCAGCAGCACCTCCAGGTCCGCATCCGGTAAATCGTACATATATTGTTGTTCCACCACAAGGAAGGGGACGGTCCTCTGCCCGGAAACCGCCACATCCGCAATTCCGAGACCTTTCTCCCCATCCTCCTTTACGGCTTCTGCCTTCCCTGCCCATTCCGCTTCCAGCTCCTTAAGCCGCAGCTTCAGATTCTGCAGGGGTTCCGAATAAATGTCTATCGCATCCAGCCCTCTGACACACAGGACACATGCCATCAATGTGAATACAAGCGATACCAATAGCGCCACTGCTTTTCTATACATAATTCTCTGTCCTTTCCTCACCGGGCTGCGGCATAAAAGCCTGTCCGTTATATCAATATATGAGGTAAGTTCTGAAAATATAACTTATCGGAGACAGGTTCTTCGCCTCCGATAAAACAGTTGGAAAAGCAATTGGGGCAGATTCGCCCTGCTATTTTTCCGCGAAGTTAATAAAGCTGATATTCATGTTGACATAGCCTGCAATACCGTCCACGGAACCTTCAAAATCATACTGCCACATGGAAAATTTGTACGGATAGTCGGGGATATCCGCCGGCTGAGACAGCCATACATCATAGGCCGTCAGCTTCGACATATCGACTTCCTTGATGAGCCACTCCTTATTGCCGTAAATCATGGTCTTCCTGCCCGATGCGGTGATGGTTTCCAGGAAAGCCTTTGCAATATCCGTCTTCTCCGTCCGTGTCAGGTTCTCCGTCCTGGACGTATCATTTTCCACCAGTTCCATATCAAAAGCCACCGGATAGGTAATCTGGTATTCTCCCAGATTTTCAATCACCAGATTCGCTTCTTCGACGGCTTCTTCCTTACTGACCGCCTGGGAATAAAAGTATACGCCCACATCCAGGCCGGCATCCGTGGCACGCTTGATGTTATCACTGAAATATTCATCCACAATCAGCTGCCCCGATCCATACCCTCTTGCCCCCACACGGAGCATGACGAAATCGATTCCCGCTTTTTTGACTTTCACGAAATCCACGTAATCCTGATATTTGGATATATCAACTCCCACATAGGAGGTCTGTTTGCCATCCTCATAATATTTCATCAGATCAGACTGGCATACCAGTTTCGTAAAATCATATTCATGTTTCGGAAGATAAGGGCTGATCAGAACCCATTCCTCCTCCCCGTCGGCGTACTTCACCAATGTATGCTTGCCGTCGGTGGACGGATCATGCTCTTCCTGCTCCGGCTCCTCCGTAGGCTCCGGCGTAGGGGATGCCGTGGGTTCCGGGTACATATCCCAGAAATCAAAATCATCCGGATGCAGGGAACTGCCTGTCAGCAGTTCCTCCGTCTCCGGGTAGCGAATAACGGGGGAGGACGGCTCCGCCGCGGCCTGTACCGCATCCTTCTGCTGTGTACGCCCGGCAGTTGCGTTGTCCTTCTGATTCAGGAGCAGCACCACCAGCAGTATCACCGCCACGAAAGCAGACACGGCCGCAATGGACATTACCACCGTCAGCGTCATATTTGAATTATCGTCAAAATCATCCGGCATTTTCATAATAATATGCTTCCTCCCTTTTCTCGCCCTCCGCACCGTCCGGCGGCCCTCATGCCTCCCTTAAGGCAGCACGGCCCTAACCGTCCGTGCGCCGCGTTGCGGGTATTCTCCTCGTTCACCAACCTGCATCCCGCGCTTTTACTACATCTTTGTAATGCACTTCTTGGGACATTTCTCCGCACAGGTTCCGCAGCCAGTACACTTTTCCTGGTCAATTACCGCATGGAAATCCGTCACCGTTACCGCCTGGGCCGGACAGTTTCGCACACAAAGCCCGCAGCCGATACATCCTGCCTGGCATGCCTTCATCGTCACGGGTCCTTTATCTGCGGAACTGCAGGAAACCGCATACTGCGCCTTGTACGGAATCAATGAAATCAAATGCCTCGGACAGACTTCCACACATTTTCCGCAGGCTTTGCATTTCTCTTTCTCTACCACAGCCACACCGTTTACTACATGAATAGCGTCAAAAGGACAGGCATCCGCGCAGGTTCCGAATCCCAGGCAACCGCTGCTGCAGGACTTCGGCCCGCCTCCGGGTACGAACCCCATCATCCGGCAGTCCTGATGCCCGGTGTAATCATAATCCTGTTTTGCCTTCTCACAATCGCCCATGCATGCCACAAAAGCGACTTTTCTCTCGGAAGCACCCGCTTCTACCCCCATGATGGCTGCAATCTTACCGCTTACCGCCTCGCCGCCCACAGGACAGCCGTTCACGGGCGCCTCGCCCTTTGCAATTGCCGCCGCCAAGCCGGAACATCCCGCAAATCCGCAGCCGCCGCAGTTATTGCCGGGCAAGGCGGCAAGTACAGCCTCTTCCTTCTCATCCTTCTCCACATGGAAGCGGATTCCGGCCGCTCCCAGAAACAGCCCTACAAAGATGCCCACCACTCCCACCACGGCCGCAGCAGACAAAATCCCTGTTATACTCATCATTTACACTCCTTATTCCAGTTCCGCCATGCCCTCTTCGCGCCTTCTCCGCGGGAGTAAATTTCGTCT
>CAJULV010000072.1:3065-18679 GCA_910587555.1 uncultured Acetatifactor sp.
TCCGCCGAAACTTCTCCCCGGCGCTCACAGGGCCTGGCTGTTTGATTCCAGTTCCGCCATGCCCTCTTCGCGCCTTCTCCGCGGGAGTAAATTTCGTCTCCGCTGCTTCTCCGCCGAAACTTCTCCCCGGCGCTCACAGGGCCTGGCTGTTTGATTCCAGTTCCCTTATAACAATCCGGAAAACCCGCAGAAGGCAATGGCCATCAGCCCGGCCGTCAACAGCACTGTGGGCATTCCCTTAAAAGGTCCGGGAATATCGTTGTATGCAAGCTTTTCCCTGATTCCCGCCAGGATTACAATGGCAATGGTAAAGCCCACTGCCGTGGCAAAGCCGTTCACGATGCCTGTCAGGATACCGTACTCCTTCTGTACATTAGTGATGGCCACCCCCAGCACCGCACAGTTGGTAGTAATCAGAGGCAGGTATACCCCCAGCGCCTCATACAAGGAGGGCATGGATTTCCGCAGGAACATCTCCACAAACTGCACCAGCGCGGCAATCACCAGAATAAATACAATGGTTTTCAGATACTCCACATGGAACCGGACCAGTACAAATTCATAAATCACTCCCGCCACCGCGCTTGCCAGGGTGATAACGAAAATAACCGCCGCTCCCATTCCCGCAGCCGTATTTGTCTTCCTGGATACACCCAGGAACGGGCAAAGCCCCAGAAACTGACTAAGTACCACATTGCTCACCAGCGAGGAGCCCACCAGCAGGACGAGCAATTCCTTCACATACTCCATATTCATCTATCTGCCCTCCTCATCCGTATTTGCGGCTTTTGTGTTTTCGTCTGCCTTTCTTTCCTTCTGCGTCCCTGCCTGCGCTGCGTCCGCCCTTCTATTTATCTTCTTTCCGGCGTTCTCGTCGTAAAAACGCCCGGAACAACCTTCACTGTCCTTGCAGTTCATACAATCATGTGTACATCCGGAACCGATCTTCCGATATTCCTTACCAGCTTTTTTCCTGGACTCTTTTATGTAATTCTGCAGGGCAACCAAGCCTGCCAGCACGAAAAACGCTCCCGGTGCCTGGCCGAAAATACGGATCGGTTCCACGGAATCCGGCAGAATGCCAAATCCGAACAGCTGGCCCGCCCCCAGCAATTCCCGCACCAGGCCGATACAGGTCAGCGCAAAGGTAAATCCCAGCCCCATGCCTATACCGTCAAAAAGCGAAGGAATGACAGGGTTGGAATAAGCATAGCTCTCCGCACGCCCCAGTATGATACAGTTCACCACAATCAACGGTATATAAACGCCCAGGGCGTCATTTAAAGAAGGCAGATATGCCTCCAGCAGCAGCTGTACCACTGTCACAAAAGAAGCGATAATCACAATAAACGCCGGAATGCGCACTCTGTCCGGTATCACATTGCGCAGCAGTGAAATAATCATATTACTGAGAGCCAATACTACCATGGTAGTAAGCCCCATTCCCAGGCCGTTGACTGCCGAAGTGGTAACTGCCAGCGTGGGGCACATACCCAGCATCAATACAAAAGTCGGATTTTCCTTAACCAATCCGTTATAAAGCCTCTCTCCCGCTTTATTCATTGCCGGCACCTCCTTCCAACAGAATCCTGGCAGCCTTTAATCCGCCGTTCACCGCATTCGTGACTGCCTTTGTGGTAATTGTGGCACTGGTGATGGCATCGATTTCATTCTCTGCTGACGCGCCTGTTTTGGTGTAAACAAAGCTTTCCGCTTTTTTGTCATGGAACTGCGGAACCAGCACCTCCGGCGCCAGCATACCCAGACCGGCTGTCTCGGTAATCTCCAGAATCGATATGTCATTCAGAGTTCCGTCCGCGGATACCCCCAGATATAGGACAATATTACCGCCGTACCCCTCCGTGGAGGCGGATTCCAATACATACCCCAACATTGCATTGTCGCCGCCAAGGGCCTTATACACGGTTCCCAGCTTTACCCCCATGCCGGACAGTTCTTCCGCCAGGGCCTCATCCGGGGTATATTCCATTTCTTCAAAGGAAGCGGCTGATGCAAACACGGCCCGGCATGCCTCCTGTACGGCTTTTTCCTGCTGGATACGGATGGGTTCTTTCGTCAATTCATTGACCACGCCAAGCAGCAGGCCGGATATCAAAGTAATGGCGAACAGGATGCCCGCCTCCTTCAGCATTACCGAAATGTCATTTTTATTTTTCACGGCGCACTCCCCCCTTCCTGTACCCGAAAGCAGTGGGCATGGTATATTTTTCAATCAGGGGTACCAGCAGGTTGCCAAGGATAATCGCATAGGATACGCCCTCCGCACCGGGTCCGAAGATTCTGAATATGCCTGTCATCAGTCCCAGGAATACGCCGAACACATACTGTCCTCTGATTGTAATCGGTCTGGTCACATAATCGGTTGCCATAAAAAACGCCCCCAGCATCAGGCCGCCGCCGGAAAGCTGGGCCGCGAGATAGGAGGGTTCAAAGCCATGTCCCCCGAACAATCCCGCAAAAATCACAAAGGTTGCTATGTAGCTGCCGGGAATCCGCAGGTCAATCACTCCCAGCACAAGCAGCAGGCAGGCCCCCACAGCAATCGCGATCACCGAAGTCTCCCCGATGGTTCCCGCCGTATGCCCTGTCACCATGTTCAGCAGGTTCACCGGCTCTCCGCTTTTCAGCAGCGCAAGGGGCGTGGCCCCCGTATAGGCATCGCAGTCGAATGCCGTCATTGCCGTGGGAAAAGATATCAGCAGAAAGCACCTGGCTGCCAGCGCCGGATTCATAAAATTCTGCCCCAGCCCGCCGAAAAGCATCTTCACCACTAAAATGGCAAATACACCGCCCAGCGCAGCCATCCACAGCGGTATGGACACCGGCAGGTTCAGCGCCAGAAGCAGTCCCGTCACCACTGCGGACAAGTCCGTCACGCTCAGTTTTCTGTTATAAAATCCGAAAAAATACTCCGTGAGAACCGTACTTGCAATGGTCACCGCAATGACTGCAAGCGCCCTGGGTCCGAAATTATAGATTCCAAAGCCTGTTGCGGGCATCAGGGCAATGACAACCGCAAGCATCAGGCCGTTCGTAGCCGCTTTGGAACGAATATGAGGATTGGATGATACCTTAAATAATTCGCTCATGTAGTTATTCTCCTATTCCAGTTCGCCTTCCTCTTTTACTTTTTACGCTTGGAAAGCTGGATTTTGCGCATGGATTTTATCTGTTGGGTCAGGGGGCGCTTTGCGGGGCAGACAAAGCTGCAGCAGCCGCATTCGCAGCATTCCATACCGTAATTTGCCAGAAATGCTTCCTCGTCAAAATGGGCGGCATAATCCGCCAGTCTGCTGGGGACCACCCTTCCGGGACACACTTCCACACAGCGGCCGCAGTTGATACAGGGTCCCGGTTCCAGCGCCGATACCTCGTCCTTTGTCAATGCCAGCAATGCCGTGGAAGTCTTGGTAATAGCCACATTCAGTCCGAACATGGCAAATCCCATCATGGGTCCGCCGCAGATGATTTTCTCGGGCTGCTCCCTGAAACCGCCTGCCGCCGCCAGAATCTCCTCATAGCTGCTCCCAATACGCACACGGAAATTGGCCGGGTTCGCAACGGCATCTCCTGTCACCGTAACAATCCGCTCCATGAGGGGACGTCCTTCCATAACAGCCCTGTATACTGCCACCATGGTGTCCACATTGTTCACCACACATCCCACATCCGCCGGCAGCATGGTGGAGTTAATCCGCCTGCCCGTGACGGCATAAATCAGCTGGCGCTCCCCGCCCTGGGGATATTTTGTCTTCAGGGCTTTCACGCTGATGCCCGGCTCATCCTTCGTGTATTGCTTCAGAAGGGAAATACAGTCCGGCTTGTTGTCCTCCACCGCCAGAATACCGTGGGCATTGGGGAAAAGCTTCAATATAAGCTTCAGCCCGCCCACCAGCTTTTCCGGTTCCTCCAGCATCCTGCGGTAATCGGAAGTCAGATAAGGCTCGCATTCCGCACAGTTGGCTATCACGTAATCAATTTTCTCCGGCTCCTTGGGAGAAAGCTTCACATGAGTGGGAAATCCGGCGCCTCCCATACCCACAATCCCCGCCTCCCGGACCAGGCCCACAATTTCCTCCCGCTTCACAGCATCCAAAGATGTCCTGGCCGAAAATCCAACCTCCTCGTAGAGACTGTCATTTTCGATAACAATACTCATAACCATGTCGCCTGTTGCCACCCGCCTGGGTTCGATTGACTTCACCGTGCCGGAGACGGAACTATGTACGGGCGCGGAGACAAATCCGCCCGCCTCCGCAATCTTCTGTCCCACCAGTACCCTGTCCCCCTTGGCCACTATCGGCTTCGCCGGCGCCCCGATATGCTGCGAGACAGGATATGCCAGTTCGTTCCCCGGCAAAACATTCTGAATGGCGCTGTCTTTCGACAGGTCTTTTCCGTCATAGGGGTGTATACCGCCTATAAATGTCAACTTTGCCATCTTCTCTTAAGTCCTTTCCAGTATTTCTTTTCATTCTTCAATCTATCTATAAATATACTATTTTTTTTCACAAAATACTACTGGAAAATTTAAATTTATGATATAATGTTCCCATGGGCAGCAAACCCGTCCGGCAAGGTTCGGGTCTATGCCGCCCCCCGCTGCCAAACCCCTTATAAAAACGGAGGACGCCCATGCGAATTTGTGAGGAAACACTGGATCATTTTTCCATATCTTACCCCCTGGACTTACTGGACTCTTTGGAGCGAATCCTTTTTCTTGATATTGAGACCACCGGTTTCACTGCCAGATCCTCCTATCTGTATCTGATAGGCTGTGCTTACTATCTGAACGGGAAATGGCATACCATACAGTGGATGGCTGAAAATTACGAGCAGGAAGCGGAAATTCTGAAATCGTTTTTCACGTTTGCCAGGCCGTACCAATACCTGGTTCATTTTAACGGAAATAATTTCGACCTTCCGTTTATCACCCAGAAATGCGAACAGCTTTCCCTTCCCTACTGCTTTGAGGGTTACCGGGGCATCGACCTGTACCGGCGCATTTCACCTTACAGATATTTTCTGAAGCTTCCGAACTGCAAGCAGAAAACGCTGGAGCAGTTCCTGGGAATCAACCGCAGGGATGTGTTTTCAGGGAGTGAACTGATCGGCATCTACCGGGAATACGTTAAAAGTCCTTCCGAGTACTCTGAAAAGGCCATCTTCCTCCACAATGCGGAAGATTTGAAGGGAATGCTGGAGACCCTGCCCATGCTGGCCTATTATGACCTGTTCAACCAGCCGGTAAAAGCCATAAAGGTCCAGGCAAACTATTATAAAGACGTAAACGGCCTGCGCAGGCGGGAACTGATTATCCAGTTTCATCCCGGGACGGCTCTGCCGAAACCCGTATCGGCCGGCGCCAATCAATGTATATTCCGGGGCGAAGGGAAGGATTGCTTCTTGAAAATCCCTATTTACGAGGAAGAATTGAAGTATTTTTACTCCAACTATCATGATTACTACTACCTGCCCACAGAAGATGTGGCACTCCACAAATCCGTAGCCGGCTTCGTGGATAAGTCATACCGGCTTCCGGCATCGGCCGCCAATTGCTACACCCGTAAGCAGTCAAGTTATCTGCCCCAGTGGGATTATGTTTTTACGCCTTTTTTCAAACGGGATTACAAAAGTCAGGAGCTTTTCTTTGAGCTTACCGATGAGCTGAAAAAAGACAGGTCTGCTTTTTCCCAATATGCCTCCCATGTACTGAACATGATTGGAGCGGCTTACTGAGAAAGCATCTTCCAATTTGCCTTCTGCAGCACACAAAAATTAAGCGGTTGCCTGTCTTTTCAGCCTGCAGCCGCTTATCCTGTTTACGCCGCAAAATAGCTACGGCTTCTGATAGAAAAACGCGTTTTTCCTCAAATATCCGATTTCTCTGTGATTCATAATCTGCTCAGAACTTCCGATGAACAGGATTCCCCCGCCGGCCAGTGTTCTGTAAAAATTGCGAAACACTTTGTCTTTAGCGGCTTCCGTAAAATAAATCAGCACATTGCGACAGACAATCAAATGACAGCCTGTGGGGTAGGCATCCTTCAGCAGATTATGTTCACGAAACTCGACACAAGCCTTAATCTCTCTGGAAATCCGGAACGCATCCTCTCCAACCTGGCTAAAATATCTCCGTTTCAGATCCGCCGGCAGGAACATAATACTTTTCGCCGGATAAATGCCTTCCTTTGCCTTTGCAATTACCTGTTTATCCAGGTCGGTAGCAAAAATCTTAATATTTCCCAAGGGCAAATATCTTGAAAAAGCCATCACAAGAGAATAAGGTTCATCCCCCGTGGAACAGGCAGCACTCCAGATTTTTAAACTACGTCCAAACCGGCTGATTAATTCTGGGACTGCCTTCTCCTCCAGCACCTTCCACTGTGATACATCTCTGTAAAATTCTGATACATTTATGGTAACATAATTAACGAATTCTTCAAATTTTTTATGATCTCCCCGCAAAGCGGCGACATATTTGTCATAGCCCTCTATCTTATTCTTGGAAATCAGAAAGTCAATACGGCGCTTCATCTGCTTTTCCTGATAAGAATTCAGATCAATCCCTGTGAGAACCAGAATTTCCCTCTTAAAGTACTCGTAATCAAATACCATGGCAGTACCATCCTGTTATTATTCGGCATCTTCCTCCCGGAACCCAACTGCCGCATCCGCATCATCATTCGCTTCCGAAATTGCCATAGCCTTAATACTAAGAGAAATCTTCTTGTCAGCCTCATTGAAGTCCACAATCTTCGCCGTAACCTCTTCACCGATGCGCAGCACATCAGAAGGCTTTTCCACATGCTCCCTGGAAATCTGGGACACATGAAGCAGCGCGTCCACACCGGGTTCCAGTTCGATAAATGCACCGAAGTCTGTCATCCTGGCAACTCTGCCGGTCACCACATTGCCGATTGCGTATTTATCCGCCGCATCCCTCCAGGGATTCTGATCTTCAAACTTTAAGGAAAGCGCAACCTTACTTCCGTTGATCTCCTTGATCAGCACATTCAGCTTATCTCCTACCTTAAATACTTTTCTGGGATGTTCTACATGTCCCCAGGACATCTCGGAAATATGCAGCAGTCCGTCAGCGCCGCCAAGGTCAACAAAGGCTCCGAAATCCGTCACATTCTTTACGACGCCTTCCACCACATCGCCCTCATGAATCCTCTCAAACAGCTCTCTCTGCATCTCTGCCTTGCGGGCTACGATAAGCTGCCTGCGGTCGCCGATATAGCGTCTCCTCTTGGGATTGTACTCGCTGATTACAAATTCAATCTCCTGTCCCATATACTTGGTCAGGTCCTTCTCATAAGTATCAGATACCAGGCTAGCGGGGATAAACACCCTCACTTCCTCCACAATCACGCTCAAGCCGCCCTCAAGTACCTGCACGACAGTTGCCTTCAGGACTTCTCTGTTATTGTACGCTTCCTCGATTCTCTTGTTGCCTCTGTCAGCGGCCAGACGCTTGTAAGTCAGCACTACCTGTCCTTCTCCATCATTCACCTTCAGGATTTTCACTTCCATGACATCCCCGGGCTTTACTACCGCTGTAAGGTCTACGCTGGAATCATTGGTATACTCATTCTTCGTAAGAATGCCATCGGACTTATATCCGATATTCAATACAATCTCATCAGTCTTTACATCGATGACTGTGCCTTCGACCACATCTCCTGAGTGTATTGTCTTGATTGTGTCTTCCAACATCTGTTCAAAAGTTAATTCTGACATAATTTTGAACCTCCTCAATTAATTTGTTTGGGGTGGAAGCCCCCGCTGTAATACCCACCAGTCGAGCAGTTTTAGGTAATTCTAAACACAGGTCCTCGAGTGTCTGTATAAAATAGGTATGCGCACATTCCTCACTGCAGATTTCATACAATCTCCTGGTGTTAGAGCTGTGCTTACCGCCTATCACAATCATTACGTCAGCTTCTGCTGCAAGCGCCCTTGCAGAACGCTGGCGCTCTTCCGTAGCGTTACAGATAGTATTTACAACACTACCATTATAACCTCTTTCTTCCAAAATTTCAACTATGCCTTGAAATTTATTGTAGTTAAATGTCGTTTGTGCCACCACACATACCTTTTTACCCTGGGAAAGCTGAAATTTCCGGGCTTCTTCTTCATTTTTAATGACTGTGACAGGCCCCCTGCACCATCCGATAATACCTTCCACCTCCGGATGGCCGGCATTTCCGACAATGACAATATGCTTTCCTTTCCTGCTCTCCTCCTCCGCCTTCTTCTGGATCCGTCTCACAAAAGGGCAGGTTGCGTCGATGCATTCCAGATGCTTCTCCTGCAGGATGGTGAAGATCTCCTCCGGAACGCCATGGGCACGGATGATGACACTGGCGGGAGACGCTGCCCCGGAACCCCCTGCCTCCTGCCCGACTTCGGACAGTTCCGTCAGCTCTTCCCTGGTCTCCAGAACCCGGACGCCCTTTTCCGCCAGATCCCTCACCACTTCCTCATTGTTCACAATGGAACCATAGGTATAGATAGTTTTCCCGTTTTTTATCTGTTCATACACGGTATCCACAGCACGCTTCACGCCAAAGCAGAAACCCATGTGCTCCGCAAGTTTTACTTCCATACAATCTCCCGCCTTCCGCAGACAGCCCGCAACAGTTCAGGCCCTGGCCTGTCCGCAGAGTTTTGTTATTTCGGCTATCACTTCCTCCTGGGTCATGTCCGAGGTATCCACCAGTACGGCGTCCTCCGCCTGTTTTAAGGGAGACATCTCCCTGTGCATGTCGCGGTAGTCCCTGTCCTCGATATCCGCCTTGATCTGCTGCAAGTCGCAGATTTCTCCTTTGGCAGTCAGCTCATCGTATCTGCGCTTTGCACGCACGTCGCTGCCGGCGGTGAGATAGATTTTCAGCTGCGCCTCCGGAAGCACGCAGGTGCCGATGTCACGCCCGTCCATGATGCAGTCGCTCCGGGCGGCAAGGGCTTTCTGGAGCCTGACCATGTTCTCCCGCACCAGGGGAACCGGACTGATAACGGAGGCGGCTTCCCCCACCTCCTCGGTGCGGATATACCCGTTTACGTTTTCTCCGTTGAGACAGACTACCTGAACGCCGTCCTCATAGCGTATGGTAATATCCGCCCGGGTACAGTTTTCCGCTATCTTCCCGCTGTCCTTTAAGTCCACACCCTCCCGCAGCATAAACAGCGCCATGGCCCGGTACATCGCGCCTGTGTCCACATAGATCAGGCCCATCTCCTTTGCCACCGCCCTGGCCACGGTGCTTTTTCCGGCCCCTGCGGGACCGTCCATTGCCACATTAAAGCTCATTTTCCACATCCTCCTATCAAATTTAGTCTGACCCCCGGAACCGTAATCAATCCAACGCGGGAAGCAGAACAGATGTCTTGCCGCTTCCGCAAAAAGAATGTAGTATCAGGGAATCCCCCTGAGATACCAGCTCCCTGGGCAGCTTAAAATACACATTCCCTTCTATGGTCTCGCCGACTGCCAGCATCTCTCCATACATATCCTCCAGTCCCAGATTTATGATATCCTGCGGACGGTAAAGATTCGCCTCACTGTCGGCAATCATTCCGGAGAACTGATCCTCCGAGCCTGATTCAACCACGACAGGAAAAACCCTTACATCCAGGCTGCCTGTATTTTTCAGACGCAGCCGAATCCTGGTCCATACATTCTCCTCATTGGACTCCACATAGAAAAAACCTGTTCCCATGCGCTCATAAAGCTCCATCTCCAACAGCGTGACCTGGATGCCTCCCGCCTCCCCTGTCTGGTCCTGGGTCACCGCGTCTTCAAAGGCTTTCTGTATCTCCGGAAGCCGCTCCAGGCGCTCCGCCTCCATGGCCGCCTGCATTTTTTCCGGAGTGGAAAAAGAAATGTCCTGACCGGTGAAGGCCTGCACCGCATAGTAGGCGCGTCCCTCGCTTTCTTTTTCCACCAGTTCCTCATCTCCGCTCAAAACCTCATAGGAAACCACCGCTTCCCTGTTTTTAAATTCCTGGAAAAATCGTATTGTCAGCCCGTTTCCGGAAGCCGTAAAGCTGTCGTCCGTCACCTCCGTCACAAGCCCCTGCGACGATAAAACCTGATAAGTGCCGCCATAATTCAGTCCATATGCACCCTTGTTCACCAGATCATATACGGTTATGCTTCCGTCCTCTCCTTCTCCCATGGCCCCGGTACACATGTCCTTGTACCGCTCTATGTCAGCCTCCGAGAACATCGCCTCATCCCTGGGAATCATGTAGTTATATGAATTGAAGATATGGCAGAGCCTTAAGTCCTCCTTAAACTGCACAGGATCCAGTTCTGACGCCATGATGCCGAATTCTTTATTTACCTGATATGTGTAGCGCGTCTTAATCCGGATCTGGTATCCCGGAAACTCCTTCTGCGTCTGCCCTTCCGGCTTAATCACGATCAGGCATGAACTCCGCAGCGTCTCGAAGGCCCTGCTCTCCACACAGTCTGACACCAGTTTCACCACATTCTCGGCCAGAGAATCCAATTCGCCGTAATCCTGATAATAGATATACACATTATAATCGTCTTCTGCCTTTTCGCAGGAGAGTCCCAGACGCTCCGCTCCCCCGTAAAGCATCTGGGCCGCATAATCATCATGGTATCTCCAGTCCGCACTCTCCTCTATTTTGCCCTCCTCCACCGTAAACGTAACTTCCGGGTACTCCGCAAGCGTCACCTTGTAGGAAGGACTTCCTTCCGTCTCTTCCTTCTGAATCTCAAAATCCCAGGAACCGTATCGGGACTCCAGATAATCCCGGATTTCCTTCGTCTCCAGTCCCTGGACCATGCTGCAGCCGGTTACACCCAACAGGCAAATCATCACGGCTCCCCTCAAAACCCACCGAAAAAGATTCATAAATTTTCTCCCTTCTTCTGCGTCTGGGAACTGCCGGCCAGATGTCCCGTGGACCAGGCAATCTGCAGATTATATCCTCCGGTCAGGGCGTCCACATCCAGTACTTCCCCTGCAAAATACAGCCCTTTCACCTTTTTGGACTCCATGGTGGAGGGATTGATCTCCTTCACGGAGACCCCTCCCCTGGTGATGATGGCTTCCTCAAAACCCCTTACCCCGGTGACTGTCAGCGGCAGTTTCTTGATCAGGGCGGCAAAACGCCTGCGCTCCTCCCTGGTGACTTCATTCACTTTCTTATCCGGATGGATGCCGGAAAGCTCCACCATCACCGGAATCAGACTGGCCGGAAATAATCCGCCCCAGGCGTTTTTAAACTGCTTTCCCTTATTTGCCTCCAGGTCCCGCAGCAGGCGGCGGTCCAGCTGTTCCAAGTCAAGAGCAGGCTTTAAGTCGATATAGAGCATTGCCTTAGACTGCCCGTAAAAACTGCTGGCAGACAGAACCAGTGGCCCGCTGACTCCAAAGTGGGTGAAGAGCATCTCTCCAAAACCCTCGTAAACCTCCCTGCCGCCGCTGTTCATCCGCAGGGAGACATTTTTCAGCGACAATCCCATAAGCCGGGAACACCACTTTTCTTCTATATTAAAGGGTACCAGTGACGGTCTTGTCTCCGTCACCTGATGTCCTGCCTTTCTGGCAAATCCATAACCGTCTCCCGTGGAACCTGTGGAAGGATAGGAAATGCCGCCTGTGCAGACAATGCAGCCGTCAGCGGAGAGCGTCCTGCCGTCAGCCAGACGGACCCCTGTAATCTTCCCCTGCGCAGTCTGCGCTTTCCCCTTTGTTCCCGATTTTTCGGTCTCCCGGGACTTTGCATGACGCTTCCCCGGAAGGTTGTTTTCCCCGGCCCTTTCCGTGCAGCTTCCTGCATCGTCCACAGGCGGCCCGTCTTCCGGAGATGCTGCCTCTTCCGGTCCCTCCCAAATCAGTTCCTTCACCGCTGTATGCAAAAGGATTTCCACCTTGCGCTTTTTCAATTCTCTCTGAAAGGCGGCAATCACATCCGACGAATGGTCCGACACGGGAAAAACCCGCTCTCCCCGTTCCGTCTTCAGGGGACAGCCTGCCTTCTCCAGAAAGTCCATCACCGCCCGATTATCATAATCAGTAAAGGCGCTGTACAGGAACTTTCCATTGCTCCGGACATTGGCAAACAAGGTCTCCATGTCCGCGGCATTGGTCACATTGCAGCGGCCCTTACCCGTGATGAACAGCTTTTTGCCCAACTTTTCGTTCTTTTCAATGAGGCAGACCCTGCAGCCCTGGTCTGCAGCCGCCAATGCCGCCATCATTCCCGCGGCTCCTCCGCCCACAACAATCACCTTTCTCAACGCCCTGTTCTCCTGTTCCGACCCAATTTCATTTCTGCCCCATGTTCCCGGCTTCGCCGCTCAACATAATATATCGTTCCTTCATGTCCCTAATAATTTCTGGTAAATATTCTGCCCATGCATTTCATATATCACTTTATAGCCGCATTTCCCGTAAAAAGGATCTGCATCGGACCCCAAAGTAATATACCGGAATCCTGCCTTGACGGCTTCCTTCTCAAATCTATCCATCAATCCCCTGGTAATCCCCTGCCTGCGATGCTCCGGCGCACATGCCACAAACCCGCAGACCAGGCTCTCCGCGCTTTCCCGCCTGCCGAGGACTGCGGAAATCACATGGCCGCCCTCATGGGCATATACCAAAAGCTTACTGTCTGACTTTACTCTTTCTTTCCAGTCATCGTATCTGTAATTTTCAATATTCCGCAGATGCTGTCCCAAAATATCATAGCAAAAATCCAATACCTGCTTTAACTGCTCTTCCGTCTCAATATAAGATATCTCATACATATTTTCCGGCCCCCTTCATCCATTACAGAAAATGGCAGAAAATACCGACGCGTCCTGCCTATCGCCCTGGCGCCGGCACTTCCTGCCGCTCTATCCTTTTCCGGAAAGGAAACTTTACGCTGCTAAACCGCCGCGTCTCCCGGAACAGACTCTATGAAAACCTCCTACCCCTTATACAGGGTAAGCGCCGTTCTTGGTATCCGCCTGGGTCATGTCCACCTTCTCCTGCTGTGCCTGACGGTACTTGAAGAAGTCCATGGCAACCTGGGGGAACAATGCATAGGACAGCACGTCCTCATCCTGCTGCTTCCATTCCTTCATCTCGGACTCCAGTTTATCCATCTCATTCTCCAGCATATCCGCATAACGGCAGGTAATTCTCTCCTCGCCGGGGATAACCTTGTCGATGATCTCCTGGTTCATGGGCTTTACGGTCTGACCGTACTCGCCGCGCAGAACCGCCTTGGTCTCCTTGGTAGCCATCTTGTACCGCTCGCCCATAAGTACATTGAACACGGCCTGGGTACCCACGATCTGGGAGGAAGGCGTAACCAGGGGCGGCTCGCCCAGATCCTTACGCACCTCGGGAATCTCCTTCAGCACATCGTAATATCTGTCTTCCGCGTTCTGCTCCTTGAGCTGGCTCACCATGTTGGAAAGCATGCCGCCGGGCACCTGGTACAGCAATGTCTTGATATCCACGCCCATCACCTTGGGATTGAGCAGACCGCTCTTCAAGCACTCATCCCTGTAAGGACGGAAGTAATCGGCGATCTCTGCCAGTAGATTCTGGTCAAATCCGGTATCGTAAGGCGTGCCCCGGAAAGTCTCCACCATAACCTCGGTTGCAGGCTGTGAAGTACCCAGAGCCAGAGGACTCATGGCAGTATCAATGACATCCACCCCTGCTTCCACTGCCTTCAGATAGGTCATGCTTGCCACACCGGAGGTGTAGTGGGTATGCAGCTGTATGGGCAGCTTGGTGCCGCTCTTCATGGCGGTGATCAGCTCGGAAGCCTTATAAGGCACCAACAGACCCGCCATATCCTTGATACAGATGGAATCCGCGCCCATCTCCTCGATCTTCTTCGCCATATTCGTCCAGTACTCCAGGGTATAGGCATCCCCCAAAGTATAGGACAGGGCAACCTGGGCATGGCCTCTGCCTTCCTGCTGCTTCATCCTGTTGGTGGCGTTTACGGCCTCCTGCAGATTGCGCAGGTCATTCAGACAGTCGAAAATACGAATGATATCGATACCGTTGGAGATGGACTTCTGTACGAAGGCATCCACCACGTCATCCGCATAGGGCCTGTAACCCAGAATATTCTGGCCGCGGAACAGCATCTGCAGCTTTGTGTTCTTGAACCCGTCACGCAGCTTGCGCAGTCTCTCCCAGGGATCTTCCTTCAGGAAACGAAGGGAAGCGTCAAAAGTAGCGCCGCCCCAGCACTCTACGGAATGGTATCCCACCTTATCCATCTTCTCCACGATGGGAAGCATGAAATCGGTAGGCATTCTCGTAGCAATCAGGGACTGATGCGCGTCACGCAGTATGGTTTCCGTAATTTTAATCGGTTTTTTTGCTTGTTCTGACATTTACGAATTTCCTCCATCAATTATATTTTAGAACACTCCAAAGATCGCCATAAAGGTACCTGCCGCAACTGCCGTTCCGATAACGCCCGCCACATTGGGACCCATGGCATGCATCAGCAGGAAGTTGGTGGGATCTGCCTCCGCGCCCACCTTCTGGGACACACGGGCTGCCATGGGAACCGCGGACACGCCTGCGGAACCGATCAGAGGATTGATCTTGCCGTGGGTCAGCCTGCACATAAGCTTACCGAACAGCACGCCCGCTGCCGTACCGAAGGCAAAGGCGATCAGTCCCAGTGCAACGATCTTCAGGGTTCCCCAGTTCAGGAATGCTTCTGCACTGGTGGTAGCTCCTACGGAAGTACCCAGCAGGATAACCACGATATACATCATGGCATTGGAAGCCGTCTCGGTAAGCTGTCTTACCACACCGGATTCCTTGAACAGATTACCCAGCATCAGCATACCAACCAGCGGCGCTGTGGTAGGAAGAATCAGGCAGACCACGATGGTAATGATGATGGGGAACAGGATCTTTTCCAGTTTGGAAACCGGACGCAGCTGACCCATCTTGATCTTCCGTTCCTTCTCGGTGGTAAAAAGCTTCATGATGGGAGGCTGAATAATCGGCACCAGTGACATGTAGGAATAAGCCGCCACGGCAATGGGTCCTAAAATCGCTGTCTGTCCCAGCTTGCTGGCCAGGAAGATGGAGGTAGGACCGTCAGCGCCGCCGATAATGGAGATGGCTGCAGCTGCCATGTCATTGAAGCCCAGGAAAATAGCTCCAAAATATGCCGCGAAAATACCGAACTGCGCCGCTGCACCCAGAAGGAAACTCTTGGGATTGGCGATCAGGGGCCCGAAGTCCGTGGAAGCACCCACACCCATGAAGATCAGGGACGGCAGGAGCGCCCATTCGTCCAGTATATAGAAATAATACAGCAGACCACCCACACCGTTGGGGGCGTCCTCCGCATGGAGCATGATGTCGGGATAAATATTCACCAACAACATACCAAAAGCTATCGGAAGTAAGAGCAGAGGCTCATACTCATGCCGGATAGCCAGATAAAGGAAAAAGCACGCAACCGCTATCATCAGATAGTTACCCCAGGTCAGATTGAAAAAGGCAGTCTGATGAATGAGGTTGTTCAGCGTAGAACTTATATATTCCATTTGTTGACCTCCTGTTGTT
>CAJULV010000073.1 GCA_910587555.1 uncultured Acetatifactor sp.
GGGATTGTCCAGAAGCACATCCGTCAGGCGCCGGTACCGCTCCAGGTATTCCTCCCTGGTCCCGGGGCCGTCCCCGTATCCCCAGGCATCCTCCCTGTCCTCCTGATCCACATTCCATTTGATGCCGCCGTATTCGCTGATAAAGACCGGAACTCCCTCCACCGGCTTCTGCCTGTATCCGTGATTGTCCGGAAGAGGCCCTCCCTGGGCAAAATCCCTGTACCTTTCCGCAAAAGTATCCGCATCCTGCTCATAGTCATGGAGGTCATAAATATCCGTCTGCACATGGTAATTGCCGCTTGTGTCAATGCAGGGACGGGTGGTATCATACTGCTTCGTCATCAGGTAGGTCAGGCGGAGAAGATCGTCATCCTGCTTCCTGCCCTCATAATCCCAGGTCTCATTAAAGGGGCACCAGCCCACAATGGCAGGATGGTTGAAGTCCCGCTTCAGCACCTCCATCCATTCCGGCAGAAAACATTTCAGCCCATCGGGACGGCTATAGTCAAGCCCCCAGTTCGCCTGTTCTCCCCAGACCAGATAGCCCAGTCTGTCACAGTGATACAGAAAACGCTCCTCGAACACCTTCTGATGCAGCCTGGCCCCGTTAAAGCCCGCCTGAAGGGACAGCTGTATATCCCTCACCAACGCTTCGTCGGAAGGAGCCGTATAGATCCCGTCCGGATAGAAGCCCTGGTCCAGTACCAGGCGCTGAAAAACCGCCTTGCCGTTCAGCAGTACCTTTTCCCCGAGGATTCTGATTTCCCGCATGCCAAAGTAGCTGTCCACAGCATCCTCCCCAAAGGAAAGCTTCAGGTCATATAATCGTCCCTTTCCGGCCTCCCACAGGTGAAGCCTGGACAGGCTGATTTTCAGGAAACCGTTTTCGGAAGTGATCTCTGTGTCGGCGCTTCCGCAGAGGGTACCGTCATAAAAAGCCTCCGCCCGCAGAACCCCGCTTCCTTTCGTCCGGGCTTTGATTGTCAATGCAGCCTCCGCAATATTGGGATACATCTGTATACTCTCTATGTAGTCAGATGGAAGGAATTCCAACCACACCGTCTGCCAGATTCCCGTGGTCCTGGTATATTCACAGCCAAAGGAATCGAACAGCCCGCACTGCTTTCCCCTGCACTGCCTGCCGCTTCTCTGGTCATCAAAGGCATATACCGTAACGCGGTTTTCCCCGGTTACCGTCAGGTCCGTGATATCAAACTGAAAGGAAACATAGCCGCCCTTATGGACACCCGCCTCTTTGCCGTTGATCCATACACGGCACTCATAATCCACTGCCCCGAAATGCAGCATAATCCGGCCTTTGCGCTGCTCCTGCGTCAGTTCAAAGGTACGCAGATACCATACTGCGGGCATAAAATCCTTATTGCCGATTCCGCTGAGCGCACTTTCCGGGCAGAAGGGCACTGTTATTTTCCTGTCCAGCTTTTCCTCCTGGAACATTTTCCTGGCAATCCCGCTGTTGCCGAAATCAAAGGAAAAATCCCATACTCCGTTCAGGTTCATCCAGTTTTTGCGCTGCATCTGCGGCTTTGGATGCTCCGGTCTTGGTATATTATTCATACTTTTACCTCCTGGCATATGTAGTCCTGGGATCGCTTCGCGTCCCCTTTATCATAACTACATTATAAAATGCGCAATTCGTCACTGCCAGTGATAAAACAGCTTGAAATGTATATAAAACTGCTATATTATGGTATTTGTTTATATATGCCCTTGATTTCCACCAACCCATCTTAGGACAGAATATGACCATATTATTTTGACCATAGTGCTTTCTGATAACTGATTCTTTTTTATTTTGAAGATCCGCAAAATCCGTCCTACATCCGCTGGCTGTAGGCACTGGGCAATTATGTAACCATCCATGCCGAGCGCGACTACACACTTGGGGATAACGCATCAGGATAAACCTCGGTTCTTTGAAAGGCAGACGCGCTAAAACTTTCCGATGCTGTTTTTCAAAAGCCTTTTTACAGCTTCAACAACTGCTTCAAACCCAGCTCCCTGCTAAAAGGCAGGTACCAGCTCCTGGCATGTGGCGGGTCAGGCTTTACCTTTCAGGGTTATAATCCGGGTTGCGCTTCACCTGAATATACAGAATCTTTCCATTTTTTCTCTATACGCTTACCACAACAGCTTCCCTGTTCCCTTGAGTTTATAGACCGCTTCTATAAAAAAGTAATCGGCATAATTCATCGTCATATCGTGAGCCGGGCTATGGTATGCGGCGCTGCATCCTTTTACGATTGCATCACAAGAGTCGTCGAAATCTGCCCTCTCATCTGCAATTGCTCTCAGAATTTTTACCGCCGCTCTAAGATATATTTCCCTTTCATTTGCCGAAGCACAGCGGGCAAATTCCAACAGCCCTCCCGCTATCACGCATGCACCACAGGAATCTTCATAGGCCGGTTCTTTAGGCTGTCGGAAATCCAACGGCAGAATTCCGCTCTCCGGAATATTGGAAACACAGTACTGCGCAATTTTTCTTGCCGTATCTAAATAATCATTTTTCCCCGTATGCAGATAGCTGATCATAAAGCCGTACAAAGCCCACCCTTGCCCTCTCGCCCATGCAGAACCCTCTTCGTACCCTTGCCCTCCATAACATCTGACCTGCTCTCCCGTCACCGGATCAAACTCAACCAAATGATTCACGGAACCATCCGGGCGCACAAAATATTTCATTACGGTGTCCGCATGCATCATGGCTATATGCTTAAACCGAGGATCCCCGCTCTCCTCCCATGCCCAATATAACAGTGAAAGATTCATCATACAGTCAATGATCACCCATCCCCGAGTATCCTGTTCCAGATCATTCCATGCCCGGATAAACCGACCCGCAGGATTAAACCTGCCCGCCAGAAGGTTTGCCGCATGCATTCCGGCCTTTCTGGAATCGTCATTTCCCGTCAGACGATAATCGGCCACTGCCGCAGGGACAAACATAAATCCCACGTCATGATGCAGCCCATAAAAACCGGAAAAACATTGCTCCAACATTCTTTCTGATATCCGAGCTATCTCTTTGTATCGTTCTTCCCCCGTGTCCTGATACAGCAGCCACTGGATTCCTGCCCAGAATCCGTTTGTCCACCAGTTGATTCCGTCGTCAATCCGCCACTCGCGCGATGTATCCGCCTTATCGTCATACTCTCCATATTCGTTCGTAGTATATGGAATCTTATTCTTGTTTTTTTCACTAGACCAAGCCATCTTAAGACGAATCTTCCCAATTACCTCATCTGTCCATGCAGTATAGTCTTCCATGTCATACCCTCCCCCATCATTCTGAATCAGATACCTGAAAATAGTCGAAGTCCGCATGTTTTCCGAACCCCGTTAAATCCTGACAGCATATACCGATCATGGTTCCGGTAAACCATCCTTCCTCGCACGCTTCATCCGACATAAAACTGGCATCCACGGAAGGACCCACGGATTGCAGCGTTCCCTCCCGATACCCTGCATAGAACTGAGCAGAGCAATCCTTCAGAACCACTTTCATTACAATGTCTTTCCCGGGTTCAATAGCCAAATATCCCGTCAGATATTCGTAATTCTTATTTTCAGCCTTCAACAACGCAATGCATTTTCCTGCATCCTCGTCTTTTGATATATGAAGATACAGATAATTTTCCGTATCGTACATCACAATCAGCCCTGCCATCTGCTTGAACACATCCGGCTCGAATGCCATGCAAATTTCTGCTGTCATATGATACTCCGTCATCCTGCGCGCTAACAAACATTGCGAAAAGAGTGAAGCCAGCCCGCTTCTTCCATACATACGAAGCCATCCCGGACGTTCCGTCAGAGATATGTAATCCTGATCCATAGGCACCCTCAGGGATTGATACTCCAAATCCAATACCTCGGAATCAAAATCGTCCCTGACCAGTTTCTGATATGCCACTTCCTCCTTAGCCTGATCGGCGCATTTCGGTGCCTCAACCATCTCCTGAGGCACCACCGTGCCATTATCCAGTACCAACCAATCATCTTCCGTCCATCTCATCTTCTGAATGGCGGTTTCTCTGCCGATCATATATCTTCGGCTTCCGGCAAACCTTTTGGCATCCTGACAATTTCTCTCTTTAGAAGCCCTCCCACACAAATGCACCACATACCATTCGCCATCCTGGGTTTCCACCAAATCACAGTGTCCCGCCTTTTGAAGCAGTATATCCTCGTGATGCCTTGACGTTATGACCGAATATGCTTCTCCCTTCTGACGAAAAGCATCATAGTCGGGTCGGTACATCTCATAAGGCCCCCAGATATTACGGGATCTCTGAATCGTCTGTCCATGCAGTTCTCCTGTTCCGGTATCCGCACTGAACAAGTAATACCATCCCTTGCGCTTAAAAATATGGGGGCCTTCCAAAAAGATATCCTTCGCTGCATAAATTTCTTTTACCGGCCCTGTCATTTTACTATCTTCTGCGTCAAATTCCTGCATCACCAAACGCCCTGCATATTTCTTCGGTATTCTGTGATCCGTCACCATACTGACAATATATTTCCTTCCGTCATCATCATGGAATAGCGACGGGTCAAACCCAAAATTATTCAATGCCACCGGTTCTGACCATGGTCCATGTATACTTTCCGCTGTGACCAGATAATTATTTGTATCATACATATTGCAGTAAAAGGCCTTCACTACCGTATAAACCAGATAATATGTACCCTTGTCATAGGTAAGGCAGGGAGCCCATATTCCCTGAGAAGCCCCCACCCCTTTGAGGTCCAGCTGCGATACTCTGTTCAGAGGATATTCTATCAGTTCCCAATGTATTAAATCTCTGGAGTGGTGAAGCCTGACCCCCGGCCACCACTCAAAGGTAGATGTCGCTATATAATAGTCCTCCCCCACTCTGATAATTGAGGGATCCGGATGAAATCCCCGTAAAACTGGATTGTGTATCATCTTCCGCATTTTTCGCCTCCCCATATTATGGCAACATAGTCCAAATCAATAATATTCAAACTTATATTTGTATCCTATCATTTATTCTCATGTAAATGAATAGGACTTTTCATTGAAATAGGGTAAAAATTATCAGTATACTGCTATTCTGCCTTTCTTTTTTATTTTGCTTTATCCCATTGTCTCCATAAATTCTACATCACATGCCAGGAGCAGCTCACCATAGTGAGAATGGCTCCAACACCATCCACCCGGCCAGCACCACGCTGGCTGCCGTCCCCGCCAGGGTAGCCAGCAGCGCTCCTGTCAAGGTAAATCTTGTCTTCGTCACCTTCGCCGCCAGGAAGTACACGCTCATGGTATAGAACACCGTCTCCGTGCAGCTCATGAGAATGGAGGTCAGCATCCCCGCATAGGAATCCGGCCCGGAAGTGCGGAAAATGTCCAGTACCAGCCCTGTGGCCGCCGAAGAGGAGAACAGCTTCACCACCAGCAGCGGCATCAGCTGGGCTGGCAGCCCCACTGCAGCAGCCGCAGGCCCCAGCAGCGTCCCCAGCATCTCAAAAAGTCCCGATGCCCGCAGCATCCCCACCGCCACCAGCAGGCCGATGAGGGTGGGCACGATGTCCACTACTATCTTTAGCCCGTCCTTTGCGCCCTTCAGAAAGGTTTCATATACTTTTACCCTGGAAACAAAACCATAGCCTACGATAAAAAAAATCAGGATTGGGATTACAATATCCGAAAGATGAGCCAACGCGTTCATACCGCTTTTCCTCCCCTGTCTTTGATCTTGCAATACACGATTGCCACCAGTGTACTCACCAAAGTAGCCGCTATGGCAGGCGCAATGATGGCCGTTGGATTGGCGCTGCCGTACTGGCTACGGTAGGCGATCATGTTCACTGGAATCAGCTGCAGGGAGGAAATGTTGAGAATTAAGAAAATGCACATCTCATTGCTGGCCCGCCTGCCTGTGCCCTTTTCCTGGCTGCCCCGTCCCGCAGCCCCCTGATGCCGAAAGCCTTCTCCTGCCCCGAATCTCTTTAAGCTCCTTCCTGCCACCGTCTGCATATAAATCTGTTCCCGGGTTTCCCTATTCCTGCGGACATCCCCTCCATGGCTATTCCCTGCTCCCCGGGCATCCCTTTCTCCTGGGGCGTCCCCCACTCCGTATTCCACCTCCAGGTACTCCGGATTCCCCCGCTCCGCCTCCAGCTTCGCCAGCTCCTCCATGGCTTTTAAGCCCGCCGGGGTGCAGGCCCAGCCCAGTCCCAACACGTTGGCGATCACATTCGTAGCTATGTATCCTTCCGCCGGATGCCCCTTGGGAATCCGTGGAAACAGGAAACGCAGAAGAGGTGCAATTCCCCTGGTCAGTTTCTCCACCAGCCCCGCCCTCTGTGCTATTTCCATCAACCCCATCCATAGAGCCACTACCCCTGCCATCGTGATACATAGGGAAACCGCCTCCCCTGCACTGTCCAGCGCCGCATTCGTCACCTCGCTCATATTTCCCGAAAACGCCCCATAGATTACTGCCAGCAGTATCATGACCGCCCATATCATGTTCAACATTATCTTTACCTGCAATTATTTTCACTCTATCTTATGACCTGAAAATACCTTACATTCCAATTCACGCCCCCAATTCTTCCGGATAAGCATACAAAATGCCCCGCAGCCGGCATACGACTCGGTGCGGGGCAAAAGCATAATGTGCAAAACCTGGGTTACGGCACCTCTGGTTCCCTGCAAACCCGGAAAGAAACCGCTTCCGTGCTTATAGTGTCCCCTGGGTAAACAGCCCCTTCACATGGGCTACCTCTTCCTCCGTGGCCTTGCTGGCCGGCACATAATAGGATTTCTCCCTGGCCAGCTGGTACAGCTCCTCCTGGGACTGCTCACAGGCATTGCGGATCTGCTTCAGTGTCTGCTTCAGCTCTTTGTTCTCAGACTGCGCTATCATCCCAGCATAACGGGTCAGTTCGCCATTGATACCGGCGAGGGTATCTGCTACCATCATTTTTTCCTGCATCATCCTTTTTACCTCTCATTCTGAAATTCTTGCCACATCGTATTGTATTTTTGTCTTAAAATGTTCCTTCCGCTCCTGAAGCCTGCCTGCTGCCGTGTTCACTCCCAACGCCTGGCTGCAAAATCCCGCTTACCCAAGGAACTTCATAAGCTGCTGCTTATTGTCCATAGCCGATTTGGCGCCTTTCTCAAAAAACTGTTTGATCTGAGGATCCTTGGCTTCCTGCGCATATGCCTGCATTTTGCAGTGCATGGTGTCATATCCACCGATTAAATGGCGAAGGTTCTGTAAATCAAGTTCTGAAATATTGCTCATGTCCATACCTCCTGTTTTTCATGGCAACAGAAAGTCCGGAAATCGAACTTTCCATCATGGGATTACGAGGTTATTATCTGCTTACAGGGAAAAATATATACGGATACCTTTTAGAAAAAACATGTCAAACACGGATAAAATCATAGAAAAAAACTGGAATCACTGCTTATTTTTACCAACATATATCAATGCGGAGCCATCGTCAGATCTGGTGCCTGACCACCCCATATTCATCGTCTCTGCGGAAATAGGGACATTCCCACCTACCTCCCGTCAGAAAGCGGTACATCTCGTCCTCGTCCAGGTTCACCAGGCAGCTATAGCATTCATATTCCTCATCATACACATAATTGACACATATGTCACAATTGCTCATCCGTCCCTCTCCTGTTCCGTATTACTGCCGCGGACCCGCAGTTCTTTGTAATCTCTCTTTGCCCGACAGCTCACAGACAGATCAACTTCTGAAATACAAATCCGAAGCCGCGCCTTCACCGCTGCCGCAGGCTGAAACTTTCTGCTCACTTATTTAAATATGCGTAAATTTCCCGCTTACCCACGCCTCTGTCCCTTGCCACCTGCTTCATTGCCGTTTTATGATCCATTCCCCGGCCTTCATAATACGCCATGTGTTCTTCGATGGACATGGACTCCCAGGAAGCGATTTCCTCCCTGCGCAGTTCCTGAAAACTTTTTCCCTCCAGCACCAGCACATATTCCCCCCTGGGCGCCTCCATCCTGTAATATTCCAGCGCCTGCTCCAAGGTTGTGGGCATTACATTTTCGAATTTTTTGGTCAGTTCCCTGCAGAGGGTTATTCGCCGGTTTCCGAGACAGCCATACAATTCCTCCAGCGTTCCCACCAGATGATGGGGCGCCTCATAGAGAATCATGGTGCGGCTCTCCCGCCCCAACTCCTCCAGGACCGTTCTCCTCTCCTTCTTGTCCGCAGGCAAGAAACCTTCAAAACAAAAACGCCTGGTAGACAGTCCCGACAGCGTCAAAGCGGTAATGCAGGCGCAGGGACCGGGCAGGCTGGTAACCGGCACATGATGCTCATGGCACATGCGAACAAGTACCTCCCCCGGATCGGAAATTGCAGGCGTACCCGCATCCGTAATCAGGGCTATCTGCTTTCCCTCCAACAACTGGCCTGCCAACTGCTCCGCCTTCTCTACTTTATTATACTCATGGTAACTGGTCATAGGCGTATGAATATCAAAATGGTTCAACAGCCTGATACTGTTGCGTGTATCTTCAGCCGCAATAACATCTACCATCCGCAGTGTCTCAATCACCCGCGGCGTCATATCCTGAAGGTTTCCGATTGGTGTCGCACACAAATATAAAATACCTGCCATGCCTCTCCCCCACAAATGTCCTATAAGAATTTTCCAATAACCGGAATCTAAAGCAGACTATCCTTTCCAATTCTTTTAATACCCATACACGTCCCGTATCTCCGGCGTATACACCCCCGGCTCCCGGAAAATAATCAGCGGCTTTTCCACCGTCATCCTCGGCCTTCCGCCCCGCACCGCCTCCAGCAGCACCATATTAGGTTCCTTATCCGCATATGGATACACAAGCTGCATCCTTTTCGGCTCCAATTTGTAATACGTCATTGTAGTAATAATCTCCGCCAGCCTGAAGGGCCTGTGTACAAGGTAAAAGTGCCCTCCGGGCTTCAGAAGCTTCGCCGCCTGCCCCGCCACATCTTCAAAGGTACACAGGATTTCATGCCGTGCAATCGCCTTAGGCGCTTCCGGATTTACAATCCCGTGTTTTCCTATCATATAGGGCGGATTACAGGTTATACAGTCAAAAGAAGCAGACCTGAAATAATGCTCTGCTTCTCTAATATCACCGGTTACAATATCAATTTTATCCGAAAGGCCGTTCAATGCCACGCTCCTGCATGCCATATCTGCGCTGTCCGCCTGAATTTCAAGCCCTGTCAGATGACGGCAATGATATTTTGCCTCCATGAGAATCGGAATGATCCCGGTCCCCGTTCCCATGTCCAGCAAAATGTCTTCTCTCCCTGCCCGGGCAAATCCTGTCAGGAGTACCGCATCCATTCCAAAGCAGAATTTGTCCGGGTTCTGAATGATGCGGTATCCGTTGCGCTGCAGTTCGTCCAGACGCTCATTCTCTTTCAGCGTGACTGTTTCCTGCCTGCGCCCTTCCCTCCTGGGATTCTCTGTTTTCATGCCTGTTTCTGTTGTCGTATCGGTTTCTTCTGCCCTGGAAATCATTATTCTCCTGCTGTCCGTTCCGCCGCCCTCTGTTGTCCTGGCGCCCCCGGCCGTCACGGCGGTTTTTTCCGTTCTGCTGTCCCGCCTGCCTTGTTTCGTCCTCCCACTGTTCCGTCCGCATGGAATTCCTGTCAGAGCGCTGGCCGGACTGTCTCTGTCCTCCGTTATAACGCGGAGCCGGCTGTCTGCGATACTCCTCCCCATGCTGTACCTGGGAATGTCTGCCCCGGCCCTCATCACGCCTGTCAGGCTGCTCCTGCGCATTCGCTTCCGCCGGTGCCTGGCTGTCTCCTCTGCCGGCGTTCTGCCTGCGGCCATCCTCACGGCCCTGCCTTCGTTGCTCTTCCGGGTTCTGCCTGCGGCTGTCCTCGCCCTTTACGCCCTGATTTTTCTGCCTGTCGCCCTGGTTCTGCCTGCATCTGCCGCCCTGGCGCTTCTCTTCCTCCGCGCTGCCCGCCTGTTGTCCCTTCTGCCATTCTTCCTCTTCCAGGCGCTCCAGCTCCTCAAGCTCTTCCCTGGACAGCTCCATCTTCTCTTTCTTGCTGTGTTTACGCCTGAAATGCAGCTTTTCTACCGGATACTCCTTAATTTCCTTCTCGTCCCCGGCATCTACCACCACCTTCACCAGCTGGCGCAGAACATTGACACTCTGCACCTCGCCCTTCAGCCCGCCTTCGATGGTGACATAGTCTCCGATATTGGGAAGCCGTCTGTTTAACTCCTCGTAAGTCTCTTCCTCGTTTTTCAGGCAGCACATCAGCCTGCCGCACACACCCGATATCTTGGCCGGGTTCAGGGACAGATTCTGCTCCTTGGCCATTTTGATGGAAACGGGGACAAAATCAGCCAGATAGCTGTGGCAGCACAGAACCCTGCCGCATATGCCGATTCCCCCCACCAGCTTCGTCTCGTCTCTCACGCCTATCTGCCGAAGTTCTATCCGGGTCTTGAATACCCCCGCCAAATCCTTTACCAGCTCCCGAAAATCAATTCTTCCGTCGGCCGTAAAATAAAAGAGAACTTTGTTATTGTCAAAGGTATATTCCGCGTCAATCAGCTTCATATCCAACCCATGGCTGCGGATCTTTTCCTGGCAGATCCGGAAAGCTTCCTTCTCCTTCTCCCGGTTGGCCGCCTCCTGCTCCATGTCCCGCCGGTTGGCAATGCGGATAACCGGCTTCAGCGGCTGAACCACCTTCTCCTCGTCCACCTCCGTAATCTCCGCAACCACCGTTCCGAACTCAATTCCCCGAGCGGTCTCCACAATGACATGTTCGTCCCGTTTTATCTCAAACTGCAAAGGATCAAAAAAGTAAATCTTGCCCGCCGTGCGGAATCTCACGCCTATCACTCTAACCATCTATATACCTCACCGGCGTATAACGCCTCTTCAAATAAATGAAAAATTCCAAATCTTCTGCGCCTGTTCACTTCACGGCGCCAAGTGTCCGAACCCATACTACATAACAGCCGGCAGCGTCGTATGTTACGCTGTCAGCTGTCATTTTAACACATTTATTCGGAAAAAACCATAGTTAATAATGGAATTATACGCCCCTTCTCTCACCGCCGCTGTTTTCCTGGATTGTCAGCATCAGAAGCTCCATCACCAGTTCAAAGTTGACATTGGAGTCCAGACGCCGCTTCGCCGTATCCAGCGCTTCTATGATATTCTCGATACCCTCATAGCTGCTGCGCTGGGCAGTCCTGCGCAACGCCTGCAATTCCTCCCTGAAAATCAGGTGATTTACATCGCTTGTGGCTTTAAAAAGCAGTGCATCCCGGTACCAAATGGCGCATATATCCAAATAATCGTTTATTTCCATCTTGTATTCCGTAATTTTCTTCACTGCCATGACGATCTCGTTTAAGTCCATATCCTGTATGTACTTCAGCAGGGACAGGGCCTCCGCCTTAATCTTCTCAAAGTCTTCGCTGGAAGCCAGGGCCTTCGCTTTTCCGATATTTCCCCTTGCAAAGGCAGCGCATACCTCCGCCTGATAATCCGGAACATGAAGCTGTCCGCAGAGATATTGCTTTACCTGGTCATCCGGCACGGCTTTCATATTCAGCACCACACTGCGGCTTAATATTGTGGGCAGAAGGCTGTTCACATTTGCGGTCAGCAGCAGAATTACCACATATTCCGGCGGCTCCTCCAGGGTCTTCAGCAGGGCATTCTGTGCCTGCGCCGTCATCTTCTCCGCCTCGTTAATGATATATACCTTTCGTTCGCTTTCATAAGGCTTCACCGCTACATCGGTGTTCACCTGTTCCCTGATATCATCCACACTGATGGTATTGGGTTTCTCGTGAACTACCCGAATAATGTCCGGATGATTGCCTGACTGGGCCTTTCGGCAGGAACCGCACTTCTGGCAGGGCTTCTCCCCCTCCCCTTTACACTGCAGCGCCATGGCAAAAACTCTGGCGATAAATTCTTTTCCGGAAGATTTCTCCCCGTTGACGATATAGGCATGTGAAATCCTGCCCGTAGAAAGCGCGCCGCGCAAATGCTCCTTAATCTGCTCCTGCCCTATAATGTCCTGAAATCCTGCCATGTCAGCCCCCTCTTTTTGTATTTTAATAACGGCTCGGACAAGCTGGTTTACGTGAAAATATCCAGCAATAACCCCCTGATCTCCCCGATGGTATTTAAAATCGCCAGGTTATCCTGCTCGTCCTTCATCAGTTCCTGTGCAAGTTGATCCAGATTTTCGTCTATCAGCCGGATGATACCGTACACCCTGTGGCGCCCCCGCCTGTCCAGGAAATTTTCCCTGGAAAAAGAATGGGAATGGGTTACCACCTCATTCATGAAATCCTTCACCAGTCTGCGATAATGCCACATATCCCGTACATCCCGGCGCTTGTAAAGCCGCTCTCCCTGCATGGTGATTTCTTCCATGAGGTTCTGCAGCCGCGCCTGCAGCTCCGCTCCCTCTACGTGGCTGGCAAGCATAAATTTAAAGCTGCCGTCTGTAGGCTGTGTACTTTGTACCGGTTCCACCGGAGCAGGCTGACTGACCTTCCCCACCTTGATTTCCATATGCTGCCCTTCTTTCCCCGCAGATTATTTCTTCACGGCGCCCGCTGAAGCCGTCACGCGACCTCCACCACATGAATCATATTGGTGGTTCCGGCCTTCCCCAGAGGTACTCCGGCCGTAATGACAACTACATCGCCTGTCTTTACATAACCCGCCTTCTTTGCCTCTGCCACCGCATCCTCAAACAGCGCGTCCGCGGTATCTTCCTCCTGAATGATAAGCGGATTCACTCCCCACAGGATATTCAGCCTCCGATATACCCTCTCCCTGACGGTACAGCCGATAACGGGACTCTCGGGCTTAAACCTTGAAATCGCTTCCGCGGTAAAGCCGGACAGGGTAACCGTAATGATTGCGGCAGCATGCAGATCCCTGGCCGCGGTACAGGTCGCGTACGCAATCGCGGTGGTAATGTCCGCTTCCTCCCCATGGTTCTCCCGCTTCATCCTGAATCCGTAGTCAATATCTTTTTCGGCACCTTCGGCGATTTTCGCCATCGTTTTTACCGCTTCCACAGGATATTTTCCGGCGGCACTCTCCCCTGAAAGCATGATTGCAGTGGTTCCGTCATAAATCGCATTGGCAATATCCGTAGCCTCCGCCCTGGTAGGCCTGGGATTCTTGATCATGGATTCCAGCATCTGCGTTGCGGTGATAACACATTTTCCTTTGGCATTTGCCATCTGGATCATCTTCTTCTGCAGCACGGGCACTTCCTCCAGGGGAATTTCCACCCCCATATCGCCTCTGGCCACCATGATGCCGTCCGATACCTCCAAAATCTCCTCCAGGTTCTGGATGCCCTGCATATTCTCTATCTTGGCAATAATTTTCATGTCACTGCCGTGGGCTTCCAGGATGCTGCGTATCTCCAACACATCCTCCTTACACCTGACAAAGGATGCCGCCAGAAGTTCATACCCCATCTCGATACCGAAAAGGATATCACTTCTGTCCACTTCGCTGATATAAGGCATGGACAGGACTGCACCGGGTACATTGACCCCCTTATGGTTGGACACGGCGCCGCCGTTTACCACGCGGCATACAATCTCTTCCCCCGTGATTTCCTCCACCGTCATCTCAATCAGTCCGTCATCAATGAGAATGGTGGTTCCCACACTGATGTCATTCTTCAGATTCTTATATGAAATCGCCGCCTTCTCGGACGTACCCAAGATTTCCCTGGTAGTCAGCACGAACTGCTGTCCCGAAACCAGTTCTGCCCTGCCCCCTTCAAAGTCACGCAGGCGGATCTCCGGTCCTTTTGTGTCCAGCATGGCAGCGATGGGAAGCTTCAGTTCCGCACTTGCCTGCCTGACCTTTTCCAATTTAATTTTCTGTTCTTCATGTGTGCCATGTGAAAAGTTAAATCTTGCCACGTTCATTCCCGCCAGCATCAGTTCCCGCAGCCGCTCCACGGTATCGCTTGCCGGCCCGATGGTGCATATGATTTTCGTTTTCCTCATTTCCTGTTCCTCTTTTCTTTTTATTAACTAAAATATACTGTCACTGTCCACATACCTCAAAATATCGGCTCTCTGCTTTACGCCTGTATTACCTTGACAAAAGCACTTCCGTTAAAAAATCCGTCTCCCGCTTCCGCCCGAAGCCCCTGAACCGTAAGCCCTGCCTCCAGATCCCGCAAAATCTCCCGGCTTATTTCCTCAGTTATCCGTTCGCCCGGCACCAGAAGCGGTACTCCCGGCGGATAGAGACTCACAAACTCCGCCGCATATCTCCCAACACTGTCCTCAATAACAACCTCTTCCGCTTCCCTGTCCCAGGCTTCCCACAAGGAAATCGCCTCCTCTTCCGGCAAAAATCCCCATTTCCACGGTTCCCGGCCCTGTTCTCCGGAGCTGCATACGGACACTTCCGGAATCGATTCATCCGCATTTCGTCCCGTCACCCGGTGGTCTATCTCCAACAAGGCCTCCGTCATCCTTCGGTAAGCCTCCTCGCCGTCATTCACCGTAAACATGGCAAGAACAAAATCCCTTGACGACATTTCTGTCTGCAAATGATATTCATTTAATAAAATATCGGAAAGCTTTTTCCCGGTAATTCCTGTCTCTCTTACGGAGACAACAAGCTTCCCCACATCCTGTTCCCGGCTGCTGCCGGGCAGAAATTTCAAATATCGGCACCGGGACAAGGCTTCCAGCATTTTTTCATAACGCGCCCGAAACAGGCCGAATGCCGTCTTCCCCTGTCGCCGTACATATTCCAACGCATTATCGATACCTGCCATCAGCAGGTATGACGGGCTGCTTGTCTGATAAATGTGCAGAAAACGCCGAAGCCTGTCCCTGCTCACCAGTTTTCCGTTCACATGGAGCAGGGCTGTCTGCGTCAATGCCGGAAGCGTCTTGTGTACGCTGTGAATCACCAGATCGGCCCCCGCCCGGCAGCTGTTCGGCGGAAAACCTTCTGCCAGCCCCAGATGCGCGCCATGGGCTTCGTCCACGATTAACGGGATTCCCTTCTCATGGGCAACTTCGGCTATCGCCGAAATGTCCGCTATCCTTCCTTCATATGTGGGCGATACGATCAAAACCGCCTGAATGCCAGGTTCCGCTTCCAAAGCACCGTAAACCTGCTCCGGCGTCACAGCATCCCATATGCCATACGCCTCCAGGAAGCCGGGATACAGATAACTTATTTTCAGATGGCGTAAATACGCGGCATGGTATGCCGACTTATGGCAGTTCCGCGCCATCAGGATATGCCCGCCAAAGGGAACGGTACTGCTGACCGCGCCGAGTATGCCGCAGGTACTCCCGTTAACCAGATAATAGCTTTCCTCCGCTCCATACAGACCGGCGGCCGCTTTCTGCAGTTCCATCAATATTCCTTCCGGCTGATGCAGATTGTCAAAGCCTTCTATTTCCGTAATATCCATTCTGTACATGGCTTCCGGAAGCTGCCCCCACTTCTGCCGCTTATGCCCCGGCATATGGTAAGGATATATGTCTCCTTCCGCATACGCGGAAAGTTTCTCGTACAAGTGTTCCAACTTTATCCTTCCCTCAGCTTCTCAAGAATCGCACCGTGCCCCCTGTGCATATGCAGCGTCTCCAGAAGCGAACACCACTTGTCGGCTGCCGAAACAATCCATGCTTCTCTGCATCCGGGCGGTATCACCGTCAGGGGCCACATGTGCTTTCTGATGATATCTTTCTCACGTTCAGTCAGATGATACTCCTTCAGTGCGTTCCTGAGCGCTACTCCCGGATGGTAAAACCCGTGCAGCCTGTGCGGATTCTCATCATCCGGTATATGCCAGTCGTACAGAAAATAGTCATGCAGCAGAGCGCCCCTGATCAGCTCCCTTCTGCTGCACCGTATATGCAGCTTCTCACTCAATGCAATACTGTACCTGGCTACATTCAATACATGGGAATTTACTGTCACATCGCCATGTTGAATATATGCTTTTGTTCGATTAAAATTTTTTGACCTCAGAATATCCGAAGCACTCGCCTCAATCTGCCGCTGTCTTTCCCGATAACAGTTCAATTTCTGCTGCCATTTCCATGCTTGGCGTTTTGTGCGCTGTCTCAACATTCTCTGTGCCATCTTCTTTTCCTGTTCTGCTCCTCTTTTCTAATAATTTATGCACGGTCGTTTCTGCCGGCCGCTTTCAAGACTGTCCGGATTGGTAACCCGCACTTGCCGTCCTCCGGTACTGCGCAGTCGTCGGCACACATGTCCGCCGCAGCGCCTCCGCCTTGTCCCGGTGCGGGCGTCAAACGCTGCTTACTCGAAAATACATGCAACGATGCGCTACCCCTCTGCCGGGGTTTCCGATACTGACGGCTGTTCCGGCACAGGCTCCGGCGTAGCTTCCGGTGTGGGTTCCGCCGTAGGTTCCGGTGTCGGCTCCGATGTGGGTTCCGGTGTCGGTTCAGGTGTGGGTTCCGCCGTAGGCTCCGGTGTAACTACCGGTGTGGGTTCCGGTGTAACCACCGGCGTGGGTTCCGGTGTTGCTATCGGTATCGGTTCCGCCGGCGCCTCCGGTGTCGGCTCGGGGACAGGTTCCTCCGGCGGCGTCCATTCAGGCTCGTCCAGAGCTTCCCAACCTTCTCCTCCCTCCTCCGGTATACCTTCTTCCGGTGCCGGTGTACCGTTTTGCCCGATATAAGGCGCTCCCTCATAATAATAGCAGACAACCGGGAATCCTTCCGAGACATATTCATATATCTCTGCAGCCTTACTCGGCGGCAGATTAATACATCCGTGAGAACCGTTTGTCACGAAAATCTGCCCGCCGAAAGAGCCTCTCCATTTGGCATCATGCATACCGTAATTGCCGTAGAACGGCATCCAATAACTGACCGGCGTCCTGTAGGTAGCACCTTTCAGTACGGCATCCCTGGTCTTGTAGGATAAACCAAAGATTCCTTCCGGCGTCACACAATCGTAAGTGGAAGTCATAGTGCCTGACACAAAATCCGTCTCCAAAACGATTTCCCCATCCTGATAGAGATACAGATGCTGGTTGGTCAGGTCTGCTTCCACATAGGAGCTGCCGATATCATTTGCGCCTTTCTGCCTGGCAGTAATACTGTATGCAGGTTCCTTTTTCGTGGAACTTCCCTGATAAATCAACTCCACCAGTTCCCTGGCTTCATTCTCGGTATCTGTCTTCCATCCATAATTCCGACTGTTCAGAGTAAGCTCTACCCCCAGCGTAGTGGTAAAGCTTTTCTTCCTCCCGTATGTATCATATTGGGACGCCTGTTCTTTTACAAATGCCGTGACTTTCTCTTCGTCCAGGACAGGTTTACCGTTCTCCAGAGAGATCCATTCATGAAGCGTCCTATAATCCAAATCCACCGTTGTTCCGTTCCAATCATATGTGACCTTCGTTCCCAGCCATTTATTTACCGTATCCACCGTCTCCGTGAGCTTCCTGTCATCCCGCTTCACGGAAGCTTCCGTATAGCAGGCGCCCTCCTCCAGGTCGACATTCTGTGCCTGCCTCTTAACGGCATCCGCAATCAGTTCAACCGCTTTTTCCACATCCATCTCCGTGCCGGCTGTCTCCGGTATAATCTCATAGGTTCCTGCCTCTTCGGAATAGTCGCTGATATACGCGTTTTTCACCTTAACCATATTTCCCTTTTTACAGGCATCCCAAGACTGTACCGCTTCTCTCAGCAATTCCTCGTCAAAAAAGATTCCCTGCTCCAGCACATAAGAAACGCCGTTTTTCAAATAAGCCCAAATCCACTTAAACGCTTCCTGCTGAGCCATAAAATGCTCCACCGCAGCCCTCGTGTCCCCAAAATTCAGCCGAATGTCATTAGCCGTGATACTTCCGAGTGCCACTCCGGATTCACCTGTTTTATAATCTCTGCCCGTAACCTCCAATACATAGTCCTGGCTCTTCACATCCAGGAGGTTGATGACGGACTCTGTCTCCATATTGCTGCAGTCAATTCCGTTAATACTGGTATTCGGAAAAAAATGGGTCCGATAATACAGGGCCGCCCTGTAATAACCAAATACGGCTAACGCAATTAAAATCAAAAGGACCAGAAAAGCACCTGCCATGATAATTCTTTTCTTCTTACTTTTTCCCGCTTTTGTTTCCTGCCTTCCCCCTCCTCCGGCTTCATTTGCTTTGAGATTCATATTCTTCTTTGTCTGCTTCTCTTCCATCGCTCCACTCCAAACAATATAATTGCCTGTACAGGCATACGCAAAGATTATAACACATTTTACAATAAAAAAATAGCACTAAAAGACTATTTTATAGCTTTTAATGCTTCCTTTTATTTCTAATCCTCTTTTGAATGAAAAATGCCCAGAACCGGAATCGAACCAGTGACACGAGGATTTTCAGTCCTCTG
>CAJULV010000074.1 GCA_910587555.1 uncultured Acetatifactor sp.
TGTATCCCCCCTTCATCCTCTGCCTGGTACCTGCGTCACTGCACGCCGTGTTTGCTGCCGTGAAATCACGTCAAGGCACACCTTTCCCCTGCAGCCCCTGTTAAACCCTGTCACTTTCATCAAAAACATCTCCGCATTCCGGGCAGAACTTCGGAGGCCGGGAAGGGTCTTCAGGCTCCCAACCGCATTTGTCACATCTGAAGATCGGTACCCCCTCCGGGTTTCTGGCACCGCAATTGGTACAGAATTTCCCCTGATTTACGGTACCGCATACGCAGGTCCACCCTGTCCCGGCAGGTTTGGGACTTCCGCACTCTGCGCAGAACTTTCCCCGGTTATCGGTATGTCCGCACTTACAGGTCCATCCGGGTACGCTGCCGCCGGCTGCCCCGGAATTGCCTCCCTGGCTGCCGGCTGGCCGGTTCGGGCCTGCTCCCATGCTATTCGCCGCCTGGTTCTGTGCCGCTCCCATGGCAAACAGGGAGGCTGCATCCATTCCGCCTGCAGCATTTGCCATATTCATGCCGGCAAAGGCCATCATGGGTCCTGTCGCCGTGTTGGACGCTGCCGCCCTCATGGCATCCGCCTGTGCTCCCACCAGCGTGGCGGCAGCCATATTCGCGTTCCGCATCGTTGCCGTAGTCTGCAGCTCACTGATCTTTCTGGAAATATCCTCCGGCATGGAAGGCGGATTCATGGTCATGCTCACCACCACGATACCCCGCAGCTCCTGCCATTTCCCGGACAGTTCCCCGTTGACCGCATCCACCAGTTCCGTCACATGATACGGAATATCGGATACACGTACACGGAGCCTGCTGATTTTCCCCAGCGCAGGCTGCATTGCCGTCATCAGTTCCGCCTTCATCTGGTTCTGAATCTCGCTGCGGCTGTAAGTATCCGCCACATTTCCGCATACGTTCTGATAAAACAGCAGCGGGTCTGCCAGGCGGAAGGAATAAGAGCCGTTACAGCGGATGCTTACATCCATGTCCAGCCCGATATTATCGTCTATGTAACGGAAGGGTATCGGCGTGGCCGTACCATAGAGATTATTCATGATTTCTTTTGTATTAAAATAATACACTCTCTGGTCCTTCCCCGTATTGCCTCCGAAAGCAAAGCGCTTTCCGATTGTCCTGAAGGTATTCTTAATATTTTCACCCAAATCCCCGTAAAACAGGCTGGGTTCCGTAGAATTCTCATATACGAATTCCCCGGCCTCCGCACAGAACTCCACAATGCCGCCCTGCTCCACGATAATCATACACTGTCCCTCATTGACAGCTACGATGGAACCGTTGGAAATAATATTGTCCGTCCCCTTATTGTTGCGGTTATTACTCGCCTTCTTCCTGCCCTTTGCCACCAGGATATCATTTGACAGGGCATCACAGTAAAAATACTCCCTCCACTGCTCCGCCATCATGGAGCCGATGGCATCCTTAGCCGCTTTAATCAGTCCCATCTCTTCCTCCTCCGATCGATTTTGATTTTGTACTTTTTCTATTCTATCAAATTTCGCCAGTTTCCTCAACCGCTTTTACAAATAATCTTTACAAACGGGAACTTTTCACATAAACTATAAGTTATCACCATTTATATTATAAGCAAAGGAATGAAACAAATCATGGGAAAAAAAGCTACGAAAGCCGCCGACAATATATACTATCTTGCACGTTCGGAGGCGGCCGAACAGAATCCTGACTTTTCCAGCCGCGAGAAAGCGGCTGAGATCATAGGTATTGACCGCACCAGGCTGGCACGCATCGAACTGGACATCATCGCTCCCTATCCCGAGGAAGTCAAGGCAATGGCAAGTGCCTACAACATGCCGGAGCTTTGCAATACCTATTGTGCAAGAGAATGCCCCATCGGGAAAAATTCCGTTCGGGAGGTCTCTATTGACGATTTCGACAGGCTGGCACTGAAAGTCCTGGGTTCCCTCAAGGATATCGACTCTCTGCGCGCTTCCCTGATAGCCATCTCCGAAGACGGCGTCATAGAGGAAAACGAGCGCCCGGCTTTCCAGAAAATACTGGATTCTCTGGAGAAAATCAGTACCAACGCGAAAGCCCTGCAGTTGTGGGCCATTAAAAACATACGGATGCGCTGATATCTGCCGGCAAGAGGATACTTTAAATACGTTCTTTCAAAGATTACCCCCGGAATCCACGCTGCAGAAAATTGATATTTCGTTATTTTCTGCACTTTTTTCCGAAGATTCCGGAGTCCGCTCATTTTCTGTCTGTATCCGGCAATCCCGCCTTAAATCCCCCAGGCGGAGCCAAACATACGCTCTATTCCGCTGCCTTCTGCGCAAATTCCGCAGTCACCAGATCCCCATAGGGAACCCGCTTCTCCAGCACGCCGGAGTCCTCCAGGATATTCTGCAGCAGGTCAAAAGAGCTTTCCTCGAAAATCAGGTTCTCTTTCCAGGTATCCTGGTTATAATAACGCTCCACAATCGTGGTCAGCGTATCCATTTCCGTCTCGGGAAACTGGGGAGCGATCACTTCCGCTATTTCCGCCGGCGTATGGTTCCGCACATAATCCATCCCCTTCTGCAGCGCATCCGTAAAAGCCTGTACGGTATCCCGGTTTTTCTCAAGATAACTCTTTTTTGCAGAGAAGGATGTATATGGCACATAACCTGAATCCTCGCCAAGAGAGGCAACTACATAACCCTCGCCCTTCTGTTCAAGAGATGTTGCGTGAGGCTCGAACTCTACCGTGTAGTCCCCCTGTCCGCCCGAAAAAGCAGCAGCCGTGGAGCCGAAATCAATACTTTGGTCAATCCGTACGTCCGCCATTGGGTCGATGCCGTTCTTCTCCAGAATATACTCGAACACCATCTCCGGCATACCGCCGGCCCTGCCGCCCAGCACATCCTTTCCCACCAGCATATCCCAGGAGAAATCTTCCACGGGTTCTCTGGATACAAGGAAATTGCCTGCCCTCTGAGTCAACTGGGCAAAATTCACCACATAATCTTCGGTTCCTCCCGCATACGTATAAATCGTACTCTCGCTTCCCATGAAGCCGATATCCGCTTCGTCGGTGAGTACTGCCGTCATTGTCTTATCGGCGCCAAAACCGGTTACCAAAGTCAGTTCGATTCCCTTTTCCTCAAAATACCCTTCCTCAATCGCCACATACATGGGCGCATAAAAGATAGAATGCGCCACCTCGTTCAGCACAACTTTCTTACTGCTCCCGCTTTCCACTTTGTCTTCGCCGTTCCCGCATCCGGCCATGGACAGCGTCACTGTCAACAGGGCAATGCAGACTGCCCCCGCTCTCTTCAGGGATACCCTTTTCATAAAAGCCTCCATATGATTTGATACGCTATCATATGAGACAACAGGGCAATTTGTTCCTGGTTTTTATTCCTTATTTTTGTTTTTTTCTTTTGTTCCCGCTTTCCTGCTGCTGTTCAGCTCGTCTATCATTTTCTCAATCATCAGCTTTTTGAGATAAACATCAAAGCTCAATGCGCAGATAAAAGCAAATTTCCGAAGAAAATCCGCATCCTCCTCCGGTGCGTCCTGAAAGGTTTCCTGTGCCGCTCTGTATTTTGACCGTACGTCATCCTTCAGAGCCTGCATCTGCTTCTCTTCCATGCTGAAGGCTTCCCTGTAAACACTCTCCAGATTAAATTTTCCCCATTGTGGAAAAAACGTTCCGTAACAGGTCCCAAAAGCGTCTGTATGTCGTTGATCGACAAAATACCCTTGTAATAATAAATAAAAATCAGCAGAAGTACATGCTCCTTGGAATATTTCTTCTTCACCGGCGGCGGCAGCAGATTGTTTTTCGCATAATTGTTAATCATGGTCTTCGTCAATATCTTATCCTCACCGGGGTTGCGCGCCGAAGAATGCAGCCTGCTGTCCATAAATGTCGTAATCTGATCCATATACAGATCAATATTTGGAATATCCTCAGGACTGATATACTTCACTCTCTCCAGGCTTTCCAGTATGCTGTTCAATAAATCACTGCTGTCAATTGTCATATATCCCTACCCCTTCCCGGGAACTGCCCGTAAAAATACATCCGCAAAACTACACATCATTTCTCACATGTACCAACTCTATTATATAGTATTCAATACTACATGACAACACAAACTTTTCATATTCTGCCACCTTTTTCCGCATGCTCTTTTCCTGCCTTTTTCCGACTCTATTTCCGCTACTTTTTCCTTCTCCTGCCTTTACTTTACAACTTTAATATGGTAAAATGCTGAAAGGTAAAGATAGTTTTGATTATCGACTTTCAGCAATGTCTATATTTAAGAACAGAGAGGTATCCCCCTATGAATAAAAAAGTAAGAACCGCTGCCGTTGATTTCCTGTTTGATGCTGTCCTCTGCCTGAAGGACCGTGAGGAATGCTACAACTTTTTTGAAGATTTATGTACTGTCAATGAGCTTCTCTCCATATCACAGCGGTTTGAGGTGGCTGCAATGCTGAAAAACCACCGCACTTACCTTGAAATTGCCGAAAAAACAGGTGCTTCTACCGCTACCATCAGCCGTGTCAACAGATCCCTCCATTACGGAAACGATGGCTATGAAAGCGTATTCCAGCGCATGGATAAAAAGGAAGCGTCCGACGAAACTGCATAAGTTTCGCTCCGGACGCCCTTCTCTATTTATGTACCTTCATCAGGTCCGTTTCTCACAGAAACCTTTTATTCCGCCGCCTTCGTCTCTTCCTCCACCGCAGGACTCTCCGTACTTTCAGCACTCTCCCTGCTCTTCTCTTCGGTTCCCTCTTCTACCTCCTTAAGCGCCTCCACAATGGCAGATTTCGCTGACTTTTTCATGGCCTTCACCGCTTTGTTATTCAGCTTGACCTTCTTGGAGATATCCTGATTCATATCACATCTTCCCTGGAAGACAGCCTTCTCATCAATTACCAGGCCACTGGTGGTAAGGTCGCCTATAACCCTGGCTGTGGAAGTCAGCTCCACTTTCTCCGGCACATTCAGATTTCCGTACACTTCACCGCCGATGATGACCTTTCGTGAGTTGATGTCGCCGTGGATGCACCCTGACGCCCCAACAATCACAGTATCCATCACAGTCACATTGCCGTTCACAGTACCATCGATCCGGACAGAGCCGTCGGATGTAAAGTCGCCGTTACACACCGCTCCCATTCCGATAATCGTTGAAATCTGTGTTTCCTTTTTTCTCATTGCCTCATACCTCCGTTTTTATTGCCATTCACGGTTTCGCCGCGTGATCAGCCGCTGATTTCCAGCATATCCATGGGATTGACATAAGCGCCGTCCTGCATCATCTGATACCCTAACTTGCTGCTCTCGTCCGTAATGATAAACAGTGTCGTCCCCTGAGTCACTGTCTCGCCCTGCTTTACCTTGACCTCCCCCTGGTTCCTGTATATGGTCGTATAGCCGTTTCCATGGTCGATCCACACATTATGACCGTATTCGGGATCCTCGCTGACCACGGTTACGGTTCCGTCCGCCGTAGCTACCACCATGGATCCTGCCGCTGCAGTAAAAATACACATAAGTTCCTCTGTCACATTGTCCATGCTCGCCCTCTCGGACACCGGCAGCCTGGTGGGCAGGAACCGCTTTTCCAACTGTCCCGAGAGTTCCCCCTCTGTCTCCACCTGCTGAGATACGGTCTCGCTGAGAATCCGTATATTTTCATTCAGCCTCGATATCTCTTCGTTTAAGCCTGATATCTCTTCATCCAGGGCAGCAATCTGTCCTTCCAGTTCCGCTTTCTCCTGCTCCAGTACGCCTATGGTTTCGTTCTGTTTCATCGTCTGATCCAACTCTGCTGCCCAGATATCTTTCTCGTACGCAAAATATCCTATCAGTGCACCGATTATAATACACAGGGCCACAATAATGACATGCAGCATCCAGGGGCGGATACGAAATTGCTTCATCCCCGATTCGGCAGCATCAGATGTAACGATTACCACATGGCTGTTTTTACGTTTGTGTCTGTTACGTCCCATAAAAATTCACCTCCGATAACCTTTTCCATTCTACCACAAATGAGTTCTTATATCAACGATAACTTGACTTTTTTGTAATAATTACACAACACAAAATCTTCCATTTTTCATAGAGAAGCTTTTTAAAGACTCATTATTGTGCATTTTAACCATTGTACTTTTCATCTACATCTTCATTCGACGTGTGCTGCACAGATTTCGGATACCTTCTTCCAGGACAGACAGCCGCCAAACAGGTCCAGTGCGCTCCCGATAGTAACATGCAGCCTGTTTCTCCCTAATGTGCGGAGGCGTTCCAGATCCTCATAGCTGTGGACACCGCCGGCATAGGTCACCGGCTTTCCTTCCCATTTTCCCAGAAGCCTGACCAGATCCTCTTCCATTCCTCCCGCTCTTCCTTCTACATCCACCGCGTGGACCAGGAATTCGTCACAGTAAGCTGACAGTCGGTCCAGCAGCCTCTCTCCTACCGCTTCCTCTGTCATCTTCTGCCACCTGTCCGTCACCACTCTGAAGCCGTCTGCCGTCCTGCGGCAGCTCAAATCCAATACCAGCCGCTCTTTTCCCACTGCGTCTGACATTTTTTTCAATCTTTCATAATGAATCTTTCCATTATAAAATACATACGATGTAACGATCACATGCGACGCACCCGCTTCCAGAAAATCCGCCGCATTCTCCGGGCAGATTCCACCGCCTGCCTGCAGCCCTCCCGGATATGCTCTCAGTGCCGCCAATGCCTGTCTTTTTGTCGCTTCATAATAGCTGCTTTCCTCGGAATTCAGCAGAATCACATGTCCGCCCCTGATTCCGGCATCGCGATAAATGCCCGCGAAATAAGCGGCATCCTGCCCTGCCACAAAGTTCTCCCTGGCCCGGTCGCCCTCGTCCAGAAGACTTCCGCCAACAATCTGCTTTACCTGGCCGTTATGAACGTCAATACATGGTCTGAATTCCATTTTTTTCCTTTTTTCCTTTCCTTATTCCCGTATAATTTCAGCGGCTGTTCACATACTATTGGCAATCAGGCATGAAAACCTCAAACTGACATGACCTGATGACCGTCCACATGCCGAATGCCTGTGGACGTGCAGCATAATTGAGATTAAGCGCCCGCTAAAGCGGACAGGAGGGTAATTATGAAAAGAGCAAATGTCAAAACAGGAGTACGAAAGCTTCTGACACTGAGTCTGGTGCTTGCCTTTATGGGCACGGCAACCGCCTGTACCAACAGCGCAAAAAACAATAACGGCACCGATAGCATGGCCGGAAACAACGGTACAAACGGCACTACAGCCAATGGAAATGGTACCAACTCAACAAACGGCGGTACCGATTCTAACGGCACTACAGCCGGCGGCAACGGTACCGGCACTGCTAACGGCAATGCCAATACTAACGGCACTACAGCCGGCGGCAACGGTACCGGTACTGCTAACGGCAATACAACTAACGGCACCGGTACTGCAAACGGCGGTACCGATACTAACGGCAATAACACCACCGTCGGCAACGGGAATGGTTCTACCGCAGACAATTCCAGGAGAAGCCAGGTCAGCGGCAGCAATCATACAGCGGGAAATAACCAGATAACCGGAACCGGCGGAGCAACCCAAGGAGACAATATTTCCATTTGGGATGACGCAGACAATGCCCTCAACAATGTGGTAGATGATGTAACTGACGGCATTCACGACTTGGCAGACGACTTTACGGACAGCAATTCCGGCAGAAATACCGGCACTACCAGGTCAGGCTCCATTACAAACGGAAATTCTGCAGGCAGCCCCATCGTGCAGTAAACTCTGACCCCTTGCATTAAAATACAGATCATCAGATCCTGCTGTCCTCACCAGTGCTGCTTTGCAGTCAAAGGCGTATCCGCCGCATTGACTCCTCAGCCCTGTCCTGGTGAGGACACAAAATAACGGCAGCCTGAGGTACACCTATTCTCACAGAACGGAGTCAACCACATTGCCCATATCATATTTTCCGGCCGGTTTCCCTGCCAGATATTTGGCAGCCTGCACTGCCCCCTTGCCGAACACCGCCCGGGAATATGCTGTATGGGAAAATGTAATAACTTCGTCCACTCCGGCAAAGATAACCTCATGCTCTCCCACAATACTGCCGCCCCGGACTGCGCTGATTCCGATTTCCTTCTCCGGGCGCTTCTCTCTCCGGCTGCTTCTGTCATATACATAGGTATAGGCATTGCCCAACTCTTCATTCAGAGAGTCTGCCAGCGCCAGCGCCGTGCCGCTGGGTGCATCCAGCTTTTGATTGTGATGGCGCTCCACGACCTCCATATCGAAACCTGCGGGAGCCAGGACGGACGCCGCATTCTTTAACAGCTTCAAAAGCAGGTTGATTCCCATGGACATATTGGCAGAACGCAGTACTGCAATGCTCTCGGATGCCTTTTCTATCTTCTCCAGCTGTGCATCACTCAGCCCTGTGGTACACAGCACACAGGGCAGTTTTTTCTCCACACAATAATCCAGCATATCATCCCAGTCTGCGGCAGATGAAAAATCAATCAGGCAGTCTGCCTCCACATCGCATTCCCTGACATTCCGATAGACAGGATACGGATTATGTCCGTCGTCAACCAGATCCACCCCTGCTACCAGCCGTGCCTCTCTGTCCTCGGCCAACAGACCGCTGATAACCCGTCCCATCCTTCCGCTGCATCCCCGCAATATCACTCTGACCATATCACTTGCTCCTCCTGATTAAATTTCCTTGGTGACGTCGTTTTTCCAGTTCCACTTCCGCAACTGCCCATAGCACACCCACTGTTTCGAAAGCCTCTGCGCGACGGCACCACAGATTATGGTGCCGCCGCAAATCGAAGAATAAAAATCACAGCAGCCCGTAAGTCTTCATCGCCTTCTCCAGGCGCTCCGCATGAACCGGTTCCATCCTGCTAAGCGGCATCCTCAGCCCACCGTCAATCAACCCCATCATTTCCAGCGCTTTTTTCACCGGAATAGGGTTCACTTCGCTGAACAGGGCTTCACACAGTTCCATGGCATCCAGCTGCTCTTTGCAGCTGCCCGCCCAGTCGCCGTCAAAAAACTTCTGACAGATTTCATGTGTCTGGCGCGGAGCCACATTGGCAAGCACGGATATTACCCCCTTACCGCCCAGCGACAAAAGCGGTACAATCTGGTCATCATTGCCGGAATAAATATCTACCTTTCCTCCCGAAATAGCGGCAAGATGAGCAATCTGGCTGATATTGCCGCTTGCTTCCTTCACGCCAACGATATTCTCCACATCCCGGCACAGCCGCACTACAGTCTCCGGCAGAATATTACACCCTGTCCTGCTTGGCACATTGTACAATATGACAGGCAGCTTTACAGAATCTGCAATCGCTTTAAAATGTGCATACAGGCCGTTCTGGGTCGCCTTATTGTAATAAGGGCTAACCAGCAGCAAGCCGTCCGCCCCCGCGCTTTCTGCTTCTCTCGACAGATAAATGGCAGTCTCCGTACAGTTGGAACCGGTTCCTGCCACCACGGGAATTCTTCCGGCCACCGTCTTGACGCAGTACCGGATCACATCCAGATGTTCTTCATGCGTCAGTGTGGACGATTCGCCTGTAGTCCCGCAGACGATGATGGCATCTGTCCCGTTTGCAATCTGAAACTCCAGCAGTCTGGCAAACTGTTCGTAGTTTACTTCCCCGTTGTCGTGCATGGGTGTAACAACAGCTACGCCCGAACCCTTGAAAATTGACATCTTTTTTTCCTCCATTTCCATAATGCGACTTTTATATGAGCAGAAGCGCCTGTATACGGCTCATATCTGTCCCCCTTCGCTGCCCCCATGCAACATGCAGCTCCACCTCGCAAGAAAATTGAGGTTTACTGCGAAGCTGCACAACCCCCGCAAGAAAAGCGTATTTTGCGTACAGCTGTCCTGCAAGGGAACCCATTTTGACCACGCGGTTTCCGCCAGGCAAATTGGGCGACTTTTACAGTAATCACCATATACAAACATCGCCGGCACAAAAGTGCCGGCGAACACGTATTTCTATTTCCTTTCCCATCCCCTGCACCTATTGCATCAAAAAGTACTCCCGAAAAACGTAAACTCCATCTCCTCAACATTATGTATACGTTAAAATCATAACATCTTACAGGGATGCTGTCAACGGATTTATTCCCAAACCCTGAATTTAACCGTCTCAATTTTGGAAACCTCATCTGCCAGAATACAGATATCATCGCTCAGCCTGACACCCGTCAGGATAATGTCCGTGTCCTCCCGGCATTCCAGCATCGCTTTCAGCTCTTCCACAGGCACAATCCCCTTTTCGGTCAGCCTGAGCATCTCATCCAAAATCAGCAGGTCACACTCCCTGGTAGCCAATACCTTCCGGGCAAAATTCATCCCGTTTTTAATATTGGCAACTTCTTCCTGCTGCTTCTCATCTGAAAGATCTTCGTAATTCCCGTCGGATTTTTCAAAGGTAAACAACTTAATCTCCGGCTCCATCCTGCGCAGGAAATCAGAATTTCTTGACGCGCTCCCTTTTAAAAACTGGATAATAACCACATTTTTACCTTCCATCGCAGCCTGCAGAGCCCTGCCAAGAGCTGCAGGAGATTTCCCCCTTCCGTCTCCCGCATATATATACACCAATCCTTTTGCCATACCGCACCTCGTTATGCTTCCAAAGATAATGCCGCCTTCCGCAGCCTGGGTCAGTATGGCTGCCAAAAGCATGTCTACGTGAAACCATACACTCAGGATACCACATTTTCCGAAATTTGGCAAACGTTAAAATGCTTTTATATCCTCCAACAGTTCCAGCTTGCTGACAGAAACTTCAAAAGCCACCCTTCTCTCCACATTCTCTTCGTCCAGTTTCTTCATATATTCCCTGCTCTGTATTCTGCCCCAGACGGCGCAGCGTTCCCCCACTTTAAAATTGTTGGCATAACGGGCATTTCTCCCCCAACAGATACAAGGTATGTAGTCGGATTTCCCATAAGGACGATTTACAGCCAGCAGCAGGTCAGCTATTTCCCTTCCCAAAGGTGTCTTCCTGTAAATCGGTTCCTTACAGATATAGCCGTCCAGAAAAATCTGATTTGTCTTGGAGCTTTCCTCCATCTCGTCCACGAAACACACCTCCCGGGCAAACACGGAAAGCACAAGCCTGTTTTTGCGCTCCTCGTGACGGTTGTAAGAGCGGAACTGTCCATTCACACAAATCAATTCTCCCGTATAATCCGCATTTACATCCATCAGCCGCTCCGATACCATAATGGGAATCATATCATAACTCTCACTGAGCCGCTTGCATCTGACATCCATCATGTAAAAGCCCTCTCCGAAAATTTCATGGCTGTAGCTGAAGCCACTGACAATTTCCCCCATCACCGTTACCTGGTTGTTTTCAATTACCTTATCTGTCATTGACGTTCTCCCTTCTTGTTCTAAGACTTTTTCCGGTAACACCCCTGAAGAATAATTTATCGTATTTTCGTACATACTCAGACATACTATTCTTTTCGGGTGATATTACTATTTATACAATAGAAATCGCATTTTTAGTACAATTTCTCACCGCGATCTTCGACAATTGCACTGGTTATGCATATATTTGCATTTGAGAAAAAATGAAAAACTGTAAAAACATCTGGACCTCACTCAATAAAACTTGCACCTGAAAGGAATTGGTGTTATACTGTAACGGTTTGATTATCGATAAAACATTTCATCGACAATAATGAGCAATTGTCGACAAATGCTTTTAAAATCAAATTATTTTATTCTTTTTGTCGTTTGCAGCTTTTATCGCCCCGCTCCGGAGCGAGACTGTTTATTCTGCGGCATGAGAAAGCAGCCGCGTATATGAATACGGAAACGAGGTTAAATTTATGAAACAAAAAAGAGAAGACGTTAGGAATGTTGCCATCATTGCCCATGTAGACCATGGCAAAACAACCCTGGTGGACGAGCTGTTAAAACAAAGCGGTGTATTCCGTGAAGGTCAGGCAGTGGCGGAGCGCATTATGGACTCCAATGACATTGAGCGGGAACGCGGAATTACCATTTTGTCCAAAAATACTGCCGTCATGTATAAAAACACAAAAATCAATATTGTAGACACTCCCGGTCACGCCGATTTCGGCGGAGAAGTGGAACGTGTTTTGAAAATGGTAAACGGTGTCATCCTGGTAGTAGATGCCTTTGAAGGACCCATGCCCCAAACCAAATTCGTGCTTCGGAAGGCTCTGGAACTGAAGCTTCCAGTCATCGTGTGCGTCAATAAAATCGACCGTCCCGAAGCCAGGCCGGATGAAGTGGTGGATGAAGTGCTGGAACTGTTCCTGGAACTTGACGCGGACGACTCCCAGCTGGACTGTCCCTTTATCTACGCCTCCGCAAAAACAGGCATTGCCTCCGCGGATTCCTCCGCCCCCGGCGTCAGCATGGAGCCGCTGTTTGAAACCATCGTCAACTACATCCCTGCACCTGAAGGCGACAGCGAAGCCGGCACCCAGGTACTCATCAGCACCATTGACTACAATGAATATGTAGGCCGTATCGGTATCGGCAAAGTGGACAACGGCATCATACGGGTCAATCAGGAAGTCATTATCTGCAACCATCATGACCCTGACAAGCATGTTAAGGTAAAGGTCAGCAAGCTGTATGAATTTGACGGCCTGAATAAAGCGGAGGTAAAGGAAGCCGGCATCGGTTCCATCGTGGCGATCTCCGGAATATCGGACATCCACATCGGAGATACGCTCTGCTCACCGGATGCCGTCCTTCCCATTCCCTTCCAGAAAATCAGCGATCCCACCATTGCCATGCAGTTTATGGTAAATGACTCTCCCCTGGCGGGGCTGGAAGGAAAATATGTTACCAGCCGCCACATCCGTGACAGGCTGTTCCGTGAACTGAATACCGATGTATCCCTGCGGGTTGAGGAAACCGACACCACAGAGTGCTTCAAAGTCTCGGGACGCGGCGAGCTGCACCTCTCCGTACTGATAGAAACCATGCGCCGTGAAGGCTACGAATTTGCCGTCAGCAAGGCGGAAGTACTCTATCATACCGACGAGAACGGCAAACGCACCGAACCCATGGAACTGGCCTATATCGACGTCCCCAATGAATTTGCCGGTGTAGTCATCGAAAAGCTGGGGCAGCGCAGGGGCGAGCTGCGCAATATGGGCAGCCTCTCCGGCGGCACATACACCCGCCTGGAGTTCTCCATCCCGGCCAGAGGACTCATCGGTTACCGGGGAGATTTCCTGACGGATACCAAGGGAAACGGTATTATGAACACCATTTTTGACGGCTATGCCCCTTATAAGGGAGACATTCAATATAGAAGGCAGGGTTCCCTGATTGCCTTCGAGGCAGGTGAAGCCATCACTTACGGCCTGTTTAATGCCCAGGAGAGAGGCATCCTGTTCATCAGCCCCGGTGAAAAGGTATACGCCGGAATGGTGGTAGGTCAGACCGGCAGAAGCGAGGATATCGAAGTAAATGTATGTAAGAAAAAGCAGCTGACCAATACCCGTTCCTCCGGCTCGGACGAGGCCCTGCGCCTCGTACCGCCCAAAATCCTCTCTATGGAACAGGCTCTGGATTTTATTGACACGGATGAACTGCTGGAGGTTACTCCCGACAGCCTGCGCATCCGCAAGAAAATTCTGGATCCCACCTTGCGAAAACGCGCTGCCATGCGGAAATAAAAAACTCCATAGCAATTATTCTGAATCAAAAAGCTGCAAATATGGCGGGGAGAATTATCTCCCCGTTTTTATATGCGCAGATCCATACAGCGAAAGCAATCACAGACCCGCTCTTAATCACAAAAATCCCCTTTTCCAATTCTCTTTCTGTTGGAATAACTCTCGATAACGAACCAGACAGCAGTTCAGCCCAAGATAAAAAGATTTTCTGACTACAACACTATTCGATAAGTTAAATGTACCAGATACTTCTGTTTTCGTCAAGTCTTTTTTTGCAGACTCGTTCATTATTGTGCCGTCACTTGAATATTTTGCCGTCATTTTGACACTATAATAAAGTCACTCGTAACAGCCGCGCAGTCGGCTGTTATGTCCACTAATGACAAGGAGATGGCATATGGAATCAAACAAATCGAAATTTACATTGCGGATTGAAAGAGAATTACTGCAAAAGCTCCATTATGTGGCAGAATATAACGGCTGTTCCGCCAACAACGAAGTGAACGAACTGATTAAGAAGCATGTCGACGAATTTGAAATGAAGGTAGAAAAAGTACCTTCAGACTGGCTGAAAGAAAACCGGCGCGTCAAATAAGAAAATGTAAAACAGTGCATAAAAATACGTAATAACTTTCCCTATCTTTCCTGCATATGAAAGGCGCTCTGCCTGCACCATCCGGGGATTCTTCGGCGTCTGCCTGAAGCCCGTCGTTTAAAGGGGCTGGTGCATTATAGATTCAAATTCTGAATGAACAGCCCCTTATCTTCTCTGCAAATGTCACCTTCATAAATACAATATATTTCTATATGGTAATATCTATACTGAACAAACCGGTTTTCCGATCAGGACTTGAATTGACAAATTCCTGAGACAAGAAATGGATCTGTCGCATTAAGGTTCACGGACACTGGATATAGGTATGCCTGATTGCCGGACATCCTGTATCTTGTGTAGAATTTCTTAATGCGGCAGCCCCATTCTGAATATTACGTGTCATTTCTTTATTTCGTACTTATTATTTCTTTTTGTAAACTTTTCGGGCCGTAAATGCAGCTACCAATACACCTGCTATAAGGAGCATAAACACTACCACCCGAGATGAATCCCCAGTCTGAGGCGAAGTAACGGATCTTTCCGTTCCCGATGGCTGCTGTTCCGGTTGTGTCGGCTCCGGCTCTCCGGGTTTCGGCTCTTCCGGCTTCGGTTCCTCCGGTTTCGGCTCCTCCGGCTTCGGTTCCTCCGGTTTCGGCTCTTCCGGCTTCGGTTCCTCCGGTTTCGGCTCCTCCGGCTTCGGTTCCTCCGGTTTCGGCTCCTCCGGTTTCGGTTTCTCCGGTTTCGGCTCCTCCGGTTTCGGCTCCTCCGGTTTCGGCTCTTCCGGCTTCGGTTCCTCCGGTTTCGGCTCCTCCGGTTTCGGCTCTTCCGGCTTTTCCGAAGCTACCGGACCCACTTTTGAGAAGATACCAATTGTATTGTCATAGCCGGCTCCGCCCGCAATTGTCTGCCACTGGCTGTTCGCCGCCCCAATTGCAGGAGAATTTTCCGACAGTTTGAAGTCATAACCATATGAAAACACATCATAGTCTGCTTCCGGATACCAGCCTGCCGCAGCCGCGTTGGCTGCCATGGTCCACTTATTGGGATTGATTCCCGCCGCAGCTGTTTTCTCTGTATACCATTCGAGAGAATAATCTCTGTCGACATCAAATCCTTCCGGCATATGTACAATCGCTACTGCATCGGCAAATCCGGGATTCACATTAAATATGTTATTCCCGGCATTACTGCCGAAATTACTTGTAATTTCATTAAAATTATAGAATAAGTTATAATCAAATGTGCTTGTCCCAGGGCTTTCCTTACTGCCGCTCCTGGAATATACGATATTATTGTAAATCCCCACATTTAAAGCGTCATTTGCAAACACTTCTCCCCAGTCGGCAAGTTCCACTGTAGCGTTATTGTTAAACAAAGTGTTATTAACAATGTCCACGTTGTCACAACGGAAAGTATGGATACCAGAACCGCCGTTTTCATAAACCAGGTTGTTCGCAATCAGAGTTTTGCCCTGATAATTATACGCGTGTTCGTCACAGGTATCCATAATGATACCGTTGCCGTCAGACAGACGGACAGTTCTTGCCTTCCACGGCATAAAATGTCTGTTGCCCGCAGAAATATTATCTCTGATTACAATCTTGTAATCTCCTGCATTGTCATCAATATCCACCGTCTCATTAAAGCTGATGCCGCTGTTTCCGTATATCCCCCACCAGCAGTTATTGACAACAGTACAATTATCGATCGTCACATAGTCGCACTGGCTGCCGCCGATACCGGTCCCGCTCAGCAATTCCGAAACGCAGTTGCTGATTGTGACATGATGGGGAATGCTGACTGCTTCACTGACAGCGCCGTCTGCGGTCATTTTCCGCCCGGACGCAGGTTCTACGGTAATGCCGTTGGTATTGTAAGCTCCGACAGCCTGGTCCCAGCCCGCAATATACTCCGGGTCGTCCTGTGCGGCCATTTTGCCCCAGAAAGCCCCGAATGCATCCTCATAGGACCTTTCATCTGAAATACCCCTTACAGTCAATCCCTCAATGACGATATAATTCGCAGAGATAACTAAATTGTTCCATACACTGTTTCCGCTGATTACCGGGTTTTCGCCTTCTGCAGCTTTATAAGTAATCGGTGCATCCGGAAGCCCTGAACGGGTAATCACCAGCACACCGTTGCGTACCGTTTTATAAAGTGACTCATCCGCCCCATATTCTTCGTCAGAATACCATCCATACGGTGTATCGCTGCCGTAGATCAATACCGTATCGCCGGGTTTTGTCTTATCATGTGCAGCGGCAAGCGTCCTCAGTGCCGTATCATGGCTAAGGCCATCATTCCCATCGCTACCGGTGTCTCCGTCAACATAATATGTCAGGTTCGTAGGCTTATATTCTACTTTGACCTCAATACGAGTGCGATGTGCGGCACCTTCCTGGTCGGCTGCAGCAATCCAGAAGCTGATGCTTGCAGCGCCTTCTGTAACAAAATCAGAGTCCGGTGCGGTATATGTCCACTCTCCGGTTACCGAATCGACAACTACCGTGCCCTTAGCCGTGTCAAAACCGCCTTCCAGGGAATAAGACAGAACATCACCTTCGTCAGCGTCCGTCACGTTTACTTTGCCGGATACACTTCCTCCCTGCTGCACAGAATAACTATAATATTCTGTTCCTGCTGGCGGCGTATTTCCCCCCCTGGGCATCAGATTGGAATTATTGATCAGCAATGTAGCCAGACCCTTTAATGCCTCACCGGCCCATGCATTGAACGGCACCCAGTATACAGGGTCGGCAAGGCTGAAATTACTGTCAGGATTGCTCATGTTGCCGGTTTTGAGTGAGAAACTGATTTCGGAATAATTCCGGCGCACAATGTCTTCACCGCCTTCGTTCTCAACCGTATCTCCGTTTACTCCCGCCTCAGTAAGCAGTTCCCATGGATATCTCACCACGACTGCATAGGAACCGTTTCCAAGATTATATCTTGTTACGGTAAGCCCTGTTTTGTCGGATGCCGTAATATTCATCTGCCTCCATGTCTCTGCCGCACATGGATTCCATTGCAGTATACTGCTGTAAGTACCTCTCGCCCCGCTTCTTCTGTTGTCGCCCGACATCAGCACTTCCACGCCCGGAAACGCACTTCCTGCGCCTTCTATCAGCATGCCCAGATAGAAATGATCGGCATCCGAAAGAGATGCGAATTTCAGCTCAGCACCGGGAATACCTGTGAATTCCAAAGAATATTCATCACTGAAATTCCAGATTTCCGCATCCCAGACCGATGCGTCTGCAGCTCCCGTTTTATCTAATGTAAAGGGTGTTCCGCAAGCAGATATAACCGGTTTCCTTGTGTCGTACAGACACACAATCCCCCATGACGAAGGATTATTATATGTATGTGTATCAGTCCAGGTAATCTCCTTCCTGGCATTTCCGGTATAACTGTCATTATCATCATTTCCCACATCAAGGCCGAGTACCATGCCGTCTTCAGGGGACACACCGAACGCATCCCAGGGAATTGCAACTTCCACCGTAAAGCCGGTTCCCGGCACTACAGTAACCGCCTTCTGAATCTTTCCGTCCAGGGCATGTGTCTCTTCCCATGGAGCGGCATCATAACCGCAGACCTTCATTTCACCGTCATGACGAATCATAATCTGCGTATCGTTTACTCTGTCAAATTTTTCCCCTCGGCTGTTATCGGGATCGATATAAATCTCCACACCATCATCCAGATAGATATTATCATGATCATTAAGGATACCGTTATCCTTTGTAATGACATCACTGTCCAATATCGTAATTCCAATGTAGAAATTTGTGTCATCCCATACGGCCGCAAAGCTGCCTGTATTGTTGTTGATAGTAAAATCCGCCAGATAATCGATGCTGTAGCTGTCTGCCGAATCCCAGATACCCTCTGTCAGATTTCCGTCAATCACCATGGTATCCGCAGTTTTCCCGGCCATGGCCATAATTGTTTCATACCGCCCGGATGTCTCCCCTGAACGGACATTGGCAAGAACTGCGCTGTTCAATATTGCTTCTGCCCCAATCAAGTCTCCGCCAGAGACATCTGCCCCAACCACCACATCGCCTCCGGATACATCCGCTTCCTGTAACTTATCTGTATCTGAAATCCCCTGGCCAAAAACATCCTT
>CAJULV010000075.1 GCA_910587555.1 uncultured Acetatifactor sp.
TTTTGCAGGAAGAATATTGATATGGATGATGCGGACGCGACACTGGCGCTGAACCAGTTGTCCCTTTATCTCTCCCGCTATTATGGGAAGAAGGTGGTCATCCTTTTGGACGAATATGACACTCCCATGCAGGAGGCTTATGTGAACGGATACTGGGAGGAGCTTGTGGCTTTTACCAGAAGCCTCTTCAATGCCGCCTTTAAGAGCAATCCTTATCTGGAGCGGGCGGTGATGACAGGAATTACGAGGATTAGCAGTGAGTCCATGTTCTCAGATTTGAACAATCTAAAGGTGGTGGCTTCCACTTCAGAGGAATATCGTGACTGCTTCGGATTCACCGAGGAGGAGGTGTTTGCCGCATTGGATGAATTCGGCATGTCTGACCGCAGGGAAGAAGTGAAGAGGTGGTATGACGGGTTCATATTCGGGAGCCAGGCCGATATCTATAATCCATGGTCCATACTGAACTATCTGGATACAGGAAGATTAGGGCTCTACTGGGTCAATACCAGTTCCAACATTTTGGCGGGAAAGCTGGTACAGGAGGGGAGCCGTGAGCTTAAGATGACTATGGAAAGGCTGCTGCGGGGGGAGACTTTTGCCGTCAAGCTGGAGGAGCAGATTGTGTTCAGCGAGCTGGATCAGGGGGATGAGGCGGTGTGGAGTCTGTTGCTTGCCAGCGGTTATCTGAAGGCGGTGCATCATGAATTCAATGTCGATCTGGGGAAGACAGAATATGAGCTGCAGCTGACAAATAGGGAAGTCCGTGCCATGTTTGAAGGAATAATAGGGGGGTGGTTCAGGAGATGTCGAGGAGTGAATAACGCTTTTCTGCAGGCTCTGCTGTCAGATGACCTGAAAGGGATGAATGCCTATATGAACAAGATTGCTCTTCAGACCTTCAGCTATTTTGATACGGGGACAAATCCTTCGGAACAGGAGCCGGAACGGTTCTACCACGGTTTTGTACTGGGGATGATGGTGGAACTGGCAGATAGATATGTGCTGACGTCCAATCGAGAGAGCGGATTCGGCAGGTATGATGTGATGCTGGAGCCGAAGCAGGAAAGAGGGGCTTCTGATGCCTCTTCTCTGGATGCCATCATAAATAATTGCGTAAGAGATGCGATTATTATAGAGTTTAAGGTGCTGGACCCGGACGAAGAAGAGGAACTGGCTGATACGGTGCGGGAAGCGCTGAACCAGATTGAGAAAAAACAGTACGAAGCTATATTGCGGGCAAGGGGTATTCCTTCCGAGCGAATCAGAAAGTATGGCTTTGCATTCTGCGGGAAAAGGGTTTTGATTGGGAAAGCCGGATAATTCAGACAAGTTTATCTATGGTAAAAGTCGGCATCAGATAGCTATTTCAGTCATACCCCCCGGAAATTCTTCATACAATGGAAAAAAGGTATCTTAAAGGGGTATTCCTTTGAAGGATTATATCGAAGAGCGCGCCATCGGCATCGCCAATTATATCATTGACAACAATGCCACAGTACGGCAGACGGCGAAGGCCTATGGGGTAAGCAAGAGCACGGTACATAAGGACGTAACCGAACGCCTGATGCAGGTGAACCCTGCCCTGGCATCCGAAGCAAGAAAGGTACTGGATCTGAACAAGTCCGAGCGGCACATCCGCGGGGGGCTTGCCACAAAGGAGAAATATCTGCATCAGCACGGGGGCGCGTTATAGCAGCCAGATACATATACGGCTGGATTTCCCTAATCATTTTGCGGTTTCATGCAGTTTTTCGCCGGGTTGGCCGAGGGGTTCGGTAATCAAAGCGCACGAACTATCTTACGGCAGTTTCCGAATGGGACCGGGAATATGAAGAATCCATCGGCAGAGGGTAATCTGCAGGTGGATTTTCATTTTGCTGCGGATTATCCAATTATCCTTCCCGGTGACGGTGTACATGCCCTTGTGCTTCTTGGATTAGTGTGCAAAATGTGCGCAGGAATGCCTGCGGTTTTTTCTGTATTGTCCGTCTTTTGGAAGATTCCCTTGCTTTTAAAAAGCGGTTTTGGTAAGATAAATAAAAATACGAGCGATTCCGAAGAATTTGGAGGCAGCAGACTATGTACATAGACAGGGAAGACATGCTGGAGCTTACCAGAAGGATGACGGTATCCAGAAACTGCTTCGGCAGGATAGCGGGAGCTTACATGGACGAGGAGGGTTATATCGACGGTACCTTTAATACGCATTTTCTGAAATTAGCGGCGTCGGAGCGGGCGGAAAAATTGAAAATAGCAAAAGCAATCCCCTTTTCCGATACCAACGTGGAACTGAAAAATTATCGTTTCCTGCCGGAGGACAGAGTTCCGGGAGGCATCTGGCAGCTGCTGATGGCATTGCGGGAATGTGAACTGAAAAACGATGCATTGCTGCTTTCCCTGTATGAATATATAGGAGAACGGTATCAGCCCGGTTTTCCGTATGGTATCCTTGTGTTCCAGGGGAACTATGATGTGCCTGTAAAAAGAAGCGACAAGGCGGAGCAGTGGGAGTCGGAGGAGGTATACCGTTTTATGGACTGCGCCGTATGCCCTGTGGGCGGGGACTATGAAGCCGGGATGCCGGAGTGGGGATTCCTATTTCCCGCATTCGGCAACAGAAGCACGGACTTGGACGGAATCAACATTTATTCCCCTCAGGGCAGGCATGAGGAACTGGCCGGGATGTTTTGCGGAAGTTCACGTCAATGAATGGAAAATGAAAAAAGGAGGTGTATTTATGTGGTTTGTATTTGCGTTGTTGTCGGCGGTTTTTGCCGCGCTCACATCGATTCTGGCGAAGGTTGGCATTGAGGGAGTGAATTCCAACCTGGCCACGGCCATCAGGACGGTAGTAGTGGTGTTCCTGTCCTGGGGGATGGTATTTTTAACCAATGCGCAGGGAGGGTTGTCCGGTATCAGCAGGAAAAGCTGGATATTCCTGATTTTGTCGGGGCTGGCAACGGGGGCCTCCTGGCTTTGCTATTACCGGGCGCTGCAGATAGGGGAAGCGTCCAAGGTGGTGCCAGTGGACAAGCTGAGCGTTGTGATTACACTGATTCTGGCATTTGTGTTTCTGCATGAGGATTTTACGGTAAAATCACTGGTGGGATCGATTCTGATTGGGGCGGGAACGCTGGTGATGGTGCTGTAGGGAATGGGTCAGGGAAACGGTCAGGAAAAACAGAAACATATATTGATGAAAAACAAGGTAAAGCCATGTCCGGAAGTTTAAAATCCGACATGGCTTTTTTCGTAAGGGTTCATCCTCTTTGTCTTTCTCCTGGGTTTTGGTACAATTCCCATTTTTTCGGAAAGGGTATCCATTCGCCGTCAAAATTACAGTCAGATAAGGAGGTACGGCTTATGCCAAGGACCGGAGAAAACATTTACAAAAGAAAGGACGGGCGCTGGGAAGGGCGCTATATCAAGGAGCGGGTGGACGGAAAAGCAAAATACGGGGCAGTTTACGCCGGCAGTTACCGCGAAGTGAAACAGAAGCTGGACAAGATAAAGCATGAACTGGGAAGAGGGAGACAAGCGGCTGGGGGGCGGGAAGCTGTCGGATATCGGAAAGGAATGGCTTTCCGAAGCGGCAGTCACGCTGAAAAAATCTTCCGCCAACAAATATGAGGATATTTTGCGGTGTTATATTCTGCCGGAACTGGGGGAATGCAGGTTGTCGCAAATCACATAAGACCGAAATAAGGATTCTGGAATCCAAAAGCGCCAGTTCCGTGCGCATTATTCCCCAGCCGGATATCATTATGGAGTGCCTGAAACGGTTCCATGTGCCGGAAGCCTATGTGCTGACGGGAGACGGCATCCGTTACGTAGAGCCGCGGACGATGCAGAACCGCTTTAAGAAAATTTTCGCGGACTGCGGGATCAGGGATGCCAATTTTCATGCTACCAGGCATACCTTTGCCACCAGATGCATTGAACTTGGAGGGATGCCAGGCGGATGCTCTGTGCGGATGTGGAAGCCGAAAAGGATGCCATTGCCCAGTATAAAGCGCATATCCGTAAAATAAATGACGAATATGTGAATGCCGTACTCAGGCGGATCATCCGGGACGAAGCGTATCATATTATGCTGTTGGAGGGGATGCTGGAGGAATTGTAAGGAGACAGGGGCACGGCACATCGAAATCTGATAAGGAGAATGCCGTGGCAAAAGGGATGGCAACAGAAGCATTCAGGAGAATGCCGTGGCAAAAGGGGATGGCAACAGGAGCATTCAGGAGAATGCCGTGGCAAAAGGGGATGGCAACAGGAGCATTTGGGAGAAGGCCATGAAGGCAGCGGACAGGGGAAATGGCTCAACCATGGTTAGAATCAGATAGAATTTACGTCGATTGTATTCTGCGCAAAACGGATATATACTGAATCTATCAGCTGATAAATAAAACCAGATCAAACAACAGTTGAATGGAGGAATACAATGGATATCGGAAAAAATATAAAAAAGCTGCGTATGGAAAAGAATGTGAAGCAGGAGGAACTGGCAGAATACCTGGGAGTTTCCTTTCAGGCAGTTTCCAAATGGGAGACCGGGTCCAGTGTGCCGGACATTGCGCTCCTGCCCAATCTCGCCGTTTTTTTCGGGGTAACCATCGACGAACTGTTCCGGATGCCGGAGGAGGCGGAGTTTGAGCGGATGGAGAACATGTTCTGGCATGAGAGGAGGATTCCGGCGGAGATCTTTGACCATTGCGCCCGTTTCCTGGAGAGGGTGATACGGAATGAGCCGAAGAACGTCAGGGCGTACAACTGTATGGCCGAGCTGTACAATCACAGGGCAAAAAGTGACCATGAACTGGCAGGCGAATACGCGAAGAAGGCGTTGGAGCTGGATCCGGAGGAAAAGCGGGGATGGGTGGCATATCTGGAAGCCAACAACGGCGTATGCGGGGACGAGTGGTATGATAATCACTTTGAGGTGATTGAATATTTCAGGGAATTCCTGGTGAAAAATCCCGGCAATTACAGGGGGCTTTATGCAATTATCGAGAATATGATTGCAGACAAACGTTTTGACGACGCTATTCCGTATATCGAACAAATCCGGACGGCGGCGAAAACCCACCAGTACGAAACCTACATGGGAGACGTGATGCTGGGCCGGGGAAACCTGGAGAAGGCACTGGAATACTGGAACGCTGCGGTGGAGCGATTTCCGGAGCGGTGGCAGGCCTATTGTGACAGGGCTGATCGCCTGAAGAAACTGGGCAGATATGCGGAAGCCCTGGCGGATTATGAGAAATGCTTTACCATGCAGGAGCCGCCCAGAATTTCGGACGGTTTGTACTCCATGGCGCAGGTGCATGAGTTTCTCGGCGACTATGATGCCGCAATGGAGGACAGGAAGCGCATTATCAAATGCCTGAAGGAAGAATATCATACATTTTCCGGAGAGGGCATCGACGAGCAGAAACGGGAGATAGAGCGGCTGAAGCGCAGAAAAGCGGAAGACAAATAAAGCACTGTGCCCGGCAGGCAGCAGTCCCGGTCTATACTGCAGGTACTGTGCCCGGGCTGACAGCAGTAACGTCAGCCTGGGCACGGTTTTTTGCGGACATCTTATTCTCTTTACTCCAAATTCTTTTTTCATACGGATTCCCCTTTTTATTATATAGAAAACCCCTGGAGGTATCTGAAAATTGCTTTCCGCCGGATGTGCGCCGCAGCCTGTGGGAGACTGGCCGAATGAAGGAGGCGCAGCGGGCTGTATTAACCGAATGAGGTTTAGGCTTTGACTGTTAAATGTCGATAGAAAAAAGCGCCGGCTTGTGGTAAAATGATGTTACATGTCTGGGAATTCCCTTCCCGGAGAGGGGAAACGGGCCGGAACGCGGTCAGCCATGGGGAATGTGCATTACGGTTATACAAAAGAGGAGGCGTCATTTCATATGCAGAATAACGATAATAAAAGTATGGGAATCAGATTGCTGAAAAAGGGGCAGAACGGCATCATTCATGCGGTGTTCAGCCGTATGGGGCTGTTTCTGTTACTGCTGTTGCTTCAGGCAACATTTGTGGTGGTGGGGTTTCAATGGTTCAAGGAATATCGTCCGCACATATTCGCTGCCGCCGCAGTGGTTTCCGTGGCTATGGTGCTGTATCTCCTGAACAGCCGCATTGACCCCACTGCAAAGATTACATGGCTGGTGATTGTGATGCTGATGCCTGTGTTCGGAGGGCTGCTGTATCTGTATACACAGTTGGATATCGGGCATCGGGCGCTGAAAGGGCGCTTCACCCAGATCATTGAGATGACCCAGAAGAGCATCCCGCAGTCTGAGGAGGTATTGGAAGCGTTGGAGGAAGAAAATCCGGGGGCTGCATCATTGGCCCGCTATATCCGGCGGAGCGGCTGCCATCCTGTGTATGACGGGACGGAGGTGACCTATTTTCCACTGGGCGAGGACAAGTTTTCGGAGCTGCTGCGGCAACTGGAGAAGGCGGAGCATTTTATTTTTCTGGAATACTTTATTGTCAGTGAAGGGCTGATGTGGGGGGAGGTTCTGGAGATCCTGGTCCGCAAGGCCGCGGAGGGCGTAGATGTGCGGCTGATGTATGACGGCACCTGTGAATTTGCGCTGCTTCCTCATAAATACCTGAAGCTTTTGCGGGAGCGGGGAATTAAATGCAAGGTGTTTTCGCCTGTTTCCCCCTTTATTTCCACCCATTACAATTATCGCGACCATCGTAAGATACTGGTGATTGACGGGCATACCGCGTTTAACGGCGGCATTAATCTGGCTGACGAGTACATCAACCGTGTTCAGAGATTTGGACACTGGAAGGATACGGCGGTTATGCTGAAGGGGGAAGCGGTGAAAAGTTTTACGCTGATGTTCCTGCAGATGTGGAATATCGACGAACACACACTGGAATTTGGGAAAAACCTTGAATATCCCGTTTTCCGCAAGGAGCATGCAAAGGGTTATGTGATTCCCTATGGGGACTGCCCGCTGGATGATGACAGAGTGGGGGAGCGGGTCTATATGGACATTCTGAACCGCGCCGTTAAGTATGTACATATTATGACACCGTATCTGATATTGGACGGGGAGATGGAAGGCGCGCTGAAATATGCCGCGGAACGGGGGGTGGAGGTGGTGCTGGTTCTGCCGGGAATTCCGGACAAAAGGCTTCCCTATGCCCTGGCCAAAACCCATTATCACTCCCTTCTGCAATCCGGCGTGAAAATCTATGAATATACGCCGGGTTTTGTCCACGCCAAGGTTTTTGTCAGTGACGACAGGGAAGCGGTGGTGGGGACCATCAACCTGGATTACCGCAGCCTGTACCATCATTTTGAATGTGCCACTTATATGTATGGCACGGGCTGCATATCCGATATCGAGAGGGATTTTCGGGAGATGCTGCCAAAGTGCCGCAGCGTGACCATGGAGACGGTGAGACGGGAGAAATGGACGGTGAAGGTGACGGGCCTGCTGCTGAAGGCGGCGTCTCCGCTGCTGTGAGGGAAGGCGTTTTGCCTTGTGCCGGGAAAGGCCGGAGCCAGGCGCTTCCTCCAGATGATTGGAAGGGGGCGGGAGGATTTGCCAGCAGAGCATCAGGCGGCATGGAGGGAATTGCGGGAATGGCGAAGGTGCGGATTTGTGGCCGCTCTTTGCCGCGGCGCATTGTAAGTGAATAAAAATACAATTTCAGATATAAGAATGCATAAATATAAAAAACGGTGGACATTTATGCAGAAAGTGTTATACTTACATAAGGTGTTGTCAGGGCAGCGGATTGTGCCTGTGTTAACAGAGGGGATTGGACATGACGGGGCTGCGTTTGCAGCGTATTGTAAGGCTTCGGGGCATCCGGGAACGGAAAACAGACGAAAGTGAGGAGAAGAGATGATAAAAGCAGGAATCATCGGAGCAACGGGATATGCGGGAGGGGAACTGGTCAGGATTCTGGCCAACCACCGGGAGGTGGAGATCGTCTGGTACGGCTCCCGCAGCTATATTGACAAACAGTATTGTGAGGTATACCAGAACATGTTCCGCATTGTGGAGGATGTGTGTAAGGATGACAATCTGGCAGAACTGGCGGAGCAGGTGGACGTAATCTTCACCGCCACACCCCAGGGCTTCCTGGCCGGCCTTTTGACGGAAGAGATTTTATCGAAAGTAAAGATCGTAGATTTGTCTGCGGATTACCGTATAAAAGACGTGAATGTATATGAAAAATGGTACGGGATCCAGCACAAATCCCCTCAGTTTATTCCGGAGGCAGTGTACGGCCTGTGCGAGGTGAACCGCGGTCAGATAACCCCGTCTACCAGATTGGTGGCAAACCCGGGCTGCTATACCACCTGCTCCATTCTGACAGCCTATCCCCTGGTGAAGGAGGGGCTGATTGATGCGGATACGCTGATAATCGACGCCAAGTCCGGAACCTCCGGGGCAGGGCGGGGGGCCAAGGTGCCCAATTTGTTCTGCGAGGTCAATGAAAATATCAAGGCCTACGGCGTGGCAAGCCACAGGCATACCCCGGAGATCGAAGAGCAGCTGGGGTATGCGGGAAACTGTAAGGTTATGATCAATTTTACGCCTCATCTGGTGCCCATGAACCGGGGGATTCTGGTGACGGAGTATGCCAGGCTGAAACAAAAGAAGGACGGCACACTGCCCTCCTGGGAGGAAATCCGTGCTGCCTATGACAGGTACTATGCCGGAGAGAAATTTGTCCGGGTTCTGGACAGGGGAGTCTGCCCCGAGACCCGTTGGGTGGAAGGCAGCAATTATGTGGATGTTAATTTCGTAATAGATGAGCGAACCGGCCGGGTGATTATGATGGGGGCCTTGGACAATCTGGTGAAGGGCGCCGCAGGACAGGCCGTGCAGAATATGAACCTGCTGTTCGGGCTGGAGGAGAGCCAGGGGCTGGAGCTGGTGCCCTGCTTCCCGTAGTACCCAAGTGCAGGAATTCCTTAAGAAGCGGAAGAAGAATCGGAGCGGAGCAGGGATGGACAGAACGGAAAGAGTGGAGCTGACCACTTTATGCATGATATGCAGAGGAAATCAGATATTGCTTCAGAATCGTACAAAAAAGGACTGGAGCGGCTATGCATTCCCCGGCGGGCATGTGGAGCCGGGAGAATCCATTGTGGCATCTGTGATTCGGGAAATGCAGGAGGAAACCGGATTGACGATCCGAAATCCCAGGCTCTGCGGCGTCAAGCAGTTTCCCATAGAGGGCGGAAGGTACATTGTGTTTCTGTTCCGGGCGGACTGCTTTGAGGGCGAGCTGCAGGATTCCGAGGAAGGTACCGTAGAATGGGCAGACAGGGACAGACTTTCTTCCTATGCCATGGTGGATGATATGGAAGACCTGATTCGGGTTATGGACAGTGACAAATTGACGGAATTCCAATATATTATTGATAAGGAAGAGTGGACTGCGGTATTGCATTAAAGGGCACCTGTTAAGAGCGCAAGCACTTTACCCTTTAGTACCGTCGCGTAGCGACTATATATAGGAGGAAAGACAAATGGGAGAAAAAATATCTGCTGGACAGTAAAGTCGCAAAGGCACACGAGAGGAACTTTTAAGAGTGCCCTTTCGAATAAAAGTTTCTCTCATTACAGGTGTGCCGAAGGGACTTTACCCTTTAGTACCGTCGCGTAGCGACTATACATAGGAGGAAAGACAAATGGGAGAAAAATTAACCGTGGAAACGACAAGGATTATGGAGGAAAGGTTCGGCTGTGACACCCTGCTGTCCCTGGCCACAGTGGAGGCAGGGGTGCCCTCTGTGCGGATTGTGAACAGCTATTATGAGGACGGGGCTTTTTACGTGGTTACCTATGCCCGTTCCAACAAGATGCGGCAGATTGCGGATAATCCTGTGGTTGCTGTCTGCGGAGAGTGGTTTACGGCTCATGGCATGGGAGAAAATCTGGGGCATGTGAAGGCGGAAAGCAATGGGGAAATCATGTCCAAAATAAGGGTGGTTTTTGGGGAGTGGTATGACAACGGGCATGTGGACGAAGAAGACCCAAACACCTGCCTTCTGCGCATCCGGCTTACAGAAGGCGTGCTGTTTCATCATGGGACAAGATATGATATTGACTTTCGGGAGGTGTCATAATGAAATTTGAAGAAATTCTGATTTGTCTGGACATGCACGGCTGTCCCAACCGGTGCAGGCATTGCTGGCTGGGGACTACCCCCAACGGCAATATGCCGGTTTCGGAACTGGCATTTGCGGCAGAGGAATTCAGGCCCTTTACGGAGGGGCTGCAGGTCTATGACTGGTACCGCGAACCGGATTATCCGGAGAACTACCAAGAGCTTTTTGCCGTATGCAGCCGGCTTTCCGACAGGCCCGGAGAGCACTTTGAGCTGGCAAGCTTCTGGCGGCTTGTGCGGGACAGGGAGTATGGGAAGTGGCTTTCTTCCCTGGGACTGAAAGCAGTTCAGCTGACTTTGTTCGGCACTGCGGAAACCACTGATTTTTATGTGGGCAGGAAGGGCGCTTACCGGGAGATCCTGGAAGCCATGGATATCCTGATTGAGAATAAAATTTCTCCCCGCATTCAGGTGTTTGTGAACCGGAACAATATAGGGGAATTGGGACATATTGAAAATCTGGTCAGAGAGCGGGAGTTGGAGGCGCGCTGCAGGGCCTTCGGAGGGGCGTTTTCCTGCTTCCTTCATCAGGGTTCCTGTGACGGGGAAAATGAAAAATGGTATGACGCATGGATTACACAGGAGGATTTGGAGAAAATTCCGCCTTTTTTGGAAGCGTATACCTTAAGGCATTTCGGAAAAGAAACCCTCACGGATGTATTCGGGAGGACAGAGCAGGCACTTTACGAAGAGCTGATCGCGGATTCCTCCACAGCAAGCTATGTAAGCCAAAGTCCGGTTTTTAACATAGATAAGGATTTTAACGTATATCCGAATATTTCCACCCCTGCTCCTCATTGGTGCCTGGGCAATCTGAAACGGGACGGTGCCGGGGCAGTGCTTGAAAACTATGCGGAGAGCAGAAGCGCAGCGCAGCATACCCGCCTGACGGTTCCCCTTTGTGAGATTGTGAAGGCCCGGGGGGACAGGGGCGGCAGAGGTCTGTTTAGCAGAGAGGATTATATTGAGCTTATGCTGAATCGGTACTGCAGGGAAATGGGAAAATAGGCGGTTTAAAGCAGACCGGCGGTGGCAGATGATGATGAAAACGGGAAAAGGAGAACAGCGCATGGAAGCAAAAAGAGTGGAAGCGGCAGTGAGTAGGGCAGCGGATTATATTAACAGGCTGACAATCCATTCCGAAGAAAATGTGCCGGAAAAGGTACTGGGCAGTCCGGAACGCTTTTTCTCATGGGACAACGAGAAACGCGCTCCCGGGAGAAAGGATTTTCTGTATGATTACAGCTACTACAATGGTGTAGTAATGGAAGGACTGTACGATATTTATGAGGCGGTTCCGGAGCGCGGGGAAGCCTATTACGATTATGTGAAGTCCTATCTGGACGGACTGACAGAGCAGAAAGTGGACGGCAGCCGGCAGCTGAGCTTCGAGAGAGCGGGATATGTGGACTGCCATGGGGCGGACTGCTATAAGACCGCGGTGCTTTTTGAGCGTTTTTCCCGGGGAGAAGATGTCTACGGGGAGATTGCGGCCCGGCTTTACCGGCATTTGACGGACGAAACCTATGTGAACAGCCTGGGGCATACACCCTGCCTGGAGAATATGCCCGAGGAACTGGGGCACAATTACTGGCATGGCTGGCGGGAGGCGCCCATGTACAAAATCTGGCTGGACGGCATCTACATGCTGCAGCCATTCCTGGCCCGTCACGGAGCGGGAATCGGCGACAGAAGGCAGCTGGAATTGGTACAGGAACGCCTGGACTGGGTGGCGGATGTGCTGCTTTCCCCCAACGGCATGTACTATCATGCAGGAAACGGGAGAGAAGATGTGTGCGGATTCTTCTGGACCAGGGCCATGGGTTGGTACGGTATGGCCATGGTGGACTGCATGGAGGTGCTCCCGGAGGAATATATGGAGAAAAGAAAGGCAGCGCTGAAGCTGTTTGCAGACGGCATGCTGAAATATCAGGACAGAGACGGCCTCTGGGCAAACCTGGCGGACAGGCCGGCCACGGAGACAAACCGTCCCGAGAGCAGCGGAACTGCCATGATGAGCTACATTCTTCTGAAAGGCGTCCGAAAGGGATGGCTGGAGGAATCCTACAGGGAAGCGGGAATCAGGGCTTTCGTGGGGCTGGCGGAGAAGAAGCTGGATGAAACGGGGCTGCGGGATATTTATCTGAAGGCTGCGGCCAACGGCACCAATAATTATGAAGAGCCCGGGTATTACCTCACCGATGAGGGGAAGGGAAGCGGGCCCTTTATCATGGCTTATTCGGAGATGCTGTATCTGTGAGATGGGCGGTTCACAATGATGGGAACATTTCAGATGGGGGCCGGAACCGGACGGTCTGACTTGGGGCAGTTTCCGGTGGTACAGTGTCGGAATCGGAGTGTGGCCTGGCCTGTGGCAGTTTCTGTGGACGCTGGGGCGGAATCGGAGTGTGGTCTGGCCTGTGGTAGTTTCTGTGGGTACAGGGCTGGAATCGGAGTGTGGCCTGGCCTGTGGCAGTTTCTGTGGACACGGGGGCGGAATCGGAGTGTGGTCTGATTTGGGGCAGTTTCTGTGGACGCAGGGTCCGGAACCGGACCGGATGAGAAAGGGGGTAGGACATAACATGCATTTTACATACTGTCCCCATTGCGGGAACAAACTGATTCAGAAGGAAATTGGTGACGAGGGGCTGATTCCCTTCTGTCAACAGTGCAGCGTCCCGTTATGGGACATGTTCACCACATCGGTTATCTGCGCAGTGGTGAATGAAGAAAGGGAGGTGGCCCTGATACGGCAGGGTTATGTCTCGGCCACAAAGCATGTCTGTGTGGCGGGCATCATGAAGCCGGGGGAATCGGCAGAGGAGACCGCTGTCAGGGAGATAGGGGAGGAAATCGGCCAGGAAGTGGTGAAATTGGAATACATCCGCAGTTTTCCCTATCCCCAAAAGGAAATGCTCATGCTGGGCTACAAGGCCACGGTGAAAAAGGCGGATTTTCGGCTGTCCGGGGAGGTGGACTCCGCGGCCTGGGTGAAATATGAGGACGCCCTGGACAAGCTGCGGGAGGGCAGTATCGCCTGGCAGCTGGTGCGGGAGGCTATTGGATAGGAAGATTGTACCGAAAAAATATTGTTCTTTCCGGGCAAACGGTGTATACTGATAAAGCTTACGGATGAAAATGGATGGAAAAAGATGGAATAAAGGAAATCGTGAGTTCATGAAAACAATAGAAAGCTTAAATAATGGGGATTTCATATTCATTGATTTGTTCGGCAAAGAGGAAAAGGTTACGGTTTTTTCGGCCGGTGACAACAAATATGACGAAAACGGAAATTATAAAAAGGACGGATTCGCACTGTCTGAGGAAGAAATAGCCTGTCTCAACTGGTTCATCCAAAATGTCAGAATTGAAGACTACAGGAATGTGATAACAGAATATTGTAATGAACAGTATGATGTGATTGGCGAAGAAGGGATAGGGGAAGCGGATATCGAGAAGGAGATTTCCATTTCTGCCATTGCTGTCAATATCAGCAGAATAACCCAGTCCAAAGATGGGTTTGTCTATCCTGAAATCTCGTTTTATGGAGATTGTGAATGTGATCCGGAACACGGTATCTGTATTGGATTCCGGGATAAAAAATTTCTGGGAATCCACTCCCAGGACTGGACATTATGATGAAACCGGTAACTTTCGCTCCGAATTTTTCCTGGAATCACATAAAACAGAGAAACGGGTGAAATGATGAACGATAAAACGTTTACAGTCAAAACCATGACAATAGAAGATTATCAGGGACTCTATGCCCTGTGGAAAACCATCCGGGGCTTCGGCATGCGCAGCATAGACGATTCCCGGGAGGGAGTGGAACGCTTTCTCAGACGAAATCCAACCACCAGTGTGGTGGCAGTGGACGGGGAGGGCGTTATTGTGGGCGGCATCCTCTGCGGCCATGACGGCAGACGGGGCTGTCTGTACCATGTGTGCGTCCGGGAGGACTGGCGCAGGCAGGGCATCGGCAAGGCTATGGTGGTTCACTGCATGAACGCATTGAAGGAGGAGCAGGTGAACAAGGTCAGCCTTATCGCCTTTACCGCCAACGACATCGGAAATGCTTTCTGGAACCGCATCGGATGGACTAGGCGGGAAGACCTGAATTATTATGATTTCACGCTGAATGAGGCGAACATAACGGCATTTAACCGGTAAGGCGAAGGAGCGGATTTTGTAACGATCGGTAAAAGCATACAGGATGCAGAAAGGAGAAAACATATGTGTGAATGCGGGATTCGGATTCCTGATGAAATGTATTTTTCATCACCGAGCGATATCAAAACCGAATATCTTTCGGCGGAAGTGACGGGCCATGTGTTTATGTCTCCGTGGATTGGTATTTCTTCTTTATTCGTCATTGACACACACAGGGAGGTTTGGGACTATTTTCGGAAAGCTCTGCTCTCCCGGCGTATGGAACTGTTATCCAGCAATTATAATATCGACTACGATGAATGGGAAATTCAGGAGCCGGACAGGTTAGGCTGTCCTTTCAGGGAAGCGCATCTGCGGCACAATGTGGAAGCATTTGCGCATGTGCAGCCACTGCGGTCCCTCTCGTCCGGATTTATCTATAAACTGGATGTATCAGGAATAAAGGAAGAATTACAGCTTTATGTCACACAGGATGCGGACCGGGAGCTTGTGTATACGGGAAAGGAAAAAATCCCTATTATCGATAAGATCCCTCATACCATTCGCTGGGAGCTGTCCTACAGGGAGGATTTGGCCTGGCAGGGGAAGCTCTCTGCTCGGGACCTGGATTCGGGCGAGGTGCGAGAAGTGTTTTCTTCAGATTTATGTCATGAGCGGTGTGAGGAAAGGCATTAATGGGGAAGAGGGAGAGGTGCTTTCTTCAGATTTATGTCGTCAGCAGTGTGAGGAAAGGCATTAATGGGGAAGAGGGAGAGGTGCTTTCCCAGGGTTTTGTCGTGAGCTGCGTGAGGAAAGGCATTAACAGGGGAAGAAAAAGAGACTCATCAACATGAATTTGGTGAAAGGGGAGACGCCTATGGACAGGATTTTTATTTCAGAACTGAAGATAGAGCATGTCAGGCATTTGAAGGATATCAGAATCCCTCTTTCCAATGATAAAATGAAGCATTTGATTTTGACCGGAAAGAACGGCAGCGGGAAGACCAGTGTTCTGGAGGCTTTAGGGCGGAATTTGAAGGAGGCGGTTTCCAATAGACAGAAGCTTGAAGAGCGAAACATTTTAAGTTATGAGCATCAGCTGCATATATTGCAAAAGATGGAAGAAAAGAGCTGTCAGGCCGAAGAACTGGAAAAATATATAGAAAATCTGAAAAAGCAACTGGCTGATACCTTAGCAGCGGGGATATCCTTGGAATTTAGCAAACCGACAGAAGCAGTAAGGTATTCTTATGAAAAGGGAGAATTTATTCTGGCTTATTACAAAGCGGAACGAATTTTTCAGGCGGATGTATCAAATCATATTGAAAAGGTTGAGCTGCAGGACAAGTACTCCATAACGGAAACTCCCAGGCGGGTATTTGTAAAGTATCTGGCAGATCTTAAAGTAACGGAAGCATTGGCCAGAAATAACGGGAAAAACGATAAGGCAGATTCCATCAAACGATGGTTCGATAGTTTTACAAATTTGCTGCGGAAGATATTCGGCGACGATTCACTGGAGCTGATTTTCGAGGAAGAAGGTTTTTCCTTCCGGATCAGGGAAAAGGGCAGGGAGCCATTTGATTTTAACACACTGTCAAGCGGATTTGCCGCCGTACTGGATATCGTACTGGATTTGATCGTCAGGATGGAAAAGAAAACGAACCGGTCCTTTGATTTCAATATCCCGGGGATAGTACTGGTGGACGAAATCGAGACGCATCTGCACATAGAACTGCAGAAATCCGTCCTGGAGCTGCTGACAACGATATTTCCCAATATCCAGTTTATTGTTTCCACTCATTCGCCGTTTATCCTAAACAGCATACCGGAGACGGTAATCTATGACCTGGAGAATCATACGCTGGTGGAGAAGGGGTTGGCAGATATTCCCTATGGCGGGATTGTGGAGGGATATTTCCGTTCCAGTGAGATGTCAAAAACCTTGGAGGAGTAATTTACAAGATACAAAGCGTTGGTCAGAAAGCAGGTTCTGACAGACAATGACTTCGAGGAAATAGCAGGATTGGAGATGTTTTTAAACGAAATACCGGACTATCTGGCCCTGAATATAACAACGGAATATCAGAGACTGAAATTGGAACTGGAAAGCAGGGAGGATATCTGATGGTGAAGATCCAACGTTCTTTTCCGGCGCCTGCATCTCTGGAGACGGAGATCAGGAACCCTTCCGGGGGCAGCTATTCCGAGGCAGATGTGATTCAGCAGTTAAAGGAAGATTTCCACGATAAATGTTATATCTGCGAACTGAGAGAGCTTCAGGATCCGGAGGTGGAGCATTTGCTGCCCCATAAGAACAGAACTTATCCGGAGCGAGTATTTGACTGGAATAATCTGTTCTGGGCCTGCGGGCATTGCAATAAGGTGAAGAATCAGCGAAAATATGATGAGGGAATCCTGGATTGCTGTAATCAGGACCCGGAAGAAGTGATTTCTTTCAGGCTTCAGGAAAACAAAGTCATTGTGGGAGCAAAAAACGCGGAGGACTCCACAGCTGTTTTGACAGCAATGCTGGTTGAGGAGGTTCTCAATCTGAAGAATACGGCAATGCGGGATTATAAAAGTGATTTTCGTTCTCCCTTTTCGGAATTGTGTATCCATATAAAAACGGGCTTATAAATGTACATTGCAGGCAAAAATTTTATAATCAAGTATATAAATTGGTATTTATTAAGGAGAGCAAAACGATGGATAAAGAATGGGAAAGATTATATGAAGAAGCAATGAGTGTTTTGA
>CAJULV010000076.1 GCA_910587555.1 uncultured Acetatifactor sp.
CTGCATATGTAAGCCAATCACTATTTATTTCATTTATAGGTTTATTATTTTTTTCTATAACAGATTCTATGCTTACTTTAAACTTCTCAGGTGTACTTTCATTAAACCATCTACTTCCCGCTGTTTTTAGCATAAACAGATAAATGATTTTACGAAGCATACCTTCTATTTTTATAATTTCTGGATATAGCTTTTTCCCATAATATGCAGATGCATCATTCCATATTGTGTTAATCGAAAATTGATTTCCATTTTTTATATTTATTTCTCGGACTGTTATATCAAATAACTCTAATATATCAGCCTGTTCATCTCCATTCTCTGCAATCTCAATCAACAAATGAAAACCACACTCCTGCGATTTTTCAATTAAAATATATTCTAAACGATACTCTAATTCATATTCATCTAGTAAAAGTATTTGCTTCTCCGATACCTCTTCTCCCAATTTTTTTAATCTAATATGCTTATTCGAGCATAAAAAATTACAAAATTGTTCTTTGGATGTGCAATATTCATCTAGGGATTTCACAAAAATATATTCTATCTTCATTTATATTCCTCCCAGCCAGAAATCTAATTTATATCACTATTATAACAATATAAATCTACTTGTCTAGGTTAAGAATCATAAAAAGCTATATCATAAATATTTTGATATCCTTTACCGCTCTATTTCTTCCGCCTCTGTTTCCTTTCCTGCCTCTTTCCCTGCCTGCGGCTCCGGCAGCCGGTGGAACCGGTCAGCCCCCGACACAAGGGCCAGGGATCTGCCGTTCTCCCAGATCATGTGCAGCTGTCCCACATCATCCACAGACTTCACAATCCCTTTCAGTCCGGGCGGCATCCCCTGCTCATTCATGTAATCCAGTTCTATCCGGGAACCTGCCGGATACCGTTTCCGTATTGCAGCAACCTCTGCCCGTGTTTTCCAGCCTGCCATAGCAGCCTACCTTTCCATATCCCCATCTGCCATGTAGTCCAGAAGATTTTCCGACACTTCCTCCCGGCTGCATGGCACAAACACTTGGTTCCTAAAATCCGCCAGGATCTCCTTCAGCGTATCCGGCAGACGCTCCTTATCCACATGGATATCATCCGTGAGAGTTGCCGTGTAACCGTACTCATAGGTTCCATAGGTCTCTTTCAAAAACTGGCGCACTGCATCCGGCATTTCCTCTTCACGGGGATTGATACAGCCATACTTTGTCAGATAGTCCGTTCCCCAGTGTTCCCCGGATGAGGATAAATCCAGTTCCAGAAGGGCGATACAGACATTGCCACTCTCCCCGGACTGCAGCACTCCCGGCAGAAGGACAAAGCCCTCTTCCAGTGTGTCACGGTCAAAAGTTTCCGTGCCGTACACTTCCATCACACCCTGGTGGAGAGCGTTCAGCGCGCTTTTGGCATATGCCTTTTCTTCCGTCTGGTAATCTTCCTGGAGACGTGCGTAATTGATCCGGTTCAGCACGTTCCGGTTGATATAATCCACATAGAAATTCATTTTATAATCGTACATGGTTTCCTCTTTTCTGTCCCGACAGCCTGGAACCGAATATTTTATCCTTTACTGGTTTTCACTGTTAAGCATCTGGATATCCAAAGACTGCCTTATCGCTGTTCTACTGAATGACGTCTCCCGGCAGCACTTCCTGCTCTTTGGCCGGAGCCTCCCCCTGCCTTTCTCCCGGCAGGAAACATTCTGCCTTATGGATAATGCCGTCCAGCAGACTGCTCCCCTCCGGCTCGTTCTCCATACCGGCCTGCAGTGCAAGGGAATAAATCTTCTGCATTTCCTCTTCATTGAAAAGAGGAACCGTATCCTGTTTGAAGTACCGCAGGATATCCTTCTCCCCGGCCTCCATGCCAAACAGTTTCCCATTAGAAAGGGCCTTCCGGTAATCCTCCCAGTCATGAACCGGTTCCCTGGAGCCGTCCCGATTCAGTATGTAGCACTCCAGCCCCTGGTTCACCGCCCGCTCCGCATCCACAGGGCCGGTCAGTGCCAGATCCCCTGCGGTATAGCCATACTCATGGAGCCTGTCATGTTCCAGACGCTTCACATAATCGTCCACTTCCATCACATCCACTGCATCCCAGAACATCCCGCAGGCTCCTGCCATATCCCGCGACAGCTGGCACTCATCCGGCACCAGATACCGTTTCCGCTCCACTGTCCCATACCTGTCTGCAATGGCCTGCCAGTTCTGCTCGTATTCCTGCCAGCCGAATGTCCTGCAACTGTTGGGATTTTTAAACACCACTTCCACTTTTGCAGGGTCATGGGAATGGGTGCAGAGATAGTCCAGATGCTTCTGGTAGTCTATCTCCAGAATATCCCCCATCACCCGGTCATCCCTCATCCCCCGCAGCTCCACCCGGAATGCCTTCACATGCTCCCCCGGCATCCGCCATAGTAGAACCAGGTATTGTGCGGGCTGGTCTGCCGGATATGCACGCTCCGCTCCGGAAAGCACCAGGTGCCGCCCTTCCTGCTCATCCAGAAAAATTGCCGGGGCGCATTCCTGTCCCTGGCGGCCTCCAAAAGCATCTCCCGGTCATAGGCAAAATCGGTCTGAAAGAAACTGGTATTATGCTCCATGATCTTCTGCAGGGTCTCAAGAACATCCACGTTCCGGAAACAGGCGTTGGGGCGGAAGTGGTATCCATCCCTCTGCAGCCTTTGCCGAAGCTCTGCCATCACCTCTTCCCTTTCCCCTTCCACAGAATCCCCGTTGTACTGGTTCCTTCCGGGAAAATCCCTTCCCATATCCCTTGTACGGACACACAGCCCTCCATGGCTGTCCGGCATGACAAAGTTCATCACACCGTCCACGTCTGCGCAGGGAACCCCATCAAACAGGCCGTGCAGGTCTTTATAGACTGCCGGTTCCTGCTGTCGGATCTCCTGAACCGTCTCACGGGGCAGGTAAAGTGTCCGCAGATAATATCCGTCCACCCCTGTCTTTTCAAGGGCATAGACTTTTTCCACTTCCATATCCATCTTCATCCCCCTCTCCCTGTTTCGTTTTTTTTACTGTCCTCCAGGCGGTAGGGAACTCCGATAAAATCCAGCACCCTGCCGCAGCCCAGACGGTTGATGCAGTAATCATACTGCCTGGGGTGGGTCTGCTGCATCCGCTGGAACCGGTTGGGTTCCTCTTCCAGATGGACCCCGAACATACAGTACATGCAGCCCGATCTGGATACCCCGCTGGTCTTTAATATCCGGCTGCCGTCCTTCTTTTTTATCTCCTCAATCTCCCCATAAATGGAACTGTAGGGAATCCCGGTTCTTTTCAGGTATTCCAGGATATCCTGTTCCAGCCAGAATGCCATGGGCTGGCTCAGGGGCCGTTTCCGCTCAAAACCGTTACATCCGTACTGGAGCCACTTCTGCGTCCGCAGGCGGCTCTCCTGGGCCATCAGCCCCACAATCCCGTGCCTGCCGGTCTCACGCTCGAACCGGTAGATGGGCGCCTTCTTCATATGGTAACAGCACCTGGCTGATATCCTGAACGGCGCCTCCAGCAGATAATGGTAGTTCTCACAGTTATACACGGACTTGCTGCCGTCCGGCGCCAGCATCGTCCCGTTCAGCCGCTCTATCCTTGTAGCCTGCCCCTTCCGCGCCCCGTCCACGCAGTCCGCTATCTCCTTGGAGATTACGGGATACCCGTATTTCTCTATGATCTGCGGGAATGGGTATCTGGGCCGCAGCCAGTTCACATTTTCCTTTGTTTTTACAAACTCCCGAAGCTCCGGGTATTCCAGCCCCGTATCCACGAACACCGCCGGGATATCGGGATATACCCGGCGGGCAATGTCTAAAAGCACGCAGGAATCCTTTCCGCCAGAAAAACTGACGAAAACCTGTCCCCCGAATCTCAAGTACCATTCCAGAATCCGGGTCTGCGTCACCTGTATCTTCCGTTCCAGGCTCCATCCCTGCATGGCCTTCAAGTCCTCTCTGGTATGTCTCAACCGCCAAATACCTGCCTTTCACAAGAAACCTTTGTCTGCGCCTGCTTTCGCTTCCTGTGAAATCCTGCTTACCCTTTTGGCTCCTGCAGTGTTTGGCCTGTTTCCGCTTTTTAAATCTCCCTCCTATTGTTCCATGCTGTTTTCTTCTTCCTGTTCGTATCTTTTGATCTTTACCGGCTCAAAACCCTGGTTTTTGATGTTGGTAAACCACTGTACCATAAACCCTTTTAAATCCCTTACCATTGCGGGGGATGCCTCCGCCGTCTCATAATACACCCCGATGCCGTCCTGGAGAAAGGAGGAGGGGTGGATGGATCTGCTTTCCCTGTCGATGGTAAACGTAATCTCCGGATCACGCATGGAATCCCCGTTCTGGTCATAATAATGGGCAATGCTGTATTCCTCCCCTCCAATGGCCTCAACCACCAGATCCTCATACCCCTTTGCCTGCAGCTTCATATAATAGGCTTCTCCATCCAGGATTGGGGCCGCAAACAGGCGGAGCTTCCGGTAGATCCTCTGCTCCAGTGTGGGCGGCTCCTTTCTCTCCCCCTGCCCGCTTCCCTCTCCGGTTTCCTCCTCCGCCACCACGTCCTCCCCGTCCTCCTTAAATTCCAGTGCAAGATCAAGCTGTACCTTTTTCTTCTGTAATTCCATCAGTCTTTCCTCGTCCGGAAACGGCTTCCCGCACTGTTCCTTTGCCGCCGCAAGCTGCTGTTGCAGGTTGGCAAGTTCCTCCTTGTCATATTTGTCATCCGACACGATGCGCTCTGCCAGATGCTCAATGCGGGTGATGTTCCCCAGTTCGGAATCCCCGTAATCGGTGCTGTAGCTCCCTTTTCCGCACAGCTGAATCTTCATTCCGCCCAATTCTGACTTCTTCAGCCGGATAATAAGCCCTGCATAACTTCCGACATCAGGGGCAAAACCCACCCCCATCTTCATAACTCTGTGACCGCAGGCCATAAGATGCTCTGCCGCCTTTGCCCGTTCTTCATGGGTATGTCCCTCGATCACCATGCGGAAATCTTCGGTTTTATTGGACTGATATGTCCGGATATCCTCTTCCCTGACCGCTATCTCCTTCTCTATACGGGCAATCCTGGCCGGGTATCGGCTGCCAACCTGCTCCTGCAGCTGGGTCTGCTGGCTCTGCCAGGAAGATTTCAGGACGGTCAGCCTGTTGATCTCATTGTCCGTCTCCATCTTCTCCTTCACCCTTGGGTCAGAGGTTGCCAACGCCTTGAACTCTGCATACTGCAGCACAGTCTCGTCTAAATCTTCGCAGGTTCGCAGCGGGGAGCGGCCGGTCATGATCTGGCTGATGTACCGCTGTTTCTGCTCCAAAATCTGCCAGAGATAACTGTCAAATGTATTTTCTGTGATATAGTTAAAAATAGATACTTCCTTATTTTCATTGCCCTGCCTTAAGATACGCCCGTTTCTTTGGGTCAGGTCGGCCGGGCGCCACGGCACGTCCAGGTGGTGCAGGGCGATAAGCTTCTCCTGCACGTTCATCCCGGTTCCCATCTTCTCCGTACTGCCCATCAGGATACGAACCTCTCCTTTTCGCACCTTTTCAAAAAGCTGTTCCCGCTGTACATCCGTTTTTGCGTCATGAATAAACGTGATTTCCTCCGGTTTGACCCCCTGTGCAAGCAGCGCCGCCTTTGCTGCCTCATAAAAGTTAAAGCTGCCATCGTATTTCGGCGTCCCCTGGTCGCAGAAGATCAGCTGGGTCAGCCTGTCCTCTGCTGTCTCATGATAAATCCCCGCCACCCTCCCGGCGCACAGGTTCAGCTTGGTATCCGGGTCGTCTGGTATCTCCGGGTCGATGGCCCTGGGATCGATGGAGAGCAGCCGGGCTTCATGGGTCAGCTTCAGGAAATTATCCTGGCTGCTGTCCACCTCCCCGTTCCGGATGGCCTCCGCCCGTTCCGCCAGTTCCATGACGATCCGCTTCTGGTCAGGGGTACAGACAGACTTGATGACCTGTGGGCTGCCGGTTTTCAGTTCCGGCGTGGGCAGTTCCAGCATGTCCGCCGTCCGGATATCCGCAATCATGGAAAACATGCTCATCAGCTCCGGCAGGTTGTGGAACTGGGAAAACCGGTTCTTCATCTGGTAGCCGTTGCCCTCCGGCCGGATTTCCAGGGAGGATGTGACACGTCCGAATGTCCCCGCCCAGGCGTCAAACATCAGAAGCCCCCGCCGTTCCAGTTCCTGTGGCTGCAGGGTTTTCTGCATCACATATAATTCCGACATGGAGTTGCTCACGGGAGTCCCGGTCAGGTAGATGACTCCTTTTCCCCCGCCAATCTCATTGATATACTGGCATTTCTGGTGCATATCCATGGCGCGCTGGCTGCTCTGGCCGCTGATGCCTGCCACGTTCCGCATCTTGGTATAAGAAAAATTATTTTTATAGGCATGGGCCTCATCCACAATCAGGGCATCCACGCCTAATTCTTCAAAATTGATGAGACTGTCTTTCTTCTCGGCATTAAACAGCTGGTCATACCGGAACTGCAGGTTCTTCCGGAAGATCTGCATCTGCTTTAGGGACCAGTCCCTTCCGGAGCTGGATTTCTGCTCGTCAATGGCCTTTGTCACCTCATCCAGTTCCGCCCTCATGGCCGCCAGCTGCCTCTCCCTGGATAATCCGATGAGTTCAAAGCTGGAATGTGCCATGATGATACAGTCATACTCCCCGGTGGCGATCCGGCTCACGAAACGGCGGCGGTTCGCCCTCTGGAAATCCTTCTTTTCCGCCACTAAGATATTGGCATTGGGGTACAGCTCCATATAGGCGTCAGACCACTGCCCCACCAGATGGTTGGGGACGGCAATCAGCGGTTTCGCCACCTTCCCCAGCCGCTTTAATTCATGGGCCAGGACGATGGCGGCATAGGTCTTTCCCGCCCCTACCTCGTGGGCCATCAGAAGGTTCCCGTCCCCGTACAGGCCGTGGGCTATCACATCAAGCTGGTGGGAGCGCAGCCGGATATCCTGGGATAAGTCCGGCAGAACCAGGCCAGAGCCGTCATAGGTGCGGGGGCGAATGTTGTTGAAGCGGTCATTGTACAGCTTTGTCAGGCTTGCCGCACGTTCCGGTTCCGCAAAGAGCCACCGCTCAAACTCCGCCTTGATCTGCGCCTGCTTCTCCCTGGCAAGGATGGTCTCCCTCTTGTTCAGCACATACTTCACTTTCTCTTCTCCGGTGTCCGGGTCTGTATACTCCACCCGGTCTTTTACCTCCACAAACCGCAGGTTCAGGGACGCCTCCAGTATCTCATAGGCATTCATCCGTTCCGTGCCGTATACCTGGGTGGCGGTGACGGAATCACTCTCATTTCCTTTGTTAGCTATAAAGTACTGGCCGTTATATTTGGAATATTCCAGTTCCGTGGCATGGCGTCCGCTCCGGCTCCCCTCCTGTGTCTTGAATGTCTCATACATGAACTCCTCATAGGTCTCCAGCGGTATCCACGGCGTCCCTAAAGAGAAGCTGATCTCCTGGGGCGTCAGCGGCGCGGGCTGCACCATCCGCAGGGCTTCCACGTTCCGGGAGAACCGCTCCGGCTCTTCCTCCGCTTTGAGAACTGCCTCCGCCAGCTTGTCCTTCACATAGCCGCTTAAATATTCCCCGGCGGTCTGCCAGCCAGCGTAAGGGTTCCCCCTGTACAGGACCGGGTCCTGGTAGATCTGCTCCCCCAGTTCTTCTATGATTTCATCCTTTGTGGCTTCCCCGCCATCCGGCCTCCGGTACAGCTGCGCCATGTAGTCCAGGTCAAGCCTGCCCTTTACGTTTAAGGAGACCTTCAATGCCTCTTCTGCGGACTCCGCCACAGTGGGCATGGTCTTTGGCCGGATGGTGGCTTTGTAGAACATGGCGGTCTTTTCATAACGGACATCTTTTTGTCCGTTCTCCCTTGTTCCGTCTTTCTTCTCCCTCTCGATGGAACGCAGAAGCGGGGCATTGGAATCCCTGGAAAACGCAATCACGTTGGCATAGGCATTGATATAGCTGTATTTCTTTACAAAGCGGTCATAGACCCGGTTCAGATTTCCGATATGCTCCTGCAATGCTGCCTCATACTCCGCCCCAGGCAGGCTTCCCTGTTCCTGGTTCTGGAAGTCTATCAGTCCCCGGACTGCCTGTGTGATCTCCAGAAGCCCTTTGATGCGCTCCGCTTTCTTTCCTGTGATGTCCTGCTCATACATCCGGGAATGTTCCCGGTAATACAGGTTCCCATCCGCCAGTGCATAGGAGAAGTTGCGTACTTTGGGGTCTGCCGGGATGGACTTTCTTTCCGGCAGGCCGTCGGTTCCCGGCATATCCTCTTCCTGCTCCGGTTCCTCGTACTTCCCTTCCAGATAGCTGACGGCACGCCCCAGCCGCTTATCCAGATCGTCCCCTGGTATGGGGTGGCAGGCCGTACTTTTCTCATTGCCATATACACTCTCGTCAAACACCATGCGCCCCAGCACCATCTCCGGGTGGTCGATGAACCAGGTATTCATGGGGATGCCGTCCACATTCTGCTCCACTGACAGCCAGGGGCTGTTGGTATCATCCGGCACGATCTCCCGTTCCCGCTTCTTTAAAAACAGGATGTCCGTGGTGGCCTCTGTCCCTGCCACCTGCTTAAAAGCCGTGTTCGGCAGGCGGATAGCGCCCAGAAGTTCCGCCCGCTGCGCCAGGTATCTCCTGTTACTGGAGTTTGCCTTGTCCATGGTGTATTTGGATGTGATGACTGCCACGATCCCTCCCGGACGTGTCTTGTCCAGGGATTTTGCCAGGAAATAGTCATGGATGCGGAAGTTATAGCGGTTGTATCTGGGGTCGTCTACCTTGATGGAATTAAAGGGGATGTTGCCGATCACCACATCGAAGAACTGATCCGGGTGATTGGTATGCTCGAAGCCTGTAACCTGAATGTCTGCATCGGGATAAAGATGCTTTGCGATATGCCCGGAAATGGGTTCAAGCTCCACTCCGTACAGCCGGGAATCTGCCATGCTCTCCGGCAGGACGGAGAAAAAGTTCCCGGTCGCCATGGCAGGGTCTAAGATATTTCCTCCATGAAAGCCGAATTTCTTCAGTGCTTCATAAATATGCCGTATCACTCCCTGCTCCGTGTAGTATGCGGTGAGGGTGCTTTCCTGCGCGGCGTGAAATTCCTCTTCTGTCAGCAGACTTTTTATCTCCTCATACTGTGGTTCCCATCCACTTTTTCCCGGCGTCAGGGCATTTGCCAGACCGCCCCAGCCCACATATTTCGCAAGAATGATCTGTTCCTCTGCGGTTGCCTTCCGCTCCTGCTTTTCCAGTTCTTTCAACAGCCGAATAGCCGACACGTTGTTTTGGAACTTCGTTTTTGGGCCACCGTCATACAGGTGATGCTCTTCTAAATAGTGGTAGTTAAGGCCATGAAGCCCCCGCCGGTCGAAATCCTCCAGGATGGCACGGTCATGGGTCTCATTTACCTGCACGGTCTGCACTGCCGCCTGCAGGGCCTCCGTCTGTTCCGCTGCGGCTTCACCGCCCTGCACCGCTGCCACCACCATGGATGCAATCTCTCCATCTGTGTAATTGTCCTTCACTGTCTGGCAGCCCTCAATCTCTGTGACCAGAACCCGTTCCCGGATTTTAAATCCGTCCAGGTTCTTTAACTGGCCGATATCCCCAATCTCTACCGTCCTGTTATCATAGAGATACTGCAGAATCTCGTAGACCATGCCGTTGTAGGAAATCCTTTCTCCCTCATGGAAGGGGCGGGGCTGTTCCAGCTCCTTATCTGCATCCAGCAGGGCATCCTGGCCGGAACCGGTACTGTCCTCATAACCGGATTCCATTCCCAGGTCAAAGAGAGAAAGCTGCTCATTGTCCGGCTCTTCCTGGTTCTCCATTTCCCCTCCGAAAGAATATGCTTCCTCTTCCACAGCATACTCTGCTGATGCCTTTGTTTCACGGTTCCCGCGGCTTTCCTCCAGTTCCTCCCTTTCATCCGGAATGGCAAAATCATCCAGTTCTTCTTCCTCTATGCTGAACGGATAGATACCGCCCAGGATCAGGGCATCAATCCGCTGTGTCAGTTCCGGATAGGAATAGAAGTAATCGCCTCCGTCTGCCTGAAACACAATCCCCTCACTTTGGCCTAAAACATGCACCTGACAGCCGCCGTCATGGATGGTGTAATCTTCGTCCAGTTCCCCGTAAATCAGTTTCAGGGCATTTGCCTTTTTCTCCTGGCTGTTGCCTCTCTGGAAAAAACCGCAGATTTCAGAATGCCACACCCTTGCGTCAGGAACCAGGTCATCCGCACATAAGACCATATCCAGAAGCTCGGAGATTTCTTCCTCTTCCAGCAGGCCGGATACGGAAACTGGTGTTTCCGCTTTTGTATCCCCCGATGTTTCAGGATTTCTGTTCTCCGCAACTGCTGATTTTTCCGGCATTTCCTGCATGACATCCGCTTCTGGTTCTGTTTTGTGCTTCTGTGTTTCCCTGGATTTCTGTTCCAATTTTGCTTTTGACTGCGGTGCTTCTTCGGTTCTCTGTTCTGTCTCCGGCTTTAACCGTTCTTCCTGCTCTGGTTTTATTCCCTCCCCGGCTTCCGGCAATTCCTCTGCGCTCTCTGCCATACTTTCTTCCGGCTGTGATACCTCTTTTGGTTCCTGCTCTGGAATTATTTTGTTTTCCGGTGCTGGCGTTTCTCCCGATTCCTTTTTAGGTGCTGTTTCCGGCTCTGCTTTTTCACTCTGCGATTGTGTGGAACCTGTTCCCTGCTCTGGCTGCATGACTGTCTCTGGTCTTTGTTCCGGAATCTCCCTCGTATCTGTCCCGAATGCCTGTATGATTTCCTGTGACTTTGGCGGTACAACAAAAAAATCGTCCACAGACGGCTTAAAACCATCTGCAGGCGATTTTGTATTTTGAGGGGAAGGTGGGGACGCCGGTGTTATCTGGCTATCAGCACTACCTCCTCCATTACGATCTCTTCCGCCTCTTTCGTTATCCTGTTCATGTGTCCGGCTCTCTCCATGGTATCCTCCGTCTCCGGCATGGGATGAACGGCCAGCAGTTCCTGGATCAGCTCCTCCTTCCTCTGCTCCGCCTCCTGGTCTGCCTGAAGGGTCATTTCGTTGATCCTGCCCTGTGCCACCAGTTCCGACAGCCTGTGGGGATGCTTCTCCATCATGTACGCTTTCCACCGGTTCCCGAACCGTCCCACCGGCATCCGGTCGGTCTGCGGGTTCTCCGATACCCTGATTTCGGGATACAGCATCCCGTCCTCTCCCTGTCTGTATGTAAAGTTCATCAACGGCTCTGTTCTCATAGATTTTGCTCCTTTCGATTTTGATGTCCTGGATTTCCCGGTAAATTTCATTCAGTACAGGTCTTGCAATAGAAACCGTGCAGCTCCCAAGTGCCATAAAAAGCTGGAGGGTATTATAGTTGCTGATATTCTCAAAACTGTCATCCCCAAACATTTCCGTGGAAACTCCGCATTTGGAAAATACGGTATAAGCCACACTTTCCATTACCAGCCCCATAAACTCTGCCTTCACCGCATCTTCCGGCATCCCATAGAGAGGACTTTCCTCATCCCTTACCTTGAAATTTTCCATATAGGGCAGGAGCCAGTCCCTTACCCGCCTGCTGACCAGATGGTACAGGCAGGCGTCCATGCTCCGTGTGGGAGTGTTATATTTTTCATGGAACCGCATGATAACACTGGGACGGTACTGTTCCTCCAGTTCCCACAGGTACTTCTGCAGGTTCCGGTAGGACTGGACGCTGCCGTTGGTATCCATGAAGTCAAAGAGATATTTGATGCTGGCATTTGGGTTTACCATGTCGATGACTGCAATGCTTTTGGCTCCCCGGTTGATGCTGCGCCCCACCCGCTTGTCATGCCACTCGTCAAAGGTTCCCAGCTGGGTGGCGTCCGGCTTCTGCGCGTAGATCAGCACCGCATTGTCAAAGGAACGCTTGTAGAACCGTGCGACACAGGACAGTAAGCCTTTCCACTCTGCCGGTGTTTTGGTGTACTCCTGTACGGACGCTCTGTAAAGGTCTGCTAAGCTGGTCGCTCTGCTCAAGCTGTTCCCCTCCTTCTTTTATTTAAGTTTCGCATACTCCCTTTTGAACATCACTCCTATGAACCATATCCGGGTTGCTTATTCACCCAGAGATTGCTCCCCGTGTTCTTCGGAAATATGCTGATTTTCAAAGTACAGTGCCAGCGCCCGGTCTATGGTGTCCTCAATCTCTCTGGCACTCTGGCCTTCGGTGAAGTACTTGGTGATTACTGCTGATTTCACCTTAAAGGGCTGTGGCTTATTGGTTTTTGGTTTCCGTGTTTTCTCACCGGAAAGTATCTGTACGGCGGTCGTGTCATTCAGTTTTCCGGTTTCATAATAGCTGCGGAGAAGTTCCGCCTTTTTCATGTCTACCTTGTAGTTGTTGCTCTCCATCAGTTCCGCTATCTGACGCTGCCGGTCTCCATTCTCGATAAAGGACAGGTCATATGCGGCAAGGAATGGGATTTCGCCGGTATCCACCTTTTCCAACAGCTTGGTATTTAACCCCGCAAGACGGATATATCGTGCCACTTTCGCATGAGAAAGTCCATATTCCTCCCCCAGTTTCTCGTCACTCCGCAACTTCGTCTCAACTTGTGACGAAGTTGGGTTTTCCCTGGATTCATGCGGGTTTAAGAGCATTTCTATCTCGTCCAAAAGGTCATTTCTCCTGCCCTGTGACTTCAACGCTTCATAGTGCTGGGCAAGACAATATGCCCTCTCGGAATGGCTCATATCTCCAAAAGAACGCTGCCGGAGATTGGTCTCTGTCACGATCAGTACGGCTTCATCATAGGTCAGGTTCTCCTTTATGATGACCGGTCCCTTGGAAAGTCCTGCAAGCAGGGCGGCATTGTGGCGATTGTGACCGCTCAAAATGATATATTTCCCGTCCTCGTTATGCCAGAGGATAATGGGGAGCAGGACGCCGAACTGACGGATACTCTCCACCATGTCGGCAAGCTGCTGTCCCTCGTACAGCTTGAACTTGTGGTTGGGAAACGGCTCCATCCGGGCAAAGTCCATTTCCAGGATGCCTGCCGCTTCCGGGGATTCTCCCTGTGCAGATAGCGCAGCCTGAGATTCCGTAACCGCTTTTTCCTGCTCTGTGTCAAAATGCAGCATATCGCTGAAATCTTCCAGATTGACTCTTGGCTTACCCAACTGCCTGCACCTCCTTTTCCTCGTTTTCCAGAAGCTCGTCCGCAAACCGCTCATAAGCCAGCGCTGCCGGATTGTTCGGCATAAACTCACAGATGGTCTTGTGGTACAGCACTGCCTCCGCCACCTTGATGGAGCGGGGGATGTGGGTCTTGAAAATCGGCACCGCCCCGGCAAAGCCCTGCTCTATCAGCTGCCTGACCTGAACCGATACGATGGTATTGGGGGAATCCATGGTAATAAGAATGCCCTCAATCCGCAACCGGTGGTTACTGTTTTTTCGGATAATCTGATAGTGCCGGAGCAGCTCCGCCAGTCCCTGCGTGGATAATAATTCAGCCTGCGTAGGGACAATGATGCTGTCCGCACACATCATCACGTTGATCATAGGGGTTCCCATCTGGGGCATACAGTCAATGATGATGTACTGGTATCGGTCCCGGATGGTATCTACATACTGGGACAGTATCCGCTCCCGGAAGTCCATGTTGCACAGATTTCTCTCCAGTGTGAAAAGCTGGGAGTTGGACGGAATGACTTCCACACCGCTCTCATGCTTTATCACATAGCTGTCCGGCTCCGGCAAAGGCTCGTCCTCCATAATCTTCCGCAATAAGGTATTGATCGTTATTTCCAACTTGTTAATGTTCTTTATTCCATAAATGATGCTGGAATGCCCCTGTCCGTCAAAATCAATCAGGGCTGTCCGCTTTCCTCGCTTTGCTAGCAGATAGGCCAGTGTGGTGGCTGTGGCTGATTTTCCCACACCGCCTTTCTCGTTCATTACTGCTATAATTTTTGCCATTCGTGTTCTCCTTTCGTTTTCCTGTCCGTTTTTTCAGAAATAACGGTATACCAGAACGGTAGTTTGTGATAAGATGTGTTTGGGTAGTTTGGGTTGGGTAAATAGGGTATAAAAATAGGACTTAATCGGTAAAACCCCTTAAATCAAAGGTTTTCTGATTAAGTCCTATTATATCTGCATCATCACAAAACTCCGTGATACTGTATTCCTGCCCCCGCAGCAGTTCCTCTATATGCCTTGTCAGAAGCGCTCTCTGCGCTGAAATGCTGTTGCTCTCTTCTCCCTTTTCCTTATCCCTGTCCTCATTGGAGAGACGGAGATACATGGCAGCCATTATCCTATCCATTTACACCGCCTCCCTCTCTGTCCCAAGACTCAACAGGTCTTTCAGTTCCTTATCATATTTCAGATGCACCCTGACACTCCCATCCTCATATACCAGAACCTTGTCCACAAAAGCCTCCGCCATCTCCCTTGTCAGCTCCCGCTCATTCCGGAACCGCTCCACCGCCGCTTTCCATCCCCCGTCAACACGGTATTCCATGGAATACTCCGCCTGGGCTTTCAGCATCTCATCAAGCCTTGCAGAAAGCTCCTTTATCTTCACGGCATACTTCCGGCTGATCTCCGTATACTGCTCTTCATCAATCAGCCCGTCCTTATAATCCTCAAAAATGCCCGCCTTTACTTCCGCCGTCCTCTGCAGCTCCCTCTTTATCCGGCCAGCTTCCTTCCCGTAAACATCATATTTCCTCACGCTGTCAGCCCCGGCGTTCTTCCGCCTCTCAGCGTCCTCCGTATCCACACAGAGCCTCATATGCTCATGGATTGCGTCATACACAGCCCGATTCACCGTTTCCAGAGACACCTTATGGTTCGTACAGCCCTTCTTTGTCGTATCCAGATAGGTCTTGCACCGGTAAAATTTATTGATATGCCGTGTCCCCTCTGTGCGGAACCCCATAATCTTCCCACAGTCCGCACATATAATCTTTTTCCCAACCAGATTAAATCTGGAATGGTCAAAGCCGTTTTTGCCATGCGTGGAACGGAACTGCTTTACATTGTCCGCAAGCATTTCCTGAACCATGTCAAAATCCTCCCTGCTGACCAACGGTTCATGGGTATCCTCCACAATGATCCATTCCTCCTTCGGGGTCCTGACCTGCTTCCCGTTCACCCGTTTGTTCTTATTATGGACACTGGCTCCGATATAGGCATGATTGGTAAGGATTGCCCGCACCGTTACACAGTTCCATTCCGTGTTCATCCCGTCCGGAACCTCATGCCCGAACCGTAACGTCTTATAGGCTTTCGGATTGACAGTTTTTGCGGAAAGAATCCTTGCGATCTCCTTCAAAGAACTGCCCTGCAGAAACAATCTGAATATCTCCTGTACGATTTCCTTTGCCCCGTCATCCGGCTGCAGCCGCCTTCCCTCATTGACATACCCATACGGAACCGACCCGGAAGAATATTCCCCTTTCTGCCACATGGCCCTATACGCAGATTTCATCTTCTTAGACAGATCCTTCACATACATCTCATTGACCATATTTTTCAGCGGCATCACCAGTTCCCCGCCCGGCCTCTCCGAATCATACCCGTCCGTCACCGCAATAAACCTCACGCTGAAAAACGGAAACACCCGCTCAATATAATTCCCCGTCTCCACATAATCCCTGCCCAGCCTGGACAGATCCTTCACAACGATACAGTCAATCACCCCGTCCCTCATGTCCCGCATCATTTCCTCAAACCCCGGACGCTCAAAATTCGTGCCCGTGCAGGAGATATCCGCATACTCCTTCGCAACGACCATATCCTCCCGCTCCGCCGCGAACTTCCGCAGAAGTTCCATCTGCGTCTCCACCGTCGCCCGCTCCCGGTTCTCTTCCGTTTCCTCGGAAAGCCTGGCATACAGCCCCGCCTTATAACAGGCAGCCTTTACCGGAGCCAGCACAGTGCCAGCCTGCGGCATATCATTCACATTGACAAAATCCACTTTCTTTGACTTCCTTGCCATGCTATACTGCCTCCTTCCACTCAAACCGTACCCTGCCCTGGCCGTCACAGACCGCCGTACAGCCTGCATGTTCCAGATTGTCCAGTATCTCCTTATAGCAGTCCCCAAAGCTGAAAACCACTTCCACCGTATCCTTATCCACGACCTTCACCCTGTCGATCAGCTCCACCGCCACGTTCCTTGTCAGCCGGTCAATGTTCCTATGCTCCGCAAAATAATCCAGCCACCGGTACTTGTCCGTATTGGAAGCAAGAATATCCCTAATCTCCTGCTTCATCTTCCCCACTGCTTCCTCCGCCATGTCACGCCTCTGCGTATACGCCTCATGCAGTTCCATATAGTCCTCTTTGGAGACAATGCCGTCTTTCATGTCCTCATAGAGCATATTCCGCAGTTCCTTATACCGCAGGACCTCCGCTTCCTTCTGCTCAATCCGCTTCTCCAGTTCCCGGATATCCAGCTCCTGAAACGGGATTTCAGAGACCTTCTCCATGGCCCGCTTCAAGTCAAGGATATTGCCGATCTGCACTTTCAGAAGATGCAGGACCGCCTCTTCCAGCCGCTCCGCCGCGATCCTGTGGCTTGCGCACTCCTTCGTTGCCTTATTCCTGGAACACACATAATACCGATATTTTTTATTCCCGGCACACACATTCTTCCTCACCATGGCCGCGCCGCAGTCCGCACATACCACCATGCCCGCCAGAGGGTACACCTCGGCCTGCTCCGGGGACATCCTCGTATCCATCCCCAGAAGCCTCTGCACAATGGCAAAATCCCGGTCCGAAACCACCGGCTCATGATTCTTCTCAACCCGCACCCAGTCCTTCTCCGGCTTCACAACCGACTTCTTCACCTTATGGTTCGGCGTCGTCTGCCTGCCCTGCACCAGATTCCCGATATAACACTCATTTTCCAGAATCCGCCGTACCGTGACCGAACTCCACAGCGCCCGCTCCCCGGTCTTAAAACTGGTCTGATAATTGCTCCCGGACGC
>CAJULV010000077.1 GCA_910587555.1 uncultured Acetatifactor sp.
CGCTTATGGCTATCCTGTCTATCTGATGCTTAGTGAAGGACAGCGTAATGACATCAATTTTGCCATCCCTGTACTGGAGCCGGCCACAGTTGGCTTACTGTGCAGACCCCAATGATATGGACAGTTTTTGGATAAAGGATGGGAATCGGGGCTGTTTAAAAGAGAGAATCTGTATACAACATAGATGTCTTTCAAATGTAAGAGGAGCATTGGACAAAAATAAGGCAACGGATTCTATAGAACAACCGAGGAGGCAGTTTCATGGATACGGCAAACTTCAAAAAACGATATACAATAATCCCCTTGTTGTTCCTTTGCCTGCTGCTCTGCGGCTGCCATGGAAATATCTTCGGGAACCTTATGGCATCCGAACACACGGAGCTGCTTGTGGATGGGGAATATAAGCCGTTTAATGTTCCAAGGAACACAATGAAGGCGTTAATGAAGCTGGTAGAGGCAAAGGACGCTGATACCATCTATAAAGTATTTTCACCAAAAGTAAGGGAAAATGCAGAGGGGCTTTATGGACAGATTCAGGAATTTATATGCTTTGTAGAAGAAGATGTAACCTCCTGGGATTTTTTTGGAGGATATGGCAATGGGGATCGTAGCGATGGCAGTGTTACTATGACACGGGCTTCGTTCTATGAGTTCAGCACAGACAGCGGGATCTATCGCTGCGACATCGGCGAGGTGCTGAAAGATGCAGTACAGCCGGACTTAGCGGGCTTTTCTGATATAACGGTTTATCCCGATGAATTATCCTGGGAATATGCGCCTAAAAAGCCAGTGGGCATTTACATTGTATATCGGATGGAAGATCAGCCGCAGGGAGCCAACGAGGGTCCGTATACCATGGAAAGACTGATAGAGCTTGCCCAGGCAGGAGACATGGACGGTCTCGGTGAGTGCTTTTCCCTGTCGGCCAAGGGAGATGCGGAGGATATGCCGGAGAAAGTGAAGGAGCTGGCAGAATTTCTGTGTGAACAGACAGTTACCTGGGAATTTTATACCTGGACGGAAAATATCGAAATGTTAGATGGGGCAAAGGCTGCAACAAGGGAAATGTTTTTCTATCTGCATACGGATAACGGGTTGTACCGCTGTGATATCCGGGAGGTGTTGGAAAGCAGAGACCCGGCGGATGTTGGCGTTTGCAGTGTTTCCGTTTTTCCTGCACTGTATCCTGGAGAAGAACCGGAATATGAGGACGAGGTGTACCAAGGATACTGTACATGGGGGCGGGATAATGCAGGTATTTCCATAGTGTATTGTCAAGAGAACTAAGAGGGCGGCTGTATGTCAATCTATTACAATACATCTCACCATGAAGCCGGCTCTGAATTACAGGGAAACATTCTGTGGAGCATTTTAGGAAGTGTCACAGGGATGAGGGTTTCATGGATGTGGATGACAGGAGGACTTTATGATGCGCATGATAAAGTTTAAGATGATTTTCCAATCAGCTTTCATTACATCACTATGCCTGTTCCTCTGTGCCTGTCGGGCAGATGATTCTGAAACCGTCACACCAGAGTATACTGCTCTGTCGGAAGAACCTGATATGCTGCCTAAGGAGACAGCAAAAACACCGGAACAAGTGCTTTTGGAACAGCTCGCTGACGATACCCACGATGCTTTTCTGGTAGATACAGGGGGAGAGCTGGGGACGCTGTTGGTGACGGCAGAATTGGATGAGGAAACTCCGACAGAGGTTTGCCGCGCCACCATACAGTTTACTGTTTGGGACCCGTACTCCATGGATGAACCTCTTCAAACTCTGACAGCGGGTACGGATATTTTCCTGGATTGGAGCATTATAGACGCCAATTTTGATGGCTATATGGATTTTACCTGTACTTATCTTCGGGGAAACCAGCCTTATTATGATCATCTTTGGATTTGGGACGAATACGACAAACGGTTTGTCAGCGTTCCGGAATATGATAAGATCTCCATGCCCACTCTGGACGAGGAAACAGAGACGGTTTACGGATTCAACCGCAGCAGCGCGGGCGGGACAGGAGAACATACCTTTCACCAATGGGTAGAGGGAAAGCTGCTCTGTATGCGGCGGATTGATATTTATGGGATCGATCAGGGAGATACGATCCGTATGTCCATCCAGGATCGCGTTGCCGGTGGACTGGCCGAGATCTACCATGAAGATTTTCCTTCGGAATCCGGCGGATGGCTGGATGCGGAAATGGTATGGCACGATCTGGACTATCACGGCGAGCCGGGTGGAATCTATGACATTTTTCAGCAGCAGCCTGTAGATGATACCCACGATGCATTTCTGGTGAGTACTGGCGGCAGACTGGGAACACTGTTGGTAACAGCAGAGCTGGCAGAGGAAATCAAAGATGAGTTTGGCACTCGGGATATTACGTTTTCTGTCTGGAACCCGGTGGAAATGGAGCAGCCTATCCAGACATTTTCCAAAGAATGTAAGATGGGTATTGCACCCGAGTTTCATAATGTAGTTGACGCTGATTTTGATGGTTTTCAAGATTTCGGGTATCTCTTTCATGCAGGAAATCAACCTAATTACTGGCATTACTGGCTTTGGGACGAAGAACAGGCACAATTTATATATTATGCGTCTTTAGGCAGCGTTTCGTCACCTGGATTCGATGCAGACCGCCAAATCGTGACTGGCGGGGCCCGCAGCTGGGCGGCAGGCGGAACCAATTCCTTTTATCGTTGGATGGATGGAGAACTGGTCCTTGTGCGGGAGATAAATATTGACTTTACCAAAAGGATTGTTGTGAAAGATTTGATAGATGGGCAGTTGGCAGAGGTGTACCGCGAAGAATGGGAAGAGAAAGACGAAGGAGAGGTGTTGGATATTCTGTATAAGTGGTATGATTTGGATTATCACGATGAGTCAGCGGAAGAACATTAGCTGTGGACGAGCGAAAATCAAAATTAGTCCATATCAGGTGGCTTCCTGTATGTATTTTTATCATATTAAACAGGAATACAGCACAGAGCAGCTTCTGACCTTTTACTAAAAAGGTTCGCAGGGCATTTCGGAATCCGGATCTGCGGAACTGGAGAAAACGCTGCGTGCCTACGCTCTGCTTCCTGTACCTGGCATGCCGCCTGTAGCGCCTTGGCAGGGGCAGGCCGTAGCAGCGGCAGAAGCGCCCGATCATCCTCTCAAGGAATTCCCTGCCCTTGTTCAGCAGGGAGATGTCCTGGGGATAACGGATTCAAAATCTGTATCTTTAACCCCTTCTATTAACTCTAATAATGAACCAATAATTCCGCCTTCCATATAACATATCAAAATATGGAATACTCTTTTTGTAAATTAGCAACTTTCAAAGTCCGCTGGAGCTGTGACAGCCCCAGTAATTATTTTTTGTAGCCATATTTTTATAATGACACCCAACACTACTTTATAGCATAAAAAAACTACGCAGTATTTTATAGGTTTTTAAGTGATAGATTATAGGTGTTAGTCAATAAATATGTCGGTATTACCAAACAGTATTACCGAGCTGTAGAGGTGAATATTGCATATACGCTGCCAATAGCAGCCGTTTTCAACATTATTTATTAAGACAAATAGCTAATAGCTACATGTGCCTTACCATGATGACAGGATTTAACTCCCTATGTGAAAATATGGGGAGTTTTTGTGTATATATGATTATAAAATGGAAATGGGACAGGAAACTACCTAAATTAAACTTTTATTTTATTTTTCAATTGTATAAGATTCTATTAATCATTAACATAAAAGCGCCGTTTTGGTGTATGGAGGACAAGGATGCTGTATCCAATTGAAAATCGTGTCAGAGAAGTGAAAAGTCTGGACGGAATATGGAATTTTAAGATTGACAGGAATAATAGCGGAATTGATGAGAGGTGGTGCCAATGGCGGTTCCGTCAAGTTTTAATGATCTTATGACTGAGACAGAGGACAGGGAGCATGTGGGCTATGTCTGGTATGAAACCAATTTTGCGATTCCCGAAGGCTGGAGCGGAAAGCGCATTGTACTCCGCTTCGGCAGTGCTGCGCATCATGCAGTGTGCTGGCTGAACGGACAGGAAATTATAAGGCATAAAGGCGGCTTCCTTCCCTTTGAGTCAGATATTACGGAACTTATCGAACAGGGAGATGGCGCAAAGGAGCCGATGGAGGATGCATGCCGGTTGACGGTAGCCCTGAGCAATATTCTGGACTGGACCTGCCTTCCCAGCGGAGAGATTGTCGCCAAGGATGCCCACGCCAGCCATCTTAAGTCCCTGGACGAGGCGGCACGCTTCCTGTACATAGCGCCTATGATCGGAGTGAGAGAGGGCGTTCTGTTCGAGGGAGAGCAGGACATGACACTGGAGCAAGTGCTGGTAAGCGAGAAGAAACCGGACAATATCCTGCTGAACTGCTTCTCCGATGTGGATAAACACGGCAGTGCCCCGGCTTTTGACGATAAGGCCTATCAGGACTGGTTCGTGTGCTGCAATATGAGTACCTGCACCGTGTACATTCCCGTGCCCGTGGGTTCCGTGGTGCCAAAGGGATGGAAGGGAATCATCACCACGGGCAGGTGTCTTTCCATGGACAGCTATGTAAACTCGGCAGTCCGCATGAATACGGATATGATACGCATGGGCGAAGCCTGCGGCGTATTGGCTTCCATGGCAATGGAGCATGGAGGCGATTCCATGGCGGTTCCCTATCCGATGCTTAAGGAAAAACTGGAGGGCAGGGGATTTGTCCTGGATAAAGAACCGGGACTGCCATCCTTCTGGACGCCTGCCATGGGAGAGAAGCGCAGATTTGTGGAGTGGATGGAAAAACCGGAGGATATCAGGGCGGCCTTATCCACCAACTGTCCCGGCGTGGCTTTGTGGTCCTGTCGTCTGCTTGGGAAGGAAGTCATTGGGGACGCGGTTTATGAGATGAGCGTTTCGGAGGATGAAATGCTTCGTTATCATGCAGGTGTTGCGCTGGGCATCATGCATGACGAGAGGGCGCTGCCGATTCTCCATGAAATCATCCGCAACAGGAAAACCTTCTATTTTATGGACTGCCGCAGAAGCAACCAGATGCGCAGTGTCATAGCCATATGTCTGTGCGGGCAGATGGAGGATCAGGGAATCGTGGAGGAGCTGCTGTCCGTGCTCAGGCCGGAGGAGTTTGAGAAGCCTATGTATCATGAACTGCTGGAACCCAGATATGAACTGAGCATTGTAAAGGAGCAGAATTCGGTATATTTCCAGCATTTCTCCCATGCCGTTGCGGCTCTGGTGAAGATTGCCCAGGCTCATGAGGAGTGCCGGGAGGAAATCAGAAGCGCGCTGCATGCCGCTTTGGACGACGGAACTTATATTGAAAGGATTACAAAAGAGCCGGAATATAACGTATACCATCAGGCGGCGGTAAACTGCAGGAGATATTTTGTGAACCGGCTAGAACATGAAACGGACTGCGGAAAGGAAAATGGATAATGGAAGAAAATTTTTTGCTGAATACGCCTACAGCGCAATATTTGTATCAGGAACATGCCGAAAAACTGCCGGTGATTGATTATCACAATCATTTAAATATTCAAGAATTATCGGCAAACCGACAATATAAAAATCCGGCGCAGCTCTGGGTGTTGAACGATCCTTATAAGCACAGAGCCATGCGCATCTGCGGGGTGGAGGAAAACCGGATAACCGGGCAGGCGGATGCGTTTGAAAAGTTCAGCGCATGGATGTCCGTGCTGCCCCGCCTGGCCGGAAACCCCCTTTATGACTGGTCCGTCATGGAAATGAAAAGGGTATTCGGCACGGAGCTGAAGCCCGGTATTACAGATGCGAAGCTTCTCTGGGAAGAGATAAATGCGAAGCTGTCCAAGCCGGAATACTCGGCATTCGCTCTGCTGGAACGATTCCATGTAGAGTACGCCGCACCCTGTGCCCTGATTACGGAGGATATCTCGCCTTTTCGCTATTTTCAGAAGCTTGCCCCGTCTCTGCGGGGGGATACCATAGTGAATATCACAAAAGAATGCATTGACAGCCTGGGAGAGATGACACAGACCAACATAGAGACCAGAGAAGATTTCTTTGCGGCTTTGGAAACGAGGCTTACGGCATTTGAAGAGGCAGGATGCAGATTTTCCGACCATGCCCTGGACGATGATTTCGTGTATTATCCCGATGACGGAAAAAATTCCGGCCGTTTTCTGGAACTGAGACAGGGGAAGGAACTGCAGGGGGAGGAAAAGTCGAGGCTGGCTTCGGAAATTCTGCGGTTTCTGGCAGGAGAGTATGCAAAGAAGGGATGGACTATGCAGCTTCATATCGGAGCCAGGCGTTACACCAGTTCCCGGCTGCGGGCCATGGCAGGTCCGGCGGGAGGGTTCGCGGGAATCGGAAGCTGCTGCGATATCAAAAATCTGACCCGTATGCTGGATGATTTTGAAAAGGGCAGATATGGATTGCCCAGGACAATCCTCTTTACGTTGAATCCTGCGGACAATGCCGCTATGTCCGCCTTAAGCGGTTCCTACAGCCAGGACGGCGTGGCGGGAAAGATACAGCAGGGGCCGGCCTGGTGGTGGTGCGATCATCTGTACGGTATGCGGGAGGTTTTTGAAAATATCAGCGCATTCGGGGTACTTTCTGTCTTTGTGGGGATGACCACAGATTCCAGAAGCATTCTTTCCTTTGTGAGGCATGAATATTTTCGCAGGGCACTGTGCGGCTGGCTGGGGGAGAAGGTTCACAGGGGAGATTTGACGGCGGGCAGGGAAGTGTTGGGAAAGATGGTGGAGGATATCTGCTATTATAATGCGAAGAGACGATTGTAGTACATTTCGTAGGGGATATTGCCCAGGACCGGGATGGAAGGAGAAGCCGGAAAATGGAACATCAGCGGATAAAAAGAAAATAATGGAGGAAAAAACATTTGAATTTCAACGTAAAAGAAGATATTGTGCAAATGACATGCCTGTGGAAGGGGGAGCGATTTGAGGACGGAAGGCCCAGAGTACCGGACGAATATTTGAAAGCGCTTCATAACCTGACCCTTGAAGAGGTGTGGAACCCCATTTTTGTCAAGGGCTATACGAATCAGTTTGAAGGGCGGCTGAAACTTCTGCATGGCGACGGCAGAAAGATGATAGGAAGAGCGGTTACGGCCTCTTACTGCCCCACAAGGCCGGATTTAAACGAGACAGTGATGGAAATCGGAAGGGCAGAGGGCAGGACCGGAACCTATAATCAGTGGGTGGTGGACAGCCTGGTGGAAGGAGATGTGTGTGTCATTGATATGTACGACAAAATATATAAGGGAACCTTTCTGGGCGGAAATCTCACCACAGCCATTGCCAACCGGACCAAAACGGGAGGCGGCGTGGTCTGGGGCGGTATCCGTGACCTGGAACAGATGAAAAGAGTTCCGGGAGTGCAGGTATATTATCGGGGGATTGACCCTACGCCCATCCGGGAATTCGTGATGACAGGATTCAATACGCCTACAAAGATTGGAAATGCAGTGTGTCTGCCGGGGGATGTGGTATTCGGAACGGACTCCGGCGTACTGTTTATCCCGGCGCACCTGGTGCAGGAGGTGGTGGACGGCGCCGTGAAGACAAAGGTGAAGGATATGTTCGGTTTCGAAATGATCACCCGGAATAAATTCACCACAGCCCAGATAGATAAAAATGTATGGACCGTGGAAATGCTGGACCTGCTGATGGAATATATCGACACCAATGAGGCGGCTGCGGATTTCAGGGGAATTGACTGGTCTCAGGAATATGACCTTGCGGTAAACGGGGACCCCAACGATACGCAGTCTGCATTGTAAAGCAGGGATTGCAGATAACAGAGATAATTCCTAACGTGGGTCGTCACTTGAAGAGAGTGAGTACAGCAGGAAAATCAGTTTGACAACAGTGGGAATGAATGTATCGCGATAAGAGGCAGGTAAGAAGAAGGAGACAGTAATTATGAGCGGAATTTTTAAGGACCGGACGGCGGTGGTAACGGGAGCGGGCGGAGTGCTGTGTTCCGAAATTGCCATGAAGCTGGCAGCAGAGGGCGCAAAGACGGTACTTGTGGGAAGAACGGCAGAAAAGCTTCAGACCGTGGCAGACAAAATCCTGGCGGCGGGCGGAACCTGCATGGTGAGGGCGGCAGATGTCACCGATGAGAGAGCCATGGAGGAGCTGGCAGGGGAAGTAAAGGAAGTCTATGGGCCATGCAGATACCTGATTAACGGTGCAGGGGGCAATAACAGCCGCGCCATTACCACGAATTTTACCTATGAACCGCAAGAACTCGGAGAGGAAAAGCCGGAGGACATGATTGGTTTCTTTGATCTGGACATGGATATTTTTGAAAGCGTCCTGAAAGTCAATACCCTGGGGACGGTGATTCCCGTCAGGGCTTTTGCGAAGCAGATGGCGGAAGCGGGAAAGGGCAGCATCCTCAACTTTGCATCCATGAACAGCACGAGGCCCCTTACCAGGGTTCCCGCATATGCCATGAGCAAGGCGGCGGTGGTGAATTTCACCCAGTGGCTTGCGGTCTATCTGGCGCCTGCGGGAATCAGAGTCAATGCGGTGGCGCCCGGATTTTTTGTCAACGACAGGAGCAGGAAGATTCTGTATACGCCGGAGGGGGATTTAAGCCGGAGGGGAGAGAATATCATGAAGCATACGCCCCTGGAGCGTTTCGGGGAGGCAAAGGAGCTGCTTGGCAGCGTGATGTGGCTTCTGGATGACAGGAAAGCATCCTTTGTGACAGGAATCACCGTGCCCGTGGACGGAGGCTTCCTGGCACACAGCGGAATCTGAGAGCAGGCTGTCAGCAGTGATACCTGAAATGGCTGGCTAAGCAGAAAGGAATACGGAATGATATTGACAGATTACCTGAGAAGCGCCAGGGACATTACTTGGGATTACGCAAAGCAGTGCGGTGTGGAATACGGCGTGATCCGCCTGCCGGAAGATCCGGAGTTCGATATATGCGACAAATTCCACTGGCAGAGCGTACACAGGCGATATATGGATTTTGGAATCAAACCAGTAGTCATAGAACCCATGCCAAACGCTCTGCACGACCACATCAAAGCGGGAGATGCCAAACGGGACGAATCCATTGAGAAAGTGATCAAAATGCTTCCCATCATGGACAGTCTGGATATCCGGATCATCTGCTTTAATTTTATGGCCCATGTAGGCTGGCATCGGACGGCAAAGGCAATCCCGGAGAGAGGGGGTGCCCTGGTGACAGGCTTTCGGATGGAAGACTACAAAGAAGACGGAAATGAAATCACACAAGAGCAGCTCTGGGAAAATTATACCTGCTTCATTCAGGCCGTACTCCCTTATGCGGAGCGCTATGGAATCCGCCTGGCACTGCATCCTGATGATCCGCCGGTTCCGAAGCTGGGAAAAGTATCCAGGATCATGATAAGCCATGAGAATATCAAAAAAGCGGTGAGCATGGGGAAGAGTGCGAATCTGGGCATCACAATGTGCCAGGCCTGTTATCAGATGATGGGAGAGGATTTGCATCGGGTTATACCGGAGATGAAGGACAGTATTTTTTTTATTCATTTCAGAAATGCCACCGGGAACAGATTTGACTTTCGTGAAACTTTCCATGATAACGGCGATATCCGGATGGGTGAGATTCTTGCACTCTATCAGAAATGCGGTATTGATGTGCCCATAAGAGCGGATCATGTTCCCACCATGGCAGGGGAGAAGGAGACTTCCGGCTATACGGCGCTTGGGAGGCTGTATGCGACGGGTTACCTGAAAGGATTGTTGGAAGGCCTGGAAACGGTAAGGCTGGGCAGCATTGGATAAAGAGGAGTGTGGAAAAGTCATGAGTGAAAAAGCGGTAAACTATTATAGAAATCCATTAAAAAAGGGGACGGAGGCGTATGAAATCAAAAAGCCTGATATTGCTTTTAAGCTGACCTGTATTGGCACGCTGATTCCTAAAACAACGAATGAGATTGCAGGTTCAAACTGGTTGTTGGGCTGTGAAACCCTTGACAGGGATTATGCCGATTATGATCAATATAAGGAATACCTCTGCCCTCTGGGAATCAAATATCTGAGGTTCCAGGGAGGATGGGCGAAGACGGAAAAGGTGCAGGGAGTCTATGACTGGGCATGGCTGGATCATATTATTGAGGATGCCGTGGCCAGGGGGCTGAAGCCCTGGCTGCAGACGGGATATGGCAATCCTGTCTATTCCGGTGCAGGGGGCGTGAACCTGGGGGCAGGGATGCCGCTGTCCGAGACGGGGCGGGCTGCCTATGAGCGGTGGGTGTCTGCCATGGTTACCAGGTATGCGGACAGGGTTGAGGACTGGGAGGTCTGGAACGAACCCAATTTTGGCGACAACAAGGTGAATACACCTGAGATTGCGGCGGATTTCAATATCCGCACAGCCCGAGTTATCAGGGGGATTCAGCCGCAGGCAAGGATATCAGCGCTTGCACTGGGACATATGGACGAGGCGTACGTGGAGCGCTTTTTCAGGTATCTGAAAGAACAGGATGCCTGCGGGTTATTTCACAATGTGACATACCATGACTACGTCTATAATCCCGATGCCAATAAGCTGGCAGTATACAAATTGCGGCAGATTGTGGAAAATTATGCGCCTGGACTGATTCTGCGCCAGGGGGAGAACGGAGCGCCTTCAGAGGAAAATGCGGGAGGAGCGCTGGGAAATTATCCCTGGTCCGAGATTTCACAGGCAAAATGGGATATGCGGAGAATGCTGGAAAATCTGGGAAATGATATCCAGTGCAGCGTGTTCAGCATCGTGGAGATGCAGTATAGCGGAAACGGTCCCATCACAAAGACAAACACCAAGGGGCTTTTGAAATCCGATGCCCGGAATAAAGTGCTTCGGCCCAAGATTGCCTACTATGCGGTGCAGCATATCACATCCGTATTTGACGATACCCTGGAGCGGGTGAGGGAAACAGGATTCAGGCACAGCATCGATGCCGGCGACAGGTACAAATATCATGTGAGTACGGATAGGAGCGTCTCCGTGTACGGGTATGAGAAAAAAGAAACCGGACGGCGGTTGTATACCATCTGGATGGACGATGCGATCCCGGGAGATTCCTGTGTATTGACGGAGCTGGATTTTGATTTTGCGGACAGTCAATTTGAGCAGCCGGTGCTTGTGGACTGTCTCACGGGATGCGTCTACGAAATTCCCGGGGAACAGTGGAAAAAGGAGGGGAATATGGACAGATTCAGGAGAATTCCGGTTTATGATTCACCGATACTGCTGGTGGAGAGGAGCCTGCTTTTTTTCGATAAATCAGGCTTTGAATCCGAAGAAAAAGAAGAACCTGTATGATGCCGCCATGGATTTGATGCTTGTGGAGCAGGCGGAAAAGAATGGCGCCTGCATAAAGGAAGGGCTTGAACTGCACATAGGAAGGGCCTGTGGAAAACAGTATCCGTGTATATGGCAGGGCTGTGCTTGAACGTACATCACAGCCCTGTCATGACCATATAGATACGTCAGCCTTCCGGCAGGCGTATCATAAAGAAATGTCCGGAAGAAGTGAGGGGGCCTTCGGCTGCGGACAGATGAAGACCCTTGTAAGGCAGGTCCTGCATTTTTGCAGGGAGGTTTCAGCGTCGGAATACATACCAGCAGGGTTCGGTACCGCCGAAGGAATAATCCCCGCTTTTCCACTGGACAAAGAGATAGGCCGTATCTTCAAATCTGCGCAGCACATACTGGCCGGCGGTGGTCCTGGGGTTGCAGATCACATATCCGGTCACCCAACGCCAGACGTCGGGGGAATCGGTATAAAGGCTGTCAGTGGACTGGTTCATAAACTGATTTACCATTGCGCCGCCTTCCAGGAATTCGGCGCTTCTCCAGTAGAGTGCATCGAAAGGGATGATTGGGCAGGGATTGCGGGGATCGAATGCTTCCGGTGAGTGTACCAGGCCGCATACGTTCCATTTTCCCAAAATCGCCCTGTCATCGGCGGGAACATCAGGAATCTCATCCTTTCTCATAATGTCCTGCTTTCGGTATGCATTGGAATCCCTTTTCCGAAAAACCAGGATATCCGCTCGGCCGCCTCTGTAATAGTTCGGGCCTTTGAATTCTATGAACATATAGGTTTCACCGCCGATTTTTTCGATGGTATAGGGGTTTTGGCTCTTTCGGGCCGGATAGCCGCAGGTGGACAGAAGCAGTCCCTTTGTCCAGCCGAAGCACCAGTACTGTTCACCCCCCGGAAGAAAATAAAGCCCGTTCACGAAATCCTCAATGAGGGCGGACTTCTGTTTCTGCGGGTGGAACATTTCACGGCAGGGCAGGAAATCTGTCATCTCCCAATGCCCGATGGCTTCCTCGTCATTTTCAAAGGGCAGTTCTAGCTCTTCGTTGTAATTGACATCGAAGCCCTTTAACTTTGCCACCGGCAGCTTGATTTCCACAGTACTGTCTTCGTACCGGATTTTGCAGGAGGGACCTGTAATCTGATAGTCGTGTTCCAATACATATTTGTGGAGGGCTCTGAGTCCGTCTTCATATTTCGAGGCGGGGCAGACGAGGTTCGCGGTCTCCCCGTCGAAAGAGAGAGTCTTCTCGGACAGGCCGCAGGATTTGGGCAGGCTGCCTGTGATTTCCACGCCAAACCCCATATCAAAATTTTCCGTTATATATTCCGTTTCGTAGTCAATCAGGACCGTCCTGCGCCCGGATATGGCTTCAGGGACGGTATGCTGCATATGCTGCAGGATTTTCTCTCCCTCCGCCTGGGAGGAGACGATTTTCCGGTCATAAGCCAGGCGGATTTCATCACTTTTTCTGATTACGATATCAAACATGGACATACACTCCTTTAAGGTTGCATTCAGGTTTTGGAGGATGGTGATGCGCTCTTCGGTTCGCTTTTTCAGAATGTGCAGTTCCTCTTCCTTTGACCGGAGGAACTCGGAGAAATTTTCCTTCGGCAGCGAAAACAGGGCCTTGATTTCCCGCAGGCTGAAGCCCAGCTCCTTCAGGGCAATGATGCGGTAACAGTCTGACAATTTTGCGGCTCCATAATAACGGTATCCCGTCAAATTGTCAACGTAGTCAGGCGGGAGAATGCCTTCTATGTCATAATAACGAAGTGTTTTCACCGGAATTTTGCTTAATTTTGAGAGTTCGCCGATTTTATACATAGCATCGCTCCTTGTACGGTGTTCAGGGCTGCCTTATGAAGGGCCAAAGCGTGGGATATGGCTGCATATATCCAGCGTAGTGCCATATCCGGCACTATAAGCCTCTGACGCGGCAGTCCTTTTGGATTTGATTCCCGCGGGCAATGAGCCAAGCGGATGCGTCAGCATCCATTTGGCGAATGCCGCGAGGGTCACATACCCCGCTGCTTGCAGCGCTACAAGCTTGATGCCCCGTTGCTTGCAGCGGGGTTGTTGACTTTGCAGGTACCTTGCAGGATTATCATATCATTACAGCCAGGGGGAGAGTCAAGGGGAAAGTTTTTCTTTTTTATTCTATGAGGAGGTTGGCTTCGGCATTCGCGGAGATGCTATTGAAAACGGCGATTGGGGCGGACCGTGGAAGCCGGTTCCGCCTGATGTCAATTATGGGGGTGGAAGGGCGGTTATCGATGTGGTGGAAAAGGCGATTTCCGCCAGAACGTGTCTGAAAATTGCGCTCCGGCAGAAGGCGGGAATGGATTTTCAAACATGCGCTAAGGCGGCGGGACTGCCGGAATGCATACCGTGACCACAGTCCCTTCTCCGGGGCGGCTTACGCAGGACAAGCCGTAGGGGGCGCCATAGGCCAGGACCAGGCGTTCCTGAATGTTGCGGATTCCGTAACCGCCGGGTGTTTTCTGGTTTTCCGGCGGCGCTGTCCCGGAAAAGTGGGCAAGGAGGGTGTTTTCATCCATTCCGATGCCGTCGTCTGCCACGGTAAGGCGGATGCAGTCTGCGGAGCGGCAGGCCTTTACTTCCAGACATCCGCATTTTGACGTTTTTTCAAAAATTCCGTGAAGGATGGCGTTCTCGATCAGAGGCTGTAAAACGATTTTCACAATCTGGCAGGAATCTATGGACGGATCGATATCCCATTTTGCGGATATCCGGTTCTCAAAGCGCATATTCTGAATTTCCACATAGAGCCTGGCATGCTTTATTTCCTCGGACAGGGAAATCACCTCCCGGCCGTTGCTGAGGGACAGGCGGTAAAACTGTCCCAGGGCGTTGACCATACGGCTGATTTCCGGCACGTTGCGGCTGATGGCCGTGCAGTTGATGAGATCCAGGGAATTGTATAAAAAGTGAGGGTTGATCTGGGCCTGGAGGGCTTTCAGCTCCAGGTTCTTAATCTGACGGCCATGTTCCATCCGCTCTTCCATCAGGGCATCCACCTGATCCATCATTTGGTTGAAGCCGCTCATAAGCTGGGCGATCTCATCGTCGCCCGATGGCTCCAGGCGTACTGCCACATTCCCTTTTTCCACCGCCTGCATGGTTCCCGTAAGCTGGGCAATGCGCTTCAGGGTGGATTGGCTGATCAGGTATGCAAGCAGATAGGCGGCAAGGGAAACGGAGAGGACGAAGACAAACATTTCAACGCTCATCTCCCGGCTTAAGCGGAATACGTCCCGATGAGGCAGGATACTGGCAATCAGCCATCCTGAAGGCCCGATTTTCTCACAGCGGGCGTAATACTCACGGCCTTCCGTCTGCAGTGTTTCCCAGGTGCCGGGGGTCAGGCTCTGTACCTGCCGGACCAGGGCGTCCGGATGTGACGGGGAGGAATCGGAAGCGGAGGAGTGCAGAATTCGTCCGTCCCGCAGCAGCAGGATCCATCCGTTGTCCGTGACTGAGGTTTCACACAGAAGCTGCGCTACACGTTCGGCATCAATATCCGCCCGCAGAACCGCCAGGGGTTCCGTCACTTCGTTGGGGTTATAGATCACCTGTACGGAGGAAAAACAGGGCTGAGCCGGTTCCTGCCCGCATTCCTCGAAATCCACGGGGGCGTACCACATTCGCCGGCCGTTCTTCGAGGCGCTTTGAAACCAGGAGTTGTGCGCAGCCTGGCTGATGCGGATGATATTGGTCGTGGTATTGGAATAAGAATAATCGTTGTTTACATAGAGCCGGATGGAATCAATATCCGCCAGCATGCAGAGATGCTCAAAGGTGGTGGCCAGCTGGGCCGAGTCCTCCAGCCGGTGGATATAGGTATAATCCCCCGGGTCATTGGAGGCCATGGTATAAACCAGGGGATCCGTGGACAGGATGTCTATAACCCCGTCCAGCCGCCCGAGAAGGCGCTCCAGCGACAGACAGGTGTCGTCGAAGGCGGCCCGGGCGGCGGAAAATGTCTGTTCCTGCACCATGTTCCTTACCCGCAGATAGGCATAGAAAGAGAACATCCCCAGGGGAAGGACGATCAGCAGGAAATAAATGCACATCAGTTTGCTGCCAAGCCTGCCGCCGGCGGTGAACCATCGCAGGAATTTATTCTTCATAGGCATGCCTCTTCTGGTATTCTCTGGGCGACAGCCCTACCTCCCGGGTGAACAGTTTGACAAAATACCTGCCGTCACCATAGCCCACGGCATTTGCCACTTCGTAAAGCCTGTAGCCGGTTGAGGCCAGAAGCTCCCTGGCATGGAGAAGGCGAATTTCCGTGAGCCTCTGGTTGACGGTCTTGCCGCAGCTCTTCTTGTAGGCGGCGCAGAGATAGGTATTCGTAAAGCCAAGGTCTCCGGCAATGCCCTGTACGGTGAGGGTACAATCCTGGTAATGGCTCTGGAGGTAATTCTCCACCCGGGAGGCAATATATAACTTCTCGGAATCTCAATGAATGTGATTCTAACTGGAAATTGACAACTGAATATCGTGCAGGAAAAGAAATTTGAGAAAAATGGACATAAACATTGGACATAGCGGGTACTATGCCTTGAAAAATCTTATGGAATCGCTTAAGATATCATTATTAGGCGGTGAATCCTAATAATGATTCTTGAAATGCCTCAGCAGATGGCATTTCCCAGGCATCAAGATGTTGTAGCATCATGATGCCGTAGAGGCGGCAGTACCACATCTTCGTCGAGCGGTGCCTGCCGTCTTCTAATTTATAGTCCTCTTTCTCGCGCTTGTTGGAGCGCTCCACAGAAGTTCTTCTATCATATTCCTTTTCCCATGCTTTAGAGTCCCTTGGCGGTATGTTAAATAACCTTGGATTGTCATCGGTAAAGATGTGTACGGTTCTTCCATATTTTGCCGGTGAACAGGGGTGTTCACAGAAGCAGCCACGTTTCCGGTTTGATTTCGGGCACCGGTATTTTGCGCGGTGTTTGGCGGCTTCATATCCATCTTTATGCATACGTAAGCCCAACTTACAGACAGGGACACCAT
>CAJULV010000078.1 GCA_910587555.1 uncultured Acetatifactor sp.
CCTTAATAATGGTCATTCCGTCAATGATGGGGAGCATACGGTCAATGACTGCCAGATCATAGCAGTATTCTATATTGAGTGCATGGAGCATGGCGGTTTCCCCGTCATGGCAGCAGTCAACTACATATCCGGCTTTTTGCAGTTCATCCTGTATGGAACTGCAGAGTTCTATATCATCTTCAAGCAGTAGTATTTTCATGAGATCGAATCCCCTTTCTTATATAGTATAGCAGAGAATTCTATAAAAATCCTATAAAAATTTACATTTAAATTGATTCCGGTTACAGGATTTTTTTAGGACTTTGCTGTTATACTGCAAAAAACAGAAAGGAGATTTCAGGATGAAAAATCAAAAAATGTGGAAAGGTTTCGTAATTGGATTGTGTCTGTCAGCTCTTACAGGATGCGGCACCGGAGCAGAGGAAAGGACAGGGAGCCGGGAGAGGCAGGGAACAGAGGACCAAAGCATCATATTAGATGACCGGGACAGCACTGGCTCTGAAGGAGATTATACAGACCAGGCAGAGGGCAATGACCTGCCGGATGGGAATGGAACAGACGGGGCGGACGCTTCCCGGGAGAATCAGGATAATACCATACCGACTGCCGCAGATGAGAAAGTGGATGCAGAGAGTCTGTATGCAGCGGCGGCCATAACAGGAAGCGTTGTGGAATTTTCTGATGACAGTTGTACAATAAGCCCTGTCGTAACGGAAGACGGTGGAAATACCGGTGTCATTGCCGCGCCCGGGCATGAAAGCGAGGATACAAATGTAGTGGTGACATATGAGGAGGGCTGTGTGGTTCAGATTGCAACCATCTATACTTCAACCGGGGAGGCGGAATTGGAGCAGGCCAACATAGCTGACATCAAGAAACAGGCCAGTGTGATTATCTATGGAAGCTTTGAGGATACGCAGCATGTATCGGCAACCAAAATTATCATATGTCATAGGACAGCCTGAACAGGAGGGAATGATTTTGAAATTTTATCAGCTTGCATTCCGGTATTTGTGCCGAAAGAAGTCTAAGGCATGTATTTTGCTCCTGGTATTGCTGTTTATCAACAGCATGATCTTGAGTTCCTGCATGATTCTCCACGCCACGGAAGATTCCCGGCTTACCATGCAGGAAAAGATGGGAACCAAGGCCGTACCGGAGGTGAAGGGGAACAGTCAGATGATAACCGAAAAGGAATTGAGAACAATCCGGGATCTGGACGGAGTAATTTTCGTCAACCGCCTGGGCAGCAGCGCCGTTTATCCTGTTGATTTTAACCCTGTTACAAACAGCGACTCCGAAGAAGAAAATAATCGGAAAGTAACGCTGCTGTCCTGTGATGACCTGGAGCGGGACAGTGCCTTCAGTGAGGTAAGATACCGCCTGATGAAGGGAAAGCTGATTACGGAGGATTCTGAAAAAGGGGCTGTGATCAATTATGTTCTGGCGGATGCCAATGGTCTTGCAATCGGAGACGAGATGAAAGTGGGGACAGAAAACGGGACTGTCATCAGCGTAAAGATTATCGGTATCTTCTCTGCGGGAAGCGAGAGGAACCAGATGGATACCATGCCGGCAGTGAACCGTGTTGAAAACCAGATTTTTGTGGACAATGCATCCTATCAGGAGCTGTTTGAGCATGCAGGTTATGGGAAGATAGCGGTCTATACCAAAAATCCGGAAGGGATAGAGATTCTGGTGCGGGAATTAGAGGATATTCTAGGGGATAGAGTGAAAATCACAACTGCTGATATGTTATATCGCCAGTTGGAGGTGCCGCTGAACAGAATCGTTCGTGTGATGAAACTGCTGCTGCTGTTTACCCTGGCTGCAGGGGTAACCATCACATCCCTGCTGCTCTGTATGTGGATGCGGGGGAGAAAAAGAGAAACAGCTGTTTTTATCAGTATGGGAACAAGAAAAAGGGGTATTTTCCTGCAGGTTTTTGTGGAAACGGCAGCGGTCTTTTGTCTGTCTGTACTGGGCGCCTGTGTCATCGGAAGCGGAATGGCAGGAATGATGGAAAAACTGCTTATGGAAGACAATACGGCAGTCCTTTTATCCGTTTCCCTGCAGGCAGGGGATCTTGCAGCCATGTTCTTTGCAGGAGGCTGTATGGCAGTGGCGGCAGTCTGTATTTCACTGCTGCCTGTTTTCAGAACAAATCCAAAAGACATTTTATCAAAAATGGAGGGCTAGGAAATGACAGGTTTTCATTTGGCATGGTGCTGCGTTATGAGAAAGCCGGTAAAAAGCGTCCTGCTGTTTGTGACGGTGTTTACCATCAGCCTGTTGCTGTTGTCCGGAATGAGCAGCGGGAAGGCAACGATTCAGATGCAGGATCACACAAGGCAGGCAGTCGGGGCAGGGCTTCTGCTGGAGGAAAATGAAGCAGACAGGCACCGAAGGATTGATGTGTTAGCAGGGCAGCTTGGCCATAAGGAAGGCAGCCTGGGCGGATACCATCAGGAAAAAGTGACAATAAACGGATTTGAAAACTGGAGAACATGGACGGACAATTCTTTTGAAACGCTGTTGGTGGAGGATATTGAAACAATAGCAGGCACGGAAGGGATTGCCGACTACAATATTACAACGGTTACAACTGCCGTAAGACCGGTTGATTTTATCCGCATTGAGGATGAGGATGTGGACCAGTACAGCGATCTCGGCGGCGTGTCTCTGGTTGGAAACAAAGATATGTCCATGGACTCAAATTTTCTTTCGGGCAATGCCTTTATTAAAGAGGGCAGAATGGTGAAAGAAGGGGAACAGGATGTGTGTGTCATTTCCGCAGAGCTTGCAGATAAAAATCAACTGGAGATCGGCAGCAGAATCCGATTCGGCAAATGCCGTGAGAACGAGGATTCCATGACTTATGAAGCGGAGGTTGTGGGCATCTATCAGGTGAATCAGCCAATAGCCCCGTATATGTTCGGAGATACCTACCGATCTGAAAATATTATTTTTACGGATTTGGATTTCCCCGAAAAGGTGGACGGAAAAGCAGGGGACCCCTTATATGAGAAGGCATATTTCAAGATTGCGGATGTGAATGACTATGAAACCGTAAAGAAAAGGGTAACGGAGGCAGAGATCGCATGGGAACGGTATGATCTGATTGACAATAACGGAAATATGAATACCCTGTCCGCCAATTTTAACGAAATGGAGAAGTACAGCAGAGTTTTCGTCTGGGTTATTTCGGGGGCAGGCCTGGTTATCCTGTTTCTGATTTTTCAGTTCTGGATGAAAAGCCGGAATCGGGAAATTGGAATTATGCTGTCAATGGGGACTTCAAAGAGGCAGATTTTACAACAGATGATGACAGAAGCGCTTATGATTGGGGCGGCGGCTGTGGTGCTTTCCTTTCTGGCGGCGCCGGGCGTGTCAGGTCTGACAGCGGATTATCTGGCGGAACAGCAGATCCGGAGCGGGGAAGAACAGGAGTTACTGGATGAGGGAAAAGTGGCATTTTCCTACGAAAAATCAGGGCAGGATGTGTTGGGTGTGCAGGCGGAAATTACCTCCGGGATGGTAATGCAGGATGCTGCGGGAATTGCCCTGCTGATTACAATATCCGTCTGTGTATCGGGAATCGCCATCCTGAAAAGGAATCCCAGGGATATCCTGCAGGATTTATGAAACCGTTTATCCTGGCAGGGATTGGGGGATTGTTACAGGAAAGGGCAAAGGTACTGAAAAAACCGAACTGGGAAATGGAGGAAAGTTGAATGATATTAGAAGCAAAAAATGTTGAATATGCGTATAAGTCCCAAAAGGAGAGAAAAGTGCTAAACAATATTTCTGTCCGGTTTGAAGAAAAAAAGTTTTATGCTATCATTGGAGCCAGTGGGGCCGGAAAAACAACGCTCTTGTCCTTGCTGGCAGGGCTTGACAGTCCAACCGGAGGGGCTGTTCTCTATGAAGGGGAGGATATCCTTGCGAAAGGCCTGAATGATCACAGAAGGAATCATGTATCTTTGGTTTTTCAGGAATATAATTTGATTGACTATCTGACTGCGGAGGAAAATGTAAAATTGGGAGGAACAGACCGGCCCGAGGAACTGCTTTCAAAAGTGAATCTTCCCAAGGAGGCATGGAAACGAAATGTGATGAAGCTGTCCGGCGGGCAGCAGCAGCGGGTAGCGATTGCAAGAGCGTTGGCAAGCAAGGCAAAGGTTTTACTGGCAGACGAACCTACGGGAAATCTGGATGAACAGACCGCAGAAGGGATCATTGCTCTGTTAAAGCGGACTGCCCATGAACTGGGGAAATGTGTAATTGTGGTTACGCATAGTAAATATTTGGCCAATGAGGCAGATGAGATTGTGCAGATTGCGGATGGAATGATATGTTTCCGATAAGTTATACTGCACGCCGGTTGAATTTGCAGTATAGTTGAAGAAATAAGCTCCGGCTCCTCAATGATATTCGGAATTTTCATATGGATTCTGCCAGTCGGGGCAGAGGTATGTTTCGCTCCAGGCCATCATGGTCTGCAGGACGGGGATAAAGCTCTCACCGAATTCGGTGAGAGTATATTCCACTTTGGGCGGGATTTCCCTGTAGATTTCCCGATGGAGGAAACCGTCGCTTTCTAATTCCCGAAGCTGCTTTGTCAGTGTGGACTGTGTGATTCCGTCGAGGCGGCGCATCAGTTCCCCGAACCGCTGTACTTTGTAAAAGGACACATACCATAAGATCAGGATTTTCCATTTGCCCCCGATCACGGACTGGAGCCTCCCCATGGGGACGCAGCGGGCGATGGTTTTCTCATTGTTGAATTTATTGTCAGCCATTTTATTTTACCTCTTTCTCTATGAGTATAAACCCACAGTAGAAAAAAATCAACATACGGTGATTTTTGACAGATCGTATATTTTCTTAAAGTACGAAAAAGTGTACTGTCAACAAAAAAAGACAGTACTTGATTTCATGGAGTTTTAGCGGTAATTTAGTGCAGAAGAGGATATCCGATTTGTAAAAAATGCGAGGAGGAATACATGATGCACTATACAGGAACCATATGGAGACCGCCCTATGAGGCGTCTTCCCTGCTGTTGGAAGTTACCGCGGGCTGCACCCACCACAGATGCAAGTTCTGTACGCTTTACGCGGACCTGCCCTTCCGGTTCAGGATGTCGCCTCTGGAGGATATAGAGGCGGATTTAAAAGAGGCACAGAAGATGTACCGCCGTTTTATCGGGAGAAAAGTTTCCCGGATTTTTCTCACGGGGGCAAATCCTTTCGTGCTGAAATATGACAGGCTGATGGAAATCGCGGGACTGGCGCACAGATATTTTCCGGAGGCGGAGACCATCGGCAGCTTTGCCAGGGTGACGGATGTTGCGCTGAAATCGGACGGGGAACTGGCGGCATTGCGGGGAGCGGGTTATGACGGGCTGACCATCGGCGTCGAAACAGCGGATGAGGAGGCGCTGCGGTTCATGGAGAAAGGATATTCGGCGGCTGACATACTGGAGCAGTGCCGGAAACTGGACCAGGCAGGGATAGAATATTATTTCGTCTATATGACAGAATTTCGTCTATATGACCGGGCTTGCGGGGAAGGGCAGGGGATATTGGAATGGGGTGAACAGCGCAAAGGTATTTAGCAGGCTCAATCCGTATTTTATTTCCGTGGATTCCCTTACGCTGTTTGCGGATACAGAGCTGTACCGCATGGAGCAGGAGGGGCGGTTTACTCCGGCCGGGGAGAAGGAGCGCCTGCAGGAACTGATGGTGTTTATCAAAAATCTGCAGATCAGGACACATCTGTTTGCCAATTCCAGTTCAAATTTTTACCCGGTTACAGCCTGGCTGCCGAAGGAGCGGGATTTTGCAATCAGGGAATTGCAGCACGTCTTAGATACGGTAAGGGAGGAGGAAATGGCGGAATACCGCAGGAACCTGAAATCTTTGGGGTAACAGAATTTACAATAGGCAACCGCCGCTATGGTTATATTTCGTTGTGTCCGGTTTTAAAAAATATCGAAAATAGATATCTTGACATCTGTCTCATGGCGTATTATAAAATACTTGTCATGGCAGCGGCAAGGTTTGATTCCGGAAGGAGACGGTACATTGATCTATATTGTGATCTACGATGATGAAAAACACATTCTGTTTCTGGATATCCAGATGGAGGTTGTTGATTATTATGAGCGAATCGAGAATCTGGAAACAAAACTGGATGACCGTTTTTTCAAAAAACAAATGCAGAATGGGACAGGAGGCAGATTGAATGAAAGTGCTTGTAAGCGCATGTCTTTTAGGTGAAAACTGTAAATATAACGGAACCAATAATTACAACAGTAAAGTGATTTCCTTTCTGAAGGGACATGAAGTAATCGCAGTTTGCCCGGAGGTATTGGGAGGCCTTAATGTGCCCAGAAACCCTGCTGAAATTGTAGACGGAGTGGTTATGACAAAAGACGGAACCAGTGTTGACAGGGAATTCCGGGAAGGCGCGGCCCTGGCATTCAGGCAGGCTTTAAACGGGAAAATAGACGCGGCTGTTTTACAGTCAAGAAGCCCCAGCTGCGGGGTGAACCAAATCTATGACGGGACCTTCAGCGGCAGGCTGATTCAGGGGCAGGGCATATTTGCGGAAATGCTGAAAAGGGCGGGCATAAAGGTAATGGATGTTGAAGATATCGTAAATAATAACGAAGAATGGACGGAAAACTGACTGTGGTTGAACTGTATTATGTGGAGGATGATGCCAATATCGCATCCATTGTAAAAGAATATCTGGAACAGCGGGACTTTCAGGTAAGGCTCTTCGGGACGCTTGCACAGGCAGGGCAGGCGCTAAAGGAGCATGTTCCCACCCTTGTTTTATTGGACTGGAACATGCCGGACGGCCATGGGGACAGTCTGTGCCAGTGGATTCGCAGGAACCGGAGGGAGCTGCCGGTTATTTTTCTCACCGTTCGCGGAGACAGCGCGGACATTGTGGCGGGTTTCAAAAACGGCGCAGACGATTATGTGGCAAAACCCTTTGAACTGGAGGTCTTGTATTCGCGGATTCAGGCATTGCTCCGCAGAACCGGCAATGTGGCAGAGCAGTATCTCTCCTGCGGCGGAATCGAAATTGACCAAAACCGCCATACCGTATCCTGCCATGCAGAGGAAATATCCTTAAGCGAAGCGGAATACAGGCTGCTTTTGTACCTGATGCAGAATAAGGGAAAGACGGTTACCAGGGAAAAAATACTGGAGCAGGTATGGGATGTAAACGGAAATTATGTGAACAACAATACCCTTACGGTTACCATGAAACGGCTGCGGGATAAGCTTTATCAGCCGGAGTGCATGAAGACAGTGAGAAGTATAGGCTACCGCATGGAGGATACCATATGAGGGGACGCAGAAACATACTGGTTACTTTGGGATTTGCCCTGTCTGTCAGCCTGATTGCGGCAGCCGTGTCTGTCCTGCTTGTTTCTTACCATTACAGCCAGGCTCAATTTGACCTGCTGAATATGATCTGCAGTAAAGTGGCGGAGCAGGAGCCGGAGACAAAAAAGATCATTTCCGCGGCATTAAAGGAATATACCGCGGGGAATCGTGACGGCGCGGCGGAAGGGGATGTGTTGTCCGCATTGGGATATGATATTTCGGATTTTTCAGCCCCGGGACATAATGGTTTGTCTGCGGCAGCGGGGTTTGCGGCGGGAATGCTGCTTTTGGTTTTTACCGACTGGTATCGGAACAAAAGGGATGCCATGCGGATCCGGGCATTGGCGGAGTACCTGGAACAGGTGAACACCGGAAAGGCTGCCATTTGGTCCGCTTCCGGGGAGGACGATTTCTCCAAACTGGAAGATGAAATCTATAAGACGGTGACATTTCTTTATCAGACAAAGGATTCCGCATTACAGGCCAGGAATGATTTTGCGGAAAATCTGTCCAATATTGCCCATCAGATCAAAACACCCATTACTGCCATTTCCCTTTCTGTCCAGATGATGCGGCAGAAGGCTTCAAAGGTTTTCACGGCAGAGGATATCATGGAGGGCAGCAGGCATCTTGAACAGGTGGAAAAGCAGCTTTTACGGCTGACGCATCTGGAGGAAGCCCTGCTTGTTTTATCCAGAATTGATGCCGGAACATTGCATTTACAAAGGGAAGAGGTGGATGTCTTTACGCTGCTTGTCCTGGCGGCGGATAATCTGCAGGAACTGTTTGCGGATTCCCGCACTTCCGTTGAGATACCGGAGCAGGGTGAGATGCTGGTGATTGCGGATCTGGACTGGACCATGGAGGCAGTGATGAATCTGATGAAAAACTGCATGGAACACAGTCCCGGGGGGAAAGTGCATTGTTCCTATGCGCAGAATCCGCTCTATACGGAAATTTTGATATGGGACGACGGGGGCGGGTTTGCAAAAGAGGACATGCCCCATCTTTTTGAACGGTTTTACCGGGGGCAGAATGCAGGCGAGGGCGGTATCGGAATCGGACTGGCTCTGGCAAAGGAGATGATTGAACGCCAGAACGGAGCCATACGGGCAAGAAACAGGCCGGAAGGCGGCGCACTTTTTGAAATTCGCTTCTACAGTCACTGAACTGTAACTTTCATTTGCTATACTGAAAGGACAGAGCCGCAGGAACCAGTTCCCGTAATAAGAGGGAGAAGGGGCCCGGAGGACGGGGAATGTCCTGGAGAACCGGCGTACAAAAGGGCTTCCGGAAGCGTGGGATACTCTGGAGAATCTGCGGGCAGATGAAAGGAGAAAAAATGGAGATTTTAAAATGTGAGGGAGTCAGGAAGGTATATGGCTCCGGCCCAAATGAGGTAACGGCCCTTAACGGGATTGACCTGTCCGTCAGCAAGGGAGAATTTGTGGCCATTATCGGCGCATCCGGTTCCGGCAAATCCACCCTGCTGCATATTCTGGGCAGTGTGGACAAGCCCACAGAGGGAAAGGTTATGATAGACGGAACGGACCTTTCCGGACTGAACCGGACGGAGGCGGCCATTTTCCGGCGCAGAAAGGTGGGGCTTGTGTACCAGTTTTACAATCTGATCCCCACGCTTACAGTGCGGAAAAACATTCTCATGCCCCTTGCCCTTGACCGGAAAAAGCCCAATCAGGAATATTTTGAGAAGGTGGTAAATTCTCTGGGCATTGCAGACAGGCTTGAGGCTATGCCGAACCAGTTATCCGGCGGCCAGCAGCAGAGGGTTGCCATTGCCCGTTCCCTGATTTACCGTCCGGCCCTGCTTCTGGCGGACGAACCCACCGGGAACCTGGACCGGAAAAATACCGGAGAGATTATGGATATGTTAAAACTGGCGGGCCGCAATCTGGGACAGACCATTTTGCTCATTACCCATGACGAAAAGGTGGCCCTGGAAGCAGAGCGCATGATAACAATAGAAGACGGACGAATAGTCAAAGATGAGAGAAGGAGGTGAACCGTTGTCATCCACTGTATGACAGCAATGGGATATGTGGAAAGAGTATTCATGGAGTTATATGAAAAACAACCGTTCCTCCAGTTTGTCCGTCATGATAGCGGCATTTATTTCAGCCCTGCTTTTATCCCTGTTGTGCGGATTGTTTTACAATGCATGGAAATATGAGGTTGAGCGGATTGAGCAGGAGGAAGGCGGCTGGCACAGCCGGATTCTTGGGGAGCCTGCGGAGAAGGACATGGAAACCGCAAAAAATTTCGCCAATGTAAGGGAGGCTGTGGCAAATCCGACAGGGGATAACGATGCAGGACCGGCATTGGATCTTTATTTTGAAGACCTGGGCGCGGTTTTCACAGATACCCCCCGTATTGCGGAACAAATTGGCGCTGCACCGGAACAAATCGTCTATCATTATGGGCTTCTGGCAATGTACCTGGTCCGGGATTCCAGTGATACGGCGCCCAGACTGTTATTTCCCATGTTTTTACTGATCCTGTTTTTGGCCGCGTTCTCGCTGATTGTGATTATCCACAATGCTTTTGCGGTATCCATGAACGCCCGGATTTATCAGTTTGGTATATTTTCAAGCATTGGGGCCACGCCAAAGCAGATTCGGGCCTGTCTTTTACAGGAAGCGGCAGCGCTTTGTGCGGTACCGGTTCTCCTTGGGAACCTGGCAGGCATTGCAGGCAGCATGGGACTGCTGAATGTAGTCAATGTGCTGTTGGGCAGCGGTGTGGAAGGACGGCATAAAGCGGTATTTGGCTATCATCCCTGGGTCTGTGCCCTGACACTGCTTGTAACAATCCTGACAATATGGATATCCGCATGGATTCCGGCAGGAAAATTAAGCAGGCTGACGCCGCTGGAGGCAATCAAAAACACCGGTGAATTACAGCTAAAGCGCCGGAAACATTCTTCTATCCTCCGGCTGCTGTTGGGCGTGGAGGGAGAACTGGCGGGGAATGCCCTGAAGGCCCAGAGGAAAGCCCTGCGCACAGCATCCCTGTCTCTTATATTTGCGTTTCTGGCGTTTGCGATGATGCAGTGCTTCTTTGCGCTGTCCGGAATCAGCACAAGAGAAACCTATTTTGAAAGGTATCAGGACGTATGGGATTTGATGGTTACCCTGAAAGATACGGATGTGGATGCTGTGGAAGAAATCCAGGCCATGCAGGGGATGAAGGGGGCAAAGAGCGCCATTTTGTACCAGAAGGCGGCCGCAAAGAGGATCATTGCAGAGGAAGAAATCAGCGAGGAAATGAAATCCTTCGGCGGTTTTTCCCATGCTTCCGAAGCGTATGTAACCCAGGTGGATGGCGGATGGATGGTAAACGCCCCGCTGGTCATACTGGATGATAATAGCTTTCAGCTGTACTGTGAACAGATTGGAATTACACCGCAGCTTCATGGGGCAGTCATATGGAACCAGATTCGGGATGTGACAAACCCGGATTTCCGGCATCCGGATTTTATGCCTTATATCAAGGACCAAAACGCCCCTGCCGCAAGTGTTTTACGACAGGCAGGGAATGGGGAAATGACGGCTGAAATACCGGTTCTGGCTTACACGGAAAAAGTCCCTGTTATCAGGGAGGAATATGCAAAGCTTGACTATTATGAACTGGTGCATTTTATCCCGGTATCTTTGTGGAAGGAGATAAAGGGACAGATAGGCGGGACGGAAAAAGACAGCTATGTCTGCATTCTGGGCGGAGAGAATCCGTCATTGGAAGAACTGGATATGCTTCAGGAGGAGATGGACCTGGCAGTCCGGGGGAAATATACCATGGAATGGGAAAACCGCATTCGGGAATATGAGACAAACAACAGACAGATACAGGGAATGAAGGCAATCTTCGGCGGCTTTTGCATCCTGCTTGGAATCATCGGCATGGGCAATGTGTTTTCCAACACCCTGGGATTTGTGCGCCAGAGGAAAAGGGAATTTGCAAGATATATGTCGGTTGGAATGACGCCCGGGGAACTCCGGAAAATGTTCTGCACGGAGGCACTGGTGATAGCGGGCAAACCGGTGCTGATCGGCCTTCCTCTTGTCGGTATTACAGTGGGCTGTATGCTGAAGATGAGCTATGTTGCAGTGGGGGAATTTATGGCGGAGGCGCCCCTGGTTCCCATTCTCCTGTTTATACTGGCCGTCTTGGGTTCTGTGGCACTGGCCTATTACCTTGCCTGGCGGAATGTGCGCAAAATCAGTTTGACAGAGAGTCTTCGGGATGATACCATGATGTAAATTTAAATTCAAATACCCTCCTGCGGCATCCTTCCCGCCAGTGGAACGAGCATCCGGGGACACTGACAGTATCGGCCATGCAGGCACTGCGTCCGAAGACTCTTTGCCGTGTTCCGGGGCGGTTATGCCGTCAGCCTGGTATGAGACGGGGGATTCGCTGCCCCGTGTACCGGATTAAATCCGTTACCGTTCAGACAGCCCCTCTTGCGGAGTCAAAATTACACTTTGTGTGAACTGCTGCTTAAAGCCCGGGGCGCAGCGGCTGCGGAGAAGGGGCTTCTGCGCACAGCGTCAGCACAAAACGGATTGCAGTCTGCCCCTCACCGGGGGAGGGCTGCTCCGTCCTGGGCAGAGCCTGCGCTGTCAGGGAGCCGCCCATGGCTTCCGCCAGGGACCTGGCAATGGTCAGCCCCAGGCCGGAGCCTCCGTTGTTTCGGGCGGCATCATTTCTATAAAAACGATTGAAAAGATTCGGTATATCATCCCCTCTTATTTTCTCGGAATCATTTTCAAAAACAACCTGAACCTGCCCGCAGTCCTCCAGGATGCGGACATCCAGATAACTGTGGGCATATCTTCCTGCATTCTGGAGCATGTTTGCGAAAATGCGTTCACAGGCGTCCTTGTTTCCCAGTACCATCACGGAATGCTCCAGCAAGTGGCTTTCCAGGGAAAATCCTTCTTTTTCCAGAGCGCTGTAATTGTCCGCAAGGCTCTCCCGCAGCAGCCTGCACAGGTCCAGACGTTCCGGCTCCAGGGAAAAATCCGCGCCGTTTACCCGGGAAAAGGCGTAGAACTGGGAGACCAGATGCTCCATGGACCGGGCGTTTCGCTCCAGTACATCCAGGGATTCTTCAAACCGGAAAGAGGGATTTCCTCCGGGCGTTTTCAGCCATTTCAGATACCCCAGGATAACCGTCAGGGGCGTGCGCAGGTCATGGCTGATGTCCTCGATCTGCTGTTGGAACTCCCGCTCCCTTTTTTCATAGCCCAGGCGCTCCCTGCGGATCTGCTCCAGGGCGCCGTTGATGGATTTCAGCAGCCGCTCCAGTCCTTTGTCCGGCAGGGGCAGACGGAGGATTCTGTTTTGAAGCACATGGTCCTGGATTTCCGCCAGTTCCAATGCCGTCTCCCGGAGAGCATGCTCCAGTGCGAAATACCGAATGGAAAAGTATGTTGAAACAATCAATAAAAACACCAGTCCCAAATCCTGTACCCGGAAAAAATCTCCCATCCTGCTCCTCCCTGAAAACGCGTTTTCCTCTTCTTACATGGGGCGCCGTTTTTTTTTCAAATGTCCCGTTTCCTCAATAATAGCACACCTGCCAGGCCAAACACAAGGATTCCGGCTGCGCCCGAAAGGAGGCATCTTGCCATGCCCGCTCCGGTGTCCCATATGGTGACGCATTCCGACATGTTTACCCGTGTGCCTGCCGGGATGAAGTTGGCGGGCATCCACATGGCTGCATCCGTGAGCGCGTCCCCTCCAAAGGGCAGGAGCATCCCGGCGAACTGCAGAAGCTTGGGCAGGAGCAGCATTACCGTCAGCCATGTGAGGACGCTGAAGAAGCTGTTTTGAAAAAGATCCAGTAGAACCACGGCCAGAATCAGGGAGCCGGTGGCAATCAGGGACATGGCGGGGATTTCCAACAGCATATCCTGGGCGGTAGTGGGGCCCTGGGCATGGAGCAGCGATGCGCTTCCGATATATACTGGCAGCGCCGCTGCAAGCAGGATCAGAGAGACCGTGAAGCAGACGATACATTTTCCGGCGAAAAGCTGCATCCGGGAAATGCCGTGGGCGATGCTGTTCCCCATGGTGCCGTTTCGCCTGTCCGATTCATACAGCATGACGGCCACATCGGCGGCTACATAGCAGTACATCATAGGTACGGACACCAGCATGGAATAGGAGAAAGAAGCAGAGCCGTAACGGAAATGCTCCACATCTTTCATCAGGAACAGGACCAGGTTCATGGACAGGATGATTGCCAGAAGGCCTATGGCAGTCCCGTGGATCTCCTTGCTGTGTAACGCTCTGTAGAGCTCGCTTTTGATATAATTCAGCATGATGTTTTCCCTCCGTTCTTCAGGTTCATGTAATAGTCTTCCAGAGAAGCGGACCTGCGCTCCAGTTTCAGGATGCAGAGTCCGTGCTCCATGGCCAGGCGGCTGTAGGCCCCAGGTTCCCGGCGGAAGCCGCGGATCTGTATGGTGCCCTCCGGGAGTACCCGCCAGTTCTCCTCCGGGAAATGCTTTGCCAGCAGGGCGGCGTACTTTTCCCTGTCCTCCACGGCAATGTCCAGACGGTCCGCGCATTTTTCCCGCAGCTCCTGGGCGGATATCTCATCCAGAAGGTTTCCCCCGCTTAAGAACCCGAACATGGTGGCGGTCTGTTGAAGCTCGGACAGGATATGACTGGACAGCAGGATGGTGATGCGCTTTTCCGTGTTCAGCCTCTGGAGCAGGGCGCGCAGCTCCACGATACCGCTGGGATCCAGGCCGTTGACGGGTTCGTCCAGAACCAACAGCGCAGGCTCCCCCAGCAGGGCGATGGCAAGGCCCAGCCGCTGCTTCTGGCCCAGGGAGAGGCACTTGCATTTTTCCCGGCGCTTTTCCAGGATGCCTACAAGCTCCATAATCTGCTCCGCCTTTTTCCTGCCCGGGACGCCCTTTTGGATGCGGTAATATTCCAGGGTGCGCTCCACGGTCATGTTGGGGAAAAAGCCGGGATGTTCGATGATGACTCCCATCTGCCTGCGGCAGCGGCGGAGTTCCCTTTCTCCGGACTGGCCGAACAGGCGGATCTCCCCTGCGGTGGGGAAGATGTGCCCTGCCAGGAGCTTTAACAGGGTGGACTTTCCCGCGCCGTTGTCGCCGATGAGCCCGTAGATGCTCCCGGGCTGCACCCCCAGGTTCACCTGGTTCAGGGCCGGGACGGAGCGGTATTTTTTTGTGATTTGCCGTGCTTCTATAACATAGTCATTCATTTCTGGCCTCCTGATTTAATTTGCTGCGAGATAGCACGAAAGGGTAAAGTCGCTTCGACACACCTGTAATGAAAGAAACTTTTATCCGAAAGGGAACTCATAAAAGTTCCGCTCGTGTGCCTTTACTGTCCAACAGATTTCTCAGCTGGACCTTTCGCCGTTTTGCCGGAGTGTGCTTTTCCGGCTGACAGGTATCATTATAGACCAAGGGAGGTTAATAAGTCATAAAGAACTTTTAAAGATGTCGTAAAGATTTTAGAGCGTGTTTGAAATATGCGGTCGTTGGGGTTATAGGGAGATTTATTGTACTCCGTCAGGGCGATCTCCGCAGATACCCGGTCGGGAAAATTGCCGATCACGTCATAGGCCGGGTAGCCGTCAGCGTTGATGCGGGTATTTACCCGTACCTGGAAGGGGTTCTTTCTTTTTCCGGACAGCTTCACCACCGTTCCGGAGCCGTTAGGGCGGCGTTTCCGTGCCTTCCTGGGCGTACTGGTGGAAATGCTGCCGTCCCGAACAGGGAAGCCGCAGTGCGGGCATATGATTGCCTTGTCGCTGATCTGGCCGGAACACTCCGGGCATTGGATGAGTGCCATATAAATCACGCTCCTGTCTGTATAAATGTGCAAAAAAGGGTATAAAAAATACACCTGTACAGACGGGTGCATTGATGGTATAATGGCCTTGGTTGGGGGTATTATACCGGCATCCGTCCGTATAGTGTCCTGGCGGTTCCTGTTGCTGCAGGGGCCGTTTTTTGTGCTTGACGGTTATTTGTGTTTGGGATATAATATGCTTAACAAGGGAGCTGGAAGGTGAGTGCAGGTCACCCGACCCGGCGCAATTTAATACTTGACTATAAGAATAGCCGTTCCTAAACTTTGACGAGAGCAGGACGGCTATTTCTTATGGTTGACATATTCCAGAATTGCCACAATCAGCAGCGCCACAGTCAAAAGCACCATGAATTCTTCGTATGTACTCATAATAATCACCACCTTCCGTAAGGTCTCGGATTGGGTGAGAGCACGTCCCCCAGCTCCCCGGGTAAGCATATTATGTTTTCATGGTGCAGTTGAAGGACATTTATCCGCCAGTGCAAAAGTTGCACCGGTGCAACCCTGTGGCGGCAGGCTGGGGCCAATGTTAGCCTGGGGTGGCAGCCGGGATCCTGATCAGGATGGCAACGAGGGACATTTGCCCGTGGTAAAGCAAATTTAGGGTTTGCCCCAAAGCAATCTTCCCTCCGCCTCCTGGAGGAGAAAGCAATTTTCCTAGCTCCTGGGAGAGGAAAGCAGTTTTCCCAGCCGGGAAAGATGGTCTATTTTTATGGTGACTGTACTTCAGTTCCATCTGGCAAATATGACATTGCCTTTTTTAGGGTTTTTTCTTTCCACAATGCACATACTTCTTCATCGATTTTATCTGATAGATACATATCATGCATTTTTTGCCAATCCTCCATAAATGAATCTATGGTATATGGTTGAAAACCTATTTCATGTATTATGCTTCTTTCTATACAACATATTTCATTGTCGGTATTACGGATAAGATGCTTCGCCGTACCATTGCATTTTCGATGTCTCCGGCAGATCCGGGAAGTGGTTGTAAA
>CAJULV010000079.1 GCA_910587555.1 uncultured Acetatifactor sp.
AACGTACACATTTCTGTAAAAATGCCCGCTTACAATAACTTGGCTTTTTGGTAAATTTCCGCCCGATAACGGAACGTGGACAGCGGCATACCGCATAGCTCCGCTGCTGCTGTTCCCGTAACCTTTCCAGCCTTCCAAAGCTGGTAAGCTTCATGAAAATTTTCCGGCAGGGGGCTTGGAGGCCTTCCGAAGCGCACACCTCTGGCTTTCGCCGCTGCGATCCCTTCCGCCTGCCGCTGCCGGATGTTTGTCCGTTCATTCTCCGCCACAAAAGACAGCACCTGTAATACAATGTCGCTTAAGAACGTCCCCATCAGGTCTTTGCCCCGCCGGGTATCCAGAAGCGGCATATCCAGCACCACAATGTCAATCCCATTCTCCTTAGTAAGAATCCGCCACTGTTCCAGTATCTCCGCATAATTGCGTCCCAGCCGGTCTATGCTTTTAATATAAAGCAGGTCATCCTTTTTCATCCGCCGAACCATTCTCTTATAGGACGGACGGTCAAAATCCTTGCCGGACTGCTTATCTGTAAAAACATTCTTTGCCGGGATAGCCAGTTCCTGGAATGCCAGCCTCTGCCTGTCCTCGTTCTGGTCACGGCTGCTGACCCGGATATACCCATATATGTTCGCCATATTTCCTCCTTCCTGCCGTACCGGAAGAATGGCTCCGTGTCCCGGCATTTTTCCTTTTCAATGCTCTCATGATACTTTACGCACCTGTTGTATGGAATGGTCAGAATGGGCAGCTCTGCACCCGGCATTTTGAACACATGCTGCCCCCATAACCAACACTTCCCCATTTAATCTCAGGCGATCTCCTGTGCGTCCTGAACCGGCTGGAATCCATGTTCTTTTGCGTAAGCCCTTGCCGCTGCCCGGCGTTCCTCGCTGTAGGGCGGCACAAGCCGGATAGACAGCCGGGATTTATCCAATACATAGGTCACGCTGCCTTCCGGCGTGGTTCTCTCTAATCGGCACAATAGCGGATACTTACGGCTGAACTCCGCCAGCCTGCGCTTCAAATCCGCATTAAACGTATAAACACTGGCCTCGGATTCCCCCTCATTAAAGTTCACGATTGTTTCTCTCTCATATTTAGACAGCTTCTTCATACATATCCTCCTCATGATTTGTGCTTGACTCCACAGCCTTCATAAATTTCTTTGCCCTAAAATATCCTCCCATCTCCATGCGGAGATGATGGTAGAAGCAGGAATGCCAATCTTTGGAGCCTTCCGTTTCCATTTTCCGGGTAAGTGCCAGCAGCCAGCGCTTCGCTTCCTGATCCACGGTCAATGAAACCAGCCACTTCAGCCTTGTGACCGTATTGTTGTAATCCGGGCATCCATATACATACAGCACTTTCTTTTCTCTTATATCCAGCTTCATAAATACCTCCGTTTCTGCCGTCCCTGTGGCATTTTCTATTCTTTTACTCATTTACTGCTCCTGCACATTCCCAACGCCTTTTGCCATCCAGTCAAAAAATGCTTTCTTACTGACTTTAATCAGCCTGCCGCTCCTGAATGCCGGGAATCCCGGCGTGTGAACTAGCTCATAGGCGCTCGCTCTTGAAATTCCCATAATGCGCCGGATGTCCGATACATCCAGAACCAAAGGGAGATCATCATAATTTTTTAATTTTTTATTGTCGCTCATTTCCTTGCTCCTCCTTATATTTGAATTGATAAAATCCTGTTCTTTATTTGAATGTTTCCTGTCGCCGTTCTGCCTGCCAGCCGTTATCCTCAAAGCCCCATTCCTGCGGCGTATCCCGTATTGGCACGCTCCCCGGTTTCCCGGCTCCCGGCGCTGCTTCCCCTCACGGTCATATCACTGTCAGACGGTCATTCACTTGTCAATGTACTGAATGGTACGAAATTACCATGTGCAATCATCATATCGTCTTTCCCTTGACAAACACAATACTTATGCGTTACTATGAGTGTAACGGATATTACTAAATTATAAAATTACCATAAACATCAGGGAGATTAGAAAAATGGAAATGGAATTCGTGCGGCATGAACCGTGCTATGACCGTATCCTGCTTGTCCTTTCACTGGACAGGCAGAAAAAGAAAGAGCGTGTCCTAATCGGCGAGGAATTTCAGATCCGCTTCCGCCTGCGGGGAAGCACGGATGCCGATGTCCTGTGCGATGCGACACGCCCTCTGGGGACTTTCCTTGCGGAGTTTGAGCATGACCCGGACGGGGAATGGAGCCGCCTGGGGCTGGCGCCGCTCCGGGAAGCCCTGCACTCCAACCGCTGGAAGCAGCCTGCACTGGAACAGTCCGCCGGGGAGTTTCTGTCAAAAAAATATCTCACCGGCGATCCGGTGAGGATGTATGCGGCATTCCGTATCTGGAATGATTATCTGCTTGCGAGGGAACCAAGGGAGAGGGCGAAGGCCTGTGAGCGGTTTATGGATAAAATGAGCCCCTTCACGCAAATGTTCCAGGAAAGAAGCCCGCTCCGCTTTGACCCTGACACCGGGAAACCGGAACGATTTCGCATCTCTAGCCGGGTATTCGGCACCGTACCGGCGGAAGAAACACGGCTTGACCTCTGGTATCCGGACAATAAACGCAATACGGAGTGCGTTGCCGCCTATGCATCCCTTTACCCGGCAGTCACCTATTACCTGAACCGCCTGAATGACTGGGGGCTGCATTTCCGGAAATGCAAGATATGCGGACGGCTTTTCCTTGCTGAAAGCCTGCGCTATGAACTATGCAGTGACAAATGCCGGAAAGCACAGGCACTCCAGAACAAGCGGGAATTCGACGAACGGGCCAGGGATAACAACTATGATCTGGTCTATAAAAACGAGTGCCAACACTGGCGCAACATTATCAACAAGGCAAAAAAGAATCCCAGCCTACCGGCTGACCGTCTGGAAAAAATGCAGGCTGCCTTTGAAGCGTTTAAGAAAGAAGCCCTTCAAAGGAAAAAGGCAATCAAGACAGAAAAAGCCAGCCCGAAAAATTTTACGGACTGGCTGTACCAGCAGAGCAGCATCCTGACTGATCTGCTGGAAGTATCCTGACCGGGCAGCTTCTAAAAGCGGCATTGTGCCATTTTCAGGGAACTGCCCGCCGGGAAACAGCAAAAATTATTCATTTACACATAGATCAGTTCTGCACGGACGATTTCTTCCGCACGGCTTCGGACAGAATTGCAGCGGCGCACCCATTCAAGCTGGTCATCCGCTTTCAATTCCTCTGTCACACCCTCAGCGGCCTGCATCTGCTCTGCGATTCTGTCCAGCCGTTCTTGTGCCTGTTCGTCCAGGTCAGCAAGATATGTCCATAATTTTCCAGTAAGAATCAAGCTGCTGTAATATCCGGGGCGGTTCTCTTTTAAATACTTCTGGTGCATCCGCCCCCAACGACCGATAGGGCGGTTTTCCTCCGGCAGCGTCAGCAAGGGGATATAGTAATCCCCGACAAGAACATAGTCAATGCCGTTCTCATGTGTGTATTTCGGCAATTTCTCCATAAGCGACCTCCTGTATCCAATTATTCAGAATCCAGCTGATCGTGTCCCTGTCCATGTGAAATTCAAGGCAACTGAACTCTTCACCAACAAGTATGTCATATCCTTCCCCAGTTTTTGATAGTTTAGCCCATAGCTGCGCTGGCTCCCCCTTGAATCAGACGTATTAAATGTGTCAATGGTCTCCTTCCCGAGCATGGCGGAAATCTCCTTCAAGGTACTCTGCTCCTTACCTCCCAAAAAGAGAACACTGGAGCAGTTTCCTATAATAGTTTCCGCATGGTCTTTGTATACGGCCTTTAACTGGCTTTGAGTCTGAACAATTACATGGGCGGAAATCTCACGGCTCCGTATGACGGAAATCAAGTGCTCAAAGTTCGGAATCTTCTGATTCGCAAACTCGTCAAACAGGCAGGTAACATGGTTTTTCAGCGCACCGCCGTTCTCCAGAGCTTTGTCACAGAGGACGTTGAACATCTGTGTATAGACCATGGATGCAATAAAATTAAAGGTAGTGTCCGTGTCGGAGACAATGCAGAACAGCGCCGTTTTACGGTCTCCCACTTTCTCCAGTTCCAGTTCATCATCCGACATCATATCCCGGACTTCCTTTATGTCAAAAGGAGCCATCCTTGCGCCACAGGAAATAAGTATGCTTTTCGCCGTCTTGCCCGCCGCCATCTTATATTTCTTGTACTGGCGGACAGCAAAATGCTCCGGGTCACGCTGCTCCAGGCGACCAAACATCATATCCACCGCATTCTGGAAAGTTTCGTCTTCCTCCCTGACTTCGGAAGCATTCAGCATCTCCAGCATGGTATTCATGTTCTTTTCATCTTCTGGTGCCTCGTACCAGATATAGGCAATCAGCGCCTGGTAATACAGGGCTTCGGCTTTACTCCAGAAATCTTCCCCGCCCTTTGCGTCCTCCCCTTTGGTGTTCTCCATAATGCAGTTGACCAATTTTAAAATATCGTTCTCACAGCGTATGTAGCGGAAAGGGTTATATCTCATGGACTCTTTAAAGTTGATGGTATTCAGGATTTTTATCTCATACCCGCCCCGTTGCAGCATCTTTCCACATTCCAGAACCACCGTCCCTTTCGGGTCAGTGACAACATAACTTGCGTTCATCTGCATTAAATTCGGCTTCACATGGAAGCGGGTCTTGCCGCTGCCCGATCCGCCGATTATCAGCACATTTTTGTTTATATTGTACTTTGGGTTTTTATTCCGCCCAATCATAATACGTTCCGTCTGGGTCAGGAGGATGTTGTCCTCGAATTTCGCTGCGATAAAAGGCTTAATATTCTCATGCGTCCCCCAACGCGCGGAACCATACTCAACTCCGTGGCGGTATTTCTTAGCGTTTTTCCCCTTAAAATAGACCGCCGCCCGAACTGCCGCCATACCCGCAAGCCCTGCTAGCAGATCATATGGGTTCATCCCAGGCAAAGGATTCCGGGAGATATAGGCTCCCAATCCTGACAAAGCCCCTACTGTCCTGGAGACTATATCTGTACCAGCGGAAAGACGAAATGCACCCGCAGCCTTGCAGAAAAACCAGAACACGAACGCATAGGGCAGGTTCTGAAGAACATGTTTTTTCAGGTCTTCCCCGCTCACCGTTCCATCCCCCCTTTCTCCCGGTTCTTCTCCTTCCCTGCCATCTCCCTTACAGCCTGTTGGAACTTTTCAAGCTGCTTCCTCAGAGAGGGCTTTTCTTTCTGTTTTCCCAACACGTTTGCGGTATATTCGGAAAAAGCTGCATTCAGCGCGTCTGCGTCACGGGCTTTGAAGAATACCAGGTACTTCCCCTGTGCCGGATCCTTTTTCACTGCAAAGTCCACTCCGTACTTGCGGGCCACACGCTCAAAGGAGCCGATATTCTTTCCTGTGACCTCAATGCTCTGGACTCCTGCGCCCTGTCCTACCAGTTCCTTCACGCTCTGTTTCCCATGCGCGGCTTTTCCCTGTCCCATGTACTTTCGGAGCGCCCATTTCAGCGACTCTTCCGTCAGCTTTGCCCCGGTCTTCCCCACACGGATCACAAGAGCCACCGACTTATCCCTGATCTCTTCCTGCATCACTCATATGTCCGGAAACAGTCCGTGTGCGTTACAGCCGTAACAAGCACTGCAGGCACACCCTGCCCCGTCCGTCCCTCCTTCCTTCTAATGTTCGCCGCCACATCCCCCCGGACAAGCCGAAACCAAAATTTTTCCAAAAGCGCACTACCTTGCTGTTAAGGGCCTGGCCGGAATAGAACAGGGCTACCGTTCTTTCAAAATGGCCAGAATGCCGTTATTCGTAGTCTGATTCCATGAAATGGGACTGCTCCCCGGCTCACCGGCTTCCCGCCCTTCTTCCGCCCGATTTTCTCCCGGCACTCCCTTCCCTGATACTCTTCAGGACGCTCCCTTTCTTTTCCGCAGCTTTTTCTCTTTTCCCTCCCCGCGGGAAGGAGTCCGTTGTTTCGGAAAGCTTCTCTGTCCGGCTCTTGTTATCGCTGCTCCGGATGCAGGAGAACCCCTGCCTTTTTCTCTGTGCCTTTGTTGCATTCCTGTTGCCCAGGGTTCCCTGACAGGTCAGCATCCCCCTCCTGCCGCTCATCCAGTCGCCTCCCGTAGAAATGCATTCCCCCGTTTTGTGAACGTCACGCTTTCCCCGTCCGCCAGAGTCTCCCACAGCTGATAGGCCACATCCGCCACATCATCGGGGTCACAGTAAAGCGCTCCCCCTATCTCCATGAACTCCCCCGGCCTTGCGAACAGGGACTGGAATTCCTCCCTCTGGCCCTGGGAGAGGGAAGCAAAAGCATTTCCTTCTTCTGGAATCCCGCAAAGGAGAAACGTGCCGCGGATGGCCTCCTTCCTTCCGGGCATGCACCGGTTTGGTGCATGCCTCTCTGCCTCCTGACGACTGACCAGCACCACCCTCTGGGGAAGGAAGCACCCCAGCTGTGCCGGACCGCCCAACATCCTTTCCACCTCTTCCAGGGTGCCGTTTACTGTTTCCGGACGGGGTGCTTTCCCCGGCTCCACCACCAGAACCTCTATTCTCTGCCCCATGTACTTTTCCTCCTATCTGCATGGCAGCTTTTCGCACTGCCTCCTGCATTTTTCTGTCCTGCCATAAGCCGCTGTCCTCCTATACCCGGAATACCAGCAGAATGTCAATTCCTGTGCCCCGGCAGGTAATTCTTACCTCCACTTCCCCGGTTCCCTCCAGTCTTTCCAGAATCCGGAACAGCCTCCGCTCACTGGCCTCCATTTCTCCGTCCCGTTTTCTTCCATTTCGTCCGGTACAGGAAATGCGCATTCTGCTCTGCCTGGGAATGGAGGTAAATGCCGTCTCCTGCAGGACCTCTTTCTTAAACTCTGCAAAGCTTCCCGCACTGTCAATCATCCCCTGAACCAGTCCGGAGCTCTCTTCCGCATTTTTTATACGGACAAAAAAGCTCTTTTTGTCTGTCAATATGCCATGGAACCGGATGCGGCTTCTTTTGAAAAGCATGAAACAAAACAGCATCCACAGCCATCCCAAAATTCCTCCGGCCAGTAAGGCGGCAAAAATGCACAGAAGCAGCATTCCAACCAGCAGCCAGCAGATGATGCTGCTATATTCGTCATGCCCTTCAGGCACAGGTTCCCCGGTTCCGACAGGCCCACTCTCTTCCCCCGGCATATCCCCGCCTTTATCAAGGCTTGTTGTCTCTTCCCCTGGGGCAGGAGGGTCTTCCGACTTCTGGGATTCCTGTCCTGAATCTCCATCCGGCTCCTGTTCTTCCTCGGCACCAGGTGTTTTCCCCACTTCCGGTTCTGGAGTCTGTCCGGTTTCTCCCGGCTTCTGTGTTGTCCCTTCCCCTTCCGGATCCGTTCCCTCCTCTTCTTGCTTCCCCGGCTCCTTCGATGGTTCCGTTTCCGCCTCTCCGGTGCCAGGCTCTCCCGGTTTTTCCGTTGGTCTGGCTTCCGGTTCTGTTGTGGTTCCCGGTTCTGAAGATTCCTCTTTCCCATCTCCCATATCCCCGGGAGGCGAGGACTCCTTCTCCCCTGCCGTCGCCGTCACCTGGCATGTGCTGCTCCCCGACTGTGCATTCAGCGGTAACGGCCTGAAACAGAGGATAAGCGCCGTAAGACATATCAATATACAAAATATATTTCTCTTTTTCAATCGGTTCTCCTTCCGCAGCCATACAGACACGGCTGCAAAGCACACCATACAGGACTTTTATGCCCTTTTTGAGACCGCTCCTGTTGGAATCGGCCCATTTGCAGGTGGAAAAGGACTGGGCTGTCCCTCCAGACAGTCCTGATATACATATGTCCTTATTCGGCATAATCTCCCAACGCAAAGGCAAAGGTAAATTCTCCTGTGTAAGTATCTGCTTTGGCAAGCTCAGCAGACACCTTTCCTTCCGCCTCCGTGTATTCCGCATCGCTGATCTGCAGCTTCCCTGTGCTTCCAGACGCCTTGCTTGCATGGATCCATTCCGTGGCTTCCTGGGCGATGACTGCCTGACTTGTCTCCCCCGTAAGGGTTCCTGTCAGCGTAAAGCTATCTGCCGTAGGCCGGACGGTCACACTCTGACTGGGAAGGATGTTCCCTTTTACGGACACCGTGTAGCCTGTTTCATACTCCCCGGAGCCGCTGTTGTACTGCAGTTCCAGAATCGCAGGCACCTGCACGGAATAGCTGCTGCTTACAGTCGCCGTGACCTTACACTCCCCTGTTCCGTCTGCCGTGTACTCCTGAGCACACACGGGCAGGCAGCTGATGATGGATGCTGTCGCAAGAACCATTGCTGTGAACATTTTCTTTTTCATATGGCAAAACCCTCCTGTTTTGAAAAATGATTTCTACCGCCTGCCGAGCAGGCGGCATGTCGCAGTTTCTGTTTCCTCCCTGATCCGGACAGGCAGAATCCTTCTTTATAAAAACCGCAGGACTTTGTTATTTAGTGCCTAATCGGCCATCAAATTCCTGTCCTCCAAATTCCCTTTCCTTCAGACAGCCGTCCTGTTAGACTGCTGTCTGAAAGATGGCTGCCTGGCTTTCAGCAGGGAACCTTCAATTTCATAAATCTCCGGCTGCTTCCTGATTCCGTTCGTATCAGAGAGTACTCTTTTTCTCGTAATCCTCCAGTCCAAAGGTAAAGACCAGGGTGCCGGTATAAGTATCCGCCGCTTTCACCTCCCTGGTGGTCACTGTCCCAGCTGCATATACATACTCTGTTGCGGAAATCTCCACATACTCTCCCATGTCAAAGAGCGGGGTTGTCCCTCCGGGATACCACCTGCTTTTCTCCATGTTCACCGTTACGGAAAGAACTGTGCCGGTCTTCTCTCCCGCGATAGTGCCATCATAGAAGTCGCCGCCTATTCCACTCGTCAGTTCATTCGTCAGTCTGGTGGGCTCCACCTGGACCATCTGGTTCAGCAGCAAATCGCCCTTCACCCCCACCTGAAAACTGCCGGTAGCCGTTCCCGCGTCCACCGAGTAGGTCAGCCCCACCGTTGCCGGGATAGATACGGTATAGGACGAATTTACCTGGCAGGAGATCTTACATTCCGCCGTGCCCTCCGTGGTGTACTCCTGGGCTGCCGCAGTCATGCCGCCCTGCAGCAGCATTGCCGCCGTTAAAAGTGCCGCCAAAATCCTGTTTCTCATGAAAACCTCCTTCTTCCCTGCCTGTTGTTATAGGCAGCCTGTGCCGGCAGGTTCCTGCACTGGCTGCCTGCATATACCGGATCTTAGTCCAGAATTGCCAATGTTACCTGGTTGCTTCCCTGTGTCAGGCCCACATACCCGCCGGACGGTTCCGGGTAATAGGGAATCTGGAGGAAGTCCAGGGTATATTCCCCCGGCCCCAGTGTCTCTCCGGGCACCCACTCTATGTACTGGCCGGAGGGGATCAGGTCTGTTTCAAAAACCAGTTCTCCAGTCCCGGCATCGTAAATTTCATAGCGCAGCAGGAAGTCAAGGTTCTCTTCCCGGTTATCCAGCTGTACCACGGTCTCCCGGCCGATGGTGGTATCTTCAATCCCGGAAAAATAAACGCTTCTGCCCGCAAGGGGATTTGGGGCAGATTCTTCTCTCTGCTCCCCTGTCGCCCTGGCATCCACCATCATGCCACCCTGGCTGCTCCTGGTTTCCGTCCCTTCGTGCTTTATGTACCCTAACCAAAAGGCAGTGATAACCGCTATGATTATTACTGCCGTCAGCACTGCCGGGATTATTTTTCTCCATTTCCTTCTATTCTGGTTTCTCCCCATTTCCTTCCTTTCTGCCGGGTCTTTTCCGGCTTCCACAGCATACTTCTATATTCATTTTCCCGTCTTACTCAGTCCGGCTTCCGTCAGTCATGGGTGGAGATAGTCATCCGCACTGTCCCTTCCCAGTCCCCGGCAAGCCTCTCCCCTGCCAGCCAGAGGTTGAATCTGGATTCACTGTCCGTGCTGTCTTCCACCGGCAAATCCTCCTCCCAGAACTCCAGAGGCAATATCCTCCCGGACTGCTTATCCCGCATGACAAAACTGTCACCATCCATGTACAGGGTAAAAAGACCCGAACTTACCAGGTGCTTTATTGTCACCGGGATAAACCCGATCACCCTGTTGTTCTCCACATCATCCGTAAGGACAACCTCTGCCGGAACCGTTACAATAAAAACCGCCTTAAGCTCATAATGATACAGGTCATACAGACGGATGAAACTGCCGGTAATCAGATTCAGGTCACCGCTCCCCTCAGCCACCAGTTTTTTTGCTGCAACCAGTTCGTCCTGCAGTTCCTTCCATTTGTCAGCCGGATATCTCCCAGCTAACGTCCAGCCCTCCATATCATTCTCCACCATTCCAGACAGTTCCCTCAGCGCGTTGAGCCTTACCACAAACGTCACTTCCCTGCGCACGGCAGCCCAGTCGTATTCATACTGGTATACATTCCCGATCTCCACTGTGGTGGGAGTGATGGTCTGAATTGATGCCATAAAAGCATTAGACGCTATGTTTCGGGTATTGTCCCCCAGTATGATATAGTCCGGAATGGTGCTCATGTCATAGGCTTTCTTCGCAAAGGCATCCGTGCCGATCACCGTAACGCTGTCAGCAATCTCTATGTGGGATGCCTTTGTGTTGGCAAATATCTTATCGTGGATCTCCGTGACACCCTCCATGAAATGAATGGTGTAGCCATCGGATGTACATGCAGGGCTGCTCACCGAACTCACAACCTGAGATACGCCCGCAGCTCCCGTCTTCCCCGGAGTAATGTAGATGTCCTTCAAATTCTTCATGCCATAAAAAGGGATGTTCAGTCCGTTATATTCCATGTCCCCCGGAATGGTCAGGGATTCTGCTCCCTCACAGTACTGAAAGCAGTAGTCGGAGAGGCTGTCAACCGTATCTGGAATCACCACTGCTTTCAGGGAAGTGCAGTATTCAAAGGCACTCTCCCCTATGGTCTTCACACTTGCAGGCAGCGTGTATTCCTGGAGATTTGAGAACCTGGCAAATGCCTCATGTCCCACGTTGGTGATTCCTTCCCCTACCGTCACGCTGACAATCTTTTTCCGGTAAGCCTTGTAGGGTTGGTAATCATAATAACCCAGTCCCGCCATCTCACCGGTGCCAGTGAGTTCCAGTCGGTAGGTATCATTTCCCAGACCGTACAGCGCGGCAATCACGTTATCGTCAAAGACTGCATAAGTGTCAAAGCTGTTCCCATATTTGCCGCTGCTGTTGCCCATATTCCACTGCATCAGCCTGTCATCGGGATAGACAGTCAGGTCATGGGGGCTGATGCCTTCATCGCTGCTTCCGCCTCCGGCTCCATCTTCCCCATTTTCCCTGTCTCCTTTGGAATCACCGTCCAGCCTGTTATTATCCGTACCAGCCTCAGTATCTGTACTGGATCCGTCATCCGCATCTTCCCTACCGGCTTCCTGTGTGTCCTCGATGCCGTCTGGCTCTGCACAGCTGCCTGACACAGCCGCCCCGTCCCCTCCCGATACCGTTCCGCTGTCATCCAGGCTTCTTTCCGTGCTGTCATCCCCCGGCTCCGCCTCTCCCATACCCCTCCCGGCAGCATCATCGCCTTGTTCTCTGGCGGCATCCGTCCCTGCGGCAGCACTGCCTGATTCTCTGGCGGCATCTGTCCCTGCGGCAGCACTCCCACTGCCTTCAGCATTCTCTCCGGGTGCAGTGCCATTTTCCACGAAACTTTCCTTCACCAGGTTGTTTCCAGATCCTGTGCTTTCCGCCTGCACAGGGCACAGCCCGGATATTACAATACTGAAACTCATCAGTACCACGGCTGTGCCTGTCCTCATAAACTGTTTCATGTCCGTCCGCTCCTTTCCAACTTTTTCATCCCCCCTGTTATTTCTCTTTTGTTTCCCTACCACCCCCTTTCCCAGAAGCATTCAGCCACCAAAGGCTTATTCATCCCTCAGATACAGCCAGATGTCAGTCCTAAGGGCATACCAGCGGAAGAAAAAATGTATCCGCTCCTGTCCTGCCATCGCCTCTCTGCCTGGTCTGTACCCCCGACATCCTATCCCCCACCAAAGCCCCGGGCCATGTCGTGGCTGACAAGGCTCGCATAATACTGGCTGATGGTCACAGGGGCATTGAACAGGGCAGAAAGGGTGTAGGCACGGACATTCCCCACAAGGGTAGTATTCTTATCCAGGCAGTCCATTACATACTCGATGTGGGAACTGTCCAGTTTTAGGAAACGGTTCTTCACCACCTCCGTGTACATGTCTTCCTGGTTGATGCGGGTGGTCTTCCGGCTGCTGCTGCAGGTTTCCGCCATAAGCTCCACGAAGCCGTCCAGCCTCTCCCGGTCATAAGGATGCCGTTCCAGGAGGATGGGGTAGCTGATGTTCTCCCGTATCAATGCACAGTAGGCGCTGTACAGTTCCATCCCATCCATCTGCCCTCCCCCATCCGCTCCTTCTCCCCTTTCCGCCCGAAAAACATCCGGCATAACCGGATTGATGGATGGATCAGTCTCATTCATCTCAGTATTGTTAAAGTCAGTATTATTTGTTTGTGTTTTTCGCAATTCAAGACTTGTGGTTTTCACATTTCCTGATTTGTGATTTTCACATTTCTGGATTTGTGATTTTGCATCCTCCGGCTGTCCGGGCTTACCAGGCGGTGTAAATCTATTCCCCGGTGCCGGTTCCGGCCCTGATGGTACAGTCCCCACAGGCAGATCAGGCGGAGGATTCTTCCCAGGCGCCTGGGGCTTCTGGATGAAGTTCTTCACATAAATCACGTTGGGTTTCCCCAGTCCACGCCGTTTCCGTTCAATCAGCCCGGCTCCCTTTACGGAATCCAGTTCACCCAGCAGCCTGTTTGCTTTCTGCTCCGCACAGACAAGCGTCTCCATCACATCGGCAATGGTAAAGATGATGTACACCCTGCCTTCCCCGTCCATCCACCTGTTTTTCACGGAGAGAGACATCCGGTCCAGCAGAAGCCCATAGAGCACCTTTGCCTCCACTGATACTCCCTTAAAACGGCTGTCGGTAAACAGCACTTTGGGAATACGGTAAAAACTATACTGTTCCGCCTCGTTGCCATAGTAATAATCCAGTTCAAGCGGCATACGGACCTCCTTTCTCCCTTCCGGGCAGACTCTGAAGTCTGCCATATTGTTTTCAAATTCCTGCTGTATGCCCTGCGGCATCCGCCGCAGGAGAAATCTATCAGAACGCAAAAAAGCCGCCCGGCAACTGTTTTAGTCAGTCACCGGACGGCTTTATACGGCACTTTCCATCCTATCTTTTATTCATCCCCTCCATTCCCCTGTCCCGCTTTCCATGTTTCCAGAAGAGAGACGATGACATCCTCCATCTGTTTCGGGGTATAGGAATTCGGGAAATACTGCTTCAATTTCTCTTTTTTCAATATTACCTGCACAGGCACAGAGCGTTCTTCTGTAAGGATTGCGTCCATGACATGCCTGCCCAGTTTTCCTTCCTGGCTGTACTTTTTCAGCCGTACCGCCTGTTCCAGGGACGGCACGCAGGACAATTCGTTTATAAGCTCCAGCAATGCGCCCTGCTCTTCCTGTGTCAGGTAGGACAGCTCCACTGCCGGGTTGAATGCAAGCTTTTTATCATCCACCATCTGAAGCAGCTCCGGCAAAAGCTCTGTCAGCCGGATATACCGCTGCACCTGTTTACGGCTTTCCCCCATTTCCTGTGCGATAATTTCTACAGATATTTTACCCTTTAAATTCTGGCCAACTTGGCCAGAATTATTTTCAGATGGCCTCCCTGCTTTCCTTTTAATCGCCTCCAGCTTCATCCTATAAGCCCAGGCCTTCTCACTGGGAAGCAGATTCTCCCTCTGGAGGTTGCTGTCAACCATGAACAGCGTGGCTTCTTCATCATCCAACTCACGGATAATAACCGACATAACGGTTCCTCCGGCCAGTTCCAGCGCATGTCTGCGCCTGTGTCCCGCAATCAGCTCATAACCGCCCTCCCCACGGGGGCGGGCAATACCGGGGACAAGGATACCATGGATTTTGACACTCTCCACCATTTCCTGCATGGCTTCATCGTCCAGTACCTTAAAGGGATGTCCCCGGAAGGGGAAAAGTTCCCCCAGGGGAATCTCCTGTACTTTTTCACCTGTTGTTCCTACAGCATCCCCTACAGAAAACAGGTCATCATAAGATGTCATCTGGATATTCTTTGCACTGCTCTTCATACTCCCGCCACCTCCCTGGTAAATGCCTGGTAGGCTGTGGCCGCTTTCCCAGACGGATCATGGCGGTAGATGCTCTTCCCCTCCGCGCTGGTCTCAGCCACCCGCACCGACATGGGAATGATGCTGTCAAAGACCCGCAGCTTCCCATCATAGGTGCTGTGCAGGAGCTCCACAATGTCCTTCGCATAGTTTGTCCGCATGTCTGCCAGTGTCACAAGGATTCCGGAAACAGAAAGTCCGGGATTAATCTGGCGACGCACCTTTGCTATTGTCCTGAGAAGCTGCTCCAGTCCCTTGATCGAGAGGTATTGGCTTGCTGTGGGGATAATTACCTGGTCCGCAGCCGCAAGGGCATTGATTGTGAGCATTCCCAGGGATGGCATGGTGTCCAGGATAATGGCATCATAGGAATTCCTCACCAGCTTCAGGAATTCCCGAAGAACCGTCTCCCGGCTCATAGTGTTTACCAGCGTGACCTCCATGCCAGACAGCTCTATGTTGGCGGGAATCAGGTCTACCCCTTCCTCATGCCGGAGGATTCCATAATCCTCCGGCAGCGGGGTGTCATTGATGATTCCTGCCAGTATGTCGGACAGCGTAATTTCAAGCTTGTCCGGCTGCTGAAATCCCAGGCTCGCTGTCAGCGAACCCTGTGCATCCATGTCTATCAGGAGGACTTTCTTCCCTGTACGGGCAAGGCCAATGCCAAAGCTGACACTCGTGACGGTTTTTGCGCATCCGCCTTTCTGGTTACATACCGCATAAACAGTCGCCGCCATCATCACACCTCCCCTCTCACACGGACGGTCAGGCCGTCCATATCCACGCTGCCGTAACCTACCAGAAAATAATCTTCACCATTGTGCTCCAGCGTGGTCCACACCCAGTAGGGAACATTCCGGTATCCATCATCCACCAGAGCCTCAATGGGGCTTCCGCTGGTATAATAATGCCCGCTTTCTGTTTCATACCTCCCGGATTCGTTCCGGTGCAGCCTGCTCACTTCCCTGATCGGGAGTGCCAGATATGTAAGCCTGCCCCTCACTTCACCCAGGCTCCGCATAATGGCCTGCAGTTCCTCCAGTAAGAAAAGCTGCTCGCTATCCTTGTAGTTGATCTCCAGGTCACCCAGGTCATCGCACTTATCATAAGTAGAGTATCTCAAAACGCTATCAATCTTCGATTTCAAGTCATTTGTCTTCTCCAGTACCATTTTTAAATCTGCCATACTTTCCCTCCTGCTATGCAGAGCACAATCTGTAATTCCACAATATTCTTCAACTGCTTTCTCTGGCATTTTCTGTGCTAGTTACCCGATTTTGCATTCATTTACAAAGGGGCTGTTTACCTCCTTGTATAATGTATTTAGGTTGTTCAAGGGATACCTATAAACCCTCAGACCTGCTTCTTTACATCTCCTGTCTGATAGGAGATAATCGTTTTATTAGATTGAG
>CAJULV010000080.1 GCA_910587555.1 uncultured Acetatifactor sp.
TCCATTTTTCTCAAATTTCTTTTCCTGCACGATATTCAGTTGTCAATTTTCAGTTAGAATCACATTCATTGAGATTCCGAGAAGTTATATAAGTAGTATATACCTATACTATATAGATATTATACCTCTACAGGACAAAAAAAGTCGAGGGTCATGGAAAATTTGTATAACTTCCATAACCCTCGTTAAAATGCCGTATTTATTATTTTCTATTATTCTTCATGAAACACCCCTGGAAGGCTTCTCTATGATATCAGATTTCCTGTTCATGGGTAGTTCCCCGAGGTGTTTTCACGCGCAACACAGCATTCCTGTTTATCTATCCACAGTCATAGCCATGGCGAAATAAATCCGGGAAATCATCCCCTGCCCCGTCTAAACTTCGCCCCCAAATTCCGTGATTTCCATATAGGCCGCAAATTCCGCCATCGAATCGTGCAGCGCCTCCCTCTCCACAAAATACAGTTCGTGCAGCGCCCTTGTGCACCCCAGGTATATTCTGCGCCGGAAATGGGGATTCCCTTCATTGGCCTGGATACAGCCCAGCAGTATCACGGCATCAAATTCCAGTCCTTTGGCAAGGATCAGGGGAATGATCACCAGTCTGTCCCTTATTTCATCCTCAGGCGAGATAATCAGCTGGGCCTCTTTATATTTCTCCAGATACGCTTTTACCCCCAGTGCTTCCTCATCGCTGTTCACAATAACCGCCACGGAATGGTACTTCTCCATCTGCTCCAGTAAAGGCACAAGGCAGGAAAACAGATCCCTGCACTGCACATATTGAGGCTTCCTCACGGCCCGCTCAAAATATGAGTATTCCTCCCTGATCGGATGCCCCTGTTTCTCGATCAGCCGAAAAGCCAGCGCATTAATATCGCTCGAAGAACGATAACATTTCCGCAGCCGGGTCTGAATCAGTCCCGCCCCGAAAACCCTTTCATAATCCTCGTAATTCTGAATAGTCGTCACGGAATTGACGGTCTGATAGATATCGCCCAACAGCGTGAAGCTGCTCCTGGGAAACAGCCGTTTTATGATATACAGCTGCGGCAGACTGTAATCCTGGGACTCGTCGATAACGGTATGGAAGATATCGGGAAATGAAGCCGTCTCCCCCATCAGCACTTTGATCAGCAGATACAAGATCCCATCCTCATACAGAAGTTTTCCCCGCTCAAGGGAATGGTACAGCCTTTCCGCCTCCCGGTCACTCTCCCCTGTCCGGCGCAGATAATCCGCAAAGACTTCTCTCATCTGTACCTGCGGATCCAACCTGTTCAAGCGGATAATGCTGTCCCTGGCCGACTGTATATACTCATGCCTGATCATTTTGTAACAGTGCCCTGCTTCCTTTGCCGATAAAATATCCTCCTGGTTTTCCAGAATATCGCTGCATATTTCCTCCTTATGCAGCATGAAATAGTCCTCAATGGCCTTTCTGACCACAACATTAAGTCTCTCAAAACGGGACTGAAAATCCGCCGGACGCCCGGTATCCAGTTTTCCCCGAATCTTCTCAGGAGACACCAGTATTTCCCCCTTATAGCGTATTTCCGGTATCTGAAAGGGAAAATCGGCAAAATAGTCAATACAGTACTGCAGCATCTCCGGAGAATACTTGATCCGAATCCACCTGGCCCGCTCCTCGGCAAAGCCGCCTTCCAGCGCCTTCAGCTGACTGTAATAGTCTTCAATCCGCATCCCCTTCCCCAGAAATTCTTCCAGGAAATCAGCGAATACTTTCTGTTTCGCAGGCTTCTCCCCAAGGTCAGGGAGTATGGTGGAAATATAGGAGCCGAATATGTTGTTGTTTGACAGAATCAGGATATTCTCGGACTTTATGGTGTCCTTATTGCAATAGAGGACATAGGCGAGCCGATGGAGCCCTATGCTGGTCTTTCCGCTGCCCGCCAGACCATAGATCAGGCAGGAATTCTTTGTATCGCTCCGTATTGCCGTATTCTGTTCTTTCTGGATACTTCCGATGATGACTTTGAGCTTATGGTCAGAATGCTTTGAAAGGACATCCCCAAGAATATCGTCATACATGGACGAATCTGTGTCATACACGGAGATGAGACGTCCCTCCTCTATTTTGTACTGCCTTTTTCCTGTGATTTCCACTTCATTCCTGTAGTCGCGTACCTGATAACAGGCAGGTCCGGAGTCAAACTGGTAGAACATGGAAGAAATGGGCGCCCTCCAGTCCACCACATAGATTTCCCGGGAATCTTCTTCTGTCAGACTGTGGATGCCGATGTAGATGGTTTCCGCTTCTCCCGTCTCCCCTTCCACAAAGTCCACACGGCCGAAATAGGGCGTTTTTTGCATTTTAATATGCCTCTGTATTTCGATTTCATTCCATTCCCACTGCTTCTCCACGGATTTTACCACAGTTTCCTGGGTGTTCAGAAAAATGACATCGTCAAAATCACGTACCAGGTGGCGGTTGTCCTCCCACATCTCCTTTCGCTCATGCAGGACCTGTTCCCGCAGCAGGATTTTGTCCTCCCGCAGCTTCTTCAGTTTATTCCGGATGATCTCTTCCACTTCGTCAAAGTGTGCCAGTTCCTTCTGAAAATCGCCTTTTTCCATCTCCGTTCTCCCTTCCCTGCCCTATATGCTATTTGCAATTGTCCGGAAACTTCCATACAATTACAGTTCGATTATAGTCTGCCGGGAAGCTTAATTACAAGACTTGTAATCAGACCGTTTTTTTGCTATAATAGATACAGGCAAAAAGACATCCCTTTTCTAAATGACTGAACTTCAAACGCCCAAATACTCCCCCTGTTCCCGCCTTAAACGCAGTTTTTTCCCTGCCAGGACCTTTAACTCCTTTTTCCTGTGTCACGAATTTTACCTTCAAATTCTTCTATTGTTTCAGCGCGGGCCGCTGTTTTTACCCATTGTGTGAGAACAGCTAAATCTTTCTGCGTACATATCGTTTGTTTTAATGTATCTGATACTGTACCGATTTCCGCTAATAATGTTAGAATATCCTCTGTTTTCGTCGCCGCCTTTACTTCTTCTTTTACTTCCGCTCTCATCTCTTCCCGTTCTTCCTTTAAAGACCTGATAATTGTGTACTCAAATGCCATATCGCTCTCCCTATCTCCGGCCCAGCTTAAGATTTCCTCCGCCACGGCCTCTTTATTCTCGCAGACTGACAGCAGTATGTACTTCACCCAATTTCGGAATTCTTCCCGTTCCTGCAGCCCGAGTCCCCGCACTCTGCCGTATGCCGTCCGAATCGCCCCTACAAGCTCCATTCTTTTCCGGAACTTGTCACAGTACATGATATTGTCCAAAACCGTATTGGTAGACAGAATATATTCTTCCTCCAGCTTTGCAAGATCTACAAGATAGTATTTCAGATTCAGAATATAGTCGCCGAACATTTCCCCGCTGTTCTGATAGTCACACATACTTGTAACGGCAGTCCATCTGTCCGAGCCATTATAAAATACAATGGGAACCATCGCAGGAAGCCGGAAACCTGCTTTTTCCCTTTCCTTCTTGTCCACATCCAGAAAATATTTTACCAATGTATTTACCACATATACCAGAATACGGAAAATCATTGTGTAATCAACATAAGACTGCAGTTCCTGCAGGATAAAAATAAAGGCCTGCTTGCCGTCCGGCATGTTCACTCTGTAAATCAGATCGGCCTCCTTTCCTTCGTAGTCATGTTCCAGCATCTCCTTGTCACATAAAATCAAATCTGCTTCCCTCAGCTGCATCATCCAGTCCGCTTTTACATACTTTTTCAGAAAATGCAGAAACTCCGCCGGTTTAGACAGGCTTTTCTTGTAGCCCTTATCATGAGGCGCAGGGGTTTCGGAGAACTCCGGCCTCTTTACCATTCCCTGTTCCCCTGCGCTCTCCCTTTTTCCGCTGCCCGCTTTCACAGCAGCTGACTTTTTCACGATGTCAGATCTGCAGTCTCCTGTTGTTTTCCTTTCTTTCATCTCGTTACCTTTCCTTTCTGAATGCTTAATAACAGGAAAGATAACACCCTTCCTGCCTTTGCTCTGTGGATTTCAGTTCGTTCCATGGGATAATAGGCTCCCGCCCAGCAAGAAGTTCAATCCAATAGAATCCGCCCTTCCGCGTCTCTATTGTCAGGTATTACAGAAAAGACTGCTGTAGTCTTAAGAATATTTTGAAATTTGAATTCTTTGCCTGTTTTTACAATAACACAGAATAAAATAAATTGCAAGAAAAACAGAAAGGTTACTCTGGGTTGTTTCACGAAGCACCCAAAATTACTTTTTATTATAAACCCGCTATTGATCCCGTCAAAATCCTGTCTAATGAACGCTCTCACAGTCTTTCTTCCCTGCCAGCTGCCCACATTCGGTAAAAACGCAAAATTATTTTTTATGGGCATCTGTGCCACCACCACTCCCGTTACCGCATCAATTGCATTCAGGACCATTGGTGCCCGGAAATCTTTCACCTTCTTCATTGCAGCCCGCAGTGCTTTCCCATCCACTGCAAGACGAATCCCTTTCGTACTCACGATCTCCCCGGTCCATTCCATAAATTTCAGCGCAAACAGTTCCGCATCTATTCCTGACAGGAGCCGGCACGCTGTGGATGGGGAGGCAATACCATTCTTTAATGGAAGATACTCCCTCAATTCTTCCAAATGCTTTTTACACCATCTAAGGCTCCTGCGTATCGTCGTCCTCCCCGCAAGGAAACCAGCTACAAGGCATACCAGCACTTCCCCATGGTCATGTTTTGTCTTCCAGCCGCATCTGGGGTCCGGCACCGCTTTCATATGTTCCAGGAGCGGTTTCGTCCGGAACTTGTTTTCAGCACAGGGAAAGCTCCACCCCCATTTTTTCCAACAGCAGTTCCTGTTCCTGATTTATCTTTGATACTGCCCTTTCTTTTCCCATGTAAAGCAGATAAATACTTTTCAGCACCTGCAATTCCTGCAGCCCGACTCCATGTTCTTTATATATGCGCCTGCTCAGGGATGAGGCCTGGGCATGAAATTGATAGTGGAAATCCTGCTCCGGTTTCAGCGTCCCTTCTTTTGTAAGGTAAGTCTCCGGCGACCACTTCCACAGGATAATAGAAAGGACATCCTCCCAGTCGTTTCCCAGGGGCTTCTTCCACCCTTCCGGGCAGAGCTGCCATACTGCTTTGGAAAACCCATATTCCCTCACCTCGATCCCACTAAGGGATATTTTTTTCTTTTCGCTTTTTATGATCCCTTCCGGCGTGATGATACCGATATAAGTATCTACCGGCTGCGGGTATTTCTTCCCGGGAACACGCCTGGATGTCCTCTTATAAAGATAATAGGTCTCCCCTTTCTTTTTTACCGTAGTTCCCCGAGTCCTCTGCTCCTGCACCCAGTCCGGATATTTCTTTTCTGTTAGCGCCATAACATCCCCCTTTCTGTATAAGCAGTATATACCTATACTACATAAATATTATACCTCTACAGGACAAAAAGTCGAGGGTTATGGAAAATTTGTATAACTTCCATAACCCTCGTTAAAATGCCGTATTTATTATTTTCTATTATTCTTCATGAAACAACCCTGGGGAATGGGGGGGCTTCGGCACTCCTATTTTGGTTACTGTTCACTCCGTTCACAGTAACTGATGCACACAAAATGAGCAAAGTGCGCTCATTTTGGCGCCTGCTGTCTCGTGATTTTCGTGCAAAATGCGCACAAAAAAACTTCGCGGAGGCACCTGTGCACAGTAACCTATTTTGTTACTTTCATGTTTGCCAAATCCGGCTGCAAGTGGATTTGGAGTCCAATATCTTTGTGTTATTCCAGAACAGGAAATGGTTATGCCCGGCCCGTGCGCCGCTTTCGCGGCAAACTTCCAGGTGCGAATAGCACTTTGTACACGGGCCTGCGCATAACAAAAGCACGGTCAGGCGAGAAGCACCGACACCAGATAGAAGGGCGTGGTTACCGCTTCCGCCTCCGTAATCCTTACGGTGACCCTGTGCCGCTCTGTCCTTTCCGCCTCCAACAACACCTGCAGCGCCAGGCAGTCTCCCCAGTCCTCGTCAAAATTTCCGTCCAGAACAACCCCATGTTCCAGGTCACCATCCACAAAAGCCAGGGCTTTCGGCGCAGGCCTGCGCACAGTCCGGCGGTATTGCAGGGCGATGCATCTGCCTTCCACCTCAAAGCTGATCTCATCTCCTGTACACTCCGCCGTCCATCCCCTGCGGAAAGTTTCCGTTATTGCGGTTTGTGGAGTATGGTCTGCCGTAAATCCGCTGCACATTGCAGGACTGATGTTATGGTTGCGGAAGCGCCGTACATTTTCGTAGCGATTCATAGTGAGCTGCTCGGGCAGTGTTCCCACCATGCGCCCTTCTCCTGGGTTCACTTCTCCTGTATGCCCTTCTCCTATGTTCTCTTCTCCTGTGCTCTCTTCTCCTGTATACCCTTCTCCTGTGTCCTCTTCTCCTGTATGCCCTTCTCCTGTGTCCTCTTCCCCCTGCTCTCCCTCGGGTCCCGGCGCCCATGTCCGGGCGGAATTCCTTTCCTGAAACTCCCTGTACATCCCTTCAAGCTTATCCGTAATCAGCTCTGCCAAAAGGGCATGCCCTCTGTCGTTGGGATGCAGCCCGTCCGGCGTTACCTCTTCCTCTGACAGCTCTCCGGACTGAATCCGGGAATAAAGCACGTCTCCCATGCAGACCCTGGGCAGACCGTAATAACGCCCTACCTCGTCATGAATCCTCTGCGCGCTGTGGCCGTCGCTGTAAAACCGATTGTGAAGCAGCATCACTGCCGGTTTCCACTCACAGCGCAACAGATGCCGTATCAGCCCTTCATAGCATTCCTGAAAATGCGCCTCATCCTCATCATTGACGCTGAACTCAACAAACACCATATCCGGCCTGGCGTACAGCAGGTCCTCCGCCGCCCTGGCCGCACCGAAATGGGATGTAGTGCCGCCGATTCCCGCATTCAAACAGGTCAGCTCTGCTTTGGGAAACCGCTTCTGCCACCAGTCATATACCAGAGAGGCATAACAGTTCTCCTGCCGGGAAGCCAGACTGCCCTGGGTGATGGAGCCGCCCAGAAATCCTATGGTAATTGCCTCCCCTTTCTCTGCCCGGGCAAATACATGTTCGATCCTCTCCGTATCCCTCCAGATATCCTCCCCCAGGGACTCTATGTAAGCGGACAGTTCCTCTGCCATCTGCTCCGCCTCCGGTTTGCGGATATGCCCCTGGGTTCCCCTGCCGTTGTTGCTGAACAGGAAATGATGGACCTTCCTGTCCCCCAAACCGGCGCACACCGCGCCAATTGCCCGGTCCCAGTTTTCATGATGATTCAGAATTGTAGTCATGCAGATAATATGCGCCTGGGGATGGATTTCCCGCAGCCTGCGCACCAACCCGGCATACCTTTCCCGCCAGGCAGCGGCCTGCTCCCCCTCATAATCCTCCCCGCAGAAATCCCCGGGATGGGCGTCGTTCTGCCCTACAGCCAGTATGACCACCTGGGGCCTGTACAGGAAAAAATCCCACTGCAGGGGTTTGCCCTCCCCCCGGCCGCCGGACAAGCTGTCCCCACTCCCCAGTTCTGCCGGAAACTTCTCCAGAAGCTGCGCCTGATACTGCACTTTATCAAATATACTTTCCATGCCCTTCTGCTCCGGCTCCATGAAATAACCGATTCCGTCCATCATGGCAATGCCGCCCTGGGCAATGGCATGAAGTCTTGCCCCCAGTTTCCGGGCAGTTATCCACGCATAGGAATAATAACTGTTGGAAAATTCCCCATTGTGCTCCGGGTCCGGCTGCCCGCAGTAGTCCACCGCTTCCGACACCTCTCCCGCGGACACGGAATCCCCGTACACTTCTATCCTCCGGGAGGGCAGCGCCCTGCAGGGAAACAGCTCCAGATCACTGCTGCCCAGAAATCCGTGAATCTGCACCATATGGCAGGAATCCTGACGCTTAAACAACAGCAGCTCATGGCCGTCTTCTGCCCCATGGCCCGCCTCCCTCTCCCCATCATACAGAAGGATTCTGGTAATGCCGCTTTCCGCCAATTTTACGCAGTGTTCCTGCCCGTCCAGGATATACCCCAGGAAATTATCCCAATAAGCATGGTAATTTGTCACCAATACCTCCAGGCGCCTTCCCCGAAACCGGACGCCCACACTGGTAGCAGGATACGTCCATAAAGGCCCCGCCTCTTTTCCGAAATCAATCCGGCCCTCATACTGCAGCCGGGAATCCCGGGGATCTATGATCTGTTCCCCGTTTCCGGCTTCCCTCTTTAAAATCTCCAATGCCTTCATCTAACTTCCCTCCTGCCAGGCTTTTCCCCTTAGTCGGCAGGGCGGCATCCCGGTTTCCGCCCGTCAGCCGCCCCTGCCCGCATCTTTTACCGCTTTCCAATCTCCCTGTCGGAATCCGTGGTTTTGCTGTGTTCCATAATGTAATCCATAATGTCGTCCAACCTGGTGAACGCCAGTCCCACATAGCTGTCCGCAGCGCCGTAATAAATGGCAATCTTTCCGCTTGCGCTGTCGTGGATGGTGGCGCAGGGGAAGCACACATTGGGCACAAAACCCCGCTCCTCATACCACTGCTCCGGTGTCAGCAGGAAATCTTCGCAGCGGTATTTTACAATAGAAGGATTATCAATATCCAAAATGGCGCCGCCGATGCTGTACACATAACCGTTGCAGGTGCCGCTGACGCCATGGTAAAACAGCAGCCATCCCTCACTGGTCTCAATGGGGGCAGCGCCGCCGCCGATCTTCAGGGACTCCCACCATTCGTTTCCCTTGCCCATCACATGCCTGTGCTTTCCCCAGTACACCAGATCCGGACTTTCGCTAAGGAAGATGTCCCCGAAAGGCGTATGCCCGCTGTCCGAGGGCCTGCTTAACAGGCAGAAATTCCCGTTAATTTTCCTGGGAAAAAGCACCGCATTGCGGTTAAAGGGCAGGAAGGGATTCTCAATCCTGGTAAAGGTCTTAAAATCCTGCGTCTTCGCCATGCCGATGGCAGCGCCGTAGAAATCCTGGCACCAGATAATATAATAAGTATCCTCCACCTTCACCAGTCTGGGGTCATAGGCATACACAGGCATAAAGGGCTTTCCCTCCTCGTCCACAAAGGGAATCTTCTCCTCATCAAAATTCCAGTGAATGGCATCCTTGCTTCTGCCCATATAAATATACGGTACTCCGTTATTCTGTTCTCCCCGGAAGACGCCGATGAAGCCGTCCTCATAAGGCATTACGGCGCTGTTGAATATTCTGGCCACATTCTTCAGCGGGTTGCGGCCGATGACGGGATTCTCGGAATAACGCCAGACGGGCGCTCCGGTAAAGCTTTCCGGGCCTTCCTGCCAGGGTACATTGGGGACCTGTGGACTGATCATTTTATATTTGCTCATATTTTGTTCTCCTTTCCTGGGGAAATGCCTGTGCATTCCCCGAAACAAGCCGTGGCAGAATAATCCCTGCCTGGAGGGTATCCCCGCCGCGGCATTTTGTTTGGTTTTACGTTGTTTTTTTAATGTTATTATGAATTTTCAAGTAACTGCAGATTCCGCTTAATGAGGCTGCACCGCTGTGCCACGCAGTCCGGACTGCGGAGGGCGTCCGCCGGGGTGTGGAACACATAATCCGTCAGTTTTTCCATGGTGGTGGACGCCACATGCATTCTGGTGTCACTGGAAGCATAATAAATATATACTTCCCCATTGTCTCTGGCTATGGCGCCGTTGGTGAACACCACATTGGACACGTCTCCCACCCGCTCCCCCGCCAGGGGACCCATAAGCAGCCCCCCGGGCCGGGCAATCACTCTGGCCGGATCTTCCAGGGAAGTCGCAAAAGCGTACAGCACATAACGAAGTCCCGCCGCAGTGCCCCGCACCCCATGGGCGATATGTATCCATCCTTCCGGGGTCTTGACAGGCACAGCGCCTGCGCCGTTTTTCACCTCTGTGATGGTGTGGTACTCCCGTTTGCTGATAATGCGCTCCTGATCAATAAGGGGATGCCGGATATCCTCACAAAGCCCGAAGCCGATTCCTCCCCCGGACCCTGTTTCAATAAAATCGTCCATGGGCCTGGTATAAAAAGCATACTTTCCCTCCACAAATTCCGGGTGAAGCACCACGTTCCGCTGCTGCGGGGAACGGAGGGTCTTCAGATTGGGCAGGCGTTCCCAGGTTTTCAGATCCTTTGTCCGCACAATGCCCGCTGCCGCAACCGCAGCCGATAAATCTTTGGAGGAAGCATCCTTGCTCTCGGAGCAGAAAACCCCGTAGATATAGCCGTCCTCATGCTTTGTTAGGCGCATGTCATACACATTCGTCTCCTCCGGGCAGGTATCCGGCAGCACCACCGGATAATCCCAGAACCGGAATCCTTCCACCGGGCTGTCACTTTCCGCCACGGCAAAGAAGGATTTCCTGTCGTTTCCCTCCACTCTCGCCACCAGGTAAAACTTGCCCTCCAGTTCTATGGCGCCGGAGTTCATCACCGCATTGACGCCCAGCCGTTCCTGAAAATACGGATTTGTCTCCTGATCCAGATCGTACCGCCAAAACAGCGGAATATGCTCCCTGGTAAGTACCGGATACTGGTAGCGGTCATAAATTCCGTTATAAAAAAGGGGTTCCACTCTGTTGGGGCGGTTCAGCAGTTCCTGCTGCCCTGCCAGGCGCCTGGCATATTCGGGATGTAATTTCATGATTTCTGTTCTCCTGTCTGATGATTTCCTGCAGGCATCTGCTACCTGCCCAATGCTGATAGCTCCGTTATTTCCTGCTTATGATTTCCATACACATCCGTCCGTTGTGATAAGGACATTTCCAGGGTTCCACAATGGGCCTCTCCAGGGCCGGATTCCCTGCGGCATCCGTGTACCAGAACCACTCGCCGCCCTCCCTTTTGTCCGTCAGATGTTCCCGGATAAACGCCCAGATCTCCCGGGCGGCCTCCAGATAGCGCTGCTCCCCTGTTCTGCTCCAGGCGTTATAGAAGCCCACCACCCCTTCCGCCTGTACCCACCAGACTCTTCTGCCATCTGTCACTCCCCGCTCACATTCGTTTTCCAGAGAGTGATTTCTGTACGCTTTTTCGTATACTTCATTTTCCAGGTCCCGCAGAATGGGGGACATGCTCACCGTCAGCCCCTTATCCCCCAGAACATCCAGGCACCTGTCCATCAGCCAGGCGGCTTCAATGTCGTGCCCATAGGAATGGAGATCAATCAGGCTCTCCATGTCCTGATTGAAAAAGACTTCCTGCCGATGCAGCCCCGGATTGTAAACCCGGGTTTGAATCAGATGCAGAATCCACCGCAGCTTTGCCTCCGCAAGCTTTTCCAAACCGCAGATACCGCCGTCCTCTGCCGCCTCCTGCCCGCAGGCCTTGGCCTCCCTGCAGGCCAGGAGATATTCCGTATAAGCTTCCAGAACATGCAGCAGGGTATTCATGGTGTGTTCCGCCATAACGCCGTTCTCCGACAATTTGTCATTGGAAACCGGCCGGAAATCCCGATCCTGGGCCTCCCTGTACCCGTGTACATCGAAACACCTGGTCTCAATCACCCGGATCAGCTCCTCCGCCAGTTTCAGCGCCTCCCTGTCATGAAAGGCCCGGAAGCAGGAGGAAAGCGCATATACCGCAAAGGCCTGATTGTAAGTATGTTTTGTGGTATCCTCCGGCTCTCCCCTGTAATTTACGGACCAGTACACGCCGCCCCGCTCCCGGTCAAGACATTTCTCCTTCAGAAAGCGGTATGCCCACTCTGCCGATTCCCGCAGCACTGTCTGCAAATCTGCCTCTTCCGCATCGGGACTTCCTGCGGCGCTATCCCGCCTTTTCCCGAAACCCGTCTCCGGGTCTTCCTGTGTATTCCTGCATCCCGGGATTTCCTTCCGGATCTTATCCCTGAAAACACCTGATACGCAGTGCTTTTCCTGCATGCAGTGATCCTCCTGCATGCAATGATCCTCCTGCATACGCAGACACATATACGCATTGGAAAAAAACCATAAAATCCGGCTGTTCAGGATGCAGCCCTTCTCTGCGGTCCGGTCCACATGGAGGGAAGAATCCATCCACCCGTAAAACCCGCCCTGCTCTTTGTCCCGCAGCTTTACCCAGAACGGAATCAGGCGCCGGAACAGGTGCTCCTCTATCTCCTCGCTTAACATACGCTCCCTCCTCCCTTAAATGTGATAGCTAAATTTTACTAGATATATTAATTAAGTCATTAATCTTTCTTGTGTTTTATCTATGATTCTTGTATCTCCTGTTATTTTCATCTATTTTAACAAGTTTTTTCCTGATTTTTTAGTTATTTTACCATATAACTTTTCCTTTTTTGGTTATTTTTCAGTTCTCTGTACTCTTTCCCTGCTTTTTGATTACTTAAAATTTAATTAACGAATATTGCAATCTTTTTTTCTTTATGATAGAATCAAAACAAAAGCGATACGGCACATCCCCATACGGCAAAGACCGGACACTACATATAATCCATAAACATAAATAACAATAATAACAATAACAAATAGAAGGAAAGCAATCCTATGACTACACCGGACCTGTACAACCCCAATTTACCCCTGTTATCCAAAATGGGCATTGACCACACTTCCTTTCAGCCGGAAGAAGCCGTCAGCCATGCCCTTCTCTGCCGCCTCTCCCTGGAACTGGGCCTGGTGACCAGTCCCCTTTCCTATTACAGAGCCGGTCAATCGGAACTGGGCCTTCTGCGCCTGACCTCGGGAAGCCTGGTATTTACCGCCCTCCCGGAGGAGGCCTCCATCTCCCTGTCCGGAAACTGCCTTTTCCTGTTTGACTGCGCCAGGGCACACAGAATCAAAATACTGAATGCCGCCGAATACGGCATTCTCTACTTCGGCGGACAGAGCCTGCCCTATTTTGCAGAACGGCTCTTTTCTCAAACACCCTTCCGCCTGCTTCCCTTTTCTGCGGAGACGGCATCGGAAATGCACATTCTGTTCGAGAAAAAGGAAGCAGACCCCATGGCCTGCCACATGTATCTGAACACCCTTCTTTCCCGTACGGTCCTGGAACACAGGACCCCCGAAAAAAGCGCTCCCTCCTATCTGCGGGCCATCAAATCCGAACTGGAGACACACTACTATCAGAAATATACCCTGGAAGATCTGGAACAGAAATACAGAAAAAATAAATACAGAATATGCAGGGATTTTAAAAACTGCTTCCAGACTTCCCCCCTGCAGTATCTTCACAAGATACGGATTCAGGCCGCAAAAGACCTGCTGATTGAGACAGACATGAAAGTACATGAAATCAGCTATGAAGTAGGCTATGAGAATGTAAACCATTTCATCGCCCACTTCAAGAAATTTTCCGGCACAACACCTACCGCATACCGCTGCCGTTTCTGACCTGTTTTGCCGATGTTTGGAACTGCCAAAAAAGAATAAAAATTCTTCACAACCACCTAACAAACCCATTTTGCCACAGACTATACAGGTGAAAGCATTGATCAATAGCTTCTGAACCAGAGACAGCCTCCCGGAACATTTCCCCGGGGCTGCGGAGAAAAACATGAAAAAACGCCAACTGCTGAACCTAATCGACAACGAACTACTGGAAAAACTATACGGTTTCTGCTATGCCAGAACAGCCGACAGCCATGAGGGACAGGAATTGTGTTCCGAGATTCTGTTCGCCCTGGTAAAATCCGCAAACCGGGAAGGCGAACTGGAACACCCCTATCCTTTTATCTGGCAGGTGGCCAGGAATGTGTACGCCGACTTTGCCAGACACCGCAGACAGCGCACGGAAGCCTTCTATCAGGGAGACCCCGAAGAGATTCTGCCCCTGCTCCCCGCCCCGGAGACGGAGGAGGACTGGCAGGAACCGCTGAACACGGTGTACAGACGGATTGCCTTTCTCACCAAAATCTACCGGGAGACCATGATATGGTTCTACCTGGACGGATTGTCCACGGCCGAGATTGCAAAACGCCACAAATCCAGTGAAACCGCCGTTCGCCAGAGATTATTTTCAGCCAGGAAAAAAGTGAGAAACGAGGTAGATGAGATGACGGAAACCTGTAACAAACCGGTAGCGCTTGACACCATTGAATTTTATATGTGGGGACGAGGCATTGTCGACAACAACTGCAATCCCTGGGATACCTGCACCAGACAGTTCTCCAAACACATTATCTGGCTTTGCCGGAAAAAGCCCCGGAGCGCATCCGAAATTGCCATGCAGCTCAATGTCCCCACCCTGTATGTGGAAGAAGAACTGGACATTCTTACCAGAGGAGGAAACGGAGACTACGGCCTGCTGCGCAGGATGGACGGCGGAAAATATGCCCTGAATTTCATCCTGTTCGACAAAGATACCATAGAGACGGCACATGGCATTTATACGGAACACCTGCCTGCCGTCTGCGGCATTCTGGCAGACTTTATAGAGACCCACAGAGAGGAATACCTTGCCTTTCCTTACCTGAACCGGAAGATTGACCTGAACCTGATCCTCTGGCAGCAGATGCACAAAATTGCAGACGCTTTTATCGACAATGTGGAACGCATTCTGTCCGAACAGTATTTTCCGAACATAGAAAAATCCGCAAGGCCCTTCAGCGTCTATGCCCATGAAGCAAACGGCAAAATGTACAAAAATGGTTGGGACGGCGTATCCGGTTCCCATGTCTGCGGTTATTCCACTGTCTGCATGGACAATATCTACACCGCCCATATCAGACCCCACTTTCACTGCGGACTGAATCTGGCAGCCGATGCGCCCATTCAGCTGGCCCTCCGCGCCATAGACGGACTGGCCGTCAGCGCCCTTACCCGGGAGGAAAAGGAGCCTGCAGCCAAAGCGGTGGAAGAAGGCTACCTGTACCGCGAGGGAGACATGCTTTACACAAAGATTCTGGTAAATGACGTAAAAGATGTTGAACGCATATTCGATATTACCAACAGACTTTCCACAGGATATTTTGACGAACCTTCCCAAATCATTGCCGGGAAGCTGTCCGAATTGTTCCGCAAGACAATTCCGGAACACCTGTTGGGAGAATGGCGCTTTGCCAATCAGCTTTCCGCGCTGCCTATTATGGAATCCCTGACCGATTTTCTGATTGAAAAAGGGCTTCTGATTCCTCCTGCTGACGGCATAGGGGCGGAAGGCTGTTGGATGGGCGTGGCGAAGTAATTGCCGCATCCACCCCTTAATCAGCAGTGATACATACTGCACGGACATATGCCCCGGGATTCCGTTTCAGGAAAATACCTGGGGCAGTTTTATCCTCTATTCATAACTCCCTTTTCAGATCGGTGTTGCTGAAAGCGGCTTCGCCAAACCATTCAATAAAATATCCAAAGTGGACAGCTAATCATTGGTGGATGATAAAATAAAAATGCAGTCTTCCCACAGGGCATTACGAACCCTGATAAGGGAAAAAATAAGGGAAACAAAATCACATAAAACATTATAACACAAAATATACGGGAATTGGTAAA
>CAJULV010000081.1 GCA_910587555.1 uncultured Acetatifactor sp.
CAGGTTTTATGCGGCCTGTAGATACTTTTTGCGTTATGGAGCTGTCAAAGACCCGAGCTGTTACCAGCAAATAACATGTCATTAAAATTTACGCAATTTATGCTTGCCAAGAGAGCGTTTCTATGTTAAAATAGATTCTGTTGTAAGGGTCACAGAAGACATGTATCAACAAAGGCCGGCGTGTCGGAATGGCAGACGAGGCAGACTCAAAATCTGTTGTGGGCAACCACGTGCGGGTTCAAGTCCCGCTGCCGGCAGTATTAAAAATCGCTGAATTATCAGCAAAATAAAGGGATTGGATCTGTTCCGGGGATTGTGTAAACCTCCAAACCGATGTAAGATACGATTACTTGGTTTGGAGGTTTTATTATGGCAGAAAATAGGGGAAGCAAGGACCCCTATCCTTGCTTACATGTTCAAGAGTCCCTGCTTTCTCTTCTTATACAAAACACATCTCGATCCGAATATCATTCCCTTTCACATCCACCTCTGCCATGCTGCCCACCACAAGCGGCATCATAGGCGGCAGATGTCCCAGATCCGCATCCATCACCACCGGCACATTCTTACGGCCGGCCACCTCCAGCACGGCATCATAGGCATCCAGGTTCATCATGGCCGCTCCGTTTAAAGGCCTTCCGATCAGAAATCCCTTCACATGCCTCAGCCATCCTGCCTCCTCCATCTGCCACATGGCACGGCGTATGGAAAAAACATTCAAATCACATGCCTCCAGAAACCAGATGATACCGTCATCCTTATAACGCTCCACAAACTCCGCCGTTCTGTCAAAGCGGGTCCCCAACAGGTTCACAAGGCAGTCCAAACAGCCCCCAAGCAGTCTCCCGGAAAATACAAGTCTTTCAGACGCACGCTCCCTTCCTGCGTAAATGTGAAGAATACGGGTCCGGGTCAGATGATAGGGTGCCAACGGATTATCCGGACCCTTCAGGGATTCCTGCTCCCAACCGTCGTAGCCCCCTACGGCTACTTTACACCCGCCTCCCTCAACGTACTGCCTTCCATGCCCTTCCACCGCTTCCATGCCTTTATGTGGCTGACCGCCCGGCATCTCCCTGCATGCTTTGTCCCCGGTCAGAATTCCAAAGGCATCATACAGGGATGTATGCCACGGCTCCATGCCGAAAGTCCCTGCACAGGGTCCATAGACAGAAGCCGTATCTGCCAGCGTGGCAAGCAGATATGTCAGGTTCGTATTGTCAGAATAACCCATAAACCATTTCGGTTCTGCCTCTGCGAGTTTTGAAAAATCCACATAGGGCAGGACCTCACACATCAGCTCTCCACCGCCGCAGGAAATCAGGCAGTCCGATTCCTTTGCTAAAAAAGAGTCCATCACCTCCCGGCCGCATTTCTCCGGTGTATTGCTGATACCCACTCCTTCGGAAGCGTAACAGTTCGGTCCCAACAATAGAGAATATCCCATTTCACGCCATTTTCTCAACGCATTTTCGAACGATACTGTCCTGTAATCACCGCCCCCGCAGCCAAAAGATGGTGCCAGGAAACCAATTGTACCGCCCTTTTGCAAAAATTTCCCATACCTCATCCTGTCTCTCCTCCCCGCTTATACTGTTCCAGGCACCGTATATTCCCTGCCGTCTGCAGCTGCATACACAGCCGCAAATGCCGACGGGATACCACTGCCTTAAAACATTCAAACGGCCGCCAATGGATAAAACCGTCGAAAACCATATCCGTTATTTACAAACCGCTTCCTGCTCCTGCGGAAATAATCTGTCATACACGTCAAAACAGTCAAATGTGGCAAAGTAATCCTTTGGTGTCTCCGCCCTGCGAATCAGTTCCACGCTTCCGTCCTCATGCAGCAGAAGTTCCGCCGAGCGCAGCTTCCCGTTATAGTTATAACCCATGGAAAAGCCGTGCGCGCCGCTGTCATGAATCGCAATATAATCCCCGATTTCCACCTCAGGCAGCATCCTGTCCACGGCAAATTTGTCATTGTTCTCACACAGGGAACCCACAACATCATATTTATGGCTGCAGGGTTCCTCTTCCTTTCCCAGCACGGTAATGTGGTGATAAGCTCCGTACATGGCAGGCCGCATCAGATTCACCGCACAGGCATCTACCCCCACATATTCCTTGTGGGTATGCTTCTGGTGGATTACCTTTGTCACCAGATGCCCGTAAGGTCCCATCATGTATCGGCCGAGTTCTGTGTAGACGGCCACATCGCTCATTCCCGCAGGGACCAGAATCTCTTCGTAAGCCTGCCGTACCCCATCACCGATTACCCTGATGTCATTGGGTTCCTGGTCCGGGTGATATGGTATGCCGATTCCTCCGGAAAGATTGACGAAAGCGATGTGCGCCCCTGTTTCCCTCTGCAGCTCCACCGCCAGTTCAAACAGCTGCCTCGCCAGGACCGGATAATACGCGTTGCTCACGGTATTGCTTGCCAGAAAAGCATGGATTCCGAATTCCTCCACGCCCTTCTCCATGAGGATACGGAAGCCCTCAAACATCTGCTCCCTGGTAAAACCGTACTTCGCATCACCGGGGTTGTCCATGATTTCCGTCCCCATGGCAAAGTACCCTCCCGGATTAAAACGGCAGCTCAGCCGCTTGGGCAGATAGCCCAGCACCTGTTCCAGAAAACAAATATGCGTAATATCGTCCAGATTAATGGTCGCGCCAAGTTTTTCCGCCAACGCAAATTCTTCCGCCGGCGTGTCGTTGGAGGAAAACATGATATCCTCTCCCCGCACCCCCACTGCATCGCTGAGCATCAGCTCCGTATAGGAAGAACAGTCACAGCCGCAGCCGCACTCCTTCAGGATACGCATTAAAAAGGGATTAGGTGTCGCCTTCACCGCAAAAAACTCTTTATACCCCTTATTCCAGGCAAATGCCGCTTTCAGGGCCATGGCATTCTCGCGAATTCCCTTTTCGTCATAGATATGAAAAGGCGTGGGATAATCTTTCACAATACTTTCGATCAATTCTTTCGAAACAAACGCTTTCTTTTCCATAATATATCCTCCTGTTAAATCGGCGCGACGGTATCCTCAACAAATTTCCCCAAAAGTATTTCCGTTTCCTCCAAGAAGGCGAACCTCCCTTCTGTCACACGACATTCCGGGATATGTCCGCCCTGCATCATAGTCAATCTTTATTTTGCAATGATTTGAATTTCTTCGTTCCTTATCTCCGGAAAGGGCATGCCGTCACTTACACATTCTCAATCTGCCAATCGATGGGATCCAGCCCGTTTTCCTGCAGGTATTTGTTGGTCTGGCTGAAGGGCCTGCTTCCGAAAAAGCCGTTATGAGCAGACAGAGGGCTTGGATGCGCCGCCTTTAAAATCAAATGTTTGGGGTTATTCAGCATTTTCTCCTTTGTCTGGGCAGGTCTTCCCCAAAGAATAAATACGATAGGTCTGTCCTGTTTGTTCAGGGTACGGATTGCGGCATCCGTAAATTCTTCCCAGCCCTTCCCCCGATGGGAATTTGCCTGATGGGCACGAACCGTCAGCACGGTATTCAGCATCAGGATTCCCTGCCTGGCCCACTTCACCAGGTAACCGTTGTTGGGTATATAACATCCCAGGTCTTCATGAAGCTCCTTATATATATTCACCAAAGACGGCGGTATCTTCACATCCGGCTTCACGGAAAAGCAGAGTCCATGAGCCTGTCCCACATCATGATACGGATCCTGCCCCAGAATAACCACCTTCACGTCACTCAGTGCAGTCAGATGAAATGCATTAAAAATATCATCTGCAGGCGGGAATATCTGTTTTGTGTTGTATTCCGTCTTTACAAATTCATACAAGGTCTTATAATACGGCTTATGAAATTCTTCTCCCAGCTCTTCCAGCCAGTCATTCTCGATCATTCCCATCTTTTGTCCTTCCTTCCACTTTATCTTCGATTTTCTGACAGATCCGGACACAGCCTCACGCTAATGCCCCGTTCCCTCAGGTATGCCTTCACCTGCCGGATTTCCAGTTCTTTATAATGAAACAGGCTCGCCGCCAGAACCGCTTCCGCCCCGGCATATGCAAGCGCCTCGTAAAAATGCTCCGGTTTTCCGGCGCCGCCGGAAGCAATCACCGGTATCTTTACCGCCTCTGCCACCGCTTTAGTCAATTCCAGATCATATCCGGCTTTCGTCCCGTCCCCGTCCATACTGGTGAGCAGGATTTCGCCGGCTCCCCGACGCTCCGCTTCCGCAGCCCATTCCACTGCGTCCAATCCCATATCCACGCGGCCGCCGTTCTTGTAGATGGTCCAACCGCTGCCGTCAGCCCGCCTTTTTGCATCGATGGCCACCACCACACACTGGCTGCCGAATTTGTCTGCTGCGTCGGATATCAGTCCGGGGTTCAGGATTGCCGCGGAATTCACGGAAACCTTATCCGCACCTTCCCGCAGAATATCCCGGAAATCCTCCACCGTGCGTATTCCCCCGCCTACCGTAAAGGGGATAAACAGTCTGGCTGCCACCTCCCTCACCCATTCCAGACGGGTGGCACGACTGTCCGAAGAAGCCGTAATATCAAGGAATACTACCTCATCAGCCCCCGCCGCATCATAAGCGGACGCCGCGTCGGCCGGGTCTCCGGCATCCCTCAGATTTGCAAAATTGATTCCTTTTACAACCCTTCCGTCCTTTATGTCCAGACAGGGAATGACTCTCTTTGTATGCATCTATCCTCCAAACCATGCGGTTCCCGGACTTCTCTTCCGCCCATTTTATCCTAAACCCACGTAAACTGCAGCCTGCCGCATCAACATTCATGCCGAAATAAACCGTGCCTGATATTCACACGGAACAGCTCACATGATTTCATGAGAAAGGACCTGCATCAGCCTCCGCAAAATTCCGCAGTATCCGCATCCCAACCCCGGAACTCTTTTCCGGATGGAACTGGCAGGCAAACACGTTACCTTTCTCCACCGAAGCATGAATGGTTACACCGTATTCCGTCGTTGCGGTTACAATGCTTTCGTCCGCAGCCTGTAAATAGTAAGAATGCACAAAGTATACATAGGGATTTCCCCGGAACTCACTTCCATCCGGCTGTCCGTCCTTTATACTTCCGGCAATCCCTTCAAACAGCCGCCCTCTTCCGTGAAAATGCAGATCATTCCATCCGATGTGGGGTACTTTCACCCCCTCTCCCGAAGGAATCCGCAGAATTTTTCCTTCAAGGATATGAAGCCCTTCCACTCCCGGACTCTCCTCACTGCTCCCAAACAGCAACTGCAGCCCCAGACAGATGCCCAGAAAAGGGGTCCCTCTTGCGACGCACTCTCTGATAACCTCCGCCAGCCCATAAGAATGCAGCTTCTCCATCGCGTCTCCAAAGGCGCCCACCCCGGGCAATATCACTCTGTCTGCGCCCAGAATCTTCTCCGAATCCCTGGTAACCACGGCCTCCTGTCCCAGATACAGCAGCGCCTTCTCCACACTTTTTATATTTCCCGCGTCATAATCAATTACCGCAACCATAAACCACCAATCCGGGCTGTCTACGAAATGTGCTTTCCCTTTCGTCCACCATATTATTATCTACTCCACAGCATCCAAGAATACATTTCGGCCCAGTCCTGCTACTGATTATCTACATAATCCTCCGGTTCCATCTCCGCTTCCTCCGGCAGTTCGTCAGGCAGCTCCTCTTCCTGGCCGTTCCCGTCCTCAGACTGGTTTCCATCTGCCTCCGGATTCACTGCTTCCCCCGCTGAATCTCCCGCGCTTTCAGGTTGGCCTGCTTCCTCGGACGGAATGCTTCCGTCTCCGTAGCCGCTGCTGCCTGCAAGTGCCATAACTGCCCTGGTGTATTCGATATCGCTCTTAAGCGCCGCGATTTCCTGCGCCTGTTCCTCTGTGACACCGTATTTTCCGTAGAGTGCATCCAGAATACTGTTGTAAACTTCGCTGACCTCAATCTCGGCATCCCAGCGGAATGCATATTCATAAAGCGCCGGGTATTCATACACGCTCTGAATCAGGCTGTCCAATGCTTTCAGATCATTACCCTCTCCTGCCAGCATCTCGTACTCCCGATACCACATCCGGATATGCAGGATACATTCGGATTTGCTGTACATCTGCTCTTCCTTCTCGTTCCGCTCTTTGCCATGCAGATACGTATAACAGGTCTGATAGTCTCCTTCCGCAAAAGCAGTCCTTGCTGTCTGCTTGCCTGTATAATCCGCAGTCAGATTAACGAAGATAAAGAGTACTGCTCCCACTGAAATCCCCAGCAATACAATGGGCAGAACCTTCTTAAAGCTCAGTTTCCTGCCCGGATAAGGATCTGCCTCTTTGGGCTTCTTTTCCTTCTTAGGCTTCGGGGCTTTTGCTTTTTTAGGTTTTGCATCCTTCTTCTTTTCCTTTTTCTTATCCTTCTTCTTCGCCTTCTTCTGGATCTTCTTCTTTGACTTCTCCGCTTCCTCGCCGTCCATCTCCCGGATAATCTCCTGGTTTTCATCGGAAATCGAGAGATTTTCATTTTCCGGCTCTTCGTCTTCCTCCATCAGGAAAGCAACCAATTTAGAGACCATTCCCTTCTTTTTCGGCGTTTCTTCCCTGGCGGTCTCACTTATGTCCGGAATATAATCATCTATCTCATCCAGGCCCACCGCCAGTACATCGGAATCCATATCCGTTCCTGAGGATATGTTTTCTTCCGTATACGGAACCTCCTGGCTGATATCTATATTCCTCTCTGCTTCCAGAGCGGCAGCCACTTCCATCAGATTCACCTGCGGATCATCCGTCTGCTCCGCATGTTCCACTTTTCCCGCTTCCGCCACAATATTATCCAGCAGTTCCCTGTCCTGCACAATATCATATTCCTCGACGGTATCCCTTGTTCCCTCCCGCGCAAACAGTTCGGTTTCTGCCTGCGGGACTTTTTTTCCGCCGCTTTTCTTCGCCCTGCGCTTCTCACGCTTCTCAGCCTTCGCCGCTTTTCTCTCGGCTTTGATCCGCTTTTTTTCCGCTTTCTTCTCTTTTTTGATATCCACTGCTTTCTCAGCCACGTCTGTCTCCCCAGCCATCTCTATATCTGCCATCAGTCTGTCCGCCGGATTCTCCTCGTCCCCCCTGTCCTCCGGGATAAAAACCGACTCATTTCTGTCGGACTTCTCCAGCAATTCCTGGATCTCCTGCACATCGCTGTCTCTGCCAGCCAGCTCCAACATGTCTTCCGCTGTTTCTTCCGCCTCCGGATGCCTGCCCGCTTCTCCCTCTGCCAGAAGCATTGCAATCTGCTCTTCCGACATGCCCGCAAGATCGTCAAGATCTGGGGCTGTCCCGTCCCCGGCCAGGCTGTCTTCCTTCTCTGGCATTTCTTTTAATAATTCGTTTAAAATATCTTCTTGTGAAGGCATGATGTTTCCTCCGGTTTTTTATTCTGAAATACCTGCCCCTTCCGGAACACATACTATCTTTTCTATTTTATCACAGTCCGGCAAGCCAGGCAACTGCGTCCTCGGAAATTCCGCAACCCTTCTCCGCCAGTTCTTTCGTCAATTGATACAATTTTTCATTGACTCTGCAGAAAAACGCTTTCCGGTTAAAAAACGCAGTCTTTTCAAAGGGCCAGCGAATAACGGTAGGAAACTGCATTCCCACTCCCAGCTCCAGAACCAGAAGCCTGTGGTTTAAGGTTCCCTGAAGCCATTTCATATAAAGCTTCCAACTATCCAGATACCCGTTCTCATTATAATATTCGGCATACACATTGTTCAGTATCAGCGGCGCGCCGCAGTCTGGGCATACCCCCAGAGACACGCTCTCCTCTGTAAAACTTCCCATTGACAACCCGTGAAAAACATCTCCCAGCAGCTCCCTTTCTTCTTCCGACACCTCCGGCAGTATATCACTGCAGCCGGCCGAACATTGCTTTCTGAAAACGGAGCCGCAAGGCATGACCGTCCTTGTACCGCGGGCAATTCTGCTGTTGGTGGCCACGGATACCGTATAATGATTCTTCCCTTCCAGTAGGTTATCCAGTTTATCCAACGCCTCTTCCACGGCATGCTCTCCCGACTGTTCCAGGCAATATTCATTCCACGCCGGAATCAACCAGGAAACGCCCTCTGCCTTCAGCCTCTCACAGCCTCTTACGTAGTCCGCCCTTCGCCGCAGCGTCGTCATACCGTCAAAGTCCTCACCCAGTCCCACCAAAACCATTTCGGACTGTTCTATTTTGTCCCTAAAAAATTCCCTGTCCATTCTGAACCCCTGCTTTTTGTCTGATTTCCCAGCCCTGCCCGCCCATTTTGTCCTGGCAGCACCGTCCGGAGGCAAACATTTTATTAAGGTAAAAAGCCGGGATATCGGTCCCAGCTTTTCAGGCTTTCTAATTATTCAAATGTCTCTCCTCGACAAGCTGATCTATTATTTTTACCAGATTTCCAATCTCAGGCTTGGATAACTGGGCATCTGCCCCCAGTGATTCACCCTTGCGCTTCATCTCGTCATTTACCAGGGATGAGAACAGAACGACAGGAATACCTGCCGTGGACTCATCTGTTTTGACCAACTTGGTCAACCTGTGTCCATCCATCTCCGGCATCTCTATATCCGAAATAATGAGACGCACATGATCACGGAGAGTACCTTTTGCCTTATAGTAGGTAATGATATCATATGCCTGTTTACCGTTCTCCGTATGCGTCAGATTCTCGTAGCCCGCTCTCTTCAGACAGTCCACAATCAATTTATTCAGCAGCGGAGAATCCTCCGCAATCAGAATGGGCACCGAACTGCGCTCACGCTCTCCCAGTTCATTGATGTCCGAAATCTTCAGCCCGGTCTCGGGATTGATATCCGTCACAATCTTCTCGAAGTCAAGAATGATAATCAGCTTGCTGTCCTTCTTGACGATACCGATGGCAACACCCTCTTCCGCACTGGAAATCGTCACCTCCGGTTTGATAATCTCACTCCAGGATATCTTCTGGATTCCCAGTACATTGTCCACATGAAATGCAATATCCAGTTTATTGAAATTCGTTATGATAAACAGTCCGCTGGGTTCCGACTGCCCGCGACCGAGGCAGTTTTTCAGGTCAATCGCGGTAATCATGTCATCCCGCGGCATAAATACCCCCTCAATACTGGGATGGGCGTTGGGAATCGGAGTAACCTTCTCATATTTCATGATGGTCTTAATCTTCGCCACATTGATACCGTAGTAATTGTCCCCCAATGTAAATTCCAAAATCTCTAATTCGTTGGTTCCACTTTCCAGTAATATTTTGCTATCCATCTCTACCTGTCCTTTCCTGCCCGGAGCTTATCCCAAGTAGGAACAGTTCCCCGCCATTTATAAGGCAAAACGATACAGTAGTGCCCGATGTTACTATTTTATCATACTTATACAAAAAATGAAACCATAATCTTTAAAACTTGTCAAAATAATTGTAACAGTTCAGACAGGGCACTGAACTGTTACAATTATTTACAGGTCAGATATTTTCATTGCGAATGGTTTCCACTATGTTTTTCTTTCTCACCTTCCCCATGGAATAACGCATTATGGCATACAGCAGGACTCCAACCGCCATTGCTGCCGCTGCCGTCGCCCCCCATGGAAGGTGAATGGATGTGACAATCCCGCTACCCAGCGCCGCATTAAAGCACAGAGACAGGAATATGCCCAGCGGAATCCCGATAAGAAGCGCCTTTCCGCCGTAAAACATATTTTCCAGCCAAATCATCCGCCGAAACTCCCGTCCTGTCATCCCTACCGAGCGCAGCATGGCAAATTCCGGCGCCCGCAGTTCCATATTGGTGGTGATGGTGTTAAAGATATTTGTAATTCCAATCAAAGCCACTACCGTGATAAAGCCATACAGGAAGATAGCCACCACCAGGTGCAGGCTCCTGTCAGAGCGGTACTGCGCGTCATAATTGGTCAGCGCATAATGCTGCAGCTGCAGTTCCCTCCTGATAGCGGCTTCCATCTCATCCGTATTCTCGCAGCTGGCAAAGACATTTATAGAGTTATACTTTATGTCATCGTATTCCGGGTTCTGCTGCAGGTGCGTATCCATCCATTCCTCGCTCACAATCAGCTGGATCTGGTTGGTTCCCCCGCCCAGCTGGTGCATAGGCCTCACGCTTGTCTGGGTGAGTACCTCTATCCTAAGCCCTTCTGCTACGCCGGTTCCCTCCAGAATCTCCCCTGGGCGGAATGTGGCGATATTGCCTTCTTTGGTATGCAGCTTCCCGTCCCCCCAATACTCCCAGGAATAATCGGCCAAAACGATGGCCTTATCCCGGGCTTCCTTCGCAGATACGCCCACCTTCCGGCAATATCGGGCATAGGCTTCCTCTCCCAGGGAATAAAGCCTCATCTCCCGTTCCCCAATGCCCAGCTCCAGATATTCCCCTGAATATGCAATCTCGTCCTGGTCCATAAAGAAACGGGCGCTGCGGACAACCTCCGCCTCCAGTATTCCGTCCATCCCTGCAATCTGAAGCGCTTTATCATAGGAATCCCACCCATTGATACTGACCCTGAGGCGATAGGGAATGTCCTCATAATAATAGGATGAGGAATACATCAGAAGCTCCACGAAAGTAGACAATCCGATAAATGCAGCCACGCTGACCACGATGGATATCACCGTAGTGCGGTACCGTACTCTGGCACGCCGTAAATTTTTATACGCTATTTTGCCCCCGATTCCGAATAGCCTGTCTATGAAAGCCGGACACCTCAGTTCTTTTCCGGACATACGCTTTTTTTCCTTCACCATATCATTGGCGCGGATGGCACTGATCGGCGATACCCGCGCCGCGCGCCTTGCCGAGCCGGCGGCGGAAAGGTACACGGTTGCCGCGGACAGCGCCGCCCCCAGCAGTATCGCCCATATAGAAATCCCAAAAACAAGCCGGAATCCCAGCGCATCCTCCACAAGGCCGCCCACTGCCCCCACCAGCACTGCCGTTGCGGCAATCCCGCTTATCACCCCCAGGGGAACCCCGACCAGCCCCAGCACTGCCGCCTCATAATATACGATCTTCTTCTGCTGTCCCCTGGTAGTCCCCACGGAAGCGAGCCTGCCGTACAGTTTCATTTTCTCCGTAAGGGAAATCATAAAGCTGTTATGGATGCAGAATACACTGGTTACGATGATAATCAGTATTGCAATCGCCGACATTGCGTACAGCATTTTCATGATATTAGACGAAAAAATCAGAAGCTCCCATTTCAGAAGCCAGTAATTTTCCTGCACATTCTTCGCCACCGCCCTGATTTGTGCCTCCTCCTCGGGGGTAATTATGCCTAATGCCTCCCCCACATAGTAGCGGCGGTACAGCTCTTCATCCACTCCCAGGATACCGGCATTCACCTGCTGGGCATTGCGCAGGCCCTTTTTCGTATAGGAAGCGTACACCTCCACCACCCCTGCCCGCTCCGGTTCCTCTAAAAGGGTAAACGCCGAATAACCCGGCGCAATACGCGGCTCCCATACCTGGTTGGGACGCTCTAGGATACCTACCACGGTATACCGCTTCCGGGAAGACGGCACAAACCTTTCTTCCCCTTCAATATATGGGTTTTCCTGGCCCAGGGCAGATTCGCCCGCCATCCTCTCCCCCATCTGAAGTTCCAGCACATCCCCCACCTTTATATCCACCAGGCCGTTGCTGCGGACATGGCTTCCTACCGCCAGCTCCGACCCATTTTCCGGCATCCGCCCCTCTGTAAGCTTCAGGGCCAAGGTGCTTTCCATCCCTTTCTCTATGGCGCTTACATGGAGATAGGGTTTATCCGGGTTCTGGCTTTCTTCCAACGGCGCATATCCCAGGTTCTCTGCCAGGCCATATTTTTCTATATTAATATTGTTTTGGAAATACTTCAGGTTTTCCTGGCCCACTTCCACAAAGTGATAATGGTAATCCCCGTTCTGCTGCTTCTCATAGGCAATCATGCTGGCGCGGAAGCTGGCCAAGATACAGGCAACCCCTGTAATCAGCGCTGTAGCCAGCACAATTCCCACGATGGTTACCGCAGTACGCTTCCGATTCTCCTTCTGGGAGCGGAAACAGCATTTCTTCAATACATTTGCACTTTCCCTCATTTCTCTGCCCCCCTGTTTCCGCCGTATACAATTCCGTCCTCGATTCCCAATACCCTGTCCGCCTGTTTCGCCAACTCCAGATTATGAGTAATCATGATCACCGTCTGCTTATACCTTCGGTTTGATATCTTAAGGAGTTCCATAATTTCGTTTCCCGCCCGGGTATCCAGGTTGCCCGTAGGCTCGTCCGCCAGCAGGATGGCCGGCCTCGTAATCAGTGCCCGCCCAATAGCGACTCTTTGCTGCTGGCCGCCTGATAGCTCATTGGGCAAATGACGCAGCCTTTTTTTCAGTCCCAGCATTCCAGCCAGATCCTGTACCAACTCTGGATCCGGCCTGTTGCCATCCAACTCACAGGGCAGCGTCAGATTCTCCTCTACGTTCAGCACCGGTATCAGATTATAAAACTGGTAGATCAGCCCCACCTGCCTCCTTCGAAAAATCGCTAATTTATCATCATTCATCCGATAAATATCATTGTCTTCTATCAAAACCCTTCCGGAAGTCGGCCGGTCCACTCCTCCCAGCATATGCACCAAGGTAGATTTTCCGCTGCCGGAACTCCCCACAATTGCCACAAATTCGCCCTGGGCTACAGAGATATTTGCGTCGTTTACTGCAATTACCTCATTATTTCCCTTACCGTATTTCTTAAATAAATGTTCCGTCCTTAAAATTTCCATTTTCCCTTTTCCGCCTTCCTTTCCTGTTTCTAAATTTATGAAGCATAAAGCATTCGGTATACAGAAATCAAAAACTGCCAACTCGCCCACATCGCTTCACGTTTCCAGTATAAAAGACGAAAATGACATTTCAGTGACATTTTAAAATATATGTTACTTGACAAATCTCATCGCAAATACAGTTCCCTTCCCCGCTTCGGAATCCACCGAGATATATCCGGCCTGCTTTTCCACGATTTCCTTTGCCAGGGCCAGCCCGATTCCCATACTGTCCTCTCTGGCCGAATTCCCGTTATAAAAGCGTTGGAACAATTTTCGACGTTCCTCTTCCGTGACTCCGTTCCCGTAGTCATGTACTGCAATCTGTGTATACACCTCGTTTTCCTCAACCAATATTTTCACGGTGCTTCCGGAAGGACTATGCTCAATAGCGTTTTTGACAAGGTTCAGCAACGCCTCCGCCGTCCACTTCCTATCCGCATAAAATACCGCCCCCTCAGGAATCTCCACAAAAAAGGTAAGCTGCTTCAGCTCCGCTTCCATTTCCAGCCTGCCCAGGACTTCCTCCACAAACTCCTTCATTCCAAACTGCTCCCCCTGCAGTTCTACCACTCCCGCTTCCAGACGGGAAAGTTTCATCATCGCGGTAATCAGCCATGACATTCCCGTAACCTGGTTTGTAATCTCCGACATAAAATGCTGCCTTGTCAGAAAATCCATATTCGGGTTTTCTGACAAATTGTCTATCAGGACAAGTGCCGATGTAAGCGGTGTCTTCAGCTGATGGGAAATATTTGTCACTGATTCAGCCAGAGCCTGTTTCTGCCTCATTGCCTGATTTGCCTGCTCTTTCAAAAAAACCGTCAGCTTATAGATTTCGTTTCTCAGGCCACTCAGTTCATCGTCCCTGTTTTCATCTATATCCAGCCTGTACCCCATACGATTAAGGGCCTGCATATAGGAGGTCAGGCTAAAAATTCTTTCCTGTCGTTTTTCCAAGTATTTGCATATCCCGATGCCCACCGCAAGAAATACCAAAAACAGGCTGATATTGGCGCCTGTACGCAAAAAAAGCAGCTGCCTCTCCTTCCTTCCAAAAGAGTCACTGCCATATTCCCCCAAAATACCATAACGCGCCAGGACAACTTCGCCCGTGGTCTCATTTCCATGCCCTTCCAGCACTCTGACCAACTCCTCCTCCGTCACATCAGGATAAGCCTCCCGCACATTTCCGAATACTGCCGCCAGAAAATCATTGTACTCTGCCCGTACGCAATCGACATATATCATCATGCCCATATTTACACCCAGAAGGCTGACTGCCATGACTGCCAGCATACCAATGGCAAACTTCCTCAACTCACAATTCCAGACTATATGCATTCTGATTCCTCCTGATTTGGTCACTACATGACGGCTCAAAAAGATAAAATTTCTCCTGTGCCTTCATGATTTTACTTCATTTAGTTTCTTCATATCGGCTCTAAAGGGTAAAATCTCTGCGCATTCACGCTTCCATCCTATACCCCATACCGCGCACTGTTTTGATGATCTGTGCGTCCGAATCTCCCAGTTTCTCCCGCAGGCGTTTCATTGTAACCGACAATGTATTGTCATTCACAAAATTACCCGATACATCCCATATATCCGCCAATATCTCGTCCCTGGTAAACAGTTTACCCGGATAGGACATCATACTGAATAAAATCTTATATTCCAATTTCGTCAGCGTTATCTCCCTCCCATTCCGATTTACCCTGCCTGTTTCCGCATTTATCACAATATCTCCGCATCGAAGCCGATTGTCGCCCTTTCCATTCCTCCGCAGTACTGCCTTAATTCGGGACACCAGTTCACGATTGCGAAAAGGTTTTATTACATAATCCTCGGCACCAAGGTCCAAGCCGCGCACTACGTCTCTTTCCTCTTCTCTTGCCGTCAGAAATATCACGGGAAGTCTGTAATTTTCTCTTATCTTACTGCAAAATCGAAAACCGTCCCCATCTGGAAGCCCGATATCAAGTAATACAAGCGCACAATCTCTCTTCTGCAGAAACGCTTCTGCCTGAGTAATGCTTCTTGCAGTTTCTACCTCATATCCTTCCTTTGTAAGCAAATATTCCAGACCCATAATAATCGCTTCATTGTCTTCTACCATTATAATCTTCATGGTTCACCCCCTGTTCCCGGGATTCAAAATACTTCTAAATCGAGTAGGGGTGATTTTATCCCTACTCGCCGCGCGGCCCATGCGCCGCTTTAGCGGCAAACTTCCAGGTGCAGGGAGTCGCACCTTGTGCAGGGAGTCGCACCTTGTGCAGGGGCCTGCGCATAAAACAAAAAAAGAGTAGACAACTACTCTCTTCCGTGAATGCATCCATAAAATTTTGTACCCTCAAAACCGAACACTGAAATCCACCCAGACAATCCATCTTTTCTCTA
>CAJULV010000082.1:0-3742 GCA_910587555.1 uncultured Acetatifactor sp.
CTCTCATAGCGCCGGTCATCCATGGCCTTTATCCGGATGCGTCCAGGAACGCCTACTACCAGCGTATCACCGAAAGACCGCTCACCCTGCCTGACGGTTCTGTATTCCAGTACAGCCCAAAGACCCTCAGCAAATGGGTATCCCTCTACCAGAACGGCGGCATCGACGCCCTCATGCCGCAGGAGCGTTCCGATAAAGGCTCCACCCGGGTGCTCCCGGACACGGCCATCGAAGAGATCTACCGCCTCAAGAAAGCTTTCCCGCGGCTCAATTCTACCCAGATCCACCGGCACCTCGTAGAAGGAGCCTTCATCCCTGCCTCGGTCAGCGTCTGCGCCGTCCAGCGTTTCGTGAAGAAACATGACCTGAAATCGGCACGCAACCCGAACATGCGGGACAGGAGCAGATCCTCTACCTTTGCAGGGACAAGAAGCAGCCCCTCCTCCTGGCAGTCGATGAGGCACAGTACCTCTCCACCGGCATCCTGGAGGACATCAAGATGCTCATGAACTACGGGTATGACTCCCTCAACTGCTTCACGCTCATCCTCTGTGGGGAGCCCCACCTGAACAGCACCCTGAAAAAGCCCGTCCATGAGGCCCTGCGCCAGAGGATCACAGTGCACTACAACTTTTCCGGGCTCTCAGACTCCGAAGTGGCGCAGTACGTCCTCCACAAGATCGCCTGTGCCGGAGGGGCCGCCTCCATCATCGACCAGGCCGCGCTTTCCGCCGTCCACAGCCACTCCCAGGGGAGCCCCCGCCTGGTGGACAACCTGATGACCGACGCGCTGACTCTAGGGGCACAGATGGACAAGAAAGTGATCGATACGGATGTCATCCTGGCTTCTGTCAGCAGCCAGAATCTCGGATAGGAGGAATGGAACATGAATTATACCTGTATCCTGAAAAGCGGTTCCCGCAAGGAGACCTGGACGGGGCAGATCATCCTGCTGAGCACGGGGAACGGATGGTATGAAGCTGAGATCAATGGGCGGGGGACTTACTTCCACATCCTCGCCGGACGGCATAAATATGGGAACTACCTGTGCATCCCTAACCATGATGTAGGGTGCGAGCTCTCCGATTTCTCCGATATCTTCTGGAATGAAGAAAGGATCGGCTCCCTGATGCGGAAGGTGGATGCGGTGACTGTTGCCACCGGTCTGGTCCATCTTCCCGTTCTGGCCAACAGGCAGGGGAAAAACTAAATGTTTCATATGGGCCGTGGGTCTCATGATGGAGTCCATGGCCTTTTGTATTTCAGGCGGAAAACAATACCGACAACAACGTGCGGCATTTGAGACAGGATTGTGCATTTGCAGACGGCACTGCGCAGCCAATGGGATAAATGTCGGAAAAATAATTCACTGTTTGCATCTCCCTCAATTCGCCGTCCGACAACCAGATTCAGCCGTTTTGGAACATCGTTCGATTTGGTTTTGGTGAGCAATATATGATACCCTTGTCATCATTTACTTTTCCTTCTAAGTCAAACTTATATAAGAAACGTCTAAGCCGACTAAAATCAGCAGACGGCTATACATCATCGGAATTTACGGGAAAGCCGAAACCAGTCCCTACTATATCCCCTGTCTTGAAAAATGGTTTGACGGCTCTCCCTTCCGAAACCGCGTGTTGGGCATCGAATGCCGTCTGTACCGCCGGAAACTCCACTACAATCAGCATGGCTATTTCGTACTGGCTGACCGAGGCCGCAGAACGATATCTGACGAATGTTCATATTGGCAACACGGCTGCTTCCCGATTCCTACGTGTGAAGGAAGGGTTCATCTGCGCATTCCCTGCAGTGGAGCCATATAAGACCATTGAGGTAAAGCCTGATCGGGGAAGTTTTGAAAATAGAACCCCTCCTGAGTCCATAAGGGACCCCGGAGGGGTTCTATTTTTTAAGACTGTTTTATCGGATGATTGCATCCTGTACTTCCTGCTTATCGGTTTTCTTTCCCTTTCCTCTTGAAACGCTATGCGATAAAGAGCAAGGCTGCAGCCAGTATGACTGCAGCGCCAAAGGCTCCTGCATTTCCCGGATTCTCTGTCTCACCGGTTTCATTCAGGACCACATAAGTGCTGAACCCGTGGACAATAAAGGTAACCGCGCCCCTGTCCTCTGTCAGCTCGCTGTATGCCTCTTCCCCTTCGCTGCTTCCCTCCGGAAAATGGTACACTTTGACAGGCTTACTACTGTCAATCCCTTCCGCAAGCTTCAGAGTGATGACCATGGGCACATCAAAATCCGCATACTTCTGCCATTCTTCAGGCGACATGTCCTGCGTGCCGTAGTACAAACCGCAGCAGTGGCCAGAGAGGATGTAGGCGCCAGATTCCCTAGGCTGCACTTCAGAATGCCGTTCTCGTCAAGCCTCGTCTGATACCTGCCGCCCTTGGCATTGCCGGACATGGGCCAATACTCCCATGTGGAATGGATATTCCAGGAATCCACACTGCACTCCTGAGCCGCCTGAATCGTATTGTCCACATTGCCGTTTCCAGACATATCCAGCCACCACTCATCGGTAATGCGAGTGTCCCCATCCTTCATTCCTGTAATAATACTCATTGGAAATCTCCAGCGGTTCAGGCCAATAACCCAATGGCCCCCCGGCAGCCTCTGCCCCATGCCGCAATACTGTGGTACTGCCATAGACACGGCACAGAACATGGACAATAGCTTCAAGCGCTTCCTTTTTTCATTTCTCCTTTTAATTCACGTTCCTTTTTCCGCTTCCACTTGCGGAAAAGACGGGAACAAATCCCTTTCCTGGGACAGCATCTTCCATAAGGAAGCATGCATTGTTCCGGACGGGATTTATTCTCCTGCTTCATAGTTCTTTATTTGCTTCTTTGCCGTTCTCAGTTATGCGGAAGCTTCTTCCGCTTCAGGACCAGTGCTGCAGCGATTCCCAGAACTGCCAATATCGCTGCGTCTCCTGCCATTACACCAGCCCCTGCCGCAGAGGATTCCCCGTCTCCCGTTCTGGGCGATACAGGTTCTCCCTCCTGCTCCCTGTCAGCCTCAGGCTGTCCCGCATCATCGGGTGCCGGCGTTGATGCCGATTCGTCTTCCCCTACACAGATCACATACTGTGACGCATGCTCCATCCAAAACTGTGCAAACCCGTCCACATCTATCATGACGGTCTTCTGCCGTTCCAACCTTCCGACGGACTCATTATAGTAGAACAGCGTTGCATACTTACCGGCGTTTTCAGTCCCCACAGGGAAGTTCAGCTGCACTTTACCCCGGAACGTGCCGTTGTGTGCCAGTACGACAGTCCTGAAGGCAACTGCCCCCTGTATTCCATTAAGCAGGGCTTCCGGAATTGTGCCGACTACATTTGGTTCACCATATTCGATATCCAACATGATGTCCTCGCGCTGCCCTGCCGAGAGTCCCGTTCCGTTTATGGTCCAGATAACATTGTTTGCCAAGGCTATCTCTAGAGTGATATCTTTTCCAGCCATAGCCGCCTGAACATCCACCGGAAGAATATTTTCCCCCGTCTCATAGGTGTTTACCTTAATAACTGTTCCTTTGTCCCCGCGCAACACCGTTTCCAGAAGCTTATCCATGGTAGTCTCTACAGGCTTCGGCGTGAATCCAGGGTCTTCCGTGGGCGTTGGCTCCTCTGTAGGTGCCGGGTTTTCCGTGGGTGTCGGTTCCTCCGTCGGGCCGGGTTCCTCTGTAGGACCAGGCTCCTCTGTAGGGCCGGGTTCCTCCG
>CAJULV010000082.1:3842-15220 GCA_910587555.1 uncultured Acetatifactor sp.
GTCGGGCCGGGTTCCTCTGTAGGACCAGGCTCCTCTGTAGGGCCGGGTTCCTCTGTAGGACCAGGCTCTTCTGTAGGGCCGGGTTCCTCTGTAGGACCAGGTTCCTCTGTAGGGCCGGGTTCCTCTGTAGGGCCGGGTTCCTCTGTAGGGCCGGGTTCCTCTGTAGGACCAGGCTCTTCTGTAGGACCAGGTTCCTCTGTAGGGCCGGGTTCTTCTGTAGGACCAGGCTCCTCTGTAGGGCCGGGTTCTTCTGTAGGTTCTGGTGTCTCTTCCAGACCATCTATGGCTGCCTGAAGCTTCTGGAGAGCTGCTTCTACCCTGGCTGCATCAGCATTTTCATCTGCCTCCGTCTCCTTCGCTTCTGTCAAGGCCTCTTCCAGTTTCTGGACCGTTTCCTCCGTATATCCGGTACGGTCTATTTCCTCTGCGGCGTTAATCAATTCATTCAGTGCCGTTTTATCAACAATCGGCTTCAAACCTTCTTTTGCCTCGGTCAGCTTATCCACTGCCGCGTCTGCTGCCGTCTGTCCTGCATCTTCATCTGCTGCCAGAGCCTGTGCCTCCGCAAGCGCCTCCGCAAAGCCCGCCCAGCTTTCCGCTGTATAATCTTCCCCCTTCAGATCAGCGCACTCTGCAATCAATGCATTCAGTTCCGTCTTGTCGGCAAGAAGCTCCAGCCCGTCTTTTGCCTCAGTCAGCTTAGCCACTGCTGCGTCCACTTCTGTCTGCTGGTCTGCAAATTCTTCAGCGAACACATTCCTCGCGTCCGAAAGCGACTGTGCAAAGGCTTCCCAGCTCGTAGTTGTATACTTCTTGAATTCTTCCTGCCCCTTCTCCAATTCCTCGCAAGCCGTTATCAGCGCTTCCAGTTCTTCCTTATCGGCAACAACCTTGATAATTGAGGATGAAACTACTGTCTCACCCTTGCGCACCTCCAGCGTATATACACCGGTGACATCCGCGTTCCAAGGTTCCTCCACAGCATTGCCTTCACTGTCCAAAATCACGACTGTGATATCTTCTGGAATCTCAAGCGCCGGGAAATAATCCGTCGCAACCCAATCCAAATCCCTGGTAATCCGGTTGCCTGCATTCGTCACGAAAGTACAGCATTTATCCAGCCAGGATCGGGAAGACTCCACTTCCTCGCCCTGCAGCACCGTAGCATCTTCCAGCTGGTCATACCTGGCAGTTACCTCCGGGCGCTGGCTGCCATAGACAATCCCGCTTGGCAGTATTCCGCCTGCATGCAGCTCAATCTCGGTTACATATACCCAACTCCCTTTCAACGTAGTATATCTGAAATACCTTCCCACAATGGGCGTCCCATACTCCCTGGTTACTTCTTGGGCGGTATTGTCAGATACGGTTTCTATTTCAAAATAGTCTGTCCCATTGACAGAATATTCCATTTTGAAATTATCCGCCTTATAGTATGAACCATAATATTGCACTTTCCATTTCTCAATCTGCTGTGCCGAACCTAGGTCAATGGTAACCGACTGATTGGTCGGTACATATATATCCGTACGGCTATCGCCGTCCACCACTGCACCATAATTTTGTCCTGATTGTGTGCCTGTAACAGTTTTGCCAATAGCTACATTTTCAGGCGGCGCCTCAACTGGCTCGATGGGATGCGCTGCAACATAATCCCTCATCGCTGCAATTAGCTTCCCCTCACCCGTGGTGTCGCTCAAATCCAGCTTGTTGCCGCTGAAATCAGCGATATAAATCTCTGTATAAGCTGACCCGTCCGCCGCCGTAATCTTCTCCAGTAATCCGTTATCCAGCTTCAGTGTGACAACCTTTGTAATCTCGGAGATATCAATCTCCTTGAGCTTAGAACCGGTAGTAACCAGCGTGGTAATCTCCGGATTGCCGCTGATATCAACAGCCTCTACACTCACGCCATCGAGGTAAAGATCGGTCAGCACCGTATTATTGGAAAGGTTCAGCGCCTCCAACTGTTTCAAGTTACCCAGCACGCCGGGATTCACCTTTTTCAGCACGCTGCAGCCGGACAACTCCAACGTCTTCAGGGAAGCAGGCAATATACCGTCGCCCAGCTCCTCGACAGGCGTGTTGTTCGCCTTCAGCACCTCAAGCCCTTGCAGCCTGGCAATAGGCGCGAAATTTGAGACCTGGGTGCCTGAAATATTCAGCTGCGTAACCTTTCCTAAGAGATCGATTCCCGTCAAATCGGCAACGCCTAACCCTTCCAGGTTGATTTCCCCTTCAAACGCCAGCAGTTCCGTAATGGTAGTTCCCACATTCGTTGTGACATACTCACGCAGTGCATCATCTGGAATCGCTAACTTATCAATTTCCTCCGAAATGATAACTCCATCCTTCACATATAGATTACACGGTTCTGATCTGTTTCCTGTATAATCTTCAATCACGATTTCCAGCCTGCCGCTGGTCTCCGGCAAGGTGGAAGTCATCATCGTACCCGCCCGGATAGCATGCTTCGTTGTAAAGGCATTAAATTTATTTCTGAACTCAAGCTCCTTTCCGTTCAGGGTGATATGAAGCTTGAACCAGTCAGGGGACTGGGGACACCAAACAGTGAGGCTATTGCCGCTAATACGCACATTATCCCCGTCGTACACAAATGGCGCGCTGTAGGTATCCTTCACCTTACCGGTCAAATTCATCGGCTCGCCTCTGCTACCATCCGCAAACACCGCCGTTATGGCAACGTTATACTTCTCTCCGTTATTCCTGTCTACCGCAATGCGGGCGAAAGTTTCCCCCTCCGCCACTGTCTGGGTCCACTCTCTGGTATCGGCGGAATCATCCATGGTCACTTTAATTTCCAGGCTTTCGTATTCCGCAGTGGGATTTGTCCAGCTCAGGGCCAATTCCCCTTCATTGGCGGACTGTGTGATATGGCCTTTGACCACCGCACTCTCCACCACCACAATCTCCACTTCCTCATTTTCCACCTGGACATTGCTTACGCTCCTGGTATAATCATATGTAAACTGCGCAGGTGCGCTCTTTGAGCCATCCTTCCCCACAGCCACCAACTCCAGCGTGACAGCGCCTGTCTCGCCCAGCGACTTGATGTAATAGATATCGTCAAAGCTGCCGCCCAGAAATTCTTTCCCGCCGTCTGGCAGCTTCTTGTAAATCTCATACCTGTCAACCGTATCAAAACTGCCCAGCGTCCATTCCACAATCATCTCATCGCCGGTAAACGCCCGGTCCACCCTGAACCCTGCAGGCGTGTCAGGCGTATGGCTACCGCCGTCAGTCACCCTGAGACTGCCGACATTCATCTGGTAGCCTTCCGCCTCTCCGTCAAAGACCAGCCCCAAAGCCGCGATGTTCTGCTCTGCATATGCTGATAGGTCTACTTCCTTCGTAACCCATCCGCCCTTTGCCGCACTGTCCGGAATGTCCAGGGCAATCATATCGGCAGCGGCAGAATCATCCTTGAGAATGATTCCCAGCTTCATGGACACTCTGTCGTCTGAGGTCTTCCGGAAGGTAACAGAAGCCTTGGAATCCGCCTTTACTTCCAGGTCCGTCTTAAACAAATGCAACTTATTCAGGGAATCGATATCCCCGTACACCACCAGGGAATTCCCGCCTTCATAAGCGCCAACCTGGGAATAAGGCAACGTCATGTCAGCGCCGTTCTTACTCTTCCTCACTTCCTTCGGACCGTAATCAAAGTCAGCGCTGAGTCTGGAGCTTCCTTCTCCCGCATCTATCCACCACTGCCAGGTAGGCAGGATATCCTGGATATTGATGTTGGACCATTCCTCATCCCTGCTGACTTCGCCGCCGGTGTAATACTGCACCCCTTTGCCTACGCTGAAATTGGAATAGAAGACAGTGCCGTCAATCACCGATCGCTCAGCCGCGAAATCCGCCACACCGGGCCAGCTGCCTGCATCATCCACTTCCACGTCCGGACGCGCATAGCCAGCCTTATCCCCTGTATCGGTGGGATCACATTTTACACCGGAGAAGAACATCCGTTCTCTCTCTGCAATCATCCACTGGTAATTTGTATTCTGGAGCTTGCTGCCGTCCAGCCCCCTCTGATAATGGTCGGAAGGAGTAAACAGCGCCACGCTGGCCATCAGATTCTTTGTTCCGTCTTCACGGGTATACAGCTGTTCAATATTTTTTGTAGTACTGTGGCCGCCCTTATACCCCCCCTGATTATTTTCCACCCCATAGAAGGCCTGCCGGTATGGATCAACATTATTGTTATTCATCCACTCCAACTGGGTATTAAAGCTTCCCGGCCACCCATAATTGATAAATACAGAATCCTGAATCTTCTCAGGTACACCGTCACCATCTATGTCATACCGCAGCCACTCGGCTTTGGAAGCATTCATGGAACTATTGGTATCATAATACTGAGTATAGAGTCCGGCTTCCGTCAAACGAGCCAGGAATTTCTTCTTCCTGTCACCGTACTCCGGATAAACAGCCTCCTCCGCATTAAAGAAATACCCGTCATAGCCAAAGTATTCCGCCATCTCGATTAGCTTCTCCGCCACAGGAAATGTCCCGTCCTCATCCATGGCAAACAGCTCATTGATGGTCTGCCCCGGACGGTAATACTGGTCAAAGTACAGGCAGGCAATGGACTTGACGCCGTTCCTGTGGGCTGCATTGGTATAAGCCGGGTTCGGTATATTCAATACGCCGAACTCGAAATAACGCTTTTCCCATCCCCTGTCTGCCGTATTCTCATAATTCCAGTCATGAAGGTCCACCGGCGTATCCTGGGAGGCAGCACCATGCCATGGAGAAAAATAGTCCACGTACTGCCAGTAATTGAGGGTATGATACCCAAAGGTATTGTTATACATCATGCCATCCACAAACGCATTGCCGTAATCACCCTGCATCAGCATAATCTGCCCTTCGGTACCCAAATCCGGATTTACCTGGGTAGGTTTATATGCCGCATTGCGCTCCTGCAACGGCACTTTCGCCCTCAGGAATTCCGCCCCCTCGTCGGCTTCCGGCGTCCAATCGCGGATATCCCAGATACGGTATCCGTTAAACCTCGGCTGGTTTTCCTTCCGCCCCTGAATCCCTGTCAGCGGAATAGAATCCGCTGCAGAAACCTTCCATGGCGGAACGTTAAACATTGTTACCGCAAGGGTTCCCGCCAATACACCGGAAAGAACGCGCCTAACAGACTTTCGTTTCATATACACTGTCCCTCCTTCATTGTTATATTTTCCGGATCCCTGTGCCCAGACCTGTTTGGCTTTCAGGATTCCGTTTAAAGTGTACAACTCTGAAAAATATACAAAAAAATAGTGGTCTACACACATTCGCCACACGCTCATTTGTGTAACATCTACAAATTTCCAAGATATATTCGGCTTATTATCTTCAATTTGTCTATTTACTATAGTATATTTTTATACAGAACAGCAAAAGTATCCAAATTATTCTTTATAGTATAAAAAGGAATCCTGTCTTCTTAACACAGAATGACTGAATTGGCGGGTGCGGAATGGCAGATGCGGAAAACCAAGCTGAATCTGAATGGCTGATAGCGGCGGCAGCTATTCAGGACGCAGATATCTAAGAGACAAATATCCAAGAGGCAGATACCCGGGAGACTGAGGCCGAAAGCGGCACCACGGCTGAAACCGGCATTGAACCGCTACCCGGCGAAAATGACGAACTCCGAAAAGCAACCTCAGAAAACGGCAATGCGGCGTACTTCGGCGCCCGTACCACAGTAGTACTGAACGAGGAAACTATTGATATAAAGGACAGGGCAGGCAATGTAGACGCCATTTATGACATAAAAGCCGTGGACGGACGGATGCCGTAGTCTATGCGTTCTGGAACGACCTGTATGACGGCACCGGAACACTGCTCCGTACATCGAGCCGGATGAGAATGAATATGAGTACATCCACGAGTTGAAATGGGTCAGCACAGACGTGGAAGTTTATATTCTGAATGCCGAGACGGAGGAACGGATGGTTATGGCGGGCGGCAAGCCCTTTATTTTTCTTACTTCATTATCACTCCTTATCGATTTCCTGAAACTTACCGTCAGTTCCTCATCAGAGAGTCCGCAAGTGTAATCCAGTTCATTTAGAATCGTCATTGGTTAATGTTATAGATAATCAGATAACCGCTGACAAAGTTCAATACCATGCAGATTGCCATAGGGATACATAACGGAAAAATCAATCTGTTTTTCATGCGTCTTTGCCGCTTAATCCAAGACCCTCCCCCGTTGGCACCTGGATAGGAACAGAAGAAACGCTAATCATCCCTTATTGGAAACACAAAACTTTACGTATGGTGAAAACCTCAAGAAAATACAAATTGAAACGCTCACATTACAGAAAATACTGCCCCTCAGGCCCCGCACAGCAGCAGCTTGGTATAATCCTCCCTGGGATTGCCGAACACTTCCTCCGTCTCCCCGATTTCGATAATATGGCCGTCTTTCATCACCATAATCCGGTCGCACATGCGGTAGACTACATTGATGTCGTGGGAAATAAACAGACAGGCCAGATGCATCTCCTCCTGCAGCTTCAAAAACAACTCCATAATCTGGGCCTGAATGGTCACATCCAATGCGGACACCGGTTCATCCGCAATGAGAAAACCCGGATTGGTAATCAATGCCTGGGCAATACTGACCCGCTGACGCTGTCCGCCGGAAAGCTCTGACGGCCTTCTGTGAAAATACCGTTCATCCATCCCCACCCGGCGCAGCATATCATAAGCCGCTGCCTCCCTGTCCGCTTTGGTCATGGCCAGACTTCGGTCCAGTGCCCCTGCGGCCCGCAGCGGCTCCTGCAGCAGCCATCCGATGGTCTTTGTGGGATTCAGGCTGCTGTAGGGGTCCTGAAATACCATCTGGGGACGGATACTGGCATGTATGATTTCCCCCTCCACACATGGATTGATTCCCAAAATGGCCTTGGAGAGGGAGGTTTTTCCGCAGCCGCTCTCTCCCACCAGCCCCAGACTTTCCCCGGAATAAATCTCAAAATCCGCATCCCATACCACGCACTGGCCTTTCCGCCGGAAAAACCTTTCCGCCAAAGTCCTTCTCTTTCCGCCGGTGCCTTCCGCCTGCTCCGAAGGCTGATTGCTTTTGCCGTCCTGGTAGTACACGAATAAATTGTGTACCTTCAGCACCGGATTTTGTTTATTGTCCTCCCTGTCCCTGCTCTGTTCTTCTGCCTTCCCCTCCATTCTGGAAGGCACTGCCTCCACAAGCTGTCTGGTATAGGCTTGACTTGGATGGTCAAATACTTCCTCCGCAGTCCCGGTCTCCACCACACAGCCGTCTTTCATCACCGCTACCCGATGGCAGAGCCTTCTGGCCAGATGCAGGTCATGGGTGATAAAAAGCATGGCATTCTTCTGTTTTCCGTTGATATCACGCAGCAGCTCCACAATCTGGTTCTGAATGGTCACGTCCAGGGCTGTGGTGGGTTCGTCCGCCACAATGAGCCTGGGATGCAGAATGACCGCCATGGCAATCATCACCCGCTGCCGCATTCCCCCGGAAAGCTGATGGGGATAGCTGTCATACACCCGTTCCGCCTCATGAAGCCCCACTGCCCGGAATGTCTCCAGTACCTTGGCCCGAATCTCCTCTCCCGTCAGCTTCGTATGGAGCCGCAGTACCTCCTCCACCTGCTTCCCGGCCTTCCGGGTAGGATTCAGACTGGTCTGGGGTTCCTGAAACACCATGGACATCTCCGCCCCCAGATATTTCCGGTAAAGCGCTCTGTCACAGGGCCTGCCTGCCTGCCGCAGCACCACATCGTCAAACAAAATCCGCCCTGTGGTCACTTCTGCCCCTTCTGACACCAATCCCATCAGCGTCAGCGCCGTGACGGATTTCCCAGAACCGGACTCTCCCACAATGCCCAGAATCTCTCCGTCATGGAGATCCAGATTCACATGCTTTACCACCTCCGTGCCGCCGAAAGCTACGGACAAATCTTCTATCTTAATCATTTGATGTGCCGCCTTCCTCCAATTCCCTAGAAATGCTTCCTTCCCTTCACCCTTCCAACCGCCGTATCCCCTCGCTGAACAGGGAAAATCCCAGCACAAGCCACACAATCGTCAGGCCCGGTGCCAGGGCACACCAGGGTGCCGACTGCAGATATCCCTGGGCGTCCGAAAGCATATTGCCCAGGCTGGCATCCGGAGGCTGCACCCCGATTCCCAGATAACTCATGCCGGACTCCGCCAGAATGGCATTGTTGAAACCGATCATCATCGACACCCAGAACACGGAAAAAATATTAGGCAGTATATGGATAAAAAGAATACGGAATTTCCCCACTCCCATCATTCTGGCCCGCTTGATATAATCCGCATCCCGCAGCCGGATAAATTCACCCCGGACAATCCGCACAAAACTGGGCGTAAACACCAGGGACATGGAAATAATCACATTCTGCCTGCCGGTTCCCAGCAAACTGATGATTACCAAAGTCAGCAGAATACTGGGAAAACTGTTCAGGGCATCCGTGACGCGCATGACAAACTCGTCCAGTACACCCCCGAAATACCCGGTAAACGCCCCCAGAAGGATTCCCTCCAGTCCGGAAAAAAACACCACCAGGCTGCTGATGACCATGGTGGTACCAAGTCCCTGCATAACCCTGGAAAATATATCCCGCCCGAAATTATCCGTGCCGAACAGATGTCTCAGGGACGGCGCCGAAAATTTTTCCGAGGCGGACATTGCCGTAGTGCTGTAAGGAGTCCAGAAAAACCCCAGTATGCCCAGCACCACGGCAATACCCGTCATCACAATACCGGCATACAGATATTTATTCCACTTTTTCCCGTTTTTCTTCATACCGGCTTCTTCCTTTCCCCATGAACCCTGCCAATCCTGTAAAACTGTACTCCTCCCGGTTCCCTCCGGTCAATTTATGGAAACATCCATGCCCTGCAGCCAAACTGCCCAAACATGCGCCCTTCTGTCCGCACCGCCCGGCCGCCGCGCAAAAGGCCCTCTCTGCCGCAGCCTTTACGAAATCCTGGGATCTACCACCTTATACAGAATATCCACCAGAAAATACACAAAAATAACCACAAATGTAATGTACAAAATCAATATCTCCACCACCGGAAAATCTCTTGTGGAGATGGAACTGATCAGCAGTCTGCCGATACCCGGCAAACCGAACACCTGCTCCACCACAATGCTGCCTGCCACAATTTCCGCCACAATCATGCCCAGAAATGTAATCACAGGCATCATGGCATTCCGAAGCACATGCCCATACATGACTCTCTGGTCCCCGCAGCCCTTGCTGTAAGCCGTGCGGACATAATCCGAGCCCATCTCCGTAAGCATGGAATTTCGTAAAAATCTTGCCGTCATGGCAATTTTCGGCAATGCAATGGATATGGCCGGAAACAGCAGATAACCTAAGAAACCCCAGAAATTCTCCTGATACCCCACATAACCGCCGGGAGAGAACCATTTTAACAGAATACCGAACAACCAGGTCACCAGAATGCCCAAAAAGAAAGACGGCACCGCCATAGTCACCTGTGTAATCACCCCCAGGGCCGCATCCAGCACACGGGATCTGCTCTTTGCCCACAGTACGCCCATGGGAATGGATACCAGTACAATCAGCACCAGGGAAATCGCCGCCAGCCACAGCGTCACAGGAAGCTTGTCCCCGATCAGCTCCGCCACCGGCATCATTTCGTTCATATTTTTGGAATACCGGTAGCTGATGCCAAGGTCTCCCCTCAGCACCCCTGCAGCCCAGTTCCCGTAACGCACCAGGGGCGGGTCATTTAAGCCCAGTTCCTCCCGAAGCGCCTCCTCCCGTTCCGGCGTGGCCTCCGTGCCCAAAATGGAGGAAACCACGTCCCCGGGAATGATCTGAAAGGCAAGAAAGGCAGCCGCGGAAACCAGAAACAATGTCATAATGAGAGTAATGATTTTTTTACCTAAGTATTTCACACTGCTGCCTCCTAATTTAATCGCTGCGCGATGGCTCTTAAGGGTGATGTTTCTTCTGCGCTTCCTTGGGAGAGAAACTTTCATTCCAAAGAACCCTCATGAAAGTTCCTCTCACGCGCATCGAAACTTCACCTTCGCTGCGCGATGGCTCTTAAGGGTGATGTTTCTTCAGCGCTTCCTTGCTTTCGAAACTTCACCTTCGCTGCGCGATGGCCACCACCTTATTCTACAATGTACACGGTACTCATGTCCTGCACGTATACGGGATAGAACTTATATCCCGCAAGGCGCTTGCTGATCGCCGTCATATTGGCAGGAGCCTGGATGAAGACGCTGCCCGCCTCATCACAGAGAATCTTCTGCAGCTCCTTGTAATACCCTGCCTTCTCCTCGGGATCCAACGCAGCCTGGGCCTTTGCATAATTTTCATCATAGGCCGCGCTCTGGAAATTGATGAAATTCTTCTTGGAGTCGGTCTGGAAGCGGTTCATCAGGTATCCGGGGGTCATATCGCAGGTCAGGGCAGTGATCGTGGCGTCAAACTGGCGTCCGTTGTACACCTCGTCAAGCCAGGTGCCGTTCTCCATGCCCTTGATGGTGGCGTTAATGCCGATATTCTTCAGCTGCTCCACGATGACCTCCCCGGTCTGCATGTGGAACGGGTAAGTGGAGACAATGGCGATCTCCATATCAAATCCGTCCCCGTAGCCCGCGTCTGCCATCAGCTCCTTGGCCTTCTCCACATTGGCCGCGCTGCCGTAAGTCTCGTTCAGGTCCACATAGTACTCCTTCAGAGTAGGCAGCATGGCGGAACTGATCAAAGTACCGTTTCCGCCTCCCACAAAGCCGTTGATCTCGTCCTTGTCCAAAGCGTAGCTGATGGCCTGGCGCACCCGCACATCGTTCAGCGGTTCCACGGCATTGTTCAGAAACAGCGCCTGCACCATATTGGTGGGGGAGGAAATCACCTGATGGCTGTCCTTGAGAGCCTGGGCCTGGGAATCCGTCAGGTAAGCATAGAAATCAACGGTACCGCCCTGGAGCTCCATCAGAGATGTATCCCCGTCGCCCATGATCTTGAATTCCACACTGTCCAGATAGGGAAGCCCCTCCTGCCAGTAATCAGGATTCTTCGCCATGGTGATGCCCTTTAAAGGCTCGTAGGAAACATAAGAAAACGGCCCGGTGCCAACAGGATCCGCCCCTTCCGCCTCCCCGCTTCCCGCGGGAATAATGGCTGCCACAAAGCTGTAAATCAGCTCCGTGTTGGCACTTCCTACCGTAACCTGAACCGTCTGTTCGTCGATTATATCAACTGCCTGTATCGTGCTCAGGGTGGAAATTAAGGGAGTGCCATCCAACAGTCCCGATACCCTCTCCAGAGAGTACTTCACATCCT
>CAJULV010000083.1 GCA_910587555.1 uncultured Acetatifactor sp.
CATGATTTCCAGCAAATCCCTGCAGGGAATTCCTAAAATAGGCCGTCCGTCGGAATGGATATTTCCGATCAGCTCCAGCCGTCCCGCCAGAGCCCGCGCCGCTTCCAGTCCAGGCAAAATCAGAAGACTATGTACCTTTCTCACACGGTCCCCTTTTTTATAGATAGAACTGATTTCCCCTGTAATGACAAACCGGGGCTGTCTGCGCTCGCCTGCGCTCTCCAGCCTGTACTCTTTTTTCAGCACATACAGACCATCCTCCGCAGGTTCCAGCTTTTCTTCCAATTCCTCACGCCAGGCCGGATGCGTAAAGTCGCCCGTCCCCACAATATCGATTCCCTTCTTCCTTGCCCACAGATCCAGGTATTCCGGTGTGCAGTCCCTGCTGGTAGCACGGGAATACCGGGAATGAATATGTAAATCTCCTATATACATTCTTCCTCACATTCTGCCGTCAGAAAGCGGCTATGCATTTCTCCCATATACTTCAATCTGGCTTAATGCCGGGAAGGGCGAAGGGTCATCCGCCTTAATCAGGTTGCAAAGCTCCAGCCAGGTAATCTCCTTTTCCGGAAACGTCAGCACCTGCCCATCCGCAGATTTTTTAAGCGGGAAATCCATTTCACTTCCGTCAGAAAATTTCAAGGTTACCTGGATCCACCAGTTATCGTGGGGAAAGTCGGCGCGGGTGTACAGTATCACTTTATCCGTTCTGATTTTCCTGCCGAAGTCCAGCTTCATGGCGGCATCATCCTGCCGGTTGATCCCCCAGGAAGTATAGGGCCATCCTCCATGGGACCGATTTGCCCTCACACCGTCTATGGCATTCTTCGCTGCAAATACAGCCTCGCCCCTGGTCTCCACATTGGCGGAAGCATGAGGAAAACAAGGCACATCTCTGTGTTGATCCGCCGGGTTCAATGCCAGATTGCGGTAGCTTTCGATCTCTTCCTGCCTTGCCGCCTCCGCATAGAGATAATGTCTGTCTCCGGAAAACGCCTTGGGCGAATAGCTGACTCTCTTCTCTCCGAAAGGAATCTGGTAAATCACATTGTCTGTAAGGTATACAAACGCACTGCCCAAAGCATCATCCACCTGCCAGTTCAGATAAATGTTTTTCTCGGAGGATGCCAGTTCAATGATGTCTCCCTCCTCATAGCTGCGCATACATACCAGATCTACAAAATTCTCTCCGCTGTCTACACAGATTGTGTTGCCATTCCTGTCTACTACTTTTAGTGATAAGGTTGCCATAATATTTTCTCTCTTTTCTTTGCCTTTCATCAGCCATGTTCACAAGTCTGACACTATCATATACTTAAACGGCTTTTTTTGTCAACCTTCCCGGACTTCTGAAGCTGATTTCGCAATGCAAAGCATCAGTACAAAAATATTGTTGTTTCCGCGAACAATATTCAAGTCTGGATGGATACGTTCAGTAATTTGATTGAACTGGCTGTCATACTCAGTGTAATGTGGATTGGCGCAATCCCGACACAACGCCCGGATGTTTCTTGGGCCAAAGGAGATTCCGGGTGCAGAGAAACACCGGGATAAGATTCAGGAGACTTATGAGGAAGAATGCCAAAGATTGCATTGACTTTTTAACTGTTGGGACATAAACTGAAGGAAAGAGTATTGAGTATACCGTCTTGAAGCCTGGCAGGTTTGTGGAATTCACGGGCTTTAATCACATATATAAAAGAAAAGGAGCTGATAATGATGGCAAAATCCCCGTATACCCCGCCTGAGGACTGGACTTCGGAGCAGATTCAGGCAAAACTGGAGAATCTCATCAATCATGTGGAGCGTTTGAAAGACGACTGGTGGGACAATGATTTGAAAGGGCTTATCAATGTCCACGGCATATTCTCACCGGAACTGGCCCGGGCTGCCCTGGAGAAGGAGGTGTACCGCCCCAGCGAGATTTATTACCATGCCCCGGAGGACGTGCGGGACGGCTTGATTGCCAGACTGCTGGAGACAGAGGATTCTCATACGGCGGGAAATCTGATGTGCTGCCTGGCCATGCAGGGGGACGATAAGGCGCTTGAGACTCTCTATGAACTGGAGCAGCACCCACGCCCCTGGCGGGAAAAGCTGTATGTGGGCCCTTCGGTGTACGCCCAGTGCGGCGGCTGGACCTTTGACAAAGCCGGAAAGAGGAGGCAGCTGAATTTCGATACCTGCTATCCCCTCGTTAAGGGGGACAGAACACAGGATGGCGCCGTTCATATTTTCCGCCCCAGAAAGGATCGGTGCCCGGAGTGCGGCGGCAGGCTGTCGGATTTTCTGGTGTTGGACGGACGGGATGAACGTCTGCGCTTTCTGGGGATAGACGGCATATTCACTGCCACTGCCTGCCTTGGCTGCATCCCATGGGCCAGCCCGTCCTATTCCCGCTTTACACTGGACGGAGGCAGCATACCTATTTTCCCTTATGAGGGAAGCGGCGAAGAAGCCATGGAGGACGAGGATGTGGAGCAGATGGGGGACAACCCCTATGTGCTTGCCGGTGAGCCGGCGCCCCTTTTCTATGGGGCGGACTGGGACGAGGCCAGCACCATTGGCGGCTTCCCGTTCTGGATCCAGGACTGGGAATACACCCCTTGCCCTGACTGCGGCAGGCCCATGAAGTTTGTGGCCAAGCTTTCATGGGAGATGCTGGACTTTATGGAAGGATACTGCTATGTGGAGGTATGCCCGGAGTGCCAGGTGGCCTCCATGCACCATCAGCAGACCTGACGAGCGGAAAATTGGCTATTTTGGAGCTGTATTTGCGGTTTTCTGGTGATTTGGTGTACCAATAACACGGGAAATGGGAACATCGGGTTTCTGGCAAAAGAAGGAACCGTGACACAGGTGAAATTCTGGCTGGCAGGCTATCTGGAACAGGGCTTTTTTAAAGAATTGAGCGCCTGGGCTGATATCACCGCCCAGATAGAAAAGCTTACGGGTAGGATGGAAAAAGAAAAGAGAAAGGAAGAGAAGAAGCATGGGAAGGTATTTTAGCGATGTGGTGGATCAGGCCATCCAAGACCTTTATTATTGCTGTGATAACGACAAGGCAACAGCGGCGGCGGACGCATTATTGCTTGCGGCAAAGGAAGATGACGGGGATGCCTGCTATTTCCTGTCTCGCTGCTTTTCCGGCTCCTGTTACAGTTGGGAATACCATCCCTTTGAAGAAAACGAGGCGGCGGCCTACGCCATGCTCCATCAGGCGATCTCCCTGGGCAGCGCCGCTGCGGTTCTGGGAGCCCTGCGCATGGATATGCTGACACCGGAGCTTAAGGAGATCATGCCCTTTGACAGCATTCAGGAGGCATGGGAGATAATCCTTGAAAAAGCCGAAAACGGCTGCGCCTTCTGCCTTGAAAAAAATATCGGTGGAAATATCGGGAAAATGTCGATTAAAATGTCAATGGAAATGTTGGAAAATACCGACAGAAAAACATCGGAAGAAAAATGATTACGGAGGCGCATCGCAGTGATAGCAGAGGAATTGCTTAAGATAAAATCATTTGGCAGCGACAGGAAAAGCGCTGTCACAGAGGGGGACATCTCACAGAAGGAGGCGGAACTGGGATTCTGCCTGCCTGCAGCCCTGCGGGAGCTGTCCGGGCATCCCATCTACAATGCCGCCCCGCCCGAGCCGCCCCGGGAGAGGGAGCTTCTTTCCATTGCCCCGGTGCTGCAGTTTCTCTGCGATTTTGCCGAAATCGAGGGCAGGGGGGCAAAGGAGGAAAGCTTGAAACGTGCGGAGGCCCGGCTTGGGAGCCCCCTGCCGCTTCCCATAGCGGAATTTTACCGCTTCCTGCCCGGCAGGTTTTATGCAAGCTGCAATGTGCTGCGCCCCCTGTCCGGCCTGAAGCCCACAAAGGACGGCAGACTGAATTTCCTGGAGGAAAATCAGGCGATGTACCACTGGGCGGCGGAGCTGAACAGTCCTTTTCTATACCGCCGCGCCAATGACGGGGTTTCCGGGTGGAGCGCATATGGCATTTTGGACGGGTTTCTGGCTGCGGAATTCCTGTGGGCACTGGCCTGTGACGAAGGACTGGGTTTGGTTTTGTGGGAATTCCCGGATTTTGAGCCGGAGATGCTGCAGGAGGGCGGGAAGCTGAAGGCCTGCCTGTCTCCCATCGCGGGCATTACGGAGCAGATTGCCGAGGGCAATACAAGGAAGCTTTATCAGGCCATGGAGGGACAGGCTGTTGGGCTGTATGACAGCGAGGAGCGCACCTTCTGGTTTGTTACAAAGGATGAGGCAGCGCAGGAGAGGTTGGAAAATATGCTTGGATTTACCCCCTAAGCTTTTTTGACGGTGTCCATGCTGTGGGCATTTGCTTCCATACTATGTACCGACAAGAGGGGATAATCTGAAGGGGAAGGATTGTCTGATGGCGATAGAGGGGCTGCATATCAAATATGCAAAACTGAAATTCTGTCCCTTGATTATTCCGTCTGTCTACCCGGAGTGCAAGTGTAAGTTTTTTGAGATGGCTGATGATCGCCTTTGAACGAGCCTTTTTGGTGGGATTTTGACCAACATAACATTGTTGGCGGAGTTGACGCAAAAGGAGCGGATGGAAGGAACAGGCCATGAATGATTCTTATGGGAAATAATTAGAGCAGGGGTATGCGCAGCATTGTCTATGGCAGTGAACCGGAATTGAACCGCTTCCTTTCGAGCGGAGTTGCGAGCAAAAAGCGAAATTTTTTGGAGGGAAATCATGGAAGTTATTGTTATGCGGCATGGTGAAAGAAATGATCAGCCTTGCTATGATAGAGGATTTATTGGTCAGGGATTAGAATTAGCGCCATTAACTGATAATGGGGTGAAACAAGCTGAGGAAGCTGCGAAAAATCCTTTGATAGAGGGATGTTCAATTATTGTATCATCACCATATACAAGGTGCATGCAAACTGCAGCAATTGTATCCAGAATAAGAAATATACCGCTGAAAGTAGAAATTGATTTACATGAATGGATTCCTGATTTATCTTTTCAAAATAAAACAGGAGAAGCACAATTATACGGTAATGATTTCTCTCTTAATCAAGGGAGATATCCTGAAGGACAGACACCTAAATGGGAAAGTATTGACATGATGGAAAAAAGACTCTTAGGCGTTCTAAATAAATATATAAATTATAATAAAATTATGATTGTTACACATGGCATGCTGATGCATCAAATAAAACCATATGGGCATATACCTGATTGTTTTGTTGATAGTTTTATTTATGATGAACATTTTGTATGTGCTGGTTTTCACAAGAAGTAACTTAGCGTGTTGTTATAGAAGATATCCTGGAGCGGTTGAAACTATGTTACCGGGAATCCTTCCGGTAACACCATCAGATGATAAAAGCGAGGGAGTGAGAATACACCTGTTCCCCGGTACTACCGGTACATAGGCCGATGCGGGCCAAAGGTACAGCCGTATCAGAATGGGCATATGCCGTAAAAGGACCAGAAAGGCAGGGAAATTATGGAAAAGCGTGACAGAATTGCAGGAGGATTTTACGGACTTCTGATAGGGGATGCCCTTGGGGTTCCCTATGAATTTCAGCAGGCGGATCAACTGCCGCCTTATGAAGAGATTGATATGATACCGCCTGCCGGTTTTAAAAGGACCTATCCGCAGGTGGAGACCGGGACATGGTCGGATGACGGGGCGCAGGCACTGTGCCTGTTGGACAGTCTTTTAAGCCGGAAGGAATTTTCACTGGACAGCTTTTCCAACATGCTTTTAGACTGGTATGAGAATGGGTCCTGGGCGGTGGGAAACGAGGTGTTTGATGTGGGGGTTCAGACCGCCCGGGCGCTTCATGCTTACAAAAGAGGACTGCCTGCCCGTGAGTGCGGTCTGGTGAATCCCGAGGGCAAGGGGAACGGCGCATTAATGAGGGTACTGCCCCTAGCATTATGGCAGGAAGACAGAAAAAAGCTGGTTCAGGATGCCCATCTCCAGTGCCTTATCACCCATGGCCATATCTGCAACCAGGTCTGCTGTGCCCTGTACTGTCTTGCAGCAAAAGCCCTGTTGGATGGCAGGAATGCCCGGGAAGCAATCAGGGAAGCCGTTGCGGGTCTGCGGGAGATCTATCGGGATATGCCGGAGTATGAACAGGAGTTGGAGTGGAGCATACGCCCCGGGGCTTCCTGGGAGGGGAATGGGACGGGCTATGTGGTGGACTGTCTGAGGAGCGCGTTTATGATATTGGAGCGGACCTCCGGCTATGAGGAGGCTGTAAAACAGGCGGTTCTGTTGGGAAATGATACAGATACGACTGCCTGCGTAACAGGCGGACTTGCGGGAATCCTGTATGGTTTTCGGGGGATACCGGAGACGTGGCTTTCCGGTCTGCGGGAACGGGATAAGGCGGCAAAGCTGTTAGAGCGGCTTCTGTCAGAAAAAGGCATATAGGAGCGGATAAGAATCAAATCCCAGAGCTTTTAGGATCCTATGCTTGAATCGGATGTTCGGATTAAGAGATATCATAGAGCGTGTTTGAAAATTGCTTCTGACAACTGTGCGTCACAAAGCAATTTCAAACACGCTCTAAGGCGGAATACAGCATGGAATATGCAAAAATTACAATAGGTCCCACATTGCTTACCTATGTGGTTCAGGCTCTTGGCAGGGTACCGGAGAGCCTTTATGACCTTCAGAAGATCAGGAACCTGTCCTGCGGCGGCAGGCCGGTCTGTCAGGAGCTGATAGATCCCCTTAAGGACACCCTGCCTGAGCGGCTTGAGATTGTAAGGGGAGATTTCAGCATCATTGGAAAGATGTCAAGGCTGAAGAAACTGGCTATCTCCGCTGTGCCTGTGAAGGATTTTTCTTTTTACCTATGATATGGACTCGGCGGGATTTCGGGAGGCCATGGAGCGGACAGGAGGGAAGATGGATACGGCGGAGGTGGTGCGATGCGTGGCGAAAGACCCCCTTATTTATGAACCCGGCACACACTGGGGGTACAGCATTGCCCATGATGTCCTGGCAGGGCTGGTAAGCGTGATAGAGGGACGAAAATTCCGCGATTATGTGAAGGAAGCCATTTTTGATCCACTGGGGATACGAAACTGCGTCTATCATCAGACCCGGGAAATACAGGAGAAGATGGCGGTTCAGTATCGCTTTGTCCCGGAGGGAGAGTCCGGAGTGTATGATATTGTGGAGGACCAGAAGGGGGGCAATGCCCGGAACGGAACCTTTAAAGATGTGGGAAAAGCGGTCTCCGCTGTCCTGGGGGAGGAATATGACAGCGGCGGTGCAGGGATTACGGGATCGGTCTCCGAATATGTGAAACTGATGGCGGCACTGGCCCACCAGGGCCTGGGAATCAATGGGGAGCGGATTCTGTCCAAAGGCAGCGTAGCCCTGCTGAAGGAGGATCAGCTGAATGCTGTCCAGAAGAAGGACTTTAACTGGAAACAGCTGACCGGCTACAGCTACGGACTGGGGGTACGTACTTTGGTGAACAGGGCACTGGCAGGCTCTGTGGGAAATCCGGGGGAGTTTGGCTGGGGAGGCGCTGCCGGCGCCACTGCACTGGCGGATACGGAAGCAGGGCTGGCTTTTTTCTATGTGCAGCACACACTGAATCCCAGAGAGGAATACTATCAGCCAAGGCTGCGGAATGTGGTCTATGCCTGTCTGGATTGAAGCGGGCAGTCGGAAAACAGATACGCCAAAATGGGTTCTATATACTTTTTGTCCGAAATGTCATAAGACGAAGAAATCATTTTTATCATGACTTGTTCCTCTTCTGTCTTCTCTTTCTTGGCGTTCAGGCTTTTGATAAACAGTTTCATCATCAGTTTAGACGGGGCGGACATTCTTTCATAATTGAACCCTCCGGGACAGTAAAATGTTTTTACTTTTTCCTGCTCCGCCTCGTTGAAAATCCGTTTCAGTGCAATGTCGATTTCCGGGCTGTCTATGGGGCTTCCTCCCACGCAGAATGCAATGAGCTTCTTATCGGCCCATTTATCCATATTCCTCTTAAACCAGCTGATCTTGCTGATGCTGCCCGCACAAGCCCAACCTCCGTAAATGATTGCTTCATATGCAGTCAAATCTTTCTTTTTCGCGTCTGGCAGTGCAAGGCAATCAGCGCCTGCTGCTTCCGCTATCCATTGGGCATAACGCTTTGTAAACCCGGTCTGTGAATTGTAAATGACGATTGTTTTCATCTGCTTCCGTCTCCTTCTTTCCATTTCTATGGCGTTTTCAACAGCTGTTCAGATACAAATTTGATAATTATGAATGGTTGCCCACCTTCTTTTCTAAATTTTCGATTCCGTCATACAGTCTGGTTAAAAGAAGGAAAAGGGTTTCAATCTCTTTGTCTGTATAAACCTCAAAAAGATATTTTAATTCCTCCTGGTATTCTGCGAAGTCATTTGCAAAATAATCAGCTACCTTTTCTGTGGGGCAGATACACATGGCCCTTGTATCCTGCGGGCTACGCTGAATGGTAATAAAGCCTTTTTTCCGTAAAACATCAGCCAGTTTTTTGATGTTTTGCCTTGAACAGCCCAACAAATTCCCCAATTGGGTAAAGGTGAGCGGCTTCTTTGCATGTCTGACGATGGACAGTAACATAAATTGCTTTAACGAGACCTCCGGAATGCGGTTATCAAAGAGGGTTTGCAGCTTATTTCCGGCAATGAATAATGTGCTGAAGATAGCCTTTCTTTGGTTCTCCGTAGAAGCTGAAAATTTTTGAGCCAGATCATCTAAATTCATGCAATCCTCCTTATTGGCAACTTGTTGCGCTTTTAATTATAGCAACAAGTTACGTATCTGTCAATTGCCAATTCCGGTGATTATATTTGATACAGAGAGGAAATAATCACCGGAAAGCAGGGATGATCTGATATAATGAAGCAAACAGGGGGAGAGGGCGATGAAATTGTAAATGCGAAGGATGTTTTGCCGGAAGAAGTTCTTTCCATGATTCGGAACTATTACCAGGGCGGTTATCTGTATATACCGAAAGAACAGGATTGTGGGGTAAGGCGGCAGACCGACTACAAGATTGAGTTGGAGAAACGGAACCAACATATCTATGGAAAGCATCTTGAAGGCAGAACAAACGGACAGCTGGGGCGCATATATCATTTGTCAGAGTCCAGCATCAGAAGGATCCTTGCGAAGGAGAGGAGGCATTATCAGAAGATGAAAGAGAGTATGGAACGGATTTTGCATTGGTGGGGAATGGAGAACGGGCAATTACGGCAGATATACCCGTCGGCATGGGAATTGGATCAGGCCTATGTGATAAAAGTGTATCAGAATAAAGAACAATTGGAAAGAAATATGAAAATATCACAGATCTTGGGGGAGTGCGGGATTCCCGTTGCAAAGCCTGTTCTGACCGAAACAGGAGAAAAATATGCCGTGTACGGAAACAACTATTTTCTCATGACGGAAAAACTCCAGGGGAGTATGATTGTCAATGGAAAAGATAAAACAATCGCCTGGGAGATGGGCCGTGCAATTGCGCGGCTGCACAGGGCTTTTTTGAAATGCGAAAGGGAAATGGAATTTTGGGATAACAGCCTGTTAAAAGAGATGAAAGGATGGATACGGGATACGTTCATAAAGAATGAGTGGAAGATTCTGAAGGAAGCGGAATATGTTAAAACCGTAACATCCCTGGAACAGATATATGATTTCCTGCCGAAACAGTTAATTCACAGAGACGTACATTTTGGCAATTTCCTGTTCTTCGAAGGCAGGCTGTCAGGATATATTGATTTTGATTTGAGCCAGAGAAATATCAGAATATTTGATATTTGTTATTTTCTGACAGGATTACTGGCGGAAGAAACCGAGGATGCCTTTACAGAGACGGAATGGATGGAAAGCGTCAGAACCGTGACTGCAGGTTACGAAAGCATATCAAAGCTGTCTGCGGAGGAGAAAGAGGCTGTCCCCTGTGTGATGGAAAGTATTGAAATCTTATTTATGGCTTATTTCATCAGCGTGAATGATACAAAACAGGCGGAAGATGCCCTGGATGTGCTTCGTTTTATACAAAATACAGACTTGTGGAAATGATAGGATCCTTTTTGAACTTGCATTTTTTAAAACAATAATAAACTTCTGTGGATACGAATTAGAGCTGCCAGAGACTGCACGGTAGGGGGATGTGAATGCCAAAAAGACAGGATTTTATCTTGAATTTTCGACACAAAGGAACATACTTTGCGTCATTTTCTTGGCTGGCCTTTTTGTATATTATACTCGCCTTTTGAATGTTTTGCAACACAAACTGAGAAGATGTATGGAAAAATACCGCTCTGTACACCCAAACCTGTAGCCGAAACGGGAGAATATGAGCAGGCTGAAGGGAATGATTTGTCCCTGAAGAGAGCCGTGGAGAAGAGTCAATTCAGCAGTCGTTTCGGCAGCCATTCCAGCAGTCACATTCCGGCAGAACCTTTCTGTGAGCAGTTTCCGGACACTTGACGCAAAGTATGTTCCTTTGTGTCAGGTGTCCTTTTTTGTGTATAGTGGGGGATGGTATGGAGAATGGAATATCCAGGATTTACTATAGCCGCAATGTGGTGAATCTGTGCATAGATGCTTACGACGCGGAGAGACAGTGCGGAAGACTTTGGAGCCAGTATGCAAGGGAGCCGTTCCGTTTTTCCACGCTGTTGGAGGCACTGGAGAGGATGGAGGTCCTGTATGACAGGCTGGGTTGTCCCTTTGCATCCACAGAGACCCGCAGCTTTCCGGGGAATGGCAGCGGGGATTCCGGAAGGAAGCGTGAGGGCAGGGGCGAAGGGGGAGCGGATGGGCAGAAAACTTCCGGTGGGGAAACGGAACCTTTTTGCCGTGTGATCAGCCATCGGGGCAGGGACGCTACTTTCATCGTCCGTGTACAGTACAGGCAGTATTCCAGCTGGCAGGGGGAGATCGTGTGGGTGGACAGCGGTAAGCGGAAATGGTTCGGAAGCGTTCTGGACCTGATATGCCTCATTGACAGCGCCTTGGAGCGGGGGAAAGCCCTGGACTGGGACGCGCCCGCCGATAACCGGCAATGAAGGACACAAGGGGAAGCAGGTTGGCCGTACTGGAAAGGAATGGGAGAAGATAAGGGGGATGCCGTACGCGAAATGCCGCAGAAACCATTTCCGGAGGCAGAAAATGAAGAATGGAAGAAACGAAGACCATACATTTTGAATTGCTGGGTTCATTTTCCTGCAGGGAAGCCCGGGACGGAGAGAAGAAAAACAGGGCAGGCAGGAAAGCCATGTCCTTTCTGCAGTATATGATTGTAAACCATACAAGAAACATTTCATCCGAGGAGCTGATCCGGCAGTTTTGGGCAGAGCAGAGCAATGATCCGGCCAATGCGCTGAAGAACATGGTGTTTAAGGTCAGGGGCATGTTAAAAGAGATGTTTCCGGATCAGGAGAACCTTCTCGTCACGCTGCCGGGATGCTATGCATGGAATCCGGCAGTCCGGCTGGAGCTGGACTCGGAACAATTCGAACAGAACTGCCTGGCACTTAGAAAACATTCAGGGGAACTATATCTGGAGAAGCTCCTGGTGTCAATCGCCCTGTATAAAGGAGATTTTCTTTCGGGAAACGACAGCGACTGGGCCATATCACTGAGACGGTATTACCAGACACTGTATCTGGATCTCTGTAAGATGACCCTTCCCCTGCTTCAGAAGCAGGAGCGGTGGACGGAGGTGATCAGTATCTGCGAGCAGGCAGGCATGGTGGACTTAAGCGGGGATACGTTTATTGTATACCAGATGCAGGCATTGATTTCCATGGGGCATCCGGAACGTGCGGTTCAGGTATACCGGTCCTTCCGGGAGCTGCTCTGGCAGGAATTTGAGATCGGGCCTGCGGAGCAGGTGGAACAGATTTATATGCTGGCGGAGAGTATGTGTAAGAATAACGGTTACGGCCAGGATATATTAAAACTGGTTGCAGAAGGAGGGCTGGATGGCAGCAGGGCGTTCTTCTGTACCTTCAGCGTGTTCCAGAGCATTGTGGCCCTGGAAAAAAGGCATTTGTCGCGTACGGGAGAGAAATCGTCCCTTGCGATTGTCAGCCTGGGCAATAAAGTGACGCCCACTACAGATGCAAGAAGGCTGGAGCGGATTTTACTGGAAGGGTTAAGGACAGGGGATCCCGTAGCAAGGCTGGATGCAGGGTCCTATATTCTGATGCTTACCGGTGCCACTGTGGAGAATGCCCGGATGGTGATGGACCGCCTGGACCGTACCTTTCATAAGATCTATTCTCATTCCAAAGCCTGTATTTCCTTTCGGGTATCTCCTCTGGAACCGGATAGGACAGAGGAGCGGGGCAATATTGGCCTGGATAAATAAAAAACTGTCAATTTTTTTCAGAAAATAACCGGATGATGACCTTGGGCAGCTATAGTGGAATCATGGAGAAGGGGAAGGAGTGACTGGAATATGGTGCTGCGGGAGAGAATGTTTCCCTGTCAGAGCAGGGAAGCGGTGGTCACGGTACAGACTTATCACAATGGCATTATGGATGGCTATCTGCAGCATCCCAGACTGGAAGGCAGGGAAAAGATACAGAGTCTTTCCCAGATGGTCCTGCTTCTGAACAGCCTCCTTGACCTGGAGGACTGCCCCAATCCCTGTTTGCCCCTGGTGCCGTTGGATTTCGAAAAAAAAGAAAATACAGCGGTCTTTCGCATTCAGATTCTCTTCCGGGAGCATTATACCTGGCAGGGACGGCTGATTTGGCCGGATGAAAACCTGGAAGTTGTCTTCCACAGCGCCATTGAATTGATACAGCTGTTTGATGAAATGCTGGGGGAGTAGAGGGCAGGGATAGGGGAATGAACGGAATCGGATATCAAACGGGTACCGCAAATCTATATAGAAGAAAAGCTTAGCAAAGACGAGGCCTGGCATGACGGAAAAAGAATTACGGAAACTGAACAGACACGATCTTCTGGAGCTGTTGGTGGAACAGAGCCGTGAAGCGGCCAGACTGGGAGAGGCGCTGAAGGAAAAAGAAGAGGAGTTGTCCGAAGTCCGGGAGGGAAACGGACGCCTGAAGGAAAAGCTGAACGAAAAAGATGAATTGATCGAAAAGCTGAAAAGCCGTCTGGACGAGAAGGATGCGGTGATGGCGGGGGAGGCTGCCAGCGCGGGAGAACAGATGGAACGCCTGAAAGAGAAGCTGGACGAGAAGGATGCACTGGTTGAAAAATTGAAAAGCCGTCTGGACGAAAAGGATATGCGGCTGACGGAAGAGGCAGCATCCAGGGAGGAACAGCTGAGGCGCCTGAAGGAGAAGCTGGATGCCAAGGATGGCCTGATCGAAAAACTGCGGGAACAATTGGACCGCAGGGACGGGAAGATTGAAAAGCTTGAGGCAGAGACAGGGCGGCTCCGGTCCGACAGATGGAAGGAAATGAAGGAGAGCGGACTTCCGCCGGAGCTTTTGGAGAGATTGAAGATATTATTATAAAGGAAGGCGGCGGGGAACCTGACACCACTGTTTGCGGATATGAAATGGAAAGGCGGAATGGTTCCTGACGAAAGACCGGTAATACAGAGGGTTTTCACATGAGTGAGGAAAAGAAGATGGAACTGCCGGACCTGGAAGCCCTTGAGGCGGAACTGGAGAGGACGCGGTACAGGAAAAGATATGGAAACGTACTTCGAAGTACGGCTTTTTCCCTGGTGGTGGTAGCGGCGGCAGCGGTACTGATAGCGGTGCTCCTGCTACCGGTGCTGCAGATCAGCGGAACATCCATGACGGATTCCCTGCAGGATGAAGACATTGTGGTGGCGCTGAACAGTTCGGGATATGAGACAGGTGATATCATTGCCTTTTACT
>CAJULV010000084.1 GCA_910587555.1 uncultured Acetatifactor sp.
AGCTATTGCGGCTCGAATTAAAGCACAAAGTCAACTAACTTTGGAAAGAACCAAAATGTACTTGACTTAAGTATGAAATCGTACTAGAATCAAATAAGTACGATTTCATACTTTTTTGATTTTAGGAGATGGGCGGGATTTTTACGGTGCATGTGATTCTCATTCAGCCCGGAGGGAGCCGGCAAACCACAGCGTAACCGGCAGAAGCCCAGAAGGACGGAGAAGAACGCGGAGAAGAGAAGGAGGGCTGTGCATACGGCCATGCGAAAACAGAAATCCGAAGAAGGGAAGCCTTGAGGCAGAAGTCCGTAGAAGCAGCGCGAGGCGGCAGAAATCCGAAGAAGGAAGTCTTGAGGCAGAAGTCCGTAGAAGCAGCACATGGCGGCAGAAATCCGAAGAAGGAAGTCTTGAGGCAGAAGTTCGTAGAGGCAGCGCGTGGAGGCAGAAATCCGAAGAAGGGAAGCGTAGAAGCAGCGCATGGAGTCAGTACGCCAAAACAGAAATCTGAAGAAGGGAAGCACAGAGGAGAAAAGGCAATGTGAAGGAGGCGTAACATGGAAGGGTATACAACAAAAGAAATGCGGCGGTTTAACTATCTTCTGAGTGAAACAGATGCCGCTTATCATGAGGCGGCATTGCGTCTGGGGATGTCGGACAGCACAATGCAGGTACTATATGCTATCTGCAACAACGGTGACAGCTGCCCGCTCAGCGAAATCTGCAGCCAGTCCGGGATCAGCAAGCAGACCATCAATTCTGCGCTGAGGAAGCTGGAAGGCGATGGAATCATCTATCTGGAAGCCTCGGGAGGCAGGAAAAAGAGGGTGTGCCTCACGGATAAGGGGCGTGTACTGGCAGAAGGTACGGTGGTGAAGCTGATTGAAATCGAGAACGGCATATTGGAGTCCTGGCCAAGGGAGGATGTGGAGCGGTATCTGGAACTGACCAGGAAATATCTGACGGCTTTCAAAGAGAAGATACAGGAATTGTAGGCGGTGCAGGCAGCAGGACATTGAAGTACACGATGACAGGGAGATGGAACCGTGCCCTATGGCCGCGCGGGTGGCAGAGAAGGGAATGTACAGGATAATTTTACAGATATATAAGGAATATGTATGCGTGTCGGAACACGCAGGGAGGTAAGTATGAAGATTCAGTTATCAGATCATTTTGACTACAGGAGGTTGATGCGCTTTACGTTTCCGTCCATCGTCATGATGGTATTCACATCCGTCTACGGAGTGGTGGACGGCTTTTTCGTGTCGAATTTTGTGGGGAAAACGCCCTTTGCGGCAGTGAACTTTATCATGCCGTTTCTGATGATACTGGGGGCTGTTGGATTTATGTTCGGCACGGGAGGAAGCGCGATTATCGCCATTACCATGGGGGCAGGAGACCACGAGAAGGCGAAGCGGCTGTTTTCCTTCTTTGTCTATGTATCTATGGCCTGCGGGGCGGTGATTGCCGTGTTGGGCATTCTGTTTATTCGTCCGGTGGCGGCGCTGCTGGGGGCTGAGGGCGTAATGCTGGACAATTGCGTGATCTATGGACGGGTGATTTTGATTGCCCTCCCGGCGTTTATCCTGCAGTATGAGTTCCAAAGCTTTTTCATAACGGCGGAGAAGCCCCAGATAGGGCTTGCCGTCACCGTGGCGTCAGGTGTGACAAACATGGTTCTGGATGCCCTGTTTGTGGGAGCTTTCCGGTGGGGGCTTCCCGGCGCCGCAGTCGCTACCGCCTTCAGCCAGGCGGTGGGCGGCATTGTCCCGCTGGTTTATTTCGGCAGGCAAAACAGCAGCCTTCTGAGACTGGTGAAGGCAAAGTTTGACGGGGCGGCCCTGCTGAAGGCCTGTACCAACGGCTCTTCCGAGCTGATGTCCAATATTTCCATGTCCATTGTCAGTATGATGTACAATGCGCAGCTGATCAAATATGCGGGGGAGGACGGAGTGGCGGCATACGGTGTATTAATGTACGTAAATTTGATATTCCTGGCCGCGTTTATCGGCTATTCCGTGGGTGCGGCCCCTGTGATAGGATATCACTACGGTGCCGGGAACCATGGGGAGCTTCAGGGACTGCTGAGGCGCAGCCTGGTACTTATCGGCATCTTTTCCGTGGGAATGCTTGCCCTGGCGGAGGGGCTGGCCAGGCCGCTTTCCATGCTCTTTGTGGGGTATGACGCAGAACTTTTAGGATTGACGTTAAGAGGGTTTTTTATATACTCTTTTTCGTTTCTCTTTGCGGGAATCGCCATTTTTGGCTCCTCCTTTTTTACGGCCCTGGGGAACGGGCTGGTGTCGGCACTGATTTCCTTTCTGCGGACGCTGGTATTCCAGGTGGCAGCCGTGCTGCTCTTCCCGCTGGTCTGGGGGATTGACGGCATCTGGATGTCCATTGTGGCGGCGGAGCTGATGGCGGCGCTGGTGACAACGTGTTTCCTGCTCGGGAAGCGGAGGAAGTACCGTTACTGAAGATTTCTTTTTTATGAAAAAAGAAAGTAAAACCAGTGAACCATATCGGCTTTTCAACGACTATGTGAGTGAACCGCACAACAAATCCTGCCTGGGAAACGATTCCGGGCGCCGGCAATCCATGGTTTTCGTTTGTAGTGCAGGTACAGGCGGTTCACCGAAAAGCGCTTTGAGGTGACGTAATGTGGAAAACATGCATCCTATGGAAGTAAAATATGATTTAAGCCCATATGTTGACAGACTGTATTCAGCCGCCGTGAAAAAGGCGCGGGACCCCCAGGCAGCCCAGGACATCGCCCAGGAGACGTTTCTTGCCGCGGCCAGCCAGCTTTCCAGGGGGAAAAAGCCCGAGAATCTGTGGGCGTGGCTTCTCACAATTCTCTCAAACAAGTAATCAAACTTTATTCTTGTAAAACCCATCGGCTTAGTTTAGAATGAGTTTTGATAAAGCATACAGGAGAGGAAGCGGAAAGATGAAGCTTGGTGAAATAGACTACAATCTTGCAGTACAATCAACGCTGGACATAAACGGGCTGAAATACAGGAATGCACTTCAGGAGCCTTTTGACATATACGGCCTGTGCAGGGCAAAGGAAAGCGGCCTGTATATGCGCCTGCCCATGGAGACGGCAGAGAAGGTGAGTCCGGGCGTGATGAACCTGAGTACCCATACGGCGGGAGGACGCCTGCGGTTTCGGACAGATTCCAATTATGCGGCCGTGAAGGTGCAGCTGCGTGATGCGCATTGGATGCCCCATATGCCGCTGACAGGTTCCCATGGGCTGGATTTGTATGTCTATGACGGCGTGCGGGATTTGTACCAGGGTTCCTTTATCCCTCCCGTGGAGCATCCGGAAAGCTTTGAGTCCGTGGTCTGGTTTCCGGATGCGAGGATGCGGGAGATTACCATCCATATGCCTCTTTACAGCGGGGTGAGGGAATTGCTCATCGGCCTGGACGAAAACGCACAGGTGGGACATGGGCGGAAGTACCGGGATATCAGCCCGGTGCTGTACTACGGCTCTTCCATTACCCAGGGCGGCTGTGTCTCCAGGCCGGGAAACCATTACTGCTCCGCAATTGCCAGAGAGATAAATGCGGATTTTGTGTGTATGGGATTCTCCGGCAACGCAAAGGGAGAGGCGGAGATGGCGGAATATCTTGCAGGGATTGAGGCAAGCGTATTTGTCTGCGACTATGACCACAACGCACCTGACAGCAGGCATCTGGAGGCGACGCATCCGCAGGTTTACCGCCGCTACCGGGAAGCCCACTCCCGGACGCCGATTATCCTGGTGTCCAGGCCGAATATCCGGCTGGCCGAAAAGGAGGATATCCGTCGGCGTGATGTGATTTACCGGACTTACCAGGGGGCGCTGGAGAAGGGGGATGAAAATGTGTACTTTATAGACGGGTTTCAGCTGTTTGCGGGGGACCGCAGATATGACTGTACGGTAGATGGTACACATCCAAACGATTTGGGGTTCTTTCGGATGGCGGAGGTGATCGGGGAGCTGGTGAAACACTGCCTGGGAGGCTGTCATTTTGCATAAAGAGCGGAATTGCGGCAGGAGGTTTGTGTTATGAAGTATGATTGCCTGATGATAGATGACGAGAAGCTGCTGGCGGACAGCACAGCGGAATATTTCAACCTGTTCGGTGTCAGGACGGCTGTGGCCTACAGTGTCTCGGAGTGCCGCCGCTTTTTCCGGGAGAATACGGCGGAGCTTTTGCTGCTGGATATCAATCTGGGGGACGGCAGCGGCTTTGCCCTGTGTAAGGAGCTTCGGGAGAAGACGGATGTACCCATTCTGTTTATCTCTGCCCGGACAAGCGATGACGACAAGCTTGTAGCATTGCACATCGGGGGAGACGATTACGTGCAGAAGCCTTTTTCCCTGAGCGTGCTGCTGGCAAAGGTGCAGGCAGTGCTGAAGCGTTATGGGCAGAGTGGGAACCGGATGCGGCAGGATGAAGTTCAGGCAGGACAGCAGGGGGCAGCCGGCCCGGAACGGTATGAGGACGGCAGGCTGACGGTGTACTTTCCGGCGAGGCAGGTACTGGTGGACGGCGAGGCTGTCCGGTTGACCTCGCTGGAATTTAAGCTGCTGGCATATCTGGTTCGAAACGAGAATCGGGTGGTTTCCAAGCAGGAGCTGTTCGAGAATGTCTGGGAGGATAAATTTACGGGGGACGGGACGTTGAACGTGCATATACGCAAGCTGCGTGAGGCGATAGAGCGGGAACCCGGCAGGCCGGAGTATATCCTCACGGTCTGGGGAGACGGTTACCGGTTCTGCGGGAGGAAAAGCGGGTGAAAAAACATTTTATTTTGATTATTTTAACGATATGCCTTGGGGCAGAACTGGCCGTTCTGCTCCTTTTTGCACTGCGGGGTGTGAGTGCCCGCCAGGACGCCGTGGAGATAAACGAAGCTCTGCATGCCATACAGGAGGACTGGGGGCACATGGAAACCCACCGGAGCAGCACGGCGCTTGATTACGCAGTGCTTGACGGGGAGGGCCATGTTCTTTTTCGTACGAAGCCCGGCTTGAGCGAGAGCATTAACCAGGCGGTCGTCCACAGGGACACGATTCTGGACATTTATGACGGCGGCTGCATTGCGGGAAAACTGCTTGTATATAATGATACGGAAGAAACACTGATGTCCGGGAGAAGGACGGCGGCTTTTGGGCTGGGACTTTTGATGATTGTCCAGACATGCATCTGCATTTGTTTTACCGTTTATCTGGAACGGATGATTATCAGGCCGTTTCAAAAGATGAAAGATTTTGCCCGGAGAGTTGCGGGAGGGAATCTGGACATACCGCTGGAAATGGACAGGCACAATCTGTTCGGCGCGTTTACGGAGAGCTTCGATCTCATGCGGGCGGAGCTGAAAAAGGCGCGCAGGGCGGAGGCGGAAGCCAATGCCGCCAAAAAGGAGCTGGTGGCGAAGCTTTCCCATGACATCAAGACGCCGGTTGCCAGCATCCAGGCCGCGGCGGAAGTGGGGGCGGCACTGGCAGAGCGGGCGGGAGAGGGTTATCCGCAAACGGGCAGGGCTGCCAGCGGAAGTTCGGAACAGAAAACAGCGTTGGAGGGAAGCAGGGAGAACTATTTACAGATTATACGGAAGGCGGAACAGATTAACACATTGGTGAGCAACCTGTTCACAGCCACGCTGGAGGAACTGGAGCAGCTTACCGTGATGCCTGCGGATATGGAGGGACAGGAACTGGAAGAAATCCTGAAGGATGCGGATTATCTGGGGCGCGGGAATGCCGCCCGCATTCCGGACTGCCTTTTATACGCGGACAGGCTTCGGCTGCAGCAGGTTTTTGACAATATTTTCGTGAATTCCTATAAGTATGCCGGTACGCGGATCCATGTGACAGTACGCAGGGCGGGCGGATACCTGGCTGTGGATATCGAGGACTTTGGAGGCGGTGTCGACGGGGACGAGCTGCCCCTGTTAAAGGAGAAATTCAGGCGGGGAAGCAATGCGGCGAAAACGGAAGGCGCAGGTTTGGGACTGTATCTTTCCGACTATTTTATGAAGGAAATGCAGGGGGATATCCTTGTGGAGAATGGGGAGCAGGGGCTGCGGGTTACGGTTTTGATCTTGCTGAGCGGGGTGGTGGCTTAGAGGGACTTACGGGTGAAAGATTTAAGAAACCCTTAAGGATTGGATAAAGACATTTAAGGATGAAAAAGGGATAATGGACTGTGTAAACGCAACGCCGCCTACGGCTATACTCGTGAGCATAAACCGTGCGGGCGGCAGAAAGGCAAGTGTGCTTATATGGGAAATATTTTATTGAAAACCGAGTCTTTAAGCAAGTCTTTTTCCAGCGGGGGAGTGCTGCAGCATGTCCTGAAAAATATCGATTTACAGCTCTATGAGGGGGATTTTACGGTCATCATGGGAGCCAGCGGTGCGGGAAAATCCACGCTTCTCTACGCATTGTCCGGGATGGATACGCCTTCTCTGGGCACGATTCTATTTGACGGCCAGGTGATATCCGATTACAGCTCCGATGCGCTGGCGGTTTTCCGGCGGAAATCCTGCGGCTTTGTGTTCCAGCAGATTTATCTCATAGACGGGATGAGCGTCATGGACAATGTGCTGGCGGCGGGGCTGCTGGTGAACAGAGATAAGAAAGCGCTTATCGCAAGGGCTAAAGAGCTGTTTCGGGCAGTGGACATACCGGAGGAAGCATGGAGGAAATTTCCCGCACAGCTCTCGGGAGGAGAAGCCCAGCGGGTGGGGATTGTCCGCGCTTTGATCAATTCGCCCCGCATCTTGTTCGCGGATGAGCCTACAGGCGCCCTGAATTCCAAAACGGGGCTGGATGTGCTGGATACGCTTACCCGCTTCAACAGCCAGGGGCAGAGTGTGGTCATGGTGACGCATGACATGCGCTCCGCGCGGCGGGGAAACCGGATTCTGTACCTGAAGGACGGAGCCGTGCTGGGTGAGTGTGATTTGGGGAAATATGTACACGGTGACAGGAGCAGGCATGAAAAGCTGTCCGCGTTCCTGGAGGAGATGGGATGGTAGCACGGGCCGCGTTTCCAAAGGCGTTGAAGGACCGAATGAATGCGCATTGAAGCGTACAGGGGGTATTATTTATGAGAAAATGTTTTCTGATAGCCGCGTCTAACCTGAGGCGGGCAAAGGGGCAGACAGTGGCCATCGTGGCGCTGATGCTGTTCGCCTCCGCCATGCTGAATCTGTGGCTGATGCTGTCCATGGACTATAAACGGAATTTTGACAGGTATCACGATAAGCTGAATGCGGAACATGTGACGCTGATGCTGGGCAGCCGGAGCAGCGATGTGCTTGCGTTTGCCAGGGACACGCTGGAGCAGGACGGGCGTGTGGTACAGTACTGCATGGAAGACGTGCTGTGTACGGTGGGCAGCTTTGCTTATAACGGGGGTGAGATGAACACGGAATTTGTGATTCTGGAGAAGGAGTCCGCCCTGGAACGCCAGGTGGGGAAGGTGGAGATTGTGGAAGAGGGAGACTGCACAAGCGGCGTCTATCTGCCCATGCTTTACGGGATGAACGGTAATATAGCCGTGGGCGAGACAATAGATCTTACGATCGGCGGCAATACGGTGTCTTACACGGTCTGCGGTTTTCTGAACAGCGTGATGGCGGGTTCCCATAACTGTTCATTGTGTGCCTTTTTGCTGACCGAAGACTGCTATGCGGAACTGGAGGAGAAAGGGTATGCCCCCGCTTCCACGCTGGTGTCGGTGCGGATTGGGGATAAGTCGGAGAGCGAGGATTTTGAGGCGGCGCTTAAAAATGCGGTGTCCGCGGGTTTTCCGGAGGTGCGGACGAGGAGTAATTCATATGCGTTGGTGTCCTCCAGCAGGTATATATCCCAGATGATCTGCTCAGGCATTGTCAGCGCAATGGCTTTCTTCGTGACAGTGATTGCCCTGGTGGTGATTGCGTCGAATGTGATGAATTATATTCAGGAAAATATGAGGAATCTGGGGGCATTGAAGGCAATCGGGTACAGAAGCAGGGAGATCGTGGCTTCGCTGCTGATGCAGTTTCTGGGGGTGGTACTCTTGACGGCGTTGGGGGGGATCGGGCTGTCCTACTGCCTGTTTCCGGCGGTGAATGTCATGATGGTTGCCCAGACGGGGATTCCGTACGAAATACATTTCCTGTCGTTGCCCTTCTGCGTCAGCCTGGGCATTGTGGGCGGCGCCGTGGCGCTGGCGGTATGGCTGTCCGCCCGCAGAATCCGGAAAATCGACCCGGTTATTGCGCTGCGCCAGGGAGTTCTGACACATAATTTCAAACAGAATCATGTTCCGCTGGAGAGAACCAGGTTGCCGCTCCAGCCGGCATTGGCGCTGAAGACCACCTTTTCCAGGGCAAAGCAGAATGTCACTACCTGTATCACCATGCTGGTACTCTCCCTGGTAGTCGTGTTCGCAGGCCTGATGGTGGAAAATGTCATTGTGGACATGGAACCGTTCATTCATCTGATTGTGGGAGAGACGGCGGATTCCTGCGTCAATGTGAACGTGTCCGCCGAGGATGCATTCCTGGCGCTGATGGAGGAAGAGAAGGCCGTAGAGAAGGTGTATCTGTACCATTCCGTGGAGGTAGCCCACGGGGACAGGGAGGGGAATATATTGATGTGTATGCTGTCGGACGATTTTTCGACAGTCAATAATCAGGATGTGTGCTTTGAGGGGCGCTTTCCGCGCTATGACAATGAGGTGGCCATCGCGGGAAAGTATGCCGGGGAAAAGAAGCTTGAAATCGGGGATGAGATCACGCTGGCCGCGGAGGGCCAGGAGGGCAGGTATGTCATCTGCGGCTTTACGCAGATATCCAATAATCTGGGAAAGGATTGCCTGATGACGCGGAGCGGCTTTGAGCGTATGGGTAAGCTTGGGGATGTGAGCTATTATCTGAATATGGCGGAAGGGGAGGATATTGATGCCTTCCATGAGAGAGTGCGCTCCGGATTGGGAAAAGACGTAAATGCAGTAATTGATGTATATTCAACCGTACATGGCGCGGCTTCGGTTTATGTTTCCCTGATGGAAATTATTGTGGCGGCGGTGCTTGCGGTGGGCGGCGCAGTGGTGGTCTTCGTGCTGTATCTGCTGGTGCGGACGCTGCTGAACAGCAAAAAGCGGGATTACGGAATCCTGAAGGCACTTGGATTTACCACAGGGCAGCTGGTCCTGCAGACGGCAGCCAGCTTTCTGCCGGCGGTGGTTTTGTCCGCGGCGGCGGGGCTTACGGTGTGCGCCGCCATCATTAATCCCTTGACGGCGCTGTTCCTGAGAGGGATTGGAATCGTGAAATGTACCTTTACGGTTCCCCTGGGATGGATTGCGGCTGCGGGGGCGGGGATGATTCTGTTCACCTTTGGCGCGTCCTGCCTGCTGTCCCTGAGAATCCGGAGGATTGCACCCGTGACATTGCTGCGTGGAGAAGTGTGAACGGAATGAAGATGGCAGGGCATTCGGATGCATGGGGCTGTAAACGGCGTGAACGAAAAAGAAGAACCTCTGGAAAGACCTCTGGAAGCAGCGGCTGGCTTTCAGGGGTTTATTTTTTTGCAACGATAAAAATTTATTGAAAAACGATAATGATATATTGACAATCGCTATAAATGGTGCTACCATCTACTCAAAAGGAAGTGTAAAATACAGATTGCGGAGGTGGCCTATGAAGGAAAAAGAACAAAAAGGGTATGGGGCAAAGCTGAAAAAGAAAAAGGAAATTCTCACCAGATGCACAAAATACCTGCTGGATTTCATGTTCTATGCGGGGATAGCGGTGACGGTGACGCTGCCCTGGAGCATCAGGAAGATTGGTGAATTGATGCCGCGCCTGGTGGAGCATTACGAGGAGACGGTAACGATTTACTTTGCGCTGGGGATTGCGGCGCTGGTATTGGTGAGGGAACTGCGCAAAATCTTCAAAACCGTGCTGGAGGAGGACTGTTTTGTCAGGGAAAATGTAATCAGCCTGCAGAAGATGGGGAACTGGAGTTTTTTCATAGTGCTGATGTCGGTGGTGCGGAGCATTGTATACATGACGGTAGCCATGTATGTGGTGATATTGGTGTTTGTGATTGCGGGGCTTTTCAGCAAGGTTCTTGCCTATGTGTTCGAGGAGGCCGTGTGCTGTAAGCAGGAGAATGATCTGACAATCTGAGCGGGCAGGCCGGAGCGGAGAGACCCAGCACACATGTACAATGGAACAGGCGCACTTATGGCGGGCAGGCCGGGAGCGGAGAGGCATTGCAAACATGTACAATGGAGCAGGAGCGCTTATTGCAGGCGTGCCGGGGGCGGAGAGGCCCAGCATACATGTACAATGGAGCAGGCGCGCTTATGGCGGGCAGGCTGGAGCGGAGAGACCCAGCATACATGTACAATGGAGCAGACGCACTTATGGCGGGCAGACCGGGAGCGGAGAGGTACAGCACACATGTACAATGGAGCAGGCGCGCTTATGGCGGGCAGGCTGGAGCGGAGAAGCATTGCGGTACCTGGTGAGACATCTGTGCCGGCGGGTTCCTTGCAGGTAAGTGCCTGTTTAGGGAAAAGGGTTTGCCGTGCCGGACCGAAGGCAGAGACGGGGGTGAATATATGGGAATTGTGGTAAATCTGGACGTGATGATGGCAAAGCGGAAAATGAACCTGACAGAGCTTGCGGGCGAAGTGGACATTACGCTGGCCAATCTGTCCATTTTAAAGAATAATAAGGCGAAGGCAGTGCGGTTTTCCACATTGGAGGCAATCTGTAAGGCGTTGGGCTGCCAGCCGGGAGACATTCTGGAGTATGTGCCGGATGAAGTGTGAAAAGCAAGTGTTGGTGCCGCTCTCCTGTGACTGGCGCCGGAGGCGGTATGGCCGGAAGGATGCGGCGAAACTGCAGATGGCCGGGAGAGGGCAGGAAAGGAGTGACAGAGATTATGGATAAGAGAGAGAACAGTGTATGGGAAACCCCGCCTGTACGGGGAGCGGATTCGCCCACGGAAACCCCGTCTGTACGGGGAGCGGATTCATCTACGGAAACCCCGTCTGCACAGGGGGCGGACCCGGCGGCTGCCCGGTCAGTTCAGGGGGCAGCAGGAGCCTGGGATGTACAGGCGAACGGTCCGGCATCCGGAATCCGCAATCAGGCGGGAGGGATGCCGGGACCGGCTGTGATGCCGGAGACGGAGGAGACGAAGCGGCTGAAGGCTCATTTTTTCCCTATTGCCCCCTGGGCTTTTGCCTATGCCGTATTCTATGCCTTCTGTATGTACAGGAACGGATCGGGCGTCACATTCCCTTTTTTCGTGGCAGGCAGCCTCTTGTTTTTCTGCTCCTGTTTTTTAAAACTGGGGATTACCTTAAAAAAAGGAAGCTGCTTTTACATGATTGCCATGATTTTGCTGGGGATTTCCACCTTCTGCACGGACGACGGGGTCCTCATCTTTTTTAATAAGCTGGGTGTCTTTTTGCTGCTGCTGAGTTTGCTGCTGAAGCAGGTTTACGATACTTCAAAATGGAGGCTGGGCAAGTATCTGGGCAGCATCTGCCTCCTGGTTTTCGCAGGCATCGGGGAACTGGGAAGGCCTTTTTCCGATGGGAGTGCCTATTATAAAGGAAGAGAACGGAAGCTGGACAGGAGGGTCTGGTATTTTGGCGCAGGGCTGGCTATCGGGATTCCGCTGCTGCTGGTCGTGCTTTTTCTTCTGGCCAGCGCCGATGCGGTGTTTCGGCAGATGGCGGATGAGCTTTTTCGGAATATTCATCTGGGCGGCATTGTGAATATTGTTTTTCGGATTACGATCTTGTTTTTCGCGGCATATGCGCTGACGGCATATCTGTGCAAAAGAAAGATACGGGAGGAGGTGCCGGATACCCGCAGGGGGGAGCCGGTTCTGGCGATTACGGTTACCGGGCTGCTGACTTTGCTGTACCTGCTCTTTTCGGGCGTTCAGATCGCGGGACTGTTTCTGGGACAGCTGCGCCTGCCCCAGGGGTACACCTATGCCATGTACGCAAGGGAGGGATTTTTCCAGCTTCTGGCGGTGAGCCTGCTGAATCTGGTGATCGTGCTGTTGTGTATGGGCTTTTTCCGTGAGAGTAAAATCCTGAAAGCTATACTGACAATAATGTCACTTTGTACTTTCGTGATGATCGCATCCAGTGCCGTGCGGATGATTATCTATATCCGCTATTATTATCTGACTTATCTCAGGATTCTGGTGTTATGGGCGCTGGCCTTGCTGACACTGCTGTTTGCGGGGGTAGTGGTACAGATTTTCAGGGAGGATTTCCCGCTGTTCCGCTATCATGTGGCAGTGGTGGCGGTGCTGTATCTGGCATTGTCTTTCGCGCATCCGGATTATATCATCGCAAGGGTAAACCTGGCGAATGCGTCGGTCAGTGAAGACAGTGAACAGAAGAAAGTGACACAAGCGTCAGATATGGAAAGCAGAAGTGACATTTGGGGCGGAGGCGCGCAGGGCGGAGGTTTCTTTCTGGCGGCGGAGCCTTACCAGGATTATTACTATTTAAGGAGCTTGAGTGCGGATGCCGCTCCGGTGCTTGTGCCTTATTTGGAGAAGCTTGGCTATCGGATGGAGGCCTTTGCGGCGGAGGACGCGGTGGAATACGCCGTGGAACATGAACTCTGGGAGGAAGGAGGGCATTCGGGGCAGATTGGCTTCGGCTACTACTGGATGAGGCGGCTGCAGCGGAATACGGAGAATTTTGGGCTGCGGACCTACAATGTGTCCAGGCATGAGGCGCTGCTTTTCTTTCTGTTTTAGAACGTGTTTGAAAATTGCTTCCTGGAAGCTGTGCGTCACAGTATGCGGGAGATGGGAGGTGCAGCGGGCTGGAGCTAAAGTGAGGCGGACAGGTGCCGTCAGGTAAAATAAAGCTGAAAATAATTTCCGGAATTTTCGGTTCCTGTATTGACGTCCTTGTATTGAATGGGGTACAATACATAATTACAGCACTTGACGTTAACGGAAAAATCGAAGCTTCAAGCCGGATTTGGCGCAAGGGAGTAGTGTGAAAAATCGTTCTAAGGCAGCAAAAGACACTGCCTAAGAACGATTAAGTTTCACAC
>CAJULV010000085.1 GCA_910587555.1 uncultured Acetatifactor sp.
TATGGTTGCTTTAATCGCTATCAGACTTTCATACTGCTGGCCAGCAATATATGTATGGCTCCCAGATGGAAACCAGAAATGCGGTGATTCCATTGCCCTTTTTCGGGCAAAAAAATAAGGGGACAAGTTAGTGCAACCCCTTGATTTTTCTGGGTTCTTCTAACTTGTCCCTATTATAACACCAGCATCAATGTAATCTGTCTGTATCCGGGCCAGCAGATCTTCAAAGGCTTCTCTGCATTTCTCCGGATCCCGGGTGCGGACATACTGGCCGTTCTGCCAGGTAGAGCCTATATGCCCCTGGATCAGCCAGCGCTCCCGTTTTCCCGCCAGCGCCCTGCCGATATTGGTACGGACATTGGGTTCCGACATCCAGCAGTCAAGTATATTAATTCCCAGATTTTCCGCGCAGTCTATAACCGCCTTACACTCGTCATAGCTGTGGCGCTCCAGCCATTCGCCGCCAAGGCCGATTTCGCTGACCATCAGTTCTGTTTTTCCAAGTCTCCGATAAATCATCCTCCTGCTCCTCTCAATGTTTTTGTTTTAGACCATTTTAATCCTCTTCCAGATAGTCACCTATATCCTAATATAGCTTCCCGGCACTGTCAATATCTGCTTAGGCAGTTTTTCTGATATGGATTTTCGGTTTCACATTCGGCCTTCCTTTCTGCGCCCTTGATGCTTCCCCCGCCACGGAATCTGCCGGTTCCTTTTCCTGAAGTACTTCCTCCGAACCTGCCGTGTCCTTTCCTGTTGACGGCATCAATGAGCCTGCAGCCGCATCCTGAGATACTGCAGTCTCTTCTTCTGCTTTGCCCTCTCCAAATGCCTCATTGACAAACCCCATCAGTTCATCGGCCAGCTCCTCCCTGGCTTTCCGCTCCTCCTGCGTCTTCGGTAAAACCGCATATCCAAGTTCTCCCTCCTCCGGAACCGTAATCATATCCGTACCATGATCTGAACCCTCTGCAATATGAATCTCCTTCTGGTCAGATCTGCAGGCTTCGTAGAGGGACTCCACATGCTCCTGATACACACCCGGAGCATTCTGCCAGTCTTCCCTGGAAACGGCAAAAAACGCCGGTGCGGTGACGGACTCCATGGCGCTTATCGCATCGATCTCCATGCCATGCGCCGGTGCGGAAAGAATTACCACTCCCACCAATTCCGGAATCTCTGCCGCAGCAACCGCCGTGGCCGTCCCGCCATAGGACGCTCCCATGGCAATGATCTCCGTCACCCCCCGTTCCCGCAGAACTTGGGCAGCCGCCAGTACATCCAAATCCCACCTCTGGCTCATTCCGGCGGCTGCCGAACCGGAAGGTGCAATATCACGGAACTCCCACAATATCACCTGATACCCTTCCTCCGCCAGACGCTCCCCAAAGGGAAGCCAGCTCTTCAACCCCCATCCCCTCGCATGTCCAAGCGTTATCCCCCTGCTGCCTGTCCCCAGGACATAGCCGCACAGTGCCACCCCGTCCTCCGTGACGAACTGCACCGCGTTTTCCTGATATCCCTCTGGAAAACCATATCCTTCCGGCAGCCCGTCCTCCGTGGGGACATCCTGTCCTATGGCAATTATAATGCTGTAATCATTCTGTGCATGAGCCGACATTGTATTTCCAAATGTCAGCATCAACAACAGCACCCATAAGCACCCTGTCTTTTTCATATGCTTATGTCTCCCTTCCCTGATCACCTTGTTATCTATCTGCACACAGCCTAGCGGGCACATACGCCCTTGCATCTCCCTGCTTTTAGCCGGCTGCATCATATCAAACTGCCCACAGCTGAATCACTCCTCCTGTATTTCTCCGGTATCGTCATGCAACAGATAAACCCTGTTTTCCTCTTTCCTGCTATAACAAATGACATGATAAAGCTGTCCCTCTCTCTCCGTCAGACCGTCATAATAAATATAATCTCCCTCCCATGCCCTTGTCTGCATTCCGCTGTCTGTTTCTTCCGCCTCATTCTCCTCTGTTCCCGGAACGACAACATAATAATCCGGCAGTTCCACCCCTTTCAGCAGTTCATATCCTGTCTTCTGCCATGCCGCATAAGGCAAATCCGCTTTTTCCCCATTAGGGACCATGGCCTTCACGAATTGATCCAGGGCCTCCTTTGCGGTTATGGCTGTATCCAGTTTTTCCTCATATACGTTATAAGACGCATCATACAGTTCCATCCGGGGAAAAGCCTTATGAACAGGATGCTCCGCGTCTGCCAGATCAACCCTTACCATGCGGAAACCGTCCATGGCAATGGCATAGGAGACCCAGGTATCATTTTTCCCATCCGTTACAGTGACTTCATAACCGTCGGCAAAACGGCTGTCTCCCACACGGATGCTCTTTGCCTGCTCCAGTTTCCCATTTCGGCAGCAGTAAATCTCCGTGGCTGTCATACCGGTACTGCTTCCCCAGCTTTGCTTCAGCATCAGGTAACCGTCCCCCATAAAAATGCCGCGGTAGGGATCTCCCCGCATTCCGCCGGCATCTGCGCCGCTTACATAAGGCACCTCGGTCATTTCCTGCATGGAACCGTCTTTTTGCTGCAGCAGGACATACAGATGCCGGGTATCCGCAAATAATTGGTCCTGCTCCTGCTCCCCAAATGTCCCGTCTATCACAAAGGCCAGATCCATTCTGCCGTCACCGTCCAAATCCCCTTCCACAGCATCAATGCATGTATATTCCGTAACATCTGGATGCTCTTTTTCGATCCAGGCTTCTGCAAATTCTGTTTTTTCATCTATCGGCTCATCGCTTTTCCAGGAAAGCAGGGGCACTTCCCACACAGGCTGCAAATCAGTACAGGAATTTCCGAATACAGATGCGAACATCAGTTCTTCTTTTCCTGCCAGAGGCGACAAATCCGAAATCCTGTTGTCCGAAAGTCCTGCCTGGTTCAAATGTGTCAGGCCGCCCAGGGCGGAGAGATCGCTGATCTCATTTCCGTCCAAAGCCAGATCATAGAGATTTGTCAGACTCTCCAATGGCGAAATATCCCTGATCTGATTTTCAGCCAGTCCCAACCGCTCCAATTTGGTCAGGCCTGTCAACGGGGTCAGGTCTGTAATGGAATTCGTATTCAGGTTGATGCTGTGAAGTTCTGTTAATTCCCTTACAAAACCAATATCCCGGATTCCGCAGTTCTGCAATCCCAGATCCTGCAGGCTGCCAAGCTTTCCCACTGCTTCCATATTCCGGGCATGGGAATTGCCGCCAAGCGCCAGTTCCACCAATCCCTGCAGATTTTCCAATACAGCAATATCTTCAATCTTCGTCTCATACAGGGACAACCGTTCCAACTGCGGCATATCTTTCAAAAATTCCATGTCTTTAACCCGGCAGTTTGGCAGATATAGTTCCGTAATCTGTTTCATCTCTGCCAGAAAGGAAAGGTCCATCTCTTCTTTTGCAGAATTTATGCAGAGTTCCCGCAGCCCGGAAAGTCCGGCAATTGGGGTAAAATCCGAAACCCCGGAACCCTCCCAGGAACCAAAATCAATCACCAGGCTTTTCAGATTCGGCAGATAAGACAGAGCCTCCAGAGAGTGCAGAGCGCTTCTGCCGGCAGGCCTCTTCAATACCAGTTCTTCACACTGATTCAGCCTGTCCAGAATCCGTTCCTCCGTGTCCCGGCTGTCAATGTCCGCCTCATACCATACACAATCCCGAAACCCCTCATCCCTGATCAGACGGGCCAGTATCTGTTGCGCGCTGCCTTCTTCGCTTCGTTCTTCGCTGCTTTCCTCTGCTGCCTCCGGCATTGGTGCAGGGCTTTCCGAGACTGCTGCCTCCGGCATAAATGCAGGGCTTTCCGGGACTGCTGCCTCCCACGTCTCCCCGTGTTCCTGTCCTGCACCCCGGTCCGGACCCGGCTGACTGCATCCGGTCAGAAGCAAAACGCAGAGCAGGATCCGGACCCCCCTTTTCCACCTGTTTTTCCTCTTAAGAGATTTACGCATCCATTACCCCTTTCCACAGCGAAAATTCCGGGCAAGCCATTGGGCAACGCCATCTTCCTCGTTGGATAAAATAATATCCGTAGCGTATTTTTTCAAATCTTCATGGGCATTTTCAACCGCATAAGCTTCATCCGCCAATTCAAACAGATCTATATCATTTTTTCCGTCTCCGAAAGCAACTATTTTTTCACATCCAAGCAATGTCTTTAACTGCCTTACGGCATTTGCCTTCGAGGCATGGAACGGCATGATTTCCAACCACTGTTCCTTTGTATACATTTCAGTCTGATACACACAATGAAACACATCTTTATATTTTTCATACAAGGGTTTCAGCTTGTCCTGGCTGTCTATACAGGTGATATAGAAAAGACTTCCTGCTTTCAAATCAGAGACTGCCTTCACTGCATTCGTTCGAATATCTCCCTTTCTGCTGGCAAGAAATCTCCCCATTCCCTCTGTGCACAATTCAGGCACAAATGAAAATTTCTCCTTCCCCTCAATATATGCGTATACGATGGGATAAACCTGATTTTCAAATAAATCATTCAGCACTTCATACACGGAAGTCTCAAAATAGTTTGCAATCAGAATATCTTCCGTCACATTATCAACTACAAATGATCCATTATATACAATTAACGGAATGTTACAGCTGATCCCGTCCGTCACTTTTTTCGCAGTCACCAAAGAACGAGCGGTTGCATAGCAGAAAAGCATCCCCCGTTCCGTCAAATCATTTATCACATGATTCGTAAAATGGGAAGTTCTCTCGTTATTTCTCAACAAGGTTCCGTCCAGATCGGATACATATAAAGTTCTCATGCTTTTTCTCCTGCCTCCCCCGGGTCAGCTTTTTCAGCCTTCTGTATTATTGTCAATATATTGTTTTAAAAAGTCTAGTATTTCAATTGTACAGTCCACCACCCGATTGTGTCTATAATTTCTGTTACAGGAAAAATATCCGAAATATCCCCATGGGTCCTTAACCTGGGTTCCCCAGTCCCATAACCCGTCTTCCCGCGCATTTTCCATAATCCAGTCCACAGTGCCTTTCAGGTATAACGCAGAACCTCTGAACTGATTGATATAATTGAATGTCTTAAACCACCTTCTCGTCTTCTCATACATGAAATTCTCCGGAAGGGTGTCGGGCGTCTTATCCCAAATATATCCGTTTTCGCAGGCGTTGCGCCCCAAATGCCGCAGCATGGCATTTTCAAGAGAAACGTCAATTTCCTCCCGCCGCTTTAACAGCAATTCACTCTGCATGGGCACCAGCCTGCTTTCCCTGGTGAGAAACACATCATGCTGTGCTGCCTGGTCCCTCTCATAGGAATATTCCCCATCCTCATAAGCCCTGCCTGCTATGAACAGCCATTGACGCCATGTTTCATCGCATATTCGGGAATGCGGCGTAATGGCTTCCAACAGATTGCATACCCTGGCCCTATTCCATGGAACGGCACGTTCATTTTTCCCCCCAATATTTTCATGGCCTGTGCCCAGAAGCAGTTCTTCCAGATATTCCTTTGCCATAAACAAAATATCCCGATCCTCCACGGTCAGCCCTATATACAGGCAACGCTCAATTCCCACACTGGAAGTAGGTATTTTTGCCTTCACGGAATAATCTTTTGACTGAAAAGATCCCCACCCGCCATAGCTGTCCTGTGTCTGATACATCTCCTCCACAATATCGCTTTTCAAAAAATCTTTCCTCAAAAGGGACAGTTCGCTGTCCCCGTAAGGAACATCCAAAATAGAAAACTTTACCTTGTATTGGACTGCAGGATATTCACAAAAATCAAGAAGGGCCTTTACATTCGGTTTGATATCTTCATATGTAATCATCTCTTTCTCCCTAATTTATACCCACAAACGCAAATAATTGCCGTCTGCACAGTATAACGAGTGAACGCCTCGGCAATCCAGAGCTGAAAGCGGCAATTAAATGCGTTCACGAGTATAATTCGCCTTTGCGATATCATTCTACCATATGGCCTTGAGGAACCGTTATCGCGCACTTTTTACCTCTCCCTCATTTTCACAGGCAGCATCAAATCAATCTGTCCGGGAAGGCCGTCCTCTTTCCACCCGTTATGCGCGGCATACACCCAGTTCAGATGCTCCTCCAGACAGCCGCCCATATTTTCCTCTCCCAGTTCGCTGTACTCCGGTTCATAGTCCTGGCTTTTATTGACCCACTTGGTCAATGCTTCCCACAGATGAAATTCCGGAAAGGGAATGGTCATCACTGCATACAGCCCGCCTGGAAACTGCTTTTTCTCCATGGGCGCCTTCACTTCCATGTCCTCCGGAATGGTAACCCAGTCCTCGTAGCCATGGATCCCATTTTCCAGGACACCCGGGTTGGGATGGTTGAAGCCAAACATCCGCGCATCCGGCTTCTTTTCATATACCCCGCTCTCCTGCACGAATCTGGTTACCACTTCCCCCACCGCTTCCTCCGGGTTCTCCCCGATATAATGATAGGACGCCACGGTGCAGGGGGGCAGACGCAGAATTCTCACCGACAGCGATTTGTCCAGAATTTCTCCCGCTCTGTTCAGTTCTTCCATACTTACATTCTCCTTTATTTTTGTATTAGGAAAGGCAAGCGCGCCGGTAATCTCCACCAGGTCCCCGTCTTTCAGCAGGTCAAAATGAATCTGCTGTTTCCGACACTCCCCCAGGCGCTCGGCCAGCTGCTTCAAAAGTCTGCGTATCAGTGAGAGCGCGGCAATCTCATCGTCAAGCTCCGCCAATTTATCCAGCAAAAGCCGGAGGGATTCATCCTGCTCTGTATCCCCCAGGAGAACGCCTATTTCCTTCAGGGAAAGCCGCAGCTTTCTAAGTATCAGAATCTGCTGCAGACGCCGGACAGCTTCTTCGTCGTATATCCGGTAGGCATAATCCTCACGCCGCCCGGCTTTGATCAGGCCCAGTTTTTCATAATGCCGAAGCATCCGCGGTGTAACGCCATACTTCCGGGAAACCTGGCTGATCGTAAGATGTTCCATCGGCTTCTCTCCTTTCCCTGCCTGCCAGTATAAAGGATGACATCGTGTCAAAGTCAAGGGGGGTTTTAGAAAAATCAAAGCAATATCTCATATAAATAATCTTCCATAATTATGTCAGTGCCTCTTTTTTTGTAAGTACTTTCACCCACAATTTTTCCGCCGCATTTCACCGCTACACGATTTGAAGGAATATTACCTTTGCTGACAAAAATGGTAACCTTTTCCGCCCCCTGATCACGCGCATAATCAATCATCCCCTGGGCTATTTCGGTTGCATATCCCTGATTCCAGAATTCTTTATGCACACAGTAGGCAATATCATAGACCTTTTTGTCTTCACTGGGAATAAAGCTGCAGGTTCCTACAGGCTGTCCGGAATTTTTAAACACCGGAATCAAATAACAACACTCCTCATTTTCCCCAAGTACCTCTAACTCTTTTATGTATTCCGGGTCAATATCCTCTTTTGCCTCGTCAGGCAGGTATTCGCCCATTTCCGGGTCATTCCATATACTGTAAGCCCATAATGCATCTTCTTTTGTAAACCCCCGCAATGTAAGTCTCGCTGTTTCAATCGGTTTTATTTTCACTTCAGGCTTCCTCCAATTCCGGATTTTTTAATACTCTGTAACTTCGTTGCATGATCACATGCAAACTTTATCTCCCGGTCCATCCTGACTGAAATCGTTTTGCATACTCCAATTTCCTTTCACTGATATCCGCTGAAGATACTTTTGCACAATTCCATTTCACTACCTTAATTCTATAATCTCTGCAATATACTCCTTTAAGTCATCCTCAAGCTCTTCCTTAACATTGATAATATTCTCCCATTTAACACCGTCAAGAAAACCATAATATGCTGCCACATCACATAAAAAATATAATATTTCTTCCCTTGTCTCATACTTCACAGAAAGTAAGTCTATTTGAATTATTTCATTTACTATACCTAAAATTTGTTGATTGGTATAGCACTTAAAAATCACTTTATCGTCGATTTCTTCCACTGTTTTTACCAAATCAGCTTCTGTACCATACTTTCTTAATTTTCCCAATTCCTCTTGATCCATCCGCTTTATTCCCCCTTCAACTCCCAATTTACCACATCTCTTTCTTATCTCTACCATCCAGAATTTACTTCGCATTTCTCTATTGAGATAACCTTTCCTTCCCCAATTTGATTAGGCCCTTCCATTATTGCAAAGGATTGTCCCTGCACAACATCCTGATAATGAGAATTTTGAAACGTAAATTGTATGATTGCAGGACCTGGAACATCAAACTTTTCGGCTGACAATTCCACAAAGGTAATACCCCAATAATCCCTGGTATCGTTAAATATAGCATCCGGACGGTAACCATTAGTCGGCAAATACCTTCGTTGTCCAGAGTAGAAGATAACTTCCGTAAATAAATACATAGACTTCTCACTCCTTTATCCCAAAGAAAAATTACTCACTCATCCTTAAGACACTCAATATAAATATTTATGGCTTCTTCATTTTTCTCCCAATTACTATTAATTTCAGTAAATAATCCTGTTTCGCCAAGCCCAATCATATTGTAGAGTGCCAAAAGCAATTCCATATCCAGGAAACGGCTGCTGCAATCAGCAATCTGATCTTCTCTTAAAACCTGCGGGTATCTAAGTGCTTTTTTCACCTTTTTTGAAAAACAATACTCTAATACATCCAAGGGGATATGATTTCTGCGATTTTCACCCAATAATTCTCTTGCTATACGGATTTCAAGCCCATAAATATTCTGAATTCCACTATTCCAATCCATAAATTCAAATGAAAACTCTACTTCATGAGCAATTTCGCAAATCTCCAATGCAAGTTCTTTATCTCCGTAAATATAAAGCCAATATGCTAAAGAACACAAACAACTTGTATCTGAAATACTTTTGTAAGAACATTTTTAAATGAGCTTTTTGCAGGGCTTCATAATCGTATTATAAATTTTCTCTGTATTTTTCTTATGATATTGTTCCAAAACTTTTTCAAGTATTGGTTCTAACTTGTCGTGAAAAAGCTTTATTTCCTGTTGTAATTTATTCATTTTACACCAAAATAATATAACCCTGGTTCAGCCTTTCTGCAATGCTGTCCCATATCCACAGACTGAAAGACTATCATTCAACTGGAACTTATTGAAACCACTTGACCTTCAATACAAAATTTTTCGCATTTTGGTAACCCGCCTTTCCGTAATATCGCTCGTGCATATCATCATTTACTGCTTGAATCTCAACACAAGACGCTCCCTTTTCTTTTACTCGCTGTTCAAGTTCCCTCAAAAGCATACTTCCAATTCCTTTCTTTTGGCATTCATAGGAAATGACTATTTCATCAAGTGTGTACCCTATAATATCATCATACTGTTTAAAATATCCCATTGCAAAACCTAGCACACTATCTCCATTCTCCACTATCAACCCATAGGAATCTTCCATACTCAATACCTGATGAATCCGCTTTGCCGCCGTATTTTCATTCCAACAGCTATCTTCTTGCTCGTTGTAATATGAAATATAAAGAGGTAAAACAGCCCCAATATCTTTCAATACCATCTCTCTAATAAACATGGATTTCAACCTCACATCCCTGCGTCAAACAGCGAAAGCAACTCTGTTAAAGAATGTATCGTCCAAGCCTGTCCGTAATTTTTCAACGTTTCATCCCTATTAATCAGAACCCCATACGCACCGGCATTTTTTGCACAGACCATATCTTTTTCTTCATCGCCTGCAAACACAATCTCCGATATCTTTATCTGCATTTTTTCAGACAATATTTCCAAACTTTTCGTGCAGGATTTCCTAAATCCGGTGTCGTTTGACGTAAAGGGGTAATCTATGTACCTGATCACAGACTCTATATCTGCCAAAGCGTACACATTATCCATACCATATGCCACATCGGATAAAGTCGCCAGCTTTATTCCTTTCCCGGAAAGTCTTTTCAAGGTCGGTTCGACATCAGGGAACAAGGAACAATCCTGCCTGAAATATGCATAAAAACTTTCCTTCACCTGCTCTATATCTTCCAAATTTATATCCATTCCCCGCAATATTTCAGTAAAAATCTGCGCAGAGGATACTTCTCGATCCCTCGGGTTTATTCGCGTGTTATATTTTGCAAGCACATCTCCGGCATTTTGATAATGTAATTCCGAAAAATCATAATGATATTTTTCTGCGATTTGTTCAAATGCTGGTCTGTAAAGCTTTGACCAATTCATCGGTTTTTTGTAATCAACCATTGTGTGTCCGATATCAAACACAACCGCTTTAAACATAGCTTTATCCTATCCCCTTTCCATCCAATATTCTCTTAACCTATCCCCCACATGATTACCTGTTTTACGCAAATCCCTGTAAGTCCCCCCAGTTTATCACAATATCATAGTCTTTTCAGACAAGAATGTTTTTTATCTATTTCAAACCCGTTCTTTCTGTAAAAATTCAATGTACTTTCTTTATTCGATCCTGTTTCAAGAAAGACTTTATAGCATCTGTGTTCCCCGGCTATTTCTGATGCTTTCTCCAACAATGCCGATGCATATCCCTTCTTTCTATAATCTGCATGTGTCACAACATTTTCAATAACCGCAAAGGGTCTGACATTATGTGTTAAGCTTTCTATAATGGCCATTTGTATAGAGGAAACAACTTTTCCCCCTTCTTCTATCACCAGTAAGTACATATTTTCATCTTTCTCAAGCTTATCCAACAGACTTTCCCATAAATCCATATCCTGCTCTTCTTTGGGTGGAAAGTGTGTCAGATATTCAAAATATAAAACCTTCAGATCATTTGCGTCTGTCCGTTTTGCCTTCCTGATATACATATTATGCTTTCTCCTCGCAGCTTCTTTTGTGTTCTTTTGTTTATTTGACATTCGCGGCATTCCTCAACTATCCATGCAGGCATAACTTGTCTCCCGGCATTGTTATTCCACATTTACCTTCTTTGAAACCAACACCATCCATGCCGGGAGCGCTGACATTGGATTCTTAGTCCAATCATTTATGCTTACCAGTTCATCTTGACTTTTTTTGATAAGTTCATCATGTCTAAACCAAAATGACGCATCAACCGCCGGTAACTCTGCAAGTTCATTTATGGATAAACCTGCCATAATGTTTGCGTTTACGATATCCTGCACACGCCAGTGAATATCCGGCATTACATCATGATAAGACTTTATGATTTTAGGTTCATTCCAGGCCTCTCCAGAGAAAGGCCTATTAAACGGATGTACATCATACATAAAAGAATATCCTGCATTTTTCAAAACTCTGTTAATGTTCTGATACATTCCGGTCAAATCATCTATCCAGGAAAGTGTTCCGTTTGAAGTGTACACCAGATCATAGACATTATCCTTTATATGCTCCAGTTCCATTGTATTATCACATACAAACTCCATATCCAGACCTATCCTGTCTGAAATTTTTTTTGCATTTTCCAACTGTCTTTCGCTGATATCCGCCGAAGTTACTTTAGCACCCATAATCGCAAAAGCAAAAGCGGCATGATTATCCCCACTGGACGGCAATAGGATATGCTTTCCGCTTACCTCGCCCATATATTTTTTAATCAGTTCAAATACCGCAGGATGAAATGCGAAAGCGGGATTTTCCTGTAATTTCAAGATTTTTTCATCAGTTCGCAACGACATATACCAATCGGAATCCGATACACTATTCCAATGATTTTTTACTTTTTTAACATAATCTTTCATACTTTTTGACCTTCCTCCCCCGTTCTTCTCTTAAATCAAATTTCCTCTGTAATCTTGATTCATTTTTTCCCGAAAATGATAGAATATTATAGTCTTTCCCATAGAAATAGTTTCAAAAATCTTACCACATATCTCGGGGATCTTCTGATTTTCTCTGTCACGCATTAACAATGTTATGCAATTCCCCTCTGAAAGATAATCTGCGGTATTGAGGATGTGCCGCTATTTATACTGCGCACCGGTTGAATTTGCAGTACAACTCCGTTTACAGTTTTATCATGCCAAAATATCCATCAGCTCCCGCCAATCATGAATAAGCAGATATTCGAAATCAGGAGTTTCCCTATCGTTTTGATCAGATAAAAAATGGGGTTCATCCTCTGTTCTTCCTTCATATAAAACAGGAAACATTCCGGCACCATTTGCTCCGTAAATGTCATCTTCCATACTGTCGCCGCAGTACCACACCTTATCTGCCGTTAATCCCGCTTTCTGCAACGCTATCCTGTACATCATACTGTGCGGCTTTCTGAATATGTAATCACTTGATGTTAACACAAATTCAAATCTGTTTCCCGGGAGCAGACGGTCAAACTGCTCCTTTAAAGCAGCACCGGAAAAACAATGGTTGCTTATCACTCCTGTTCTTATTCTCTTTGTATTAAGGTAGTCGAGCATAATATCCGCATAGGGCATAACTGCACCTTGAGATATTCCATTCATGATGATTATCTCAGCTTCTTCCAGCGAAACAGACAGAGACATATCCATATAATCCAAAAACAGCCTTAAAAAATTATGCTCATGGATTTCAAGATACTTTCCTCTTTCTGCTTTGATTTTCTCAAACAGTTCTATATTGCTCCTGTCATATTCTTCAAAAGAAATATTGTGTGGATTCCTGTCTATATATGGATAAATTACTTTATTTCCATTAGAAATATTATAATTCGGTTGGTAAATTAATGTACGCCCATAATCAAAGATAATCATTTCC
>CAJULV010000086.1 GCA_910587555.1 uncultured Acetatifactor sp.
CAAATGTGCGGTTTATGACTTATGCGGAATACTGGATAAGGCAGTCAGTACAGCGATTTTAGCCTTGAAGATGAAACAATAGATAAAATGTATGCCGAACGCTCTAAAAGCCAATTATGGAGCATTGTGGAGCGTTACACAACCGACAGAGAGAACAGCATAATAAAAGAGATATTCATAAATAATCGGACTATGGCAGCAGTGGCCAGAGAACAGGGTGTAACCAGGTTTCTTTTTGGAACGAATCAAGGGCATCTGCATTTTACAGACATCTTTTAATGCGGTTCTATGTAATGATTATCACTTATACTTAGAAAATTCTGAGAAATCTGTCAGCCGTTTTTTAAAAATAAGGATTTACACTCCCATAAAATCCGATCCTGGCTTCATTCTTCGGAAAAAACGGAAGCAGCGGAACCTTTTGCGCGGAAAGTGAACGAAATTTGCGGTCTCTATCAAAGTGCCCGGGAAGGTGCACACATTGTTTCCACGGATGAAATGACCAGGATACAGGCGCTGGAACATAATATCCTGACAAACTCCAGACGAGTATTTCAAGCCCATAGAGCCACAAAGGGCAGCAGTCTATTACTTCCCTGACTGTTTGCATTAACGGAAATTTTTCTTGAATTTATCAGGGGATTATGCTATATTATAGATTTAAGAGAGGATACAACCGCCCACAAAGTGGTTGACCTCCGAGATAAGTTTTTAAGCCCACCTAGACCGCCAAGTACAAGGTAGGCTCATTTATTTTCGCTTGTTGTTTCTATCAATAGGCAAGCAGCGCAATCAGAAAGTTACCATAGCGTAAAACAGTTTCACATAGTTCTTTTGCCGTTTGATCGGAAAAATCCACTGACACACGTCATATATTTTGTGTTTGGAAGACTGGAAGAGGGTTTCCGGACTTTGGAATTATCCAGGAAGGGGCAAGGAAGAGAGTTGCATGAAAGAGAGATTTTTATATAAGAGAAATGAGCGGAGAGCGGTTACAAATCAGGAGGAAAGTCACATGATGAAGAAGTTGAATGTAACATGGGATGGGATATTTGATTCCACAGGCTATATGTTTTCATTTGCAAAAGCCTTGTGCTGCGCTGTGAAAAACAGTCCTTTTTCGGGGATGGCAGAAGATATTGTAGCTTCCAGCGGGTTTGCATTCCGCATGTGGGTGTCACCGGATCTCTGCCCCAGCGCCACCAGCATATGGCAGTTTAACCTGCAGAAAAGTTGTGTGGAAAATGGGGGTCTGCATTGCAATTACATCGAAAGGCTGTGGGGGCAGGAGGAGATTGAGGAAAAACGGCGTCTGGAGGCGATTGATATAGTCAGACAGAGCATAGGCAGTGGTATTCCCGCCATAAGCTGGGATATCGGTGTGTGCGAGTGGGGGCTGATCGTTGGCTATGACGATGAGGCAGAGAAATTTGCGGTGCTGCCCATCACCGGGCAGGAGGAAGAGATGGACTATGCCTGTTTGGGCAAGAGGGAGCTTCCGATCCTGAATGTGCTGACGGTTTTGGGAAGGGCAGAAAAGACGGAGGAAGATATTGTCAGCAATACCTTGCAAACGGCTCAAAATCATCTGCAGGGAAAGGAATGGTGTGAAAATGCCAGTGGTCTGGAAGCCTATTCTGCCCTGATTAAGCATCTGGAGGCTGAGGACACAGAGATGGCATGTTCCTGGAATCTGGAGTATTTTCTGGGAACTTATGCGCCGCTGAAGTGGTATGCCTGGAAATTTTTTGAAAGCCATGGATTACAGGAGTTGGCGGTGTTGTATAAATCCGTCTATGAAAATTGGCAGAAAGCATTTGAGATGAAAAAAACGCTGGACATGTCTGTTCAGGAGAACAGGGGATCGCTGGCAGAACTCTTAAAGCAGGCAGAAGCGTGGGAGCGGAAGGCAGTTTCTTCTCACCTGGGACAATAAAGCGTTTTTGAGAAAGGTCTAAACTATAGAGGATGTTTGTACCGGAAAATGACAGGGGAATCTTGAATTTGCGCAAGGTTCCCCTGTAGTTTGCACTGCTGCCAGCATATAAATATTTTTGCGTAACCCCAGATGATTTATGAATGGATTCAGAAGTTTATTCTGCACTTTTTGATGAATGGTTCCAGAGATATTGAAATGGAAAGAGGTCTTGGAGCGGGAGTTTTTTGTGGGGAGATTTGGAAAAATTAACAGCTCTACGATCCGTAGGTTGCACCGGTGGGAAAGAAGCTGTAAGATGAAATTACATTCAGAAAGAGAGGTACAGCTATGAGTTATGTGACGGGGGCAACCATTAAGGAATTAAGGGAAAAAAGAAGAATCACCCAGAAGGAACTTTCGGACAAGATCGGTGTCAGCGACAAGACAGTATCAAAATGGGAAACCAGCAAGGGACTTCCGGACATAGGAATAATCGAGGAACTGGCAAGGGCTCTGGGGGTGTCTATCGCAGAACTGCTGACAGGAGAGCTCAGAGAAAATGGGAACCAGTCGGCCAATATGCGGAAGATGTGTTTTTATGTCTGTCCAGTGTGCGGGAATATTATAACCTCAGTGGGACATGGCGCTTTTTCCTGCTGCGGGATTGTTCTGCCGGAGGTGGAGGCTGAAAAACATGGGGAAGACCACTGTATCTGTGTGGAGACAGTGGACAATGAGTATTGTATAACCATGAGCCATCCCATGGATAAAGGGCATTATATTTCTTTTATTGCATACGTGACAACGGACGGGCTGGACTTGGTGAAACTGTATCCAGAGCAGGGAATATCCGTGAGGTTCAGGAAAAAAGGGCATGGCATGGTCTATGGGTACTGTAACAGGCATGGAATGTTTAAGGTAATGGTTTGAAAATATAGGCAACAGTCTGAAAGTACAGCTGATACGCAAAAGCAGCCGCCTGCCGCTGGTGGTGCGGGAGAGTGCGGAATGCCAGAATCAGATGGAGATCTGCAGCGCCTTTATCGGGGAGATATCCCAGAAAGCCAACAAGGTGCTGCTGATTTATCGGTCAGGGATTATGATGGTCTCCATGGTGGGGGCGGTGTCGCTGCTGAGCCCGTGGATTCTTCTGGTTTTGTGCGTGGAACCCTGCCTTCCTTTTTCAGTCTGATTTACTCCATGAAAAATGCCATAAGGGCGGATCAGGAGCTGGGGGCCAGGAACCGTGTGAGGGGGTATTATGCGGAATTAATGACGGAAGTTGCGTATGCAAAAGAACTGAAGGCCTATGGACTTTATCCAGTGCTTATAGACAGGTGGGATCAGGAGAGCAGTTTCATAAACCGGGAAAGGCTTCTGCTGGAGAAGAAAAATGCGGTGCGCCGCCTGGTGCTTCTGCACATGCAGAAGGCAGACGTATCCGACGATCAGATCATCAGGGCGCTGGAGCGTGTGGGACTTTCCGGTTTATTGAAGGAACTTGGCTATGATCTGGACATTCCACTGGGAAAACTTTTTGAAGACGGAAGAGAACTCTCGGGAGGACAGTGGCAGCGGGTGGCTTTGGCCCGGGCCCTGCTTGGGGATTCGGAGTATATTTTCCTGGACGAGCCCACCTCTGCGCTGGACCCTATTTCGGAAATTCAGGTTATGGAGGCTTTTCTGGAAACAACAGTGGGCAGGACGGCGGTGGTGGTGTCCCATCGGATCGGCGTGGCCAGGCGGTGTGACAAAATTCTTGTAATTGATCACCAGCGGGCTGCCGAATTCGGGACACACGCGGAATTGATGGAGCATCAGGGGCCTTACAGGAAGATGGTGGAACTTCAGGCATCTCTGTATCAGTGACAGTATGGGCAGGGAAAAGTGCAGGTAATATGCCGGAGAAGTGCACTTCATATAAACTACCTGACATACAGAAGAGACAGGAGACAGAAAATGTATAAAATCTGGAAAACCTTTCGGTTTACATGGAAATATGGATGGAAAAAGAAACCCTTCGGTTTTGTGCTGCTGACTGTCATAACTTTTCTGATAGGTCTTCTGCTGGTAGCAGGTACCTGGATCACAAAGGCGGCAGTGGACGCTCTGGGGCAGAGGGATTTATCCTGGCTGCTTTTGGCGCCTGTGCTTCTGGCACTGTTTTTGAAGGAACTGGGACTGAATTGCGGTTACTCGGGCATTATGCCGGTGCTGGAAAACAAAGTACGTCAGAATACCGTACAATCCCTTGCGGGCAGGATGTATCGAAAGATCGGGCGGCTGCCTGTGGGAGTACGGGAACAGGAGGCTGTGCAGGAACGCATCGACCGGGCCGAAAGATTTCTGAATCAGGAATTCGCAATGTTCCAGCTGGAATGCGCGTTTATTTTCCGGCTCCTGGTCACATGCCTTGGCGCGGCGCTGTCGCTTGCGTACTGGTCGGTGTGGTTTCCGGTGATTACCATTGGGTTGGTGATACCGGTTATCTTAATCCGATTGAAAAATAATGAAAACCTCTACCGCATCAACCAGAGACAACAGCGCAGGAAAAGACGCAATGATTATCTGTGCGGCCTGTTTTTTGACAGAAGTGCATTGGGAGAACTGAGCGCTACAGGGGCAGAGTTTCCTATGATTGACACGGTGGAGGGCACGGCAAAGGAACTCACGGAGGAGCGTTATGCCCGAAAAAGAATTTTCATCAGGAAACCGAGGGAAGCAGCCGGAAAGCGCAGAACAGATTTGCCCTGGAAGTGAATGATCTGATCTTTGCCTATCCTGCTTCTGAGGGGAAACCTGTGCTGAAAAATGTGTCTTTCACGCTGGGGGACGGTGAAACCATTGCTTTTGTGGGACCTAACGGCGGGGGGAAATCTACTCTCATTTCCCTGCTTCTGGGGCTGTATCCCCTTGATTCAGGCGAGATTAGGATCTATGGGAGGCCGGTGAATGAGATAAGCTGGGAACAGGGGAGGAAATGTGCTGCGGTCATTTTCCAGTCATTCCTTAGATATGAAACTACGGTAAAAGACAATATTGTATTGGGAAACATTGCCCAAGCGGACAATCAGGAGTTGATGGGTTATGCGGCAAGGCTGTCAACGGCAGAAACATTTTTTGACAGACTGAAAAACGGCGTGGACACGAAGGTAGGCTCAGTGTATGAGGGGGCAGTGAACCTTTCAGGGGGACAGTGGCAGAGGCTGGCGGTGGCCAGAGGATTTTTTGCGGATACGCCGCTGCTTTTCCTGGATGAACCTAATGCTGCGGTAGATCCGGTGACAGAGGTAGAACTTTTTCATCATTACAGAGAGGGGATGAAGGGCAAAGGGGGAATCATTGTTTCCCACAGGCTGGCTGCCCTGCAGAAGGTGGACAGAATTCTGGTTTTGGAGGCTGGGGAGATTGTGGAGCAGGGAAGCCATAACGAACTGATGGAGCGCAAAGGGCTTTATTATGAAATGTATCTCAAGCAGAAGAACTGGACTGTGTAGGAAGCGGTGCCCTGCCTGAACACACGCTGCGGAGTTTAGGAAGAGTAAAAGTGTATCATATCAACCGGGGAGGATCTGCAGCTTCCAGATACGGTGTAAGCATTTGATGGCGTACAGGCAAGAGGAGAGCGAAAGAGAAGCAGGCAGTCAGATGAGCAGGCAGCACTGGAAAGAGGTTTACCCTTAGATCGGCGCAAGAGAGAAAAAAATATAAAAAATAAATAAAATGTGTAATGTAATAGAAAAAAGAGCCGATAAAATAAAGAGAAAGTTTTCAACTTTCAAATAGAATAGAAGGATAAGGGGAACAAAATATGCTGTCTGTTAAACATAATTTGTCTGCTATTAACGCTAATAATTCGTTGCAGATAAATTCCAGGAATAACAAGCGGGCAATTGAAAAGCTTTCTTCTGGGTATCGGATCAACAGAGCCGCAGACGATGCGGCAGGGCTTGCGATTTCCGAAAAAATGCGACGGCTGATCCGGGGACTCAGGCAGGGAACGACCAATGCACAGGACGGTGTTTCTTTTGTGCAGGTTGCCGATGGAGCAATGGATGGGGTATCCGGTATGCTGCATCGCATGTATGAGCTGGCTCTCAAATCTATGAACGGAACCTGCAGCGACAGTGATCGCGGTGCAATGAATGCAGAGTTTGACCAGCTCCGTTCGGAAGTTGATCGTATTAACAAAACAACACAGTTTAATGATCAGCCAGTATTTGAAGAGCATGAGAGCTCCTATTATCAAATTATAGGATGCAAAACATGGGACGATAACCAGCTTCATACGGTTCCTGCCCTGAACAATGAACTGAGTATTCATTTGCCGGACTATTATGAACCCTGCGACTATACGCTTACAGTGCCTCCAGGTGTTTACAGCACACAGGAATTAATTGATGAGATTGACAGCGCTTTGGAGGTGATGTCGCCGTCTAATCCCGGATTCGTATTTGAATATACGGATAAAGGTATCTGTAAATTGAATTTTGAACGTGCTGACGGATTACCAACGGAAATAGGTTCCATAGACGGCTCTCTTTCATATCTCTTTTTTGACAGTTTTAGCGGCAGCTCTTCTTCCAGTCTGATGGGTACGACGGTATTTGACTCGAAATACCCTCTGACAATTACCAAAGATCAAAACGACCAGCTTGGATTTTATGTAGAAAATGCAAGTGGTTCTAATTTTATTTCCATGACGCTTCCTCCGGGAAAATATACACGTCCTCAGATGATTGAACTCATTAATAAGGAGCTGGCGGGTACCAGCGTTATCGCCAAAGAGTACCAGGATTCCTGCATTCAGATCACTGGCGGACCCACGACTACTATTACCGGCCTTACAGGAAATATGTTTAAACTGGAAAGCTCGTCGCCGATCTACTCCTCTGTATTTTATGATAATGTAAAATATGGATCATCCTCAGGAGGTTCGTCGGCGATTATTAGCGGAAGCGCTTACTATGGAAATTCGTTTACAGAAAAAATTTATCTGTCTGCCGCCAATAAGAATAATACTCTGCGCTTTAAAGTAAACGGCGCCGCGGATTATACGGAGATTATTTTTCCAGATAAAGCCGACGGATACACAATGGCAGATATTGCAACTGAAATCAATAAGCAGCTTGCTGCGGAAGGATTATTGAGCACGGTAAGTGCCAGTGTGGGGAGTAGCAGTGTCAATTTGTTTGATGAGCCTACTGATACCTCTTATTATTACTTAGATTATTTACGGATATCCAGCTTGATCCAAGGAAGCAGTAGTTCTCTGGAATTTGACACAACAGATCCTGTAGCTGCAAAGACTTTCAATGCTTTATTTTGTGAAACTAATTATTTGCCGTATCAGCTTCCTGGAAACCACGCAAAACTCAGCGGGCAGGCGAGTTTGAACAAGCCATTTACATTGCCAAGCAATGCCTCCTTAGAGTTTACAATTGATCAAAAGAGCTATACTATTAATGGTATTGGTGGTAATTATACAAACAGTGCGGAACTTGTAGATAAAATCAACGACATTATAAGTAACGATGCTGCTTTTTCATCGATACAGGGTAAGATTAAGTTTACTGTTTCCTCTGGAAAAATTAACATTGAGGGTCTGACAAATGAAATTCGGAAAATATATTTTGATAATGGACAGAAGAACGATACATATAAGCAGTTGTTCGTAAGCACTTCAACGAGTGTGAATTCGCCGTATCCAAGTGATACGTATGGGACAGTATCACAGCCTCAGGGGTCTACAGCGGTGACGGTAACACCTGCGTCGACGTCTGTTTATGTTTCATCTTCCATACAGAATTCGACGATAACAATCACTAATGATACAAATAAAATTGTCTTTGGTTCATCAGATGGAACAAAGACAGTTACTCTTCCTGTGGGTAAATGTAGCATGGCAGATATCGTTGCCCAGATTAATGCACAGCTGAGACCATCAAATGGCAGCCATTTCAGCAGCATACAGGCGTCACTTGTAAATGACAGAATTGTTGTCACTGCTACGCCCTCAACAGATAACGCAAATGGATCCTATTATATTAGTTTTGATACCAGCAGTTCCGCCTGGAAGGCTATTTATGGAACATCGGATCACGAGTACCATCCTTCCAGTACGGAGGCCAGCGACGATTACTTGGGTACCCGTAGACCTATTTCTGATGCAACAACGATAGATAACAGTAACAATGAGCTGACTCTGACCGTGGGGCAGGATACAGTTACATTATCCATTCCCTCAGGTACTTATGATAAGACTTCGTTGAAAAATGCGGTTCAGGCTGCAATTGACAACTCAAATCTGAAAGATAAAATTACTGTCAATGCTGAGACAAATGGAACATTTACATTTTGCTCTTCCGGTGGTTCCATCACCGCATCAGGCAGTTTTTATGAAGAGGTACTCACCGTCCCAAAGACGGAAAAAGAGTCAATACAGCAAGGCGGCTACCAAAATTATGATTACGGCGAAGCATATATTATTGGACGAAAAGATATAACCACAGGTCCCATTGATATTATCAGCGGCGCCAATGATACCTTTATTTTTAACTTTGCCTATAAGGATACAACAACACAGGGGGCAAACAGCTATTCAAAAGAAATGCAGGTTAAAATTCCTGAAGGCACTTACACTGGCGATGAAGTGGCTAAAATTCTGCAGGAGCAAATGCAGAAAAAATTTGATGAGGAGGGTATTGATGATTTTGAAATACAGGTTGGTATCGGAATATATAATACCAATGTGGTAGGCGCCAACGACGATACCGCGCTTCAGATTGTTGTCAAAAGAAAGAATGGAAAAGAACCTGCCCAGGGCGAGTATGTTCTGGACGGTATACGGGGTTCGGCCGCAGGTTTTCTCTTCTACAAGACAACGATTAATCCCCGTGCCACCTTTATCACCGGGACGAAAGATTTGTCGCAGGGCGTTTCTTTTAAGACCGGCCAGAATGTTTTCACGTTTTCTGCAGACGGCATTCCTTATAAATATACGTTTCCGGAAAATAAGCATTTTACGGGGCAGGAATTTGTTGATATGCTGAATGACATGTTCACAAACGGGGATGACAATGGCAACTCTGCTCCGCTGAAAGCATCTCTGGAAAATGGAGTCCTGAAAATATCTCATAAAGCACTGGGATCTCATTCCATAACTGATATCGGCGGAAGCGCAAGAAGCACACTTTTCCTGGAGGAAAATGGTGGAACCTCCCGGGAACCACTGCGTCTTCTGGTAGGGGCGGAATCGGAAGATATCATAGACATTCCCCGCACGCGTATTGGTTCCTGTTCCCTTGCGATCAACACTATCACGATCAGCAAGCCAAAATACGCACAGAAAGCGGTCAACCGCCTTATTGATGCGATTGTCACCGCGGCTTCCCGGCGGAGTACCTATGGCGCCATGCAGAACAGGCTGGAACATACAATTAACAATAACAACAATGTCATTGAAAACACACAGGCGAGTGAATCAATTATTCGCGATACCGATATGGCTTCCGAAGCAGTGAGACAGGCTGAGAACAGTATTCTGGTGCAGGCGTCCCAGGCAATTCTCTCTCAGACCAACCAACGAATTCAAGAGGTTATGAATCTGCTGCAGGCCTGATGTACAAAAGTATCCAACTCCCTGGAGGCGGAAGTAAACCGGCCGCTTCCGGGAGTTTATGGAAAGGAGAATCCATGACCAACAGTGAAAAAATTCAAATCTGTCGGGAGATTGTGGAGCAGATTCAGGCAGAGAGCAGGCGGCCCATGTGCCGTCTCCGGCTTACCCGGGAGTCTTTTTCCATTGCCGACAGCCATCTGGGAGGAGCGGCAGGGTAATTTTTAACATTTTCAGTGATTCAAAGTTTTGCCTGTATTTTGGATATTAGAGCTTCCTGCAGTACTTGGGAAAAATTCAAATCCATGGCCATAGCGGTTTCGTTCAGCCACTCAGGAATGCTCAATGTTTTCTTCACTGCACGGGAACTTGTTCGCTTTTTGTATGCAAGCATGTCGAATTCAATTACAACTAGAAAAGCTCCAGGTTCAGGTGATAATTCTGATGGATCGGAAGCCTCAGGCAGCGGCTGCTGTTCTTTTTCACGGCAGGCCAGAGCCAGGCCCAGAGCGTCTGTGGCCATTTCATATGCCTGAGTCATATCATCTCCTTGTGTAAGGCATTCAGGAATGTCGGGAAAGGAAACCCAGAAACCGCCTTCTTCTGCCTTATGGAACAGAGCTGGGTAAAACACTTTTTTCATACAGAGCCTCCTTTTTATGAGATGGAACTATTTGAGTCCCGCTTGCTTTAATATGGCCTGCTCAAGTCCTTTTTTCAGGTTTGTGCTGTGATAAGGAACTTCGGTTTGGTGTCCGGTTGTATCGTTTCTCATTTTTACATGGGAACCATTTTGACCAACCACGTTAAAGCCGTTTTTCTTGAGATGTTTTATCATCTCGCGCGGTGTCATAGGCATGTGTGGTATTTCCTTTCCTTATCGTTTCTGAATTATAACACGTATAAATACGTATGTCAAGGATATACGTATTATTATGTATTAAATGCATGTTTAAAGTTTCTTTACGTTATTCTTCACAAGCATCATCCGTCACGGCTATGGAACATCGCTTTGCCTGTATCCTGCCCCCCTATGCTTTCTTCCTAACCCGGACAAGCCGGAACCAAAATTTTGCCATTTTGCGCAGGAAATTGTTTGTAAGTGCCTAAACTTATATTACATTACCGCTTGCTTTCTGGCAGTCGAAGCCACGTTTACCCTCGGTATGTCCGGCACTCCTGCATGAAAGCAGATGTCTTTCTCCCTGTCCTGGGCTCTTCTTTGCTCCTGTTGTCAAAGATTTCTTGGTCTATGATAGGCTCGAGGGTTTCTGTAAGATATGCGCTATGGTGGAACTCGTCCATTTGCAGGGATATTTAATTTCCCTGTTCTGCCACAATTCCACGCCCAACTGCGCTTGGTGATAAAATTGAGATCTTCCAACACTTTGTTTTCGCCATTATAATGAAAAGTTCATATACACTGGAAATAAACTGGAACAAGGATTGCGGATGATTATTAATAGTAGCAGAGGTATTATACAATGCGGGATATGACCCAAGGCTAATATTGCCCATATATGTTCTATATGTCAAGTATATTAAGATTCCCATTATAGAAAATGTAAAATAACATATCTTTAATAACATATCCAGCAGTTTACAACTTTTTTGAAAAATAAAAATACAAACTCCATCTCTTGTAGTA
>CAJULV010000087.1 GCA_910587555.1 uncultured Acetatifactor sp.
TGACGATCTGGTCCTGCACTTTTCGAAGAAATTGAGGTGACGGTGCCTGGAGGATTGCGTATGTGTACGGCGAAGACGGGAGGGACTTTGTTCCCTTTGCAGAAGCTTTGGCTGGCAGTCTTTTTGCGCAATATCAGACTGTCTGTTTTGAAGCGGATGAATGTGACCGGACGGCAATGCAGTTGAAAAATTTGTTTACAAGCCGGAATGATGTCAGTTTTGACACTTATATCTATGACCGTAATTCAATATGAGAATGATAAAGGAAGAAGAAGTATTTCCGTTGGAAGCGGAGGTGCTTCTTTTTTGGCGTTTTTTAGCGGAAACGGATGGTATCAGGCATTTTCCGGCAATTCCCGGGAGAGCACCAGAAAAAATCCGCAAAAAGTTCCGGAAATCTGTTGACAAATGTGTACATAATCTGTATATATTAATATATACAGATTATGTACGGAGTGAATACACGGAGAGATGATATGCTGAAAGTGGAGAATGTATCGAAATACTTGGGTTCCTTTCGCCTGAAGGATATTTCCTTTGAACTGCCGGACGGCTATATTCTGGGGGTGATAGGCGAGAACTGCGCCGGGAAGACCACGCTGCTCCGGCTGCTGGCGGGACTTTATACAGAAGATGAGGGAAGCGTCGAGCTGGACGGGACAGGGTATGGGCAGGCGGAAGCGGCTGTAAAACAGAAAATCGGAGCGGTATTTCACGGGGAGCTATTTGACATGAGGGATACGCTGCGCTGTAATGCCAGGCGGTACGGGCAATTTTACAGAGATTACGAGGAGGAACTGATGGAAAGCTATATGGCGGATTTTCGTCTGGATGCCGGGAGGAAGTACGGGCAGCTTTCCAAGGGGGAGAAACTGAAATTCGCGTTGGCGTTTGCGCTTTCCCATAGACCGAAGCTGCTTCTGCTGGATGAGCCTGCGGCCAATTTTGACAGGGACTTTCGGGAGATGTTTCGGGATATTTTGAGGAAGTATACGGAAAATGGTGAGAATATGGTCGTCCTGTCGTCCCATATGACCTCGGACATAGACAGGGCAGCGGATTATCTGCTGTATCTGGAGACGGGAAGCCAGGTGATGTACGGCGATATCGAATATATTCGCGGCAAGTACCGGATGGCGGCCGGGGAGGAGTACAGGATCAGGCTGTTGAAAGACAGGGTGGTGCATCTGGAAAAAGGGGAATTCGGCACGAAGGCGCTGGTGCGAAATTCGGGAAAGCCATTTGATCCGATGCTGAAAGTATGGGAGCCGTCTATAGAGGAATTGATGTACCATGTGGCAAAGAGGGAAGATTGAAGCGGTGGGGAAAGTTTGGCTTTTCGGCGGATGATGAAATTGGCGGACAGGGAGAGGGCAAGGCCGTGTGAAAAAAGCAGTGGAAAAGGCGGAATAAGAAAAGCGGCAGACAGTGAGAAGCGGTTGTGGAATCGGATGACAGTGGAAGGGGCAGATTGAGAAAGGCAACGGATAGCGAAAAGCCAGATTATGGAAAGCAGCGGACAGTGAAATGTCAGATTATGGAAAGCGGCAGACAGTGAAAAGCCAGATTTTGTAAAGTGACAGACAATGAAAAGTCAGATTATGGAGAACAGCAGACGGCGACAAACGGCAGATTGAGATAAGCCATGAATTATGAGAATCTGTAGGTTATAGAGAGGGAATGCGTTATGGAAAACGTTAATTTGGAGTCCTACAAGCGGGTCATCCGGGATTATTTTCAGGAATTTATCAGGGTCTTCTGTATGGAAAGGGTCAGGTTCCTTGCCCTGTTCCTTGGGTTCGGAAGTATTTTCGTGTGGGGAATCTGGGCAGAACGGATTCGGATGGACAAGATTTTTGCTGACTGGATAAACGGAATTCCGATTCTTTTTGCTCTGGTAAGCGGAGTGCTCCATCGGGTGCCATTGCCTTTTATGATGTATCTTGTGCCCTGTTCCAGGGAACAGAGGGAGAGGTACATTCAGAGGATGCTGGCGGTGAAGGTCGCCGTTCCCATGGGCTTCGGGCTGTTGTGTGATGGGTTGGCTGCCTGGGCGGGAGCTCTTTCGCTGTACGTGTTCGTGCTGCAGATGGCGGGCATTTTCTTCCTTTCCTGTCTCTGCGGGATGCTCAATGAGGGCGGCATAATTGGGGCGGAGAAAAGGATAGCCTATGGGGATCTGCAGCCCTTTGCGGCGGTTTTGCTGGCGGTCTGCAATATCGTCGGAATGGCAGTGTTTATCATCTGCATGGGTTCGGTCAGCCAGGTCGAGTTTTGGATTGTCATTTCTGTTATGGTGTTGTTCCTTCTGCCCATGCTGGCGGCGGTGGGGAAGCGGTGGGGGCAGATTCGGAGGAATTTTGCGGATTATGAGATGGCCGCTGGGATTGTTGAATAGATGGCGATGACGTTTGAGGAAGCTTCTGAGTGCTGCAGGACGGAGGGTATGGAAGAACTGGTGTTGAGGGTGGGGCTATAGGAGAATCAGAGGGTTGCGGGATGAGGCCGTAGGAGCACTAGAGAGTAGGCGTAGACTAGGAGGGCTGGAGTGCAGATGGAAGCCAGGAGAGCCGGAGGGCCGCGAGAGGAGACCATATGGGCTGGAGCGCAGATGGAGGCCAGGAGGGCTGGAATGATGTGGGATGAGACCATAGGGGCTGGAGCGGGAGGGCTGTGTGATGTGAGACGAGGCTATAGGAGCGCAGACGGAGACCATGGGAGACCGGAGTGCTGCGAAGCGAGACCGCTGGAATGCAGACTCAGGCCGGAAGGGCTGAGGTGCTGCGGAACGGAGACCACAGGAAAGTATGGAGTCGTGCACAGGGGAAAGAGAGCAGGAAAGAGGAGACAGGCATGCAGATTATAATAGAGCCGCATGGCACCTATGCCATATATGAGCAGATTGTAAACCAGATGAAGAATGCCATCGTGTCAGGCGAGCTTACGGCAAATGAGGCGCTTCCCTCCATCAGGGGACTGGCGGCGGAGATTGGAGTCAGCGTCATCACTACCAAGCGGGCCTACGAGGAGCTGGAGAAGGAAGGCCTGATCCGCTCAGTTGCAAACAAGGGTTTTTACGTCTGCGAATATAATACGGACTATCTCCACGAAAAACAGCTGATACAGGTGGAGAAGCATTTTGCGGAGGCAATCGCCATGGCAAGACAGGCGGGGCTGAGAGATGAGGAAATCAAAGATATGCTGGAGGGGCTATTGGGATGAATGACGTGATTTTTGAAGCAAGGCAGGTAAGCAGCTTGAGACGGGGCCGTTTTGGGAAAAAAGGATTCCGGCTGGAGGAAATCAGCTTTCAATTGCCCAGGGGCTATATCATGGGGCTGATTGGAAAGAACGGCGCGGGCAAGACGACATTTTTCGACTGCATTATGAATGAAAAGAAGCGATATTTCGGTGAAATATTCCTGGAGGAAAGAGACATCCATGAAAATCATTGGGAGACCTTAGATCATGTGGGATTTATCTCGGAGAAGAACGAATTCATGGAACTGCGCACCGCCGGACAGAACGCGGGGATGCTGGGAAGATTCTACAGCAGCTTTGACGGGGAATTGTTCGGGGAGACCATGGAGCGATGTAAAGTTTCCACCGTGAAAACGGTAGGGAAGATGTCCCGGGGAGAGCTGGTGAAGTTCCAGCTGGCCTTCGCGGTGGCCCACCGGCCCAAATTGTATCTGCTGGACAAGGCCACGGCGGGAATGGATCCTGTGTTCCGGATCGATTTTTACAGAATCCTCCGGGAATTGCTGGAAGGAGAGGACTGCGGCATCATCCTGTCCACCCATATTGAGGAGGAGATTGGGAAGCAGCTGGATTATGTGGGGATGCTGGAAGAAGGGCGGCTGGTTTCTTTTGGGGAAAATGTGCTGGTGTAGAAAGAATTGAGATGCTTTTATTTGTAGAAACGATTATACTACATAACGCCGGAATTTACCGTACTGCACTGGTTAAACGTATATGGCTGGCGTTATGTAATCGGGTTATTCGGAAAGTTTAACTGTTAAGCAGTATAAATAGTTTAAAAAAGGTATTTTCGGTGAAGCGATGAGGGGGATAACATGAGCGAAGAAAATCAGAATCAGGGAAGTGCAGAAAGGGAAAGGCTGGGACAGGGAAGCGTGGGAATGGAAAGGCCGGGACAGGGAAGCGTGGAAATGGAAAGGCTGGAAGGGGAAAGGCTGAAACAGGAAAACGGAGAAAGGGAAAGTCAGGAACAGGGAAGCGTGGGACAGAGAGAACAGGGACAGAAAATGAAAATACGACGGGAAGCGTTAAAAGAGCGGCAGGCGAAGGACGCGGAACAGAGAAAACGTCTTCGGGAATTTGACAGGGAGTTGTTTTCCTATACGGGGCAGATTGCCTGGCTTGTGCCGGGAATCTTTTCCTTTGCAGTGTTGGGATTGATGTGCATACCTGTACAGGAAATCAGAAGCGAGGACAATTACCTGGGGGTGATGGCATTTATGGTCTGCGTTCTGCTTCCGTATTTTATCCTACTGCCTTATATCAATATTACGGATGCTTTTGAACGCCCAAAGAACAACCGGAATATGACCTATGACAAACTGAAATATCTCCCGGTCAGCAGAAAACAGTATATCCTCGTCAGAATGGGATATCTGTTCCGCTATATGTGGAAGCTGGCGCTGGCAGGAGGAGCAGTGCAATGCATCTTTGCCATAGGGGAGATGGGTAGGGTGGAGCTTGTGAATATAGCATATGCCGCAGGTGTCCTGCTGCTCATGCCGCTGGCTGTGGGGTGGATTCAGATGAAGGTTTTTGCCGGCGGTTCGTAAGGAATTGTCTACAAATAACTGATGCGAGTTTATAGCCGTTTCCCTTGTATTTCCGGGCTTTCTTCTAAAGAAGCTGCATCAGTTATTTTCCGACAATTCCTAGTGCGTCCAGATAAAGTATTGAAGTCTTCAAGGTTCAACACGCCTTGCGGCATGGGAAGTTTGAGTTCTTCCATGAAATAGCATATAATGAAGCCAGTGAAAATCATAAGTTGCCTAAGCCAAAGTAATCTATGAGAGCGACAAGGACAATATTATCAATGAATACATTGTTTTTTGCAAAGTTTTTAATGAACAGATAAAAGAGCATGGAATGACAAAACTGGCGGTTACAGAAACAATCCGTATTTGCAAGGACAGGAATATCTTAAAACAGTATCTAAGCAGCAAGGAAGTGGAGGTAATAACGATTATGATGAGTTTATTTGATGATGAGCAGATTATGAGGACTTATGCAAAAGACATTGAAAAAGAAACAGAAAGAAAAACAGCCGAACAAATGATAAGAAAGGGGAAAATGACACTTGAAGAAATTGCAGATTGTGTATTTTCTCTGTCATTTGACGAATTAAAAGAACTTGAAGCCGAGGTTATGCAGTTAGCGTAATCAATCATATCAATTAAAATCAAGTAAGGTAACAGCGTTAGGGCATATAGAAACTGAATGATCTATATGTCTTCCTCGCCGTTTATCAGACGGCTCCTGACTTTCTCCCATGCCCGGACAGACACCTGAAAGTCCGGCAAATCCGCAATCAGGACAGGCTGCTGTTCTTTCTGTATCCAGAAATATTCCGCGCCATAATTTTTCCGCGCTGTCTCAAATACATAGCATCCAACCATAGAAGCAGTATTGTAAAGGGCATCTTCATCCAGCTCATAATTGCTCAATTCCTCTAAGAGCTGGTCGACCACTGCGAGACTTTCTATGGAGTAATCCCATGCCCCTTTTCTGATAAAAGGGAAAACGGGATTTTCTCCAAAATAAAATACCCAGTCCGTCCATCATTAAGCGCATATCATTAAGAGCAGTATTATCTTGAATAGTCGGCTTCCAACGGTGGCAATACCTTCGGATTCAACAGCACCCAGGCGACCGCATAAGCGCACAACTGCATGCTCAAAGTACCATCATCCCGGCTGTCCTTCAAAAGATGGGCGATTCGTTCCGCCTGGGCAATATCTTCATCTTTGAGCGGATTCCCCAAACGCAGATACAGGGGAAATATCCGCAGCATTTTTCTGTAATCGCTGTCCCAGTTCATGCCGCCGTTGGACGTAATTTCGTGGTCAACACGCCCCGCAATACGGATAGCCTCCCCTTGGGCGGTCTGGGCTTTTCCACTGGGCGGGACCAGGTAGTCCCAAAGCCATCGAAATGCCTCGTTTTTGCATTCCTCCGGCACAAGGATTGAGGAAACTCCATCATGAAAAGCGACCTCTTTTGCAGGTTCCACATCAAAGATTTGGCAGAGCTGTTCCAGCCCTTCTATTTGACCGCGCAGAAACTCCGGGTCTGTAATTCCGCGCCTGACCCGCTGAAAATGTTCCGCAGACTTACCCAGAAACTCCCGGCACTGATCTGTGATCTCTGCCCCATGATCCAGTAGAATCTGGCAGATTTCCAACAGCTGCAGATAGGGCAGACGGTTTTGCAGAAGTGTTTCTTCCAGTGGGGTATGAAATCCTTGCCAGGCCATGGGGCCTGATTTGACATTCACGTCCACGCCGGCTTTCAACAGGGCTTTTACTGCGTTCACACGGCCATACAATGCGGCCAGATGGAGGGGTGTCGTACCGTCGTCCTGAGCCACATTGACTTCCGCGCCCAGGTCAATAAGAAGCTGGACATCACCGTTCCAGAAGGAAGCATGATTAAAAATAGGCGTTTTCCCGTAGTAGTCCTTGAAATTCACATCTGCGCCTTGCTCCTTTGCCCAAAAAGCAAAATCATGGGAGAGGGGCGTCAGGGAGAAAATGTTGGAACCGTATTTTCCGGTAACAGCGTTAGGGTCACACCGTAAAAACTGCTCCTTCAATGCCGCAATATCGCCATTCTCTAAAAGTTCCTTTATCTCTTTCGGAAGGGTTTTCCGTTTTTTCATAATATCTTTCCCTTTTTCTGTCTCAATTTGTCAAATGATTATGCTCAAGTATAGCACAAAGCCAACCGGCGTTCAATTCCCATTGTAAAATAAGAAGAACCTTGAGAGAGCTACAGAACGAGAGCCAACAGCATAACAGACAGCAGGGCAAAGTGAAACGGAGGAAGAAATTTAGGAAGAAATTTTATTGGATATGTGATAGCAATATCAACGTGATTGTGGTATGATAGTCAGCAATAAAAATTGGTATTTAGAGGAGGTTAGATGATTACAATTAAAGAAATGATGGATGGTGTATCCGGTATAGATGAATCGGAATTGTTTAAGATTTCTGATAAGCTATGGAAAATAGGGCGTTTAGAGGAGATAAAAGAGACAGTTAGTCCCGACCTTTTTTATCTTCATGTTGGTATCAATATGATAGGGAATTGGAAAGGGGACGGTTGGTGGTTTTTGATATGTGAGCAGGCAGACTTTGTTCCTTACATCCCTACAGCATTAGATAAGCTTAATTTACCTGAATTAAAAACAGCTTTTGAAAATGTAATAAAGGTATTCCCGGAATATACTGTTTTTAAGTCTGATGATGCTGCTTATTGTGATATATGTAATTTCTTGCAAAGCGCTGGTATCAAAATAGAGGATGAAAGACTAAAAAGTATACCATTGGAAAAAAGAAAAGAAATGGTGAGACAGGTTCGGCAAAATATTGATAGATTGGAGGATTTAACAAAACCGCTTTGGGGGGATAGTGCAGAGTACGAGGGTTGGAAACATGTATTAGATTTTATTTCCGCGTTTATTTAATTGTAAATTGTCGGTTAATCGATAAAACGATCATAACAGAATAGTTATTTTTTGTTTTCTTTGAAAAGCGAAATGATTTCGGTAATAGAATCAATTTCACGGTCAGTGAGTCCGGATACATCAAGAGTACGATTCTCTGTATTTCCAATAAGGTAATCGCAAGATACACTATATAACCTTGCCAACTTTAACAAATTTTTGTAAGAAGGATTTTTTTCGTTCAATTCATATGCAGAAAGGGCGCTTACAGAGATTCCGAGCCTTTCAGAAACTTGTTTGAGCGATAATTTTTTGCATGTACGTAAATTCCGAAGTTTTTCACCGATTCCGAGCATCTCCATATGCGAATCTCCTACTGAACATATATTGTTACAAGTTTACAGCAAACAAGTACTCTGTATGTTGAATAATTTCTTCCAATAGTGGAAAAAGTATTGATATTGATTGACTGATATGATATGCTTAAAAGAGGTAAGCAGTGGATAAATTGAGGAACTGAAATTTATACGAAGGGGATGGCTGTCTGTGACAAAATTTCAGATGGCAACGTTAGAACATGATAGGAAGATTGCAGGCAACCATTTTCGTTTCCCATGTCTTCCTATGCTTTCCCATCCGGCATATGCCGCTGGTTTTCAGCAGAGACCAACGCTGTCCGCCACCATTTTCCCATAAATTTCCCTGACCCTTCCCTCGTTGCTCCCGTGCAGATACTCGTGCCAGCAGATGAAGGAAGTGATGACATTGGCCGCCCGGATATGGCCATCGATTTCCGCCCATGTAACCTTTTTCCCGGAAAGCCGCTTGAGCTCCCGGCCATAGGCTTCGACGGTTTCCCGCTCATTTATCCGTATGCCGTCCCCCCGCAGTCTGCTGAAGAAAAAGCTCAGATCGCCGGACGCCGCTCCGGTTCCCACGCCCTGCCAGTCGCAGATCAGGATTGCGCCGGACTCGTCCAGGAGCAGATTGTCCCAATGGAAGTCGCCATGATTCAGCACGGTCTCCTCGGAATCATGCCACAGAATAATTCGGTTTATCGTTTCCGCAATGCACTCCAGCGGTGCCCCGTCAAAAGCGCCGGGATGTTCCTCCAGCACGGCGTACCAGCCCTCCATGGAGACGCAGATTTCTTTCTCGGACAGGAGCTGGGCAGTATGGGGCTGCTTCAGGAGCGGCGGAATCTCCGCGGCATGTACGAGCGCAAGGCTCCTCATGATTTTTTCCAGCAGGTCTGCATTGATTTCCTGTCTCGAGGGTACTTGATAGCGTTTCATCAGAATCGAAATTTCGTCTTTTGTATTCCGCAGATCAAACACCGCCGGCAGACAGCCAAGGCCCCTTCCTCCGGCGGCGTACCACCAGGCTTCCTTCTGGTAAGCTTCATACAGCGCGTCGTCTCCGAGTTCCGCCCTGTAGATTTGTTTCAACACATACGCCCCTCCGATGTCATATACCCGGGCTCTGCTCTTGCCGCCTGTCAGCAGCTTTTTTCCGTTCTTCTTCAGGTAGATTTCCGCATTTTCTATATTCATATTGTTTTCTCCATCCCTTCCAGTCCCGCCCATCGCATCTATGCTTACGAGCGTAAAATCTGCCGCCTTCCCGGGAGTCATTCCTTCGTGAGTCGGAAAGCGGTATGGAGCATTGCAGTACAGATACACTCCGATTTTCAAGAATTGCCAGCATCTACAACAATCCAAATAATTCCCGCATCCATTCCACCGACATGCGGATGTAATTGCAGTCCCTTTCTCCCGCGGGCTTGGCCCAGATGGTATCGTCGCACCATGGCGCGCCGTGGCTGCCCCTTGGAAAGATATGGCACTCAAAGGGTACGCCGTGTTCGCAAAGTTTTTCCGCGTAGTAGAGTACATTTTCCGGATTGGTCAGTGTGTCTTCGAAGGTGCCATATAAAAAGGTGGGCGGGGTATATCCGCTTACCTGTTCCTCACAGGCTGCCAGCTTCAGCTTCCTTTCGTCCCTTCCCACATGGTCTTCCAGAAACTCGCGGCAGTGGTTCAGCCGGGCAGTCAGTATGGCGTAACATAGAATCGCCGCATTGGGCTTGTACAGCGCTGCATCCCTTTTCGCCAGATGCCATAGGGTGCTTACGCTGGCGCATAAATGCCCTCCCGCAGAAAATCCGATGATGGCGATTCTGTCCTCATGGATTCCCCAGATGTCCCCGTTTTCCCTCAATATGCGGATAGCCGACATCAGATCCCGCTGGGGCTCCGGAAAATGATGCGGCTCCACGCTGTAGCGGAGCACCGCCGCATGGAAACCTGCGGCATTATACTGCATGGCTGTTTTTTCGCCGTCGCACTGGATGCATACCGTCGTGTAACCTCCGCCTGGAACAATCAGTACGACTGGCCTTTTTTCCGCCCCTTCCAGCAGATACATCTGCATTGTGGGCATAAAACCGTATTCAGTGGGTTCCTCTCGTACATCGACCTTAAAATATCTCATGAAAATGCCGCCTTTCCGTATGTTGTACGGACAGCATACCATTTTTCCGAAAAGTGGTGTATAAATAGAAGGTTTAGTGTTCCTTCATTTCATCTGCCATGGCGCAAAGCTGCCGGGCTTTTTCCTGTGTGCTGAGCAGTGTTTCCATATAGCGGTCGGCCCGGTAGATCAGGTCTTCGTCCTCTCCCGGCTCCATGAGCTGCAGCATGGCCGATTCCCGGCCTTCTCTGTCGTATTCCCGGAAGAAGCTCCGCACTGCCATCATGCTGTAGCCATTGTCCAGCAGCAGCCTTATCACATACATGCGGTTCAGTTCCTGTTGTGAATAGAGCCGTTTCTCGTACCGCGCCCTCTGTGGGAGCAGGCCGTTGCGCTCCCAGTTCCGGATTGCTTCAGGTGTGGCTCCCACCAGCCCGGCTGCCTGCTTTTTCGTATAGACGGATGAATCCGCGCCCGGTTCCCGGAGCTTGTCCATCACAAAGTCCACGGCGATTTTCGTTCTCCTGATATCCTCCTCCACTGCCTGTAGGTACCTGTCCGCCGCCTGACGGTAAGCTTCCGGATTCCAGTCCCTTGCCGCCTGTAGGATGTCCAGGCTTATCCTTCGGAGCCGCTTGTTCACGAAGCCGCCGAATACAAGCCTGCACGCTCGGATTTGATAAATATGCCTTCTGCAGAATACCCGGTAACCGTTGGGCAGACGTTTCGCGGGCTCCAGGAAGCCGCATTTTTCATAAAACCGGATGGTTCCCGCCTTCACGCCGGTCAGCCGGGACAGGCTGCCGATTTTCCATTCTTCCTCATTCTCTGTTTTTGCCATCATAATGTCAGCCTTTGTCTGATTAGTCGTCTTTCATTAGTTGTCTTTCACGGATGATTTCATTGCCGCGTCTCCCTGTCGGTTTGTATTATACACAAAAA
>CAJULV010000088.1 GCA_910587555.1 uncultured Acetatifactor sp.
GCTAAGGCATCTGGTTTTGATGCGATTATGGTTAAAGTCTGACAGTAAGGGCGGTAGGGTTATCCTGCCGCCCTTTTTACGTCTTGTAGTGCATACAGAGCGTTTGTTTGCTAAACTTAAGTTTAGCAAACAAACGTTCTTTCCATCTGCTATGTAAAACTCACAAAATTATAGTGCGAGATTACCGTAAACTGATTTGTCCCAGATTTTGTCCCGAAAACTGCAAAACGCCTTATTTATCACATTTATGGCACTTAAAATTACGGGTTCGACTCCCGTCTACTCCATTAAAACGCGAAGTTCCGAACTCGATGAAATCTCATCTGAGGAGTTCGGAAGCTTCGCGTTTTGTTTCATAACTTTTTATGAATTTTGGTTATGCATGATCGACCTCATACAGCTGTGTATCCAGATCGATTCGTACTCTGGTGCCGTCGCTGAACACCGTTTCCTGCCGTTTTCCGTCCGGCGTAAGGAGCTTATGGGAGACCATTTCACAGGCGGCAACCCGCTCGTGGAGTCCGGATACCACACGGCATCTCTCATAGGCTTCCCTTTCGGTAAAGGTAAATTCCGGTTCAAAGGAACCGTCTACGTCCGGATATGCGCCGTCTCTGATGAGATAGGGAGCGCCGCCGTTGAGCAGGGCATAGAGCATGTAGTCGTTTCGGGCGTCCATTTTGTCCATCATCCAGGGAATGATTACGCAGTCGTGGTACACCAGGTTGAACAGCGGAACAGGGATGCCATTCTGCGGGGTGCCGGGCTTGTACATCATAAACCGGTAGGGCGCGTAATGGCAGAATACCAGGCTCCGCATGCTCCAATCGGAGATCTCCTCGGAGCTGGGCAGGATGCCCTGGGAGAGCAGGTATTCGAAACACTGTCCCCGGAACTCCAGGCAGTCCCTGCGGCTCATGGTGTGCATGGGATTGGCGCATTCGTCGGGTTCATTGCAGGTGAATACATCCAGGTAAGCACAGTCTAACTCGATGCCCTGTTCCGCCAGCTGCCGGAAGTTGCGTCTGACATAATAGGGAGCCTGGGTTGCGCACAGGTAGGTCTGGCGGCCGCCGGCCCAATGTGCATGTTCCGGAAGACTGCCGTCCGTCTGGAGGCAGCCGAAGGAAGCATCAAAGGTTTTTCCGTTGAAATAGTAGTCCCTGTACTGGTCATGAATGCCGAAGAGATAACCGCACGCATGCATGGTGTCGGCCAGTTCCTTCATTCCGCTCCAGCCGCCGGCCTCTTCACAGGGGGGCAGGTAGTCCGGATGCTGATTGTCATATCCCGGATCACCCCAACCGTCCAGGTGCAGGAAGAGCTTTTCGAAGCCCTGGTCATGAAGGGCGCGGATTTCCGCCGAACGTGTTCCGAAAGGGACTACCCGGTCATATTTGCCGGGATGCTCCGGATCGTGCATGTCCGATTCCGCGCACACATGATTCTTAATGCCCCGGTGCAGGAAGAGGCTGCCGATGAGCTGTTCCACTTTGGGGGCTTTGGCGGCTTTTTCCTTCAGGCTGCAGAACAGGCCCTTTTCCTTCACATAGGAGCGGTATACCTTGCAGATGTCGTTGTAGTCACAGTCGTTCAATAAGGTGTAGCGCATGACTCTGCGGTAGCGCATCTTTCCCAGGCTGGGCAGCCAGCGGACGCCCGCTGTGGTGTAGGGTCCTCCGGCGGGATGTTCCGCATAGAAGGCGCAGTCCCAGGGCTGCTCGCAGATAGCGATATAACCTTCGCCGGCCTTCACCTGGCCGAACCAGGGCATGTAATTGGCGGCGGAACAGAGCTGGCCGTCAAAGGGCAGCTTCCCCAGGGCGGTTTCCCAGGTATTGGGGATGAGCAGTCCCTGGTGCTGGTTCAGCAGCGTATACCAGTCCGCCCTTTTTTCCGAAAACGCCATGGGACCAGGCCAGCGGACGGCGTTGATATCCGCATCGGACTCCTGCAGGGGAATCCATTCAAAGAAGATATCCCCGGTGGCGCCCTCAATCCAGGTGTAGGTGGCAAATGACAGGACGGAAGTTTTCCCGTCCAAGGCAAAGCCTTCATAGCGGGAGAGGATACCCTTTCCAAGCCCGTTTTCCTTCACCTCATGGGAGACGGAAGCGGCGCTTTGAAAGGGGATTTCCTCCGAGCCGGCGGTGAACAGGGGGACATAGTCCTGCGTCCAGCTCCATTCGCCGCTGTTCCGGGTCATGGAAAAGTGCAGATTGGCTTCGTTGAATTTTAAATCGGTACCGGAAAGTGAGACATGAATCATAAATGGTATCCTCCTGCATTTATACGGTTTTAAAATAAGACAATATCGTGATATAGTGGTCAAAAGGTATTATGAACGTTGTGATACCCAAAGCCGGTATTGACAGGCAGGCATGTCACGTATGACCTTTTGACCCTGGTATCATATCATCAATACCGCGGAAACGCAATGAAAACTTTGTACAATTGCCGGGCCTGCCGTCTCGGATGACGCTTTTTGTAACAGTTCAGACAGCCCCTCTCGCGAAGTCAAAATTGCGCTCTGTGCAATTTTGCGAGACCTGCGGGCGCCAAAACGCATTCTTTTCGCGTTTTGTGTGCATTCTCGTAACAATTCAGCGCCCTGTCTGAACTGTTACGCTTTTTGGATTTGATTTGGATTTGAGCAGGTTTACATATTGCCGGGTTTTGTTTTCTGTGCTATAATAATGCGAATGTTTCGGGAGCGATTGGATTGGAATGGGTATGAGATGCCCGACCGGTGCGGAGGATGCGCCCCTTCGGCGGATAAACCGCGGAGGAACGCAATACGGAATTTCGCGTGTGACCGGAGCGGGAGATGGGAGAGAGGTTATGAAGGCGTTTTTGATTTTGGAAGACGGCACTGTGTTTGAGGGGATTCACATAGGCGCACACAGGGAGATCATCAGTGAAATCGTGTTTAACACATCCATGGCCGGGTATTTGGAGGTGCTGACGGACCCGTCCTATGCGGGACAGGCAGTATGTATGACGTATCCCCTGATTGGCAATTACGGCATCTGCAGGGAGGACATGGAGTCCTTTCGGCCCTGGCCGGATGGTTTTATTGTACGGGAGTTATCCCGCATTCCGAGCAATTTCCGCTCTGATCTCAGCATACAACAATTTATGGAAGAAAATAATGTGCCCGGCATCGCGGGGATTGACACAAGGGCGCTGACGAAGATTCTGCGGGAAAAGGGTACCATGAACGGTATGATTACCACCGGCGCGGACTTTAGTATGGAAGAAATTCTCCCGAAGCTAAAGGCTTATACCACGGGACAGGTGGTGGAGAAGGTGAGCTGTAAGGAGAAATATACGGTGCGGCCCAGCAGGTCCCCGGGGGAGAACGGCCCGCTGTCCGGCGCCGCGAGATTTGACAGGAAAGCATATGAAAGAGGGGAGAGAGAGGCGCGTCCCACGCTGGTGAGGGAACTGAACGGCGCGGGACTGCAGGTAGCGCTTCTGGATTTGGGGGCAAAGGATAATATCGCCCATTCCCTGGCCGAGAGGGGCTGTGAAGTGACGATATACCCCTGTTTTACTTCGGCGGAGGAAATCATTGCGTCACGGCCGGACGGCATCATGCTCAGCAACGGACCTGGGGACCCCAAGGAATGTACACGGATGATCCGGGAGATTAGGAAGCTTTACGATACGGAGATCCCTGTTTTTGCCATCTGCCTGGGCCATCAGCTCATGGCGCTGGCAACAGGGGCGGATACCTATAAAATGAAGTACGGCCACAGAGGGGGAAATCACCCGGTGAAGGACCTGATGACCGGCAGGGTGTATATTTCTTCCCAAAATCACGGCTATGTGGTAGACACGGACAAGCTTGACCCCAAGGTGGCCGTTCCGGCATTTGTCAATGTGAATGACGGCACCAATGAGGGACTTGCCTACACCGGCAAGAATATTTTTACCGTGCAGTACCACCCGGAAGCCTGTCCGGGTCCCCAGGATTCCCGTTACCTGTTCGACAGATTTATCCGGATGATGAAGAATCCCACTGTGAAAGGAGGCCAATCCCATGCCTAAAAATCCCAATGTAAAAAGAGTGATGGTCATCGGGTCCGGACCCATCGTCATCGGACAGGCAGCGGAATTTGACTACGCGGGCACCCAGGCCTGCCGCTCCCTGAAGGAAGAGGGGGTGGAGGTTATCCTGGTGAACTCCAATCCGGCCACTATTATGACCGACAGGGATATCGCGGATAAAGTATATATTGAACCCCTGGATGTAAAGGTATTGGAGCAGATTATAGAGAAGGAGAAGCCGGACAGCATTCTGCCCACCCTTGGGGGACAGGCAGGGCTGAACCTGGGGATGGAACTGGAGGAATCCGGTTTCCTGGCTTCTCACGGGGTGAAGCTTCTGGGCACCACCGCGGCTACCATCCGCAATGCGGAAGGGCGGCAGGAATTCAAGGACCTGATGGAGCGTATCGGGGAGCCATGTGCCGCTTCCAGGGTGGTGGAAACGGTGGAGGAGGGCGTGGAATTTACCAATTCCATCGGTTATCCGGTGGTGCTTCGCCCGGCGTATACCCTGGGCGGCTCCGGCGGCGGTATTGCCGGAAACCAGGCGGAACTGGAGGAAATCCTGGAAAACGGCCTGCGGCTTTCCCGGGTGGGGCAGGTGCTGGTGGAGCGCTGCATTGCGGGCTGGAAGGAAATCGAATATGAGGTTATGCGGGACAGTGCCGGAAACTGCATCACCGTCTGCAATATGGAAAATATAGACCCTGTGGGCGTACACACGGGAGACAGCATTGTGGTGGCGCCGTCCCAGACTTTGAGCGACAAGGAATACCAGATGCTGCGGACATCCGCGCTGAATATCATAAACGAGCTGCAGATTACCGGCGGCTGCAATGTGCAGTTCGCGCTGCATCCCACCAGCTTTGAGTACTGTGTCATAGAGGTGAATCCCCGTGTGAGCCGTTCCTCTGCCCTGGCGTCCAAGGCGACGGGCTACCCAATTGCCAAGGTGGCGGCAAAAATCGCCCTGGGGTATACGCTGGATGAGATCAGGAATGCCATCACGCAGAAAACCTATGCCGGCTTTGAACCCGCACTGGACTACTGCGTGGTGAAGATTCCCAGACTTCCTTTTGATAAGTTTATTACGGCAAAACGTACGCTTACCACCCAGATGAAGGCAACCGGCGAGGTTATGAGCATCTGTGACAATTTTGAAGGCGCCCTGATGAAGGCCATCCGCTCTCTGGAACAGCATGTGGACTGCCTGCTCGGTTATGATTTCGGTGATTTAAGCGCGGAGGAGCTGAAGGCGAAGATGAAAGTGGTGGACGACCGCCGCATCTGGATGATTGCGGAAGCCATCCGCAGGGGAATCAGCTATGAGGAAATTCATGCTATTACATTGATTGATATGTGGTTTATTGATAAGATTGCGATTCTGGTGGAAATGGAGGAGGCGCTGAAGACGCAGGAGCTGACCCCCCAATTGCTGAAGGAGGCCAAGCGGATTGAATTTCCGGACAATGTGATCGCCCGTCTTACCGGCAGGAGCGAAGCGGAGATCAAAGCGCTCCGAAAGGAAAACGGGATCCGGGCGGTATATAAGATGGTAGATACCTGCGCGGCGGAGTTTGCGGCGTCCACACCTTACTACTATTCCGTTTACGGGGGAACGTGTGAGGCAAGCGGAAGCGCTTACGGCGGAGATACCGGGAACTGCCGCAGGAAAGTGCTTGTCCTTGGCTCCGGACCCATCCGTATCGGGCAGGGCATCGAATTTGATTACTGCTCCGTCCACGCCACCTGGGCGTTTTCCAAGGCGGGCTATGAGACCATTATCATTAATAACAATCCGGAGACCGTGAGTACGGACTTTGATATTGCGGATAAGCTGTATTTCGAGCCCCTGACGCCGGAGGACGTGGAATCCGTCGTGGAAATCGAGAAACCGGACGGCGCGGTGGTGCAGTTCGGCGGCCAGACCGCCATCAAGCTCACGGAGAGCCTGATGAAGATGGGGGTTCCCATCCTGGGCACCAAAGCGGAGGACGTGGACGCTGCGGAGGACCGGGAGCTTTTCGACAAGATTCTGGAGGAAACGGGCATTCCCCGGGCAGCAGGCGGTACGGTGTACACCGCGGAGGAGGCAAAAGCCGTAGCAAACCGCTTAGGGTATCCTGTCCTGGTGCGGCCCTCCTATGTGCTGGGCGGTCAGGGAATGCAGATCGCCATTTCCGACCGGGAAATCGAGGAATTTATGGAAATTATCAACCGGATTGCCCAGGACCACCCGATTCTTGTGGACAAGTATCTACAGGGAAAGGAAATCGAGGTGGATGCCGTGTGTGACGGTACGGACATCCTGATACCCGGTATTATGGAACATATTGAACGGACAGGCGTGCATTCCGGGGACAGTATATCCGTTTATCCCGCCCATACCATCGGCAAACTGGTGAAGGATAAAATTGCCGAATATACCAAAAGGCTGGCGAAAGCCCTGCATGTAAAGGGATTAATCAATATTCAGTTTATCGCCATAGGGGAGGACGTATATGTCATAGAGGTGAATCCCCGCTCTTCCCGCACGGTGCCCTATATCAGCAAGGTGACAGGGATTCCCATCGTAGATCTGGCCACGGAAGTCATTTTGGGGAAAACCATCAGAGAGCTTGGATATACGCCGGGGCTGCAGCCGGAGGCGGCGTATTACGCCATTAAGATGCCGGTGTTCTCCTTCGAGAAAATCCGGGGGGCGGAGATCAGCCTGGGTCCGGAGATGAAGTCTACGGGAGAGTGCCTTGGAATCGCGAAGGAGTTCCATGAGGCGCTGTACAAGGCATTTTTGGGAGCAGGCGTAAATCTGCCCCGGCATAAGAATATGATCATTACCGTGAAGGATGCGGACAAGGGGGAAGCCATCGAGATCGGACGGCGTTTTGCAAAGCTTGGGTATACCATCTACGCCACCAGAAGTACCGCGGCTGCCCTGAATGAGGCGGGCGTAAAAGCCAGGAAGGTGAACAAGATTTCACAGGAATCCCCCACTGTGATGGATTTGATTTTGGGCCACAGGATAGATCTGGTCATTGATACGCCCACCCAGGGGAGGGACAAGTCCAGGGACGGCTTCCTGATCCGGCGTACCGCCATTGAGACGGGCGTTAACTGCCTGACGTCGCTGGATACCGCCAGGGCCCTTGTGACCAGTCTTGAGAATGCGGGAAAGGGGCTGACGCTGGTGGATGTGGCGCGGCTGTAAGCCCGGAAGCGGGAAACCTGTCATGCAGATAGAAAATTCGGTGTACTCCATTTTGCCGCAGGTAATCGAGGCGGCATACCGGAGTGTGATTTGCCTGCTGCAGGACGGATATGGATTGCGGTTGCAGGGAGAGTAAATGATGAGTATGATAAATACGCCTAAAATATTGAAGAACAAGTTTTTTCTGTACCTGACGGAGTTTTTTGCCGGCATGTCCGTGATGGCGGTGGAGCTTGGGGCCAGCAGGCTTCTGGCGCCCTACTTCAGTTCGTCGCAGATTGTGTGGACTATCATCATCGGCACCATTATGATCGCCATGGCATTGGGAAATATCTACGGAGGGCGCAGTGCGGATAAGGATCCGGACCCCGGGAAGCTGTATACCAGGATGCTGGTCGCCGGGGTGTGGATTGCGGCGATTCCGGCGGTGGGGAAATACATTGTGGTGGGAATCTCGGCGCTGCTGATCTTTTCCGTGAGCAGTAACTTTCTGATTGCTGCGGCTTTTGCGGCCTGTATGGTGATTTTCGTGTTTCCGCTGTTTCTGCTGGGAACGGTGACACCCTCCCTGGCGAAGTACTCTGTGGGCAATCTGGAGGAAAGCGGGAAGGTAGTGGGTACGCTGGGGGCCTTTAATACCATCGGCAGTATCATCGGAACTTTTGTGCCTACCTTTGTGACCATTCCTTCGGTGGGGACTTCCGTCACCTTCCTGATTTTTGCAGGAATCCTTCTGGCCCTGGCATTTGCTTATTTTATCAGTGTGGCACGAAGCCGGTCAGAACGGGGAGTGACAGACAGAGGAGGCAGGGCTGTAACAGAAGCCGCAAAACAGGATAAGGATAGGGTTTCCCGCCCACAGAATGGGGGGGCTGCGGGAGACAGGGCAGAGGTAGAAGGCGGGAATGCCGGGAAAAAGAACCGCCATGGAATGGCAAAGCCGGTGACTGCCCTTCTGTGCTATCTGGTGTGCTGTGTTCTGGGATATTCGGACAGCTTTGCCTTCTGGGAAGATAATCTGGCCTATGAGGGGGAGTCCGTGTATAATTATCTCCAGGTAAAAGAAAATGACAGAAGTGTCATTCTTTCCACCAATGTACTGTTCGGCGTCCAGTCCATTTACATGAAGGAACAGGGACTCACGGGCATGTACTACGATTATGCCATGGCCGCGCCGCTGATGGTGGAGGGAAAGGACCCGGAGGACTGCAGGGTGCTGATTCTGGGCATGGGTACGGGTACCTATGCCACCCAGTGCAGGAAGCATTTCGGGGACATGGAGATTGCAGGTGTGGAGATTGACGAGGAGATTACGGCCCTTTCCCGGGAATTTTTCCATTTGCCGGAGGATGTGCCTGTGGTTACCTATGACGGCAGGGCGTTCCTGAACGCGGTGGATGAGAAATATGATGTCATTATGGTGGATGCTTACCAGGACATTACCATTCCGTTTCAGATGTCTTCGGTGGAATTTTTCTACCTGGTGAAAGCCCATCTGGCGGAGAACGGCGTCATGGTGGTGAATATGAACATGCGGGGCAGCGGCGAGGGCAGCATCAACCAATACCTGGCAGACACCATTTCTTTCGTGTTCGGTGAGGTATATACGGCGGAGGTGGCAGGTTCCACCAATCGGGAACTGTTTGCCTCGGACAACAAAAACATGCTGGACCGTTTTGAGTCCGGGCGGCAGGATCTGGAGGATGAGGAGCTGTATGCCATGATGGAGCGGACCCAGGGCAGTCTGACGCCTTATGAGTCCGGCGGTACTATCTTGACGGATGATAAAGCCCCGGTGGAGCTGCTGGGCATGCGTGTCATCGATGAGTTAATCGGGGACGAGGTGGCATACTATAAGAAGATTTATGAGGAAAAGGGCGTGGCAGGGCTGCTTGAGGCGTTTTAGGATGGGGCTGCGCAGGGGAATGCCAAAGTGCCTGACTATGAATAAAAGGAAGAATCTGACATATACTAATCAGGAAAACCGGAATGATTTTGCGTCCGCGCGCTGCAGGATGCAGGGAAGCGCCTTCCGGGAATTCCGAAACTCAATAAAGTGCGGCGCAGAAATGTGAGGAGTATATGAAAGCTGAAACCTATCCCTTTGTAGTACGTCCCCTGCCCTATGAGTATGACGCCCTGATTCCGGTACTGGATGAAGAGACGCTGACATTCCACCACGACAAGCATTACAAGACTTATGTGGACAACCTGAACGCGGCCCTGGCGGATTATCCGGAGCTGCAGAAGAAGAGCCTGACAGAGCTGCTGACCGACATCAACCGCCTGCCTGCGGCGGTAAAGACGGCAGTGCGCAACAATGGCGGCGGAGTGTACAATCATGAACTGTATTTTGACTCCATGAAGAGTCCCGTGGGGCAGGAACCTTCCGGAGCCCTGGCGGAGGCCATTGACCGGGATTTCGGTTCCTACAGGCAGTGGAAAGAGCAGATGAAACAGGCGGCAGTGGGCAGATTCGGCTCCGGGTGGGCCTGGCTTGTGTCGGATAAAAACGGCGTCCTGTCCATTGTGCAGACTGCCAATCAGGATGTGCCGGATCTGGAGGAGTACGTCCCGGTGCTGCTGGTGGATGTGTGGGAACATGCCTATTATCTCCAGTACCAGAACCGCAGGGCGGACTATGTGGAAGGCTGGTTCGGACTGATCAACTGGCGCAAGGCCGGGATGCGTTATGAGGAGCTGGCAGGGAAGGCGTCATCTCGTTCGTGAAGCGGCGCGGGGACGGTTATACGCTGCGGGGGAGTCCCGGCGGCCATGGGACGTGGGTGGAAACGCAGGCAGCTGCCCCGTAAGGAGAAAAGATGAATCAGGTAAATTACCAGAAGGAACTGGAGAAAATCTTAGACGGTTTACAGGATGCAGGGGACGGCTTCGTGCCGACCCTGTTCCTGCACAGCTGCTGTGCGCCCTGCAGCAGCTATGTGCTTGCGTATTTATGCCGGTATTTTCGGATTTGCGTGTTTTACTATAATCCCAATATTTCGGCTTCCGATGAGTATCGGAAGCGTGTGGCGGAGCAGAAAAGGCTGATTGCCTCTTATAACGAAGAGCGCAGGGGCTATCCCATTGATATATTGGAAGGAGACTATGAGCCGGGGCGTTTTTTTGCCGCGGCCAGGGGGCTGGAGGGCTGCCCGGAGGGCGGGGAGAGGTGTACCAGGTGCTTTGAACTGCGCCTGGGTGAGACGGCGCGGCGGGGTGCGGCGGAGGGATTTGACTATTTTACCACAACGCTGAGCATCAGCCCGTTGAAAAACGCGAAGAAGCTGAATGAAATCGGGCAAAAACTCGCAGAGGAACACGGCATAGCATGGCTGCCCTCCGATTTCAAGAAAAGGGACGGGTATAAAAGATCCGTCGAATTGTCCGCACAATACGGCTTATACAGGCAGGATTACTGCGGCTGTACATATTCGGTAAGAGGGACGGAGAGGCAGGCATGAATACAGGAGGCCGACTGCTGTCTGAACTGTTACAACAGCACCGAAAAAAGGAAGAAAAAACGTAAAATTTCCTCTTGCAAAACAGGAGAAGATGTGTTATTATAGCATTCGTCAGGGATATTGTGGCTCCATGGTCAAGCGGTTAAGACATCGCCCTTTCACGGCGGTAACACGGGTTCGATTCCCGTTGGAGTCATCCGGTTTCACAGCCGGGAGTAAGAGCCCGCAAGGGTATGCGGACCTTTAGCTCAGTTGGTTAGAGCAACCGGCTC
>CAJULV010000089.1 GCA_910587555.1 uncultured Acetatifactor sp.
CTTCTTTTTATGGTTCATTAAAAACCTCTAACCAAAGATAATCCATAGTTATCCTGTATTTCTTCCCCTCATCCCAGCCCCACAGCATCCTGGCGCCCTGAACCAGCCAAAGCAAAATACCCTATTTCCCTTTTAACCAATCTGTGATAAACTAAATTAACAATCCTGTACCACAGGTAAACGGCAAAACCGCTGAATGTGAATATACTCCGCAGCTTTTCTAAATACGGATTCGGCGATATTCTGGCGGAAGCAGCGGAGGAGGGGAAGTATAAAGATGAGAACAAAACTGCCTATCGGAATCGAAAAATTTGAAGAAATCCGCACAGAAGGTTTCTACTACGTGGATAAGACAGGACTGATTCGGGAATTGCTGGATAATTGGGGAAAGGTAAATCTGTTTACCCGGCCCAGGCGTTTCGGAAAGTCTTTGAATATGAGCATGCTCCGTTGCTTTTTCGAGTACGGATGTGACAGTACATTGTTTGATGGGCTGGAAATAGCCAGACAACGGGAATATTGTCAAAAATATATGGGTAAATTTCCGGTTATCCTGATTACGCTGAAAGGTGTGGACGCAAGAAATTATGAAGAGGCCGCCGGAATGCTGCGTTCCATTATCGGAACCGCTGCGCTTCGGTTTCAGTTTCTGGCGGATAGCCCCCGGCTGTCGAATGAAGATAAAAGCCTTTATCGGCAGCTGATAAAGATAGACGACAGCGGAAAGCAGGGATTTTCCATGCCGCCTGAAGTACTGGCTGACAGCCTGCGCATGCTGTCTGAACTGCTGCGAAAGCATTATGGGCAGAATGTCATCTTGCTGATTGACGAGTACGATGTCCCCTTGGACAAGGCCCAGCAGGCCGGCTATTATGCCGAAATGGTAACCCTCATCCGCAGCTTGTTCGGGCAGGCGCTGAAAACCAATGACAGCCTGTATTTTGCCGTGCTGACCGGTTGCCTGCGCATTGCGAAAGAAAGCATTTTCACAGGGCTGAATAATATGAATGTCTTCTCAACAACCAGCACACAGATGGGGGAATATTTCGGTTTCACAGATGACGAGGTAACCGAAATGCTTCGGTACTATGGCCTGGAAGATAATTTTGAAACTGTTAAAAAGTGGTATGACGGATACCGTTTCGGAACTGCACAGGTCTATTGTCCATGGGATGTAATCAACTACTGCAGGGATGCCAGATTTCAACCGGAAGCTTTTCCCAGGGCCTACTGGATTAATACAAGCGGGAACGATATTATCCGGGAATTCATCAGAATGGCAACACCCGGAACAAGGCGTGAGATAGAAGCCCTGGTCGCCGGAGAGACGGTCACTCACCGTATCCGCCAGGAACTGACCTACCGGGAACTGTACGACAATATAGACAATCTGTGGAGCGTACTTTTTACTACAGGTTACTTGGCCCAGCGCGGGGCGGAAGATGCTGATGTGTACAGGTTAGCTATACCTAATCTTGAAATCCGGCAAATTTTTGTGGAGCAGATACAGGAATGGTTCCGGGAGGAAAGCCGGAAGGACACGCCCCGCCTGGACGCCTTCTGCAGCGCTTTTCTCCGTGGGGATGCCGACGCGGTGGAAACGCAGTTAAATACTTACCTGCGCAAGACTATCAGCATTCGAGACACGGCTGCACGGAAGACAAAGAAGGAGAACTTTTATCATGGCATGCTCCTTGGGCTGCTGAGCCACCGGGAGGACTGGATTGTGACATCCAATACGGAATCCGGGGACGGATACAGCGATATTCTGGTGGAAGCGGAAGACCAGGGGATTGGAATCGTGATAGAAGTGAAGTATGCGGAGGAAGGGAAGCTGGATGCCGCCTGCACAGAAGCGCTGGAGCAGATTTCGAGTCTGGATTATGAAGACAGGCTGCGGCAGGACGGGATGGATACGGTGGTTCGATTCGGGATTGCGTGTTATAAGAAACGGTGTATCGTTCGGGCGGAGAGAAGTTAAGCGGCTGTGCTTTAAGGGGAGGATTCGGCCCTTCCGGAACCGTCCAAAAGGGCCGATAAAATGATCCTCACTAATTCAATGTCTTTAAATATTCCATAAAGCTTAACTTATTTTCCACTGCCGCAGTCGTCGGACGTCCCAGGTCTTTCCTGGCACCGATGGCGCACTTCACTTCAATAAAGCTTAATGTCTTACGCTTTTTTGCGGCCTGCAGTTCTTCATCCAGGCGTTCAAAAGAATCTACGCAAACCGTATAGGGATAACCACAGGCAGCTGCTACGGCTGCAAGGCCTATCCCGGCGGCCGCAGTAGGCATGCCGCCCACCGTTTCATGAGCACCATTGTTAATTACAATGTGTACCAGATTTTCCGGGCAAATAGAACCGATAACCGCCAGTGCGCCCATATGCATCAATACGGCTCCGTCACCATCTATGCACCAGAATTTTGTACCCGGCTTATGAAGCGCAGTCCCCAGCGCAATGGAAGAACTATGTCCCATCGAACCCACTGTAAGAAAGTCATATTTATGGTCCTGCCTTTCAGACTCCCTGATTTCAAACAACTCCCGGCTGGCTTTTCCTGTTGTGGAAACAATCGGATCTTCCCCTGTAAAATGCGTAATGTGATGTATGATTTCTTCTCTAATCATTTCATAAGCATTATGATAATCAGAGTTTTTCTCATAGGAAACAGCGCCCTTGCGGACCACAAATGCGGCATTTTTCCCCTTTGCTAATACCGTCTGGAACTGCTGCATAGCTTCAGCTATGTCTGCTTCAGTGGTATCGTTTCCGATTACATAAAAGGAAATCCCCATATCCTCCAGCAATTTAAGAGTTATCTCTCCCTGAAAGATATGCTGAGGTTCATCATGAATGCCCGGTTCTCCCCGCCAGCCAATCATAAATATCATGGGAATTGCATAAACCCTTTCGTTTAGCAGGGAGGCCACGGGGTTAATGATATTTCCCTCACCGCTGTTTTGCATATACACTACCGGTATTTTGCCGGTTGCCAGATGATATCCGGCTGCCAAAGCAGCACAGTTTCCCTCATTGGCAGCAATGATATGGTGTAAGGAATCATTTCCATATGTATCGCACAAATAATCGCACAAGGCTTTTAATTGTGAATCCGGAACACCGGTATAAAAGTCTGCACCAATAATCTCCAACAATCGTTCTACTTTTATCATACCTGTTTCACTCCTTATTTTAACCAGGTAGAACAGTTCCTTCTCCCGGCAGGCTCTCAGCTGCTTGTGAGGAATGCTTTCCCGACAGAATTTCCCGATACAACATTTCGAATACGGGCAGACTCAGCTGTACCGGATTATTTTTCAGCCTGACCGGATTCACTGAGCCTGACAGTATATTCAGCTCTGCCATGTTCCCGATCAGCGGGGCTGCCATTTCCAGCTTATCCAACAACGCATTCCATTTTCGAGGAGCATCATGGGGGGCAGTGCATCCCATGAGCTGCCCCAGTTCTTCGAAAACTTCGTTTAAATAACACTGTCCACGGGGATCGGCGCAGCATTCTATATGCTCCAGCATATAAGGCCACAATGTATTGACACACAATGCCGCTGCGTGTCCATGCGCGATGCCATACAGGCTTGTGAGCTTGTAACACATGGCATGGCCGGCCGTTGTCTGTGTGATATTGATAGCTTTTCCTGCCAGATGTGCAGCATAAAGCATATTTGCATTCCCATTATCATCATTATCCAGATAAGAATCCATATTACGCAAGATAAGCCGGATTGCCTCTCTTGCATATGCTTTGCTTTTATCTGTAGACTGAACAGACCAAAACGATTCTACTGCATGGCAAAACGCATCCAGCATAGTAGATTTTTTCTGGTATGGCGGCAATGTCTTCAGGACGGTTGGATCCATTAGCACTGTAGAGGGAATACAGCTTTCGTGGGTAACGGACTGTTTTTCACCATAATAGTAGATGACAGCGTATTTTGTGGACTCACTTCCTGTCCCTGCCGTAGTCGGAACGGCAAACAACGGAATCTCATTGGCATGAATCGGCTGCATCAGATAGTTTTTCCCCTCCTCCATGTTTGCGTACAACTTAATACACTTTGCCACATCCATGGAACTTCCGCCTCCCACAGCAAAAATGGCATCGCTTCCCTGTTCTCTGAATCGCCGGACACCCTCCGCAACCGACTCATATCGGGGATTCGGCTGAAAATCCATAAACCTGTATACATCGACGCCAAGCCGGCCTGGTAATTCCTTAAAATAGGTATCGATTTTTAAGAAAGAAATCGCCTCGTCGCATACCAGAAAAATGCTGCGGATTTTCTGTTCTTTTAAATATACATCTATTTCCCTGTAATCTTCACTGGCTTTCAGTATAGTCTGTCCGGGCATTCTTACCTCCCATATATTCCCCAAACGGATATCTCGGCATATTCATTGTTTAAGGTTATCCTATCAAGTTCCGGTGGAAGACAGGTCTGTCACTCCTCCGGAATCAGCGTGATAATATTCTGAATGGGCATGCACATTTCATCGCATTCCTTTGCCCTGTGATGCTCCAGTATGGTTCTTGCGGCGTTCTGCATTGCCGGAAATCCAGTCCGCGTCAGCTGATTGGCATATATAATCACATTAACTCCCCGCGCCTTAAATTCCTCCTCTGTAACGGAATTAAAGGATGTGGGAACGACCACAATCGGCGTTATGGCATCCTTTGCACGGAATTTTTCCACAAATTCAAATATTTCTGACGGATCCTTTTTGCGGCTGTGTATCATAATGGCATCCGCCCCGGCATGGGTAAAGGCATAAGCCCTGGCCAGGGCATCCTCCATTCCCTGTTCAAGAATCAGGCTTTCAATACGGGCGCATATCATAAAGTCCCTGGTCTTCTGCGCCCTTTTGCCAGCCTGAATCTTGGCACTGAAATTTTCGATGGAATCCTGCGTTTGAGGTACTTCCGTGCCAAACAGGGAATTTTTCTTTAACCCTGTTTTATCTTCAATAATAACCATGGAAACGCCCATTCGCTCCAGCGTCCGCACTGTGTATACAAAATGCTCTGTCAGCCCGCCTGTATCACCGTCAAAAATAATCGGCTTGGTAGTCACTTCCATAATATCATCAATTGTCCGGTAGCGGGATGTCATGTCAACAAGTTCAATGTCCGGTTTTCCCTTGGAAGTGGAATCACATAAAGAGCTGATCCACATGGCGTCAAACTGATGTGCCTCACCGTTTTGATATACCACTGTTTTTTCGGCAATCAGGCCGGTAATCCCGCTGTGTGCCTCAATTGCATTAACGGTTCCTTTCATGGCAATCATTTTCTTCAGCCGTGCCCGCCTTACATCAGGCAAGGCCAAATCCGCCCTGGCTCTGGATTCCATAGACACATATTTTTCATCATTTGCATATGGGAACTCCACCAGCCTGCCCCCATAGCCTGCCAGAATGGAAATCACTTCATCCCGAACAGGTTTCTGGAATCCCTTAACCCAGTCGTCGCCATGAACCACAAAATCAGGATGGTAGTATTCCAGATTTTCCCTGTAGCTTAACGTCATTTGCTCGATAACCTTATAAACACCAGTTATGTTTTCGAAAATAACCTTTCTTTCCGAATAGGGCAGCAGCGGAAACCTTTTATAGCTTGCAACCGCCTCATCAGAAAGAACGCCGATAATCAGCCTTCCCAGCCGGGCGGCCCTTTTAATAATGGCAATATGGCCGCTATGTACCATGTCTGTTGAAAAGCACATATATACGGTCCTGGAGGCAAGTTCCTTTAACCTGGAAGAAACAATATCCAGATCAACTGAATTATCAATTTCACTGCACAATAAATTTTTAATATCCAAAGGATAAACGCTGCATTGTCCGGATATCTTATTAAAAGCATTTTCCGCATAGCAATTAACATTACCATGTTCGCAAAATACGCTGATTTCATTCAGCCATTGCTTCCAGTCATCCTGCTTCAGCAGATATAAAGGTTGTGCCGCCATGGCATTTTCAAAAAAATCAATCCCTACCTTTCTGATAATTCCATCCTGAATGACCGCTTTAAAATCCTTTTCAGGCAGCTGGAGCGTGGAACTCACAGTCATACAGCTGACACGGCTGCTTACAATCAAATCAAAAACACTGTTCTCAAAAACCAGGTCTCCGTGCATTAACACAATATCGTCATCTGCCAGATATTCCCTTGCACAATATATGGAATAAATATAATTGGTCTCCCTATAACTGGAGTTATAGACATAATTTATCCGAAGCGGCAATTCAAGGCTTCGGCAATAATCTGCCAGAACTTCCGAAAAAGCGCCGGTAGTCATCACGACATCCTCAATTCCTGCTTCCACAAGCATTTTCAGCTGCCTGCTCAAAATTGTTTCACCATATGCAATCTCTGTCATACATTTGGGATGTTCCGCTGTAAGAACCCCCATCCGGCTGCCTAATCCGGAATTTAAAATCAATGCTTTCATGACAATATCCTCCTGTTTCGGCCCTTCTATCAATCTCTGATTTCGTCTCTCCGATTAGCCGGAATATTCCTGTTTTCTCGCAGCAATCTTACTTTGAAGACTGTCAAGAATATAGCTTCCGCCAACCTCTCCGCTATGTCCGTAGTTGGCAATAAGCATATCTCTAAGGGCGATGTTTTTCCTGATATATTCTTCCTGGCGTTCCATCAGCTGTTGAATCTTACCGTTACAGCCGGAAATATCTGACGGCTCCAACGATATTCCAACCTTGTTTCTCAAGGCAATTTCCTGCGGCTCTATGCCGAGTTTTTCATAATCAGGATTATTTACTTTCATTGGCGTATTGATAAACACAGCCGGTTTTCCTGTTACAAACGAAAATTCAAAAGCGGTTCCGGACCAGTCAGTGATTACCACATCGGAGTCAAAAATGGAAGTGTTGGAGGTAAAATCCAGTTCAAAATCCAGGTCTTCTCCGGAATATTCCCCATATTGTTTTACGATGGCATCCATCCGCCTACCATACCGCTTTACATACTCGGGATGAGGGCGAACCACAATGTGATATCCCTTTCCCAATAATTCCTGAAGCAGCGTATCTATACAGGAATCCAGAATGTTGTCTTCCTGCCAGGAAGGCGCTATTAAGATCTTTTTGCATTTCGAGTTTCCAGAGGGCATTACATCATATTGCCTTTGCAGCTTCTCCAACTGGCCATATCCGCACATGACCAGCTTTTTTTCCGGCAGGCGATTTAGCTCTTCCTGCTTTCTGATTTCAGGCACCTGGAATTCACCCACACAGAGGATGGTATCATAGTAATCCAGTGCGCCTGTATGCAGAACCATATGGGTACTCAGCGGGTAATGGAACACATATACATACTCAATGTCTTTACGGACATAACTGCGCTTTATATGATAATTATTCAGGTCCGACATGGTCATAACCACCATGTCCGCATCCATTTTCATCATCAGTGTGATCAGCTTTTTTTCAGCGATATAATATCCACGGATCCTGTTGTTTGTTTTTGCCTTCTCAAATATTGAATCGGCCGGATCGCTTGTGATATAATGAATCGTTACATTTGAGTTCGCCAGCAGATACTCGATAATATTTTCAAAATATTTGTAAAAACCATTATTTTCCGAGTAAAAAACCAGATGCTTATTGGCTACAGAGAAAAATCTCCTGTAGTCCGCTTTTTCCCTCGCCGCATTGGGGTCATGCCGGGACTTTTTTCTGCCGCCGCCTATATTTTCCAACTCTGCCAGCTTTCGGCGGCTTTCCTCCAGTATTTCATGATCTATATATTTCTTAGGATTTATAATCAGATTCAGCACAAACTGCTGCAGGATTGTCAGCAGGTTACTGCAGATCCAATAGGTACCCACGCCAGCCAGCACATATGCGCCCAGCGTAAGTGATATTCCCACCGAAAATGCCATGGTTCCCAACTGCCCCAGCCTTGTCTGCTCCGCCTGAAGCGGATTCATCTTATTCTGCGCCATGCCGAGAATAAGTGCGGATATACCGGCAAGCAGCGGCATACACCAGTACAGGCCTCCTGCCTGATACGGGTATACTGAAAAGTTAATTTTTCCCACAAGCATATCAGCCGTTGTTAATCCGGCGTATTCAGGAAATTTGACTACATCTATAATTCCAATTAGAATAATAATCTGGATAATCAGAGGCAGCGTTCCTAATAAAGGATGATATTTTTTCTCCTTATACAGAGCGGCTGTTTTGTCTGCGATGGCATCTTTATCTCCAAAATGATTTACCTTTATCATGTTGAGATATGGCTTCATTTTTACCATTTTAATTCCGTTTTTCTGTGTCCAGATACCGATGGGAAACAGTATAATCTTGGTAATCAGCGTAAAAAGAATCATGGCAATAATGTAGTTCGCTCCACTGACTAAAAAGCTGAAAGAAAATAGTTTTGCTAGAAAATTTGACAAATATGTCATGGATAATCTCCTTTATAAAGGCAGTATATTATGGTATAATAACCTTATTCCAAGTAGGAAATGACAGATGCAGTATAAAAATAACTGCAGGCTGTCACCATCGTGTTCAGAACAGAATTATCATATATCGGCAGGGAACTATCATGAAAAAAGTAAAACCCCTTTTCATACTTTTAACTATTTTGCTGTTTACTTTTTTAGTATCCAAATACTGTTATCAGCTATGTCTGATTCACGGAAAATCAATGGAGCCGACTTACCATAGCTGGCAGCTCACATTGATTGACAAACGTGCAGATGCACCGAAAGCCGGAACAGTAGTAGCTGTTCGTTGTAATGCCCTGAATGCGGTCATTGTAAAACGGGTCGTTGCCGTTCCAGGTGACAGCCTGATTATCAAGGACGGAATTCTGTATGTTAATGGCACAAAAAGCACGGCAATCTCTCCTGCGGCATATTATCAGAACGCCGGGATTGCCGCGAATATTATTCATTTAAAAGAAAGTGAATACTTTTTGCTGGGAGATAATTGTGCGGAGAGTATTGACAGCCGCAGTGAATAGGTGGGAGTTATTTCTGCCTCAGATATTCTGGGCACAATTATTCCGCAGCGGGTTGCACAGTAGCAAAAAATACTATAAAACTACTTTTCTGTATTCTCTTTCGTCTCTGTTTTGGTGATAATATCGTCCGATTCCACTTCTTTATTTCGATTCTCATCTACACCCAGCGTTTTGTTGATTTTCTTCCTGGCTTTACGCCAATAAATCCCAATAACAGCCCCGGCTGCGATTATGATTCCGGCAACTGCCTGGATTACATAGGTAGCCACAGAGGGGTCTATATATGCTTCAGCGGTTTGGGACCAGAGAAGCATGCCGGTAAGTGCTGCGGACGTAAGTACTGCTGCTTTTGCTATTCTCTTTTTCATGATAATAAGCTCTCTTTCTTTTTCATATTACGGTTTATATTTTTATGGTCTGTCTTCTGGAATTTTTACCTATTGAACTCTGCTCCTGTAGGAAGCAGTGTAGTCAAATCACGGGCATTTCCTGTTTGAACATATTCTGTTATATAGTTGTCTGCTTCATACTGGTAAAACAAAAATCTGCGCTCGCGATAATCGCCTTCTTTCCAGTCAAAAACATTATCGCCGGTTGTGCCGTCCAACAGTTTCAAGTAGGCAGCTTGCAGATCTTCATATGAGTATTTTGTATCTGTTGTTTACCTGATGCAGCTAAAATACAAAATATAGGTACATAAGTATACAAATATCTTGCCCTGACTTCAAAAAGTAAAAGATATATGGTAAGCCCAATTAAGGAAAGCATTAATAATAACAATTCATTGCGTTTGCCTTTTACCATGCTAAAAGACGAACACATACACAATAAAAGTACCAATATCCATACAAATTGTTCAAGTGTAACAAAAACCATGTAATTATCTCCATTTCTATAAAATAGAGAACGCATAAATGGTGCTGCTGCGTTATTGGGACAATCGTATAACTGGTAAAAAAATACCCCTTCCATTCCCCAGGCAAACGTCCCGTCACTATATGCGATCAGCATTTTTTTAGTGAGATGTTTAAGGAATCCGAGTCCTCCCATTGCAATTATTCTTTCTGCTGCAGCATGTATATTTTCTTTATTTCGTTCTCTGTATGAGGTAAATGAATTTGAAAATGTAACATCTTCTTCGCTAAAGACACCGTTTCTTTCCACATTCATTCCCATCATTAAAAAGTGAGAAACCCCAAATTTTCTTTCTTTGTCAATAAGGATTCCATTACATTCCAATGCATTGTATATACTCCACTGGACACATAAAAAGCATAAAAATGTACATAAATATAAGGAGGCAACAGATCTAATATATCTGAGATTCCTTTTAAAATTCTTCAAGAGTGCTGATAACAAAATTGCAATTATAATTATAAAGCATTGCGGTTTAAGAAAATAACTGATACATCCGATCAAAATAGCACTAAACTGGCTTACTCTCTTTTTCCACGTACAAGTTCTGGGACTTACATATAAATAAAATACCAGTACAGGGAAAATGAGGCTCATTGCATCAGAATAATTTATTGCCGACCATGGTGATATTCCAACTAACAGGATACATGCAAAGAATGCAAAAAGCGAATTACCTACAGTACAGAATAATTTTGCCGATTTATAAACAAAAAAACAAGTGCCTGAATTTATCAGACAATTAATCAGGGCTACAGACATTAATTGTCCGCGTTCTCCTTCAAAAATACCAAATAAGGCATGCATCTTCACCAATAAGGCCTGAATCATCATAAATAGTAAATTATTAGGATATTGATGAAAATAGTAATTTTTTGCAATTTCTGTATAGTCATTCAAAGCATAATTTTTAGACGCATTCCAGATTACAGATACATCCCAATCTGATAAAAAGATGATA
>CAJULV010000090.1 GCA_910587555.1 uncultured Acetatifactor sp.
CTCGCCCTCTTTCATCCTTTCCCTCTTTTGAAAAATAGAAAAATACAAAAAAGCCAAAAACAGGAATCCAAGACATGCATTTACGCTCAAAAAATTCTGCTGTCAAATAAAATAGTCAACCTTTCAGCCATTTACTGCTCCTCCTTAAAGTCAAATAAATCTTCCATTGTCACCCCAAACACTTTTGCTATGCTGTAGGCCAGCAGCATGGAAGGATTATAACGATTTCGTTCAAGCTGCATAATCGTCTGCCTTGATACACCCACCAAATCGGCAAGCTCCTGCTGCGTCATTCTATTTGCAGCTCGATATATATGAATCTTACTGTCAAATTGATATTTATTCTTATTAGCCACAGACTCACCGCCTTTCATTGTTTTTCATTTTCCTGTGCGGTTATAAACATAACATGTTTCCTGCATTGAGGGTTCTTTATCCTAATGCTGACCGGTGTGTTCAAAATGGCTGCCGTCGCAGAAATCGTCCATATTGTATAATCCATTTGCCTGCTTTACCGTCCATACCGCTGCCTCAATTGCACCCTCTGCAAAAGCTTCTCTGGATGATACCTGATGCCTGAATGTCACTACTTCATCTTTGCTGTTTGCAAAGACAACCTCATGCTCCCCGAATATATTTCCGCCCCGCACACTGCAGATCTTCACTTTTTCTTTGCGGATGTTTTCGTTTGCCTCCATAAGCGCAGCTTTTATCATAAGGGCAGTCCCACTGGGAGCATCCTTTTTCTGATTGTGGTGATACTCTATAATCTGGATATCCGTATCCAGGCTTGTCCTCTTCGCATAAACTTTCAAAACAGCAATAAAATCATGCAGCGCAACGCTGAAATTTCCTGACATGAAAACCGGGAGGACAACACCCAGTCTGCCGATCTTTTCTATCGCTTCGGCAGAAAACGCCGTGGTGGCAATGACAAGGGCTTTTCCCATCCTCTCATATTTGAAATAGCTGTCATTCATAAAGGTCTCGGCATTGGTGCAGTCAATAAAAACATCACAGTCCTCCGCAGCCTCTATATCATCAATGATGGGCAAGTCCCATTCGCCTCCCACAAGCTCCGATATCCTCTTCCCTACAAACGGATTTCCCTTTCTGGCCACGGCATAACTGATTTCGACGTCTTCTCTATGCAACGCACTTTTCATAATGGCACTGCCCAGTTTCCCGGTACACCCAACAATTGCTAATCTCACCATATTCAACCTCTTTCATTGTGTCTTCAAATCCAAAACTGAAATTCGCTGCTCATTCCATTTTATCCTATCCATTCCCTGCTGCTCCGCTACTGTTCCATGTTTTCCCCCGCAATATCTTGACTTTTCCTCTTCTGCCGCGGCCGCTAAATGGGAAATTATTGATTTTTATTATGCTCTTTTAATGTGGACAATACATCTGTAACCGTCATTTGCAGGTCATCCGGAATTTCTTTTCTTGCCGAAAGGATTGCAAAGCATGCTTCTTCGTCCTCTGGTTCCGCAAGAAATTGCGGCATGTCAATTTGAAGCGTTTCACAGACCATTTTCTCAAAAGAAAAGTAATTAACGGTATCTCTGGTTCCCACATGAAAAATTCCGTGTAAATTATTGTCGAAAACATACTTTGCGTAGTTCCCTATTTGTTTCGCATGCGTTACATTTATCCTGTAATTGGGGTAAGTACGATAAGGCTCTTTATTACGGCTATACCGCTTCAATTGTTGAACTCTTGGACAATCGTTACTCCAGACTGCAGCCAATCGGAAAATTATCAGCCGGTTTTCAAGTATTTTCTCCAACATACTCTCACAATCCCGTTTGAAACTACCGTAATCGGATTCCGGCATCGGCAAATCATGTTCTGTCCAGGGCCTGGACAGGTTGCCATCAAATACATTCGCTGTAGATATATACAATAAACGTTTCTTTTCCACAGCCACCCACTCCGCTAATGTCTTATGAAAACTCATTTGTGACTGATAATTTCCACGAATAGAAGAAATTACAATTTCCGGGTTTTCAAGAGCTAAAATTTCCACTAATTTATTTGGTTCTTCTATCCTCAATTGATAGCCGTTTTCCGGAACATAATGTCCCGCTGTCAGTATCATTTGATAGTTGTCGCCCAAACCCGGAACAATTGATTTCCCTACCAAACTGTTGCCGCCAATCACCAAAACTTTCTTTTTCATTTCGCACTCCTGATATTCCAATTTATCGATGACTTATTATAACACTTCATTTCTGAAAATAAAATAACTTTCTCTGCAGCGAATACCTCTTTTTCGATTTCTTGCCTCTTTACCATGCCCTCTGTGCAAGTTCTTTTGCGCTTACCGAACGGCTTCCAGGTACGGTTAGGCGCACTTTATATACGGGCCTGTTCAACACCAGTCATCTGTCAGCAGGAGCTGACAGGTGACCGTGTGCAATCGAGCAGGGGAACGGAAAAGAGGAGCAGAATCCTCCGCCCCTCTGAAAATCGTCCTGTTATGCCATTTTTCCCTGAAATCAGTAGTTCTCTGCATGTACCTCGAAATAGCTCTGGGGATGATTGCATGTGGGGCACACCTCCGGAGCCTTTGTCCCAACTACAATGTGACCGCAGTTGCGGCACTCCCACACCTTCACCTCGCTCTTCTCGAATACGGCTGCCGTCTCCAGATTCCGGAGCAGCGCCCGATACCTTTCCTCATGATGCTTCTCGATTTCTCCTACCAGGCGGAACTTGGCCGCAAGCTCCGGAAAGCCTTCCTCCTCTGCCGTCCTGGCAAAATCCGCATACATATCCGTCCACTCAAAGTTTTCTCCCTCTGCAGCCGCGGCTAGGTTCTCCTTCGTATCGCCGATACCGGCAAGCTCCTTGAGCCACATCTTCGCATGCTCTTTTTCGTTTTCCGCAGTCTTCAGAAACAGGCCTGCAATCTGCTCATAGCCTTCCTTTTTTGCTGCGGAGGCAAAATAGGTATACTTGTTCCTGGCCTGGGATTCCCCCGCAAATGCTGCCTCCAGATTCTTTTCTGTCTGCGTTCCCGCATACTTCGTTGTTTTCATGTCTTTTCCTCCTGTTATTCTGCGACGTCATACCGTCTGCTTTCCATTGATTCCAATCAAACAGGGAAATGGCCTTCTCCACTGCCCGCTCCGCCCTGCGGTCCCTGCGCCGCCGAAACGGCATATTTCCCCTGCGCGGGCCTGCGCATCCAAAACTGCGGCCTGTAACCGTACTTCCGCCGCCCCGTGAATCCCCGGGCAAGTTTTCCATTGTTCCGGTTCCCCGGTACCCCTGCTTCGCTCTGCCATGCACCTGCCCTCAAACAGATGCTTTTTTCAGTCTCCCGCAGAGAAAAATTCCGGCTAACAGCAGCACCGGAAAGATAACGCCTGCCAGAATGCCCATCTTCAGGTCATCTCCGGACATCCCTGATACCATTCCCACCAGAGTCGGCCCTGCCGAACAGCCGATGTCCCCGCCCAGGGCCAGCAGGGCGAACATAGCCGTACCTCCCCTGGGCAGAGCGGCCGATGCCCTGCTGAAGGTTCCGGGCCACATAATCCCCACCGACAGCCCGCAGATTCCGCAGCATACCAGACTAAGCGGCGGCAGAAGAGAGATGCCCAGATAAGCAAAAATGCAAAGGCAGCTGCTGCAGACCATGAACCGTTCCAGATGAATCCGGTCTCCGTATTTCCCGTAGAATAACCTGGATGTTCCCATCAGCACCGCAAAGACCAGAGGCCCGGCCAGATCTCCCACCGTTTTGGACAGTCCCAGGCCTTTCTCCGCAAAGGTGGACGCCCACTGGCTTACCGCCTGCTCGCTTGCCCCTGCGCATACCATCATGATCAGCAAAATCCAGAATATCTTCAGGCGGAACAGTTCCCCCAGCGTCAGCCCCCGCTCTCCCTCTTCCATCAGCGGAGCAATGGGCACCCCGGCAAAGGCAACGGCATTGGCAATCGGAATCAGCGCCCACAGGCAGGCCAGAATTTTCCAGTTCCCGATGCCTGCCGCCTGGAAAAACAGGGCGGAAAGCAGCACCACCCCCGCATGCCCCCAACAGTAAAAAGAATGCAGCATGCTCATGGTCTTTTCCTTATGATCGGAAGGACATGCCTCCACCACCGGACTCACCAGGACTTCCAACAGCCCGCCGCCCACGGCATAGACCATGACGGAAATCAAAATCCCGGCAAAAGGCGACGGCAGCAGCTCCGGCAGAATGGTCAGGAAAATCAGGCCCGCCGCCGATAAAACATGGGCGGCAACCAAAGACACACGATACCCGATTTTATCCACGAACCCTACAGCCAGAAGGTCCACCAGAAGCTGTATCCCGAAATTGAACGTCACCAATAAGGTAATCCGGGAAAGGGGTATCCCATAGCTTCTGTGAAAAAACAAAAATAGCAGGGGCGTAAAATTGTTTACCACAGCCTGTACAATGTAGCCCGTGAAACAGGCTCTTATGGTTTTGTCATACTGGTTCCTCATTTTCGTCCTTTTCCCGTAAAGGAGACCCTCCTGAAAAAGTCCCCCGCCTTTCCGTCCCATTATACCCCTTTTCTGCCTATATTTCAAGTTACTCTCACGAGCCGCAGCAAGTTGTCTCCGTCACGGCAGAAACAGCTCACCATGCACAAGTCTGCTTCAATCCTTCGGCATCCCCAGACAGGGAACCCTATCAGTCAGACAGCCCGCCGTGAAAGCAGATACCTTCCTCCTGAAGCATTTCCAAGAACCTGCCCACCGGCATCCTTCCCAGGTCCCCCGCCTCCCGCTGCCGGACAGAGACCGTTGCAGTGGCGCTTTCCTTCTCTCCCACCACAAGCATGTAGGGAATCTTTTCCATCTGGGCCGTCCTGATTTTGTAGCCTATCTTTTCTCCTTTTATATCCGTTTCGCAGCGCAGCCCTTCCCTCTTCATCCGGCTTTCGATTTCCCGGGCGTAATCCGCATATTTATCCGAGATGGGCAGCACCTTCACCTGTACCGGAGACAGCCACAGGGGAAACTTTCCTGCGTAATGTTCCATCAGAATCCCCATGAACCGCTCAAGAGAGCCGAACACCACCCGGTGTATCATAATGGGACGGTGCTTTTTTCCGTCTTCACCGATGTACTCTGCCCCGAAACGCTGCGGCAGTTGAAAGTCCAACTGGATAGTTCCGCACTGCCAGGTCCTTCCCAGGGAATCCTCCAGGTGGAAATCGATCTTCGGACCGTAGAACGCCCCGTCTCCGGGATTTATCACATAGGGAAGTTTCAGATCCTCCAACGCGCTGCGCAGACCCTCGGTAGCCGCCTCCCACTCCTCCAGACTGCCGATGAAGCTTTCCGGCCTGGTGGACAGCTCAACATGGTACCGGAAGCCAAAACGGGAATATACTTCGCCAATCAGGCGGGCAACCCCTTTTATCTCTTCCTGCATCTGTTCCGGCATCATAAAGATGTGAGCATCATCCTGGGTGCAGCAGCGAACCCGCATAAGCCCGTGGAGGGTGCCGGATTTTTCGTTTCTGTGGATCAGCCCCAGTTCACTGATGCGCATGGGAAGCTCCCGGTAAGAACGGGGTTCCATCTGGTAAACCAACATGCCCCCCGGACAGCTCATGGGCTTTATGGCATAGTCCCCTCCGTCGATGGCCGTGGTATACATTTTGTCCCTGTAATGCTCCCAGTGCCCGGATGTCTCCCAAAGCTTACGGTTCAGCATCACCGGCGTGGAAATCTCCCTGTATCCTTCCCTCTCATGCAGCTGTCTCCAGTAGTCGATAAGCAGATTCCGAAACTGCAGGCCCCGGGGAAGAAAGAAGGGGAATCCCGGACCCTCATCAAACAGGGCAAAGAAGCCCAGTTCCTTCCCTAATTTCCTGTGATCCCTCTTTTTCGCCTCCTCCAGGCGGTTCAGATATTCCCCAAGCCTCTCTTCATCCGGAAACGACGTGCCGTAAATCCTGGTGAGCATCTTATTCCTCTCGTCTCCCCGCCAGTAGGCCCCCGCTACGGACAGCAGCCGGAATGCCCTGACAGCACTGGTATACTCCACATGAGGGCCTGCGCACATCTCCACATACTCTCCCTGTCGGTAAAGGCTGATTTCCTCGTTTTCCGGCAGTTCCTGCAAAATTTCCGCCTTGTAATCCTCATTTCGTTCCTCCAGTTCCTGCAGGAGCGTCTTACGGTCTGCCGTAAACTGCTTCAGCTGCAGATTCTCTTTCACAATTTTCCGCATCTCCCCTTCCACTTCCGGGAAATTTTCTTCCGAAAAACGGAACGAAAATTCAAAATCATAGTAGAATCCCTCCGCTGTCGCCGGACCTATGGCACATTTCGTATCCGGATACAGCCGTTTTACCGCCTGGGCCAGGATATGCGCCGTGGTGTGCCGGAATGCGTTTCTTCCCAGTTCCTCCTCAAAACCTGCCTCCCTGATGGAACCGTCTCTCATCTTGATCTTCATTTCTTCTCTTCCTTTCCTGAATGAATTTTTCAATCCACATAAGAAAAGCACTCTTAAAGATAGTTATAACTACCTTTAAGGGTGCTTGTTGCACGGTTCCACCTTATTTTTTCACTTCAGATTCTATCAAATCCTAACCTTTAACGCAGGTATACGGCACTGCTTACCTCTACTTTCGGCAGTACAGCTAAGGAATGGTTTTCACATATTATCCACATAAGCATCTTCCACCCTTTGATGCTCTCTCTGTCTGCGATTGATATGCTACTTGTTTCCGTCATCGCTTTTTCTTATGCTGATTTGCTTTTTATCCTACCACGTTCCTGCCTGATTGTCAACGGGCAAATAATTCCCGCTGCCGAAATACTGTTCCAATCTTAAATACCTTTCTTCATCTTGTTCAAATCATCCCAGAACTCCCGTTTTCTTAAACAGTAATTTCGTTACTTCTTTTTTGTATATTCCATTTCATATAAACAGTAAAATAAGTACAAGAAGAAAGGAATGCTATATGGATACACATCAGCGGCTGCGCCAGCTTCTGGCCGAAAGAGGCTGGACAAAATATCAACTTTCAAAAAAATCAGGACTGTCAGAATCTACCCTTGCCAACATTTTCCGCCGTAATAGCACTCCTTCCATTGTCACTTTGGAATCAATCTGCAAGGCTTTTGGAATTACTTTGTCCCAATTCTTTGCGGAAGGTGAAATGGTGGAGCTGACTCCTGAGTTAAGGGATTTGTTTGATAAATGGGTGAGTTTGACACCTGAACAGAAAGCGGCTGTATACAATATGATTATAGCTTTCAATAATCATAATTAGTGTACTCAGCCTTCCTATTTCTTGCACTTGTCGGTCTTCTGGGTCTGAATGACTCTATTATTTCAACTTATATAATTCTGACTGCCCATCGAATTTAATATTTATTTTTCTTTCTTTACAAACATTCTCAATAATTTCTTTAACCATAATCGCATACCACTCTGGAGCTTCCGGGTGCACCATTACTCCTTCTATAAACTCAGATATATCTCCAGCATCCTCTATTCTGACATTGCTTTCCTTAGGTCTATTCCAGTTTTTTCTGTTGGCACATATTCTTTCAGTTATAATATTAACAATTTCCTCCTCGCTCCTTCCCTTTACTTGCTCCTTGATTTCCATTTTTACGCCTTTACTTGATAAGATTGCTGCACTATACCAGCCATTATCTACGATCAACAAACGGTATTCTCCCTCATGTTCAAATGCAGGTCTCTTGTGAAAATATGGTTCAAGTATAAGTTTACTATCCTTCATTTGAGCGATTTGTTGTTCTTTTATAAAGTTTTTATCCAAATCGTAATTTACTTCTTTTAAATACACTATGAATTCATCTTCTTTAAAATTCTTTTTTGTATGCGCTAACAATTTATCCTCATTTGTCCTTAGCCTTATTGCTCTATCACCGTATGAATAACATTTCCACATAGCATCCGTTTCTGAATGTTTTGACCAACACTGAGCATACGTGAACCACTTACTATGCCACATCTTAAAATAATTATTTGGAATCTCATCATAATCATCTTTAAACAACTTATCAAACATACAATACATCTTCTTTACTATATAACGAACATCTTCCGGCGTTTCCATATGCGAAAATAAATAACCCTCATATTCATCCTTCCAAGAAGATGGCCGCACAAATCTAACCTTATTGTTTATGACAAGATTAATAAAATCTTCAAAACTAACATACCTATAAAGTTCCCTATTCATCCTTTAATCTCCCTTCTGATCTTTACTACTTTGCATGCATGATAAATCTGTACAGCAAGATTGTTTATTTGTTTTTGAAAATTTTCCATCATACTCTCTTCCTTTCTACTTTTTCAAAACTTATGTATTTGGCAGCTCTACTCTATCTTCACACACAAAAAAACACTCAATAATTATAGTTCGATCTGCTTGTCTTACTATTTTATCTGAGTGTATATTATTTGATAATCTTTGGTTGAATGAACTTATTGTATCATACTAATTAAATAACGTCAATACTTATTTCCCGATTGCCGAAATAAATTGTTCCTCTTTGTCGCTCACAATCATTTATTCGTACATAGTATTTTTCTTTTCAACTTTACCCATATCATTTTGATTGTTTCTTGTTCTTATTTCTTCACTACTTTGCAAGCAGGGTAAAGCTGTACAGCTTTACTGATTTGCTACGTAAATCACTTGTTGGGGCATATCCCCAATCCCCTTGAGAACACCGCCTAACGGCGGTGGCCACGCATTCCTTCGGAACGCTGAAAGCACAAAAATCAATTCCCCATGGGACAGCTCCGTCCTCCGGGTATGTCATCCCCAATAACATATCGGGAGCCTCTCCCATTCTTCTCCCGTGCTGTCCTTCACCAAATATCCCATCTCCACCCCCTTCGATATCCTCTGTCAAATCTAAACAAACGGAAAGCAATAATAAATCACTTTCTCATCAATTACAGTTTCGACTTCTATAGAGAACCATCCATATCTCTTACAATTAACTTCATACCAATTTGGTTCCCAACAATTTCACCGGTTTCATGAAATCCGATAGACGCATAAAGATTTCGTGCAATACGATTTGTTGCGTAATATGCTGTATACACCTCTTTTACTTTAAAGCGATTAACCAAATAATCAATACCGAGTCTTACGGCCCTTTTACCATATCCTTTATTCTGATATTTTTCATCGATCAAAAGTTTCCATAAAGTATAATATCCTCCGGCCTCATAATATCCCAACATAATAAATCCAACCATTGTGTTATTCACATAGACAGCAAAAGGAAAAGCGGTATCATAATATACCCATGCCTGCGCCAACGAATGGACGGTTGACGAAACAAAATCTTCCTGATTCTCAGCTATATTCAAATTAAGACATTCTTCGTAATTTTCTTTTGTAATCTCTCTTAACTCAACCACTAGGATACCTCCCTTAATTTTGCCGGATCTTTATTACCTTCTTTTCTATTCCACTTACCCCATTACCCTACTACATTAACCGTCAAGCTCTTTCTTCTGCCTCAATTATTTTACCATATGCATTCGCTGATATCTACATAAACTTTAAAGCAGTCTGATCAATATTCATTTTTGCAAGAAAATAATGCAAACTTGTAACCAATCTTAAAAACATTATGCCATTTCTCTTAACCCATAAAATCTATTACCTTTCAATTATCTCACAAAAAAATTTCGGAACAGAGCAAGCAAACTACACTCGCCCCATCCCGATCACAAACTGACTCTCTCTTCTTGCCCCGAATCAGAATCCTCCATCAGCAGATCACATCCATTCCCCGACAGCCTCTTCACCTCTCTTCATGCCGTTTCTCTTTCCCTTCAGCTATTCTCCTCTGCGCATCCTTCTTTGCAGCCTCTTCTTCCTGAACTGATTCCACACCTTGCTCCTGAAGGAACATCTCGACATTCTTCAGCACCTTCTGGTACTCCTGCATCTCTGAACGGGCTTTGTGGAACTCTGCATAAGTTTCCTTTTTCTCTGACAACACCTGCGCATATTCCGCTGTCAAGTCCTTAACCCTTGGCAGCTTCTCCATCCTCAGCTGACTGAAAGCATTCTTTGCCGCCTTGTG
>CAJULV010000091.1:0-1228 GCA_910587555.1 uncultured Acetatifactor sp.
AGGCTGCGGCGCAAAAGAGCTGATGGAAAGCATTCCGGCATTTGAGCGCCTTCGGGCAGGACGGCGCAGGGCGGAGGACCGGATGCAGGCATTGGAGGAACAGATAGAGGAAAAGCTTTCCCGTGTGCTGCAGGAAATAGAACCGGGGGAGATATCCTGCATGGAATCTGCAGTGCGCATGGCGCTGTACCGGACGGCAGTGGGCAGCGCGCTGTGGAGTCTTGAGGAAATGGAAGCCTGCCAGGAAAGGGAGAAAGAATCCTGCCTGAAAAGATTTCTGGTCCGGAAAATCTTTTCCCATCCGGAATGCACGCCGGAGAGGGCGGAACAGTATCTTTGGGACACCTCCGCGCAGGTTCGGAGGATGGCGGTGGAATATCGTTATGAGCGGCTGAAATCGGGGTGGCCGGGACTGGACAGGATGCTGTTGGACAAGAGCAGGGGTGTCAGGGAATATGTGGTTTATATTCTGGAAAAGCATGGCGGACCGGATATCCGGGAATATTATCTGGGACATCTGGAGGATCCCAGGCCCGAAAACGCGATTCTGGGTCTGGCGGAGTACAGCAGGAGGGGAAATATCCGTCCACTGGTAAACTGTCTCCAGAGACCGGAGCGCAGCATTCTGAAATGTGCGATTCTGGCATTGGGCAGTCAGGAAGATTTTTCGGATGAGGAACTTCTCTGGGGGTATCTTCTGGAGGAACGGATTGAACTGTCCAGGGCAGCGTTCCTGTCCATTCGGAAAAAGGGGTTTCATTTCGGAGCGAAACGGATTTATGAGGCATATCGAAAAGCGGAATATGCCCATCAGAGGAGATATTTGCTGAAGCTGCTGTTGGCAGAGAGTTCCTGGGAAAGGCTGCCCTTTCTGCTTCGGCTGTACAGGCGGGATATGCCGGAACTGGAGGGCGATCAGATTCTGTCGGGCATCCGGAGCCGTTTTATGTATGCACAGGTTTCGGAAGTCCTCCGCAGGGACATTCTTTCCGCATTGGAGGAGTACCGTGGGGAACTTCCGGCCGGGGTGGAGGAGGGCATTCTGTATGATCTGCGTTTTTTGGCCCACAGACCCGGATAAAACGGAACCGCCATTATGGCCTGGGGCATGGAGCGGGCCTGGCAGTTGGCTAAGGGAAAGGGCAGAGCAGGCAGCACAAAGCAGCTTAAGGCAGCACAAAGCAGTTTAGGGCAGCACAAAGCAGTTTAGGGCAGCACAAAGCAGTTT
>CAJULV010000091.1:1328-9890 GCA_910587555.1 uncultured Acetatifactor sp.
AGCACAAAGCAGTTTAGGGCAGCACAAAGCAGTTTAGGGCAGCACAAAGCAGTTTTAGGGCAGCACAAAGCAGTTTAGGGCAGCACAAAGCAGTTTAGGGCAGCACAAAGCAGCTTAAGGCACAAAGCAGTTTACGGCAGCTTAATGCAGCTTCCTTTGCAGATATACTTCCGCGATGGTGGCAGCCGCCAGCCGGGAGCCTGCCTCCGAGGCGTGCTGTCCGTCTTCTGCATACAATTCTGTATCCGGGTGCTCCCTGTGGTATTTCCACCAGTTTTCTCCTACGGGGGCGACTTCACAGCCGGTTTCCCGCTGAAGGGCCAGATAGGCATTGCTCATGGCGTTCTGGGCGGCTTCTCCGTCCTCTTTGGTGGTCCAGGTCATGTAGAGAATGGGCCTGGCTCCCGCCTCCCGCACCCAGGCGATCAGTTCCCTGCCGCTCCTGGCCATCACATCCGGATCTCCCATGGGATGGGCGGTGTGCTGAAGGATTACCGCGTCATAGCCGCCATAGCGGATGTTGAACTGTACCTCCGGCTCTTCCAGGTGGAAATCCCATCCCCTGCCGCCGTGGGCCAGCATGGTGACTTCCACCTCCGCATGGTTTTCCCGGCAGATCTCCGCGAAGAGATGGGGCATGTCGTTAAAATAGGTATGGCTGTTTCCGATGAACAGTACTTTCATGGCAGGATGCCTCCTTATCGGTTTTTCTCTGTATTTTACCACGATTTTTGTAACAATTCAGACAGGGCGCTGAACTGTTACGAGAATGAACACAAAACGCGAAAGGAATGCGTTTTAGCGCCCGCAAGTCTCGCAAAATTGCACAGAGTGCAAATTGCATAGGGCGCAATTTTGACTTTGCGAGAGGGGCTGTCTGAACTGTTACCGATTTTTTCACTTTCTTACAGGATAGCATTTTTCCGGAGAAAAGTAAATCCTTGCAGACGGTTCCGTGGCTTGTAAAACATATCCTGTATAATAGTGCAGACAGGATATTAGCGGTTGCGACAATGTACACAAAGCGTGAAGGACATGCGTTTTGGCGCCCAAAAGTCTCGCAAAACTGCATGGAAATGTGTTCGCGTAGACCTTGCAATTATTGATTCCGCGGAAGGGGCTGTCAGAGCGTGTGGGGAAAAACATCATTTTGTCATTGAAAAACAAACCTATGAAAACATGAAAAGCTGCCTCATTCCGGGTAATGTCCGGGCGGGATCGGTCAGGATGTGAGGCACAGCCAACAAGAACGAGCAGAAAAAATCAGGATTTTTACGGGCGGATAGGGTATTATGGATTTGTCACTAAGGGAAACGGACGGAAGGCCATCCGAAATCGGAGGGCGGCAGGGAGGAAGCATGGACTGGCTGACGGGATTAAAGACGGCAATCGACTACATGGAGGAGCATCTGCTGGAAGACATTGGCGCGCAGGAAGTGGCGGATGCAGTGTATCTTTCCCCTTTTTATTTCCAGAAGTGCTTTAAAATCATTACGGGATATTCCATCGGAGAGTATTTGAGGAACCGCAGGCTGTATCTGGCAGGCCTGGAGGTACTGAAGGCCAATACTTCCGGGAATGAAGCCCGGGGCGGCGGGAAAGGGAAGGTCATAGATCTGGCGTACAAGTACCAGTATGATACACCGGAGAGTTTTACCAGGGCTTTCACCCGCTTCCATGGGGTATCTCCCATGCAGCTTCGGACACAGCCGCATCAGATCAAGGTATTTCTTCCGTTGACAGTGGAGATTTCAGTAAAAGGAGGCAGCAGGATGGAGTGCAGGATTGAAAAAAGAGAGGCTATGAAGATGATCGGGTTTGAAAGGGTGTTTTCCTATGAGAACTCCTACCAGGAGATTCCTAAATTCTGGCAGGAGTTCTGCGGGAAATACTGCGGACAGGATGCAGCCGGGGGGCCGGCAGAGGAAGGCATCCGTCAGGTCATCGCGGAGTGCGCAGTGGGAGAATTCGGCGTCTGCTTGGAGGACGAAGGCGATGCGGAACATTTCCGTTATTATATCGCCGGAGCCTATCAGGGCGGTGAAGTGCCGGAGGGGATGAAGGTTATCGACATTCCGGCCAGTGAGTGGGCGAAATTCAGATGCACCGGCGCCATGCCCAACGCGCTGCAGACGGTTAATACGCGGATATTCAGGGAGTGGCTTCCCGGAAACAGGGAGTATGAGCTGGCGTTCCATGTTAATATTGAGTGGTATTCCGGCAGCGATACAGACAGTGAGAATTACGAAAGCGCCATCTGGATACCGGTGAAACGTCTGGGATAAGGGGCCTGCGGCAGTATCCCTTCTGGGGCAGCCTATGATTTTGGCTGCCCTGGAAAAGGAATGTGGTATTTGTTCTTTCCAGTCAGAAGACTTTGAGAAAAATGCATAGCAGAAGAAAAGAAACAGAGGCGAAGGAGCTTATAGAGAAACCTTCGCCTCATATGCGTCATCTATGAGAAGATAGTCTGCGCCATGGAGGAGGCACTGCTCTAAATACCAGGCATTGTCCCGGCGCAGGGTCTCTGTGGCGGCTGTCATGGTCCGCAGCTTACCTCATTTCTTTTTTAACAGTTCCCTGATAATTTGGTCCGCACATTCATGCGCGCTGCAGGCACTGGTATCTACTCTGGCGCTGTATCGAATGTCTTTAGCCATTATTTCGTACTGTTCCTGTGACTGATTTTCGTACCTGTCTCCACGGATGATGTTTCGCTGTCTGCACACCTCCAGCGGACAATATACCTCTACAATATCCAGGGGATTGTCTTTCAGAATTTCCAGAAGCCGGAGATAATGGGGCTTCAGTTCTTCCCTCTCCACCAATATTCCGTCAATAATTACATTCTTCCCCATATCGGAATACAGCTTTGCCGAATGGTACATCATGATAATCACCTCGCTGAGATATTTCCAGTAATTATCACGCAAATACCGCTCCCCCACCATTTCCTGGAAGAGGTCATTGGCCACCACATAAAAAAATACATCCTCCCGGTCCTGAAGCGCTTCCACAATAGACGTTTTGCCCGCACTGGTAACACCATTTAAAAAAATGATTCTTCCTTTTTCCATGTCTCTTATCCTCCTGGTTGATCCCAGTATAACATGGAAACGCCTGTGTGTCATTCTTATCCTTCAGTCAAAAAAAACGGGAGAAACCATTTCGCGAAGGAACCTGTAAACAGTAACACCATTCCCTTCTTTCAGGCTTTCTGCTGTCCTGAATTCTCATTTCGCTCCCGCATTTCACCCAGAATCCGGTAAATGCTCTTCTCTGACAGATAATATTGCGCCGCCAGTTCCGGCACCTTTTTCCCCTGCAGAAACAGTCTGCAGATTTCCTGGTTTCTCCGGCACAGCTCCGTCCTATAGCTGCAGACCCCTCTTTCCCGCGGCAGCTGCGGTATGTATAAACTAATGCCGTTTACGTATTTCTGTATCTCTTTTATCAGTTCTTCCGGCAATACGGCCTTCGCGTTGATATAATTCATTTTCGCTCCTTTCAATCGTAAACCCTGATCAAAAAGAGCACAATTATATCGCCGTCCCCGGTGCTTTACCGGTTCATGAAATCTGAAAACCGAAACCTCTCCTCCATATAAACATATCATTCTACTCCTTTCCTGAATCAATTTCAAATCCTTACAGCAAGCCCACAGGCAGGCCCAGAAGTACTTGTTCACTCCGTTCGCAGTAACGGCCCAGGACCCTCGCAATGATCTCCAAGGACATACCGGGCCGTTTTCCTGTTCCTCCCAGACACCCCCTTGCGCCTGCTTGCTGCAAATGTTTCTTCCAGTATAGACTCTTTTTCCTGTTTTTTCAAGAAAAGAAATGGCTTTTTATTAGGTTTGCATTATGAGGTTGATTTTCACGTTTCTGTTGCACATCCCTGCTTTCCATGATATAATAAGCCACAAGAGGTTGTGACAGAGTATCATTCATATTCTGACATCCTTTTCAACAAGCAGGATATTCCATCCGCAGCCAAGAGCCTGCGGGACTGTATTTCTGACCTTCTATCATTTCAGAGTCCCCTGCTTACACCAAGTATCATTATCATGAGACAGGGCGAACTCTCTACACGCCATAGAAGAGATTTTTGCATGCCGCCCTGGGGAAAGGAAAACATGGGAGCGCCAAACAATGCACTGAAAGCCTACATGAGCCGTCCTGACAGAATCCGGTCCGTACTGGAATACTATCTGGGCGAGAAACTGCCCGAAGACTGGGCCTGTGAAGAAACCGGGGGATTTGTTCCGGTAAGGGATGCCACCGGAAAGCTGTCCTTCCGGGAAAGGGATTTTCTGGGAAAAGCCCGCGCATGGGGATTCCAATTTCTGTTGGGACTGGAAAACCAGGAAACTGTCAATCTGACTTATCCCTGGCGTCTGATGGAAATGGACTGCCTTACCTATGGCAGGAATATTGACCGGATTCAGGAACGCAATACCACAGACAAAGTACATTACGGAAGCGACGACGATTTCAAATACCGCTATAAGCGGGAAGACCGACTGGAACCTGTTTTCAATTTAATGCTCTACTGGGGCAGGAAACAGTGGACTGGTCCCCTGTGCCTGAAAGACATGTCTGCAGACATATCCGCACTGCCCGAAAAACTGCAGGATCTGGCCGGAGACTACAGAGTCCATCTGGTCTCCATGAGAAACATTCCGGAAAAGGAGTTACAGAAAATGGACTCTGATCTGAAATACGTTTTAGGCATTATGAACCGTACCGCTTCCGCAAAACAATACAGAAAATACATACAGGATAACCGGGCCTATTTTTCCCGGATACCAAGGAGCGCTGTCGATGTAATAGACTCCTGCACCAATATCAAAAAATTCAGAGACTGCCTGCAGTACCAGTGGAATCAGGACAGCGGAGAGGAGGAAGCAGATATGTGCAAGGCTTTGGACGATATCGAAAAATATGCTATGAAAAAAGGCAGAAAACAAGGGCAAAAACATGGGGAACGATCCGGCACCCTGAAAACCCTCTTTTCCCTGGTCAATGACGGACTGGTCAAACCTGCGGAAGCCGCCCGGCGGGCAAAGCTTCCGGAGGCAGAGTTCTGCAGGGAAATGAAAAAGGCCGGGTATTCCTGATTATACTGCAGACCGCCAGGATTTACAATGATGGCTCCGGGAAAATACCTGGCTGGCGGTCTGCAGTCGGGTTGTACTGCAAATTCAACAGTGCGCAGTATATATTCTTTCCCGCTGCTTACCTCATTTCCTTTTTTCCAAAACACCTTACCGACACGGTAAGTACCAATACGAAAACCAGAATGGCACATGGCAAAAACGGGACCAGGTCAAAACCAGTGCTGATGCCCTCTGCCGTAAAATCATGGAGGGAGCAGGAAACCAGATAACCGCTGTAACAATAGGGGTAAACCACCCAAAGGGGTGTATTTGCCATTAACACGCCGGGGATAACAAGAAGCAGGTTTAAGCCCACGGACAGGAATGGCTTTTCAAATAGTACCGTAATGGCCCACATTGTGGCCGCACCGGGGAGCATGGTAAAAAATAATCCGGCACACCACTTCAATAAATACAGAATGGGTAAAGCCTCCGTAATTCCTGTACTGCTTGTTGCAATCAACCCTGTTATCACAAAGACAACAAGAAAAACCACCATTTCCATCCATAAGTAAAAGAGAATCACGCAGAATTTTGCGGCCGACAGGGCAGGACGGCTGACGGGCAGAGCTAACATTTTCAAAATTCCGTTGTTCCCCGTTTCCCGTCCCGCAATCATCACACATACCACTATCATGCTGAACGGAAGCAGATAATAGGCATAAACCAAAGCGCTTTGAATGAACATCGCCGCCCATGCGTTGGTATATTCCGGCGAAAAATAATTCTGCAGGTTTGCCACGCCGGAAGCCACAACCAACAGCGGCGCGATAAAAAGCAGGGGAATCATTCTCCCTCGTTTTACTTTCATCAATTCAATTTTCAGCAGTTCCCAAAAACCCATGTCCTACACCTCCCTACTCGTAACGCAGGTATTTCGCAGCCCATAATCCGGCAAAAAGAAAAAGAGCTGTTTCAACCAGTGAAAAAATCACAACTGTCAGATCCGGCTGTGCGCTCATGGCAACAGCGGGCTTCAGCATAATCACAAAGGGATGTATGCAGAACAAAAGATGATTTGACGAAGCCAATGCCATACCGCTTAAAAAGCCTGCAACGCCCATACCCAGAGGCACCCACATATTTTCAAACCGGGAAGCTGCGAAAACCATAAAAGAAAATACGGGCATGGACGTTATAAAGGAATACCCGGCAAAAGACAGCAGCTTTCCGAACGCAAATGCGCCCCGGGGTAAATCCGTCAGACCAATTTTCGTAAGGGCCAGATTCTGAAAAACAATTGCAATCAGCACCATAACCGTTACAATCAAAAATTTCCAAAAATACATAAGCGGAACACTCACAGGAAGCATATACATTTTTTTAACGGCGCTTCCCTTAAACTCCATATTGTAGATCATACAGGCGGACACGATGATACCGAACATATTCAGAACCATAATCACGCCATACAACTGCGTAAGCAGCACATCCATGGGCGCTAACGGCAGGTTCAAAAGACTGTCCTTCCGCACCAGAAAAAAGGCAAAGGCGTATGCTGCCCCCAAAATTCCCACTGCAAGCATGAACGGAATAATCCCTGTGCGCTTTTCTTTTTTCAGCTCGATTACAAATGTTCTCATGGTGATACTCATAACCTTGCCCTCTGCTTTCTGTCAGCATTGTCTTTATCAATCATAGACAGGAACATCTCTTCCAGATTGGCAACGCCGTTATTATGATCTGCAGCAAATCCGGACTGCAGTGCATTCTGCCGCAACTCGTCCATGCTGCCCTCAAACAGCAGATGCCCATGATTGAGTATTCCGATATCGTCTGCCATTAACTCGATTTCCGACAGCATATGCGAAGAAATAAGAACCGTGCAATCGTAAAGGCGGGGCAGCGATTTGATCAGATTTCGGATTTCATGTATGCCGGATGGGTCAAGTCCATTTGTGGGTTCGTCTAAAATCAAAACAGGCGGTCTGCCCAACAAGGCTCCGGCAAGTCCCAGCCGCTGCTTCATGCCCAATGAGTATTTTTTTGCAAGCCGCCCGCCAAATTCGGAAAGCCCCACAAGCTCCAATGCGTCCTCAACGCTGCTTTTGGGAAGGCCCAAAATGCGGCGGATAATGTCAAGGTTTTCTCTGCCTGTCAGATTTGCATAAAAAGAAGGGGATTCGATAAAGGAACCTACTTCTTTCAAAATGGAAAGGCGGTCATTCGGAAATTGCTTTCCGTCGATTATAAAACTGCCTTTTGTGGGCGCGGTCAGCCCCAAGAGCATTTTCATGGTGGTGGATTTTCCCGCGCCGTTGGGACCCAGAAAGCCGTAAATGCTGCCTTTCCGAATGTTCAGTGAAACGTTTTGAACAGCCGCAAAGGATTTGTATTTTTTTGTCAGCTGCTTTGTTGTGATCATGTACTCCATAAAACCATCTCCTTTCGTTGCCTACATGATACCAACGCAACCTTGCGGCAACATTCTCCTTCCCTTACATCTACCTTACATTTTCGAAAAACCCAACCAAAATCACAGTTATATGGTAAAATGACCTTATTCAGGGAAGAAAGCGGTGAAATGGCCATCAGCCCATGAACGTGCTGTGTTCATGGTAACATAACGTGAAAGGCATGGCTCTTGCCCACAGAAAGCTATTGATGCCCGGCGAAGGGAGTATAATTTCGCGAAGCGTAAGGCTGTCGCATTTAGAGTCATGAACACCAGATATAGCTATGCCAGATTACCGGACAGCCTGAATCCTGTATAGAATTTCTTAATGCGACAGCCCCGGATATAGCTGTGAAAGGAGAGTGTACTATGAAGGAAGATTATCTGCTGAATAAACGCATCCTGCTCGTTGACGATGAACAGGCGCTTTTGGATCTGGTTCTGTCAATTTTAAAGGATTACGGATTTCAAAATATCAACACGGCAAAAAATGTGAAGGAAGCCATGGAACAGGCGGGAAAATTTCGTCCGGAATTGGCCATACTTGACGTAATGCTTCCGGACGGGAACGGGTTTGCTTTAATGGAGCAGTTAAAGAAAGGCGGCGATTACCCTATTCTTTTTCTGACTGCCAGGGGTGAAGAGGATGATAAATTCAAAGGCTTTGGTTTGGGGGCTGATGATTATATCGTAAAACCTTTTTTGCCCAAAGAGCTTTTGTTTCGTGTCCTGGCAATCCTGCGCAGAAGCTACAAAGACGAAAATCCTCTTGTATGCCTGCGTGACAGCCAAATTGACTTTTCCCGCGCCGAAGTCATTAAACAGGGAGAACATATCCCATTGACGGCAAAAGAACATGATTTGCTGTCCGTCTTATACCGCAATGCAGGGCGTATTGTCACGATTGACGCATTGTGCGAAGCGGCATGGGGCGACAATCCCTTTGGATATGAGAATTCTTTAATGGCGCATATACGCCGTATCAGAGAAAAAATAGAACAAAATCCCT
>CAJULV010000092.1 GCA_910587555.1 uncultured Acetatifactor sp.
TAGGACAAAAATTGTTGTTATGGGGAATGAATCATATAAAAGAACAAGGCTATGAAGAAATTATTTTGCATGTAGCTGAATGGAATCAAAATGCAGTGAAGTTGTATTTGCAAAATGGATTTAGCATTAAGAAAAGAGAGAGGGTGCGTTAAAGGAAATAGTATTTTTAGCAAATTTTCCTTTAATGATAGTTAAAGACATGGTGCCAGCACCATATAATAAGGACATTAAGGAGAAAATATGTGCCGGATTTGTTACGCATTAGCGTTTTAGAATACCTTATTTTACAAGGCATTTGAAGCATGGGTATGATGTGGAGGATATTTTATATATTTATTTTCAAAAACGGCTTTTATTGCGTAACATTTCAAAAATGGGTTGCTAAATTACCGGGATTTGCTATAATAAATGTGTGTCACAACCAATATCATCAGCAATCCACGAACGGTATCCAGGGAACCATCCCGTTTTTTCAGCATAAAAAATCCTCCTCATGTCAAGGGTTCTTGTTTGATATTCCGTCAGCAAAATTCAGCAGGTTTTGCCTTATGGCACAATAAATTTCATTCTATGATGGAATTGTCCGCCAGAATATCCGGAAGATGCCGCATGCTGTCCGCCTCGGTAAGCTTCCGTATTACTCTGCACGGAATACCTGCGGCAAAGCTGCCTGCGGGAATATCCCTTGTGACCACGCTGCCTGCGCCGATGACACAGTTGTCCCCAATCGTCACACCGGGGCAGACTGTCACGGAAGCGCCGAACCAACAGTCATTGCCGATATGTACGGGCCTGGCATAGCAGAGGGATTTTTTCTCCCCGTTTGCCGTCAGCATTGCCCGGCGCTCATTGGGGAGCATGGGATGGACAGGCGTTACAATGGTCACATTGGGACCAAAATTGCAGTTATCCCCTATGGTGACTTCGGCATCGTCCTGGATTGTCAGGTTGAAATTTCCGAAGAAATTTCTGCCGATTTTGGTGTGTTTTCCGTAGTGAAACGCAATGGGACCCTGGATACGCCCGCCTTCTCCGAGTTCGTCGATGATTTGGGAAAGGATTTCCGCCCGTTTTTCTTCCTCATCCTCATATGTATTGTTATAGTCTACATTCAAATTGTGGGTTTTCAGCTTGATTGCCTTTAATTCGGGATCGGCGGGGCTGAACAAAATCCCTGCATTGATTTTTTCTTCTTCTCGCATGTCTGCATTTCCTCCCTGTTGTGTAATTGCGGTAAAACCATATTTTTACGCTGTTTTCTTTTTTACTGCACAATAAGCATAGCAGGATTTACTGCCGTAATATTCAAATTCATAGCTCACAGGTGACAGGGCTTCATAGCCGTTCTTCTCCGCCAGCTCATGAATCGGCCCATACAGCTCAAACACGCCGCATTGTTCTTTCCCCAACAGCTTTTCGGGGATTTCTGCGCTGTCATAGTGAACGCGGATATACAGGGAAGCCGGGGTTTTATACAAGTCATACCGTTTATCCTGTTCCTCTGCTGCAACCTGCTGCATGAACATAATTCCGCGGGGCACATCTCCGCCGGGCCAATAGCCGATACTTAGGCAGCCGCTCCAGTCAGGGCTTACAAGCTCTCGTTTTTCTGCTGATATAAGAGCCTGATATCTGGCAAGCAGTCCTTCAATATCCGGTTCAGCCGTCAAATCGGCGGCATAACCCAGTGCGCCGCACCATATGGTCTCTTCTTTTTTTACAATGTCAAACCGAATACCTTTGTTAAAAATTACGTCAGTCAATGTTTCTCCCGGGAATAGGAAAATTTGTTCTTTGTCAAATGTCATAGCCAGTCCTCCTTCGTTTTCCTGTATGATTCCTGCTTTTTTGATGAAATTCACGGCTCATGGAAGGCATAATTTGCTGATATCTGCCCAATTGGGTGGCAACCGCTTTCCTTTTTCAATGGGTTGCCCTTTATTTGTATTTCATTTTAATGGGTTTTCTGCTGCAGTCAAGTCTTTTCTGTCTTTTAGATGTTCGATTTTTTAGAGTTCTGTCAAAGGAATTCCATATTCCCTCAAGAAATTCAGCCTGATGTATCAAAAAAGAAGAATGGAATGCGAAAGAGGCAGTGATAAAATATAAAAAAGCGGCGGATGGACAGATAGAGGGCTGCGTTCCTGAAAGAGAGTATCCCGGCCCAGGCAGATGGTGGAAAAAATTTGGCCGGGATTTGCAATGGAAAAAAATGCCCGGATGTGGTAAAATGGAACATGCAGCAGCGGCAAAAGGCCGGAACGCCACTGGAGCGGCCGGGACGATAATTTTGTGTTTGTAAAGTCAAAAGACAGGCGTTGTGAGGGTGTATTTGCGAAAGCGTTTGAAAAAAGGAGACTTGAACGATGGAGCTGAAATTTTGTTATCCCGGGGTGGGCTACAGTGTGGAGAGTATTCTGGAATTTACGAAGGAAGGGCAGACAGGCTTCTGGAGCGAACCGGTTTTTTTCTTTTTTCCGCAGATTGACAGGGAAGGATTTTTGTCAGGCACAACAGAAGACAGGCGGCGGTATCTGACCGGATTCTTTGCGGAGTATGCGGCGCAGATGAAGGACGAACTGGCAGAAAAGATCGAAGCTTACAATAGGCAATGGCAGGAAAACAGGGCGTCGGTTACTGCCGCATTGGAGGAAGCCTTTGATACGGATCTGACAGATGAGCTTTCGGATTTGTGTGCCAGGGTTACATTTAATCCCATTTCCCCCCGATACCTGGAAGACCATGCCTTCGATGTATTTTACCGAAACGGTCCCAAGGGCGCTCTGGGGAGTTCTCTCCACGAAATCATACATTTTGTCTGGTTTCTTGTCTGGCAGCGTCACTTTCATGACGATCCGAGGGAATACGAGACGCCTCACCTGAAATGGATTTTCAGCGAAATGGCAGTGGAGCCGGTGATGCGGGATGAGAGACTGGCCTCTTTGAATCCCTATTATGCATCCAAATCCTGTGTATATCCCTATTTCTATACATTGGAAATTCAGGGAGAGAAGCTGTTAGACCATCTGTATGACATGTACCGTTCCGTGCCCATAGACAGGTTTATGAAATGGGGATATGATTATTGTCTGGAGCATGAATCACAGATTCGGGAGCATATGGAAAAGGCTGAAAAGGGAGAGGGCTGACGCCCTTGGCATACAGGCAGAAGTGAAGAGCGCCCATACGAGGGCGTTCTTTTTTGTGGTTGGTTAAGTATTGCGTTATAGGAGTCGATATTTCTAATAGAAAGGGGAGTTACTTTTACACCTACCAAAGATTCTTTCGAAAAAATGACGGAACAGTTGTGGAATGTCTGCGATTGCTATACGAATTATCTGATTACGGTTCCTATGCCCAAGAATTCCGGAGGGATACCAGGAGACGGAAAGGATTGTCATGGCGCACTGGTTTAGTGTGAGATACACAAATGAGGATGGAAAGATAATTACCTGGGATCAGATGATGGTTCAGGATCAAGGAGAATTAATTGTGGATATAGAATATGAGCAGCAGATTGTCTGGGCATTGATGAAGTGTGCATGATGTTTGGCGGAATTGGGGGTGGACGATGAGCAAAATACAAAAATAGGCAAGTTCTGAAAAATGTCACAGACGTACATTTCGTTATTGTAATAAAAGGAATATATTCCGATCTGATAAATGAAAAGGAGAGAAAAAAATGGGCATTAGCGGAGTAGGAAGCATTCATTCTTATATTTACAACATGGCAACAGGGAAATTGTCAACAAAAGACGGTACTCACGATGAATTTGTAGAGTATTTTAATGACAACCTGAAGGGCGAGGATTCTGATGCACTGAATGGTTTTGATCAGCAGCGTAAAAGCGGCATTAAAAAGATGCTTAGCCTGATGGAGGAGATGGGACTGGGAAAAAATACACTGGATACGCTGCAGGGGGATGAAATGGAAATCACTTCGGAGATGGCTGATGCCACTACATGTATTTTTTCTATCAATGGTGAAAAAGTATTTACTGTCAATGCGGCAGTAAGATATACACCGGAGGAAATCAGTGTTTTTGGCAGAATGGATCATCCATTTAAAACCACACATCCCACAGGCTATGATCCTGTAAAGAACCGCCTTAGCATAGGCGTGGGAAATGTCTTTGAATTCGGCAATGGTTATAGGTTCACGGTGGAGAGGGATAGAGTAAGAATTGACAGTTATGGAAAGGGAACAGCGGAGGATTACCAAAATGCAGGTTCATTTGCATTTGGATTGAGCGCATTGATTCATTTCGGCGATCAGCAGGCGTTTTCGGCGCTGCATCGGGCAACGGTGAGCACGCCGATGATGTTGGAATTTCTGAAGGAATTAGGAGTCGATACCAGTAAGGAATTCATCATTAACGAAACCAAATGTGAGGTAAGAAATGGGCGGATAGAAGAAGTAGGAAATAAGGTTGGCGTTCCCGGTTCTGTTCACCAGAAAGCAGTGGAACGCTATGAAAAATGGATGTATCTGCCTCTATCAAAGCGGTAACGTCTGGAATGCTTTTTCAGTCTGTAAAGAGCAAATGTATGGAAATAATGGAGGCCTGAAATGAGTGCAATTAACAGTGTTTTGATGACAGAAAGACATTATGAGTACAGGAACAGGAAGGGGGTTGACAGGGGGAAGTCCCTGTTTGAGCGAGTGGGCAGGGCGGATGCCCATGAGCCGGAGAATCGGGTTGGAAGTGGCCGGTTAAGCCCCTATGATGCGTATATTTGTATGAATACAGGTCTTAGGGACAGGCCCATCTCTGAAAGCCTGGGCGCACAGGCCTGTAGGGAACTGGAAAAGGTTGAAAATGAGAATTATGCAGTTTATGTATATCATAAAGACGGAATAAAAAATCACTGGTGCATATATGACAAAACATCAGAGCAAAATTATAAATTCGATCCCCAAAACACAACTGTCCAGGTTGATTCTGAAACCGGAAAACGTTATCTGGTTCAGGAAGACAGACTGGGGGGGCTTCTGAACGCATGGGGAATGGATGCTTTCCTGGAAAATACCCTGAAGGAGTTTATGGGGGTTGAGGAGATAAAGGGTTCCTGTATAAATGAGCGGTATGATATTACAACGAATCAATACACGGGAATTGCTGCCATCAGAAAAAAGGGCGCGGAAGGAAATGGCGCATGTATATTGGTTGACGGTGATGAACAAATCCGAAAATTGGATGAACTTGCAAATCTATATATGGACAAATACCCCTCCCTTATAACGAGCAGGGAAATGGCAATGACATATGCGGAATTGGAGATTGCCGGATATGCGTTCCGGGATGAAAACGGAATATTGACAATTGGCATTGGCGGAATGGGATATATGAATGAAAAAGATCCGGATCAGGGATGGGGGATACTGTATTCCGGATTTGATTCTTCGATCTATTCCAAAATAGTGGGAGCTTTTTCGGAAGGCGCCATCACCCTGGGACAGCTTGGGGCAATCGAAAAATGGGAAGAATGGTTAGAGAAGAAAGGCGTGGAATTTGAAGCCAGTACAATAAAACGGGATATGTCTTTTTTGAGAAGGCCTGTATGTTCCCTTTAGGTGACAGGTATCTCAATCTGAACAAGGGCATCCTCCATTTTGTCGATCACGTTTTCATTGAGAATGACTTCATAAGAATAGCCTGACAGCGTTAACCCGTGTTTTTCGGCATAATCAAATAGTTTCCGGTAGCACAGCACGGCGTTTTCAGGGGATTCTCTGTAAAAGGCCTGTAGATATTTTCCGGCGGGCTGTATGTGCAGTCCCTCTTTCTTTACGGGAAAAGGAATCTCGATAAACATTTTTGCGTAATCATCAAACTTTCCGCCAGAGAGGCTTTCCACGGAAATCATTGTCCCATAGGAGGCATCGTGGAGGCGGCGCAGCTGATATTTCTGTGTTTCACTGGTAATCAGCTCCACCAGTTTGTCAAAGGAGGTGTCCGGGGTCACGTCCACAGTGACGAAACTGTGGGCCTCTTTTTCCACCAGGTTGATGGCGGACAGGTCCATGGTCAGAAGGGTCAGCATATTTTGCCGGTGATGCATCAGGGTTTTCCGAACCGCTTTCAAATGGGCCAGATTCCGGTCCAAATCCTTGATTTTTTCCTGTAAAAGCTGTTCCATGCTTGCCGCGGAACGGTTTTTCATAAATGCCTGGATTTCGTCAATGGGCACATCCAGTTCCCGCAGCAGCAGAATGGTTTCCAGGATAGAGCTTTGGTGATAGCTGTAATACCGGTATCCGTTTTCGGGATGAATGAACGCCGGATGAAACAGGCCGATTTCATCGTACCACATCAGCGTCTTCTTATTGATGCCGTGCAGGGACGCAAATTGTCCGATGGTGAGCAGTTTGCTTTTTTTCTCCATTTTTCAAATCTCCTCTTGACCGTACAGTTACTGTATGGATTATGATAAGGCATATACAGGAAAAAAACAAGAGGATTAGGAGAAAAATTATGGAAAATCAAAATGCTTACAGGAAACCGGTGACCCTGGGGAACATTCTCAAATTTGCCGTTCCTACCATAGCCATGTCGGTGTTTATGTCTTTTTACACCATGGTTGACGGGCTGTTTGTGTCAAATCTCATCGGGACACAGGCCTTGTCGGCCATCAACCTGACAGCGCCGGTAATCCAATTGGTGACTGCCATCTCCACCATGCTTGCCACAGGCGGCAGCGCAGTGATTATGAAAAAGATGGGAGAGCATAAGGACGGGGAGGCCAGGGAAGATTTCACGTTTCTGATTTTGGTCAATGTGATTGTGGGTCTGGTGATGTGCATTCTGGGATATGCGGTCATGGGCAGCATTTTCGGAAGCCTGGAGGTGTCCCGGGAGGTGGCGGGCTACTGTACCGCGTATCTGGGCCGCTATCTGCTGTTTACCATTCCCATTCTGCTGATGAATAACTTTACCCTCTATATGATTGCCTCCGAGAAGGCAGCCCTTTCCCTGGTCTGCTCCGTAACGGGAGGCGTGCTGAACATGGTACTGGATTATGTTTTCATCGCCGTTTTGGACCTGGGAATCGGCGGAGCGGCCATGGCCACTGGTCTGGGGTATTCCGTGACAGCCCTGGTGGGCCTGTTTGTATTCAGCAGCAGGAAAAGCCTGCTTCATTTTACCAAGCCTGCCTTTCGCTTCAAAGTCCTTGCAGGTGCGGCATCCAACGGCTGCTCCGAAATGGCCACCGCTCTGGTTACGGGTATCATCACCATGATGTTCAACTGGACCATGCTGCATTATGTCGGGGAAAACGGTGTTGCCGCCGTGACGATTATCATGTACGTCCTTATGTTTGCCAGTTCCCTTTACACCGGCTATTCTTATGGCGTTGCGCCCATGATCAGTTATTACTATGGGGAGAAAAATCAGGAAAAACTGAAAAAACTGGTGTCCGTCAGTCTGAAGGTGATTGGGGTGATTTCCCTTGTGACAGTCACCGCTTCCTTCGCCGCCACAAGGCCCTTGGTGTCCGTATTTGCCCGCCCGGACAATCCGGTTTATGAACTGGCCGTAACCGGGAACCGGATATGTACCCTTGCGCTGTTCTTCATCGGGTTCAATATCTTTGCCAGCGGAATGTTTACGGCGCTGTCCAACGGGATGATTTCCGCAGTCCTGGCCTTTTCGCGCTCCTTTGTGTTTATGCTGATTACCATGTTGGTGCTTCCCGCTCTGCTGGGGGTCAATGGGATCTGGCTTGCCACGCCTGCCGCGGAACTGATGGCGCTTTGCCTGTCCGTATTTATGTTTTTGAAATATCGGAAACGGTATCAATATTGAGGAACTTTACAGAGGTGAGGACTTGAAATGTAACGGATTAACCGGAAGGAGGAAGAATTTTAATGTGAATTTAATTGTAAAAACAGACGTTTTTCTGTATAATTGAAGTAAAGCAGGAGTAGATTATATCGTATTTTGCCATAGATTTTAAGAAATCGAGGTGATAAGGTGTCGGACGATGCAAAACAAACCAAGGAAATTAAGGCGAAGCGTACCGCAAAAAACAGTGTGTTTTTAGACCTTTTCCAAGATAAAAAGAATTTATTGAAACTGTATAAAACATTGCACCCAGAGGATGAGGATGCAACAGAGGAAACGTTGGATATTGTCACAATAGATAATGTGCTTACAGATAATTTGTATAATGATCTTGGCATCATGGTGGGTAACAACAGGCTTCTATTACTTTTGGAGGCACAATCTCTATGGTCAGTAAATATTTTAATCAGAATATTATTGTATTTGGCACAGAGTTACCATGAATATTTTGAGCGAACCAATCAGAGTCTATATAAGAGCAAGAAAGTAAAAATGCCAAAGCCTGAATTATATGTGATATACACAGGCAACAAAGGCAGAAAGCCCGATATTATATCTTTATCCCAGGAGTTTTTTGATGGTGCAGATGTTGATATTGAGATAAAGGCTCAAGTAATATATGAGAGTGATAAGGATAATATCATCAATGAATATATTGTGTTTTGCAAGGTTTTTAACGAGCAGATAAAACAACAGGGAATGACAAAACAGGCGGTTACAGAAACAATCCGTATTTGCAAGGATAGGAATATTTTAAAACATTATTTAAGCAGTAAGGAAGTAGAGGTGATAACGATTATGATGAGTTTATTTGATGACGAGCAGATTATGAGAACTTATGCGAAAGATATTAAAAGAGAAACACTAATGGAAAATGCCAGACATATGCTGAAAATAGGAAAATTAACGGTTGAAGAAATTCCGATTTGCTATCCCGATTTGTCAATGGATGACGCAAAGGAAATTGAAGAAGAACTTATGCAGTTTGCATAATTAGTTAGGCTGATCAAAATTAAATAGTATGGTATAGAAGCTGCGGAAGGCAAAAAGAGGCCCAGGCTCGGCCCTGTGAGATTTTTCATGTGGCTGTCCGGATCACAGGGATTTTGTATATCTTTCTGCAAAGAAAACGCCTGCATATACGGTTGTATGTATATGCAGGCGTTTTGCAAAAACATTCGTTAATGGTGACCGCCTCTATGGCCGGATTGATGATGCCCGTTTCCTCCATGGCTGTGCTCGCCGGTTTGTGCGCAACCGGAAACACCGCAGGAATTATGGGTATGACTGCTCATGTCCGTGCAACCGGAAACGCCGCAGGAATTATGGGTATGGCTGCTCATGTCCGTGCAACCGGAAACACCGCAGGAGTTATGGGTATGGCTGCTCATGTCCGTGCATCCGGCTACGCCGCAGTTGTGATACCCATGACCGTCATCCGCAGAGTGGGGATAGCAGTACTGGCCGTCGTGCATGTGAGCGGCTGTTTCGGTACAACCCGCAATGCTGCAGGTGCCGTGGCTGTGTTCACCGGTCTGTGTACATCCGTCAATGCCGCAAAGTCCGTGTGCGTGTGCGGTTTCCAGAGTGCATCCCGCTACGCCGCAGTTGTGATACCCATGACCGTCATCCGCAGAGTGGGGATAGCAGTACTGGCCGTCGTGCATGTGAGCGGCTGTTTCGGTACAACCCGCAATGCTGCAGGTGCCGTGGCTGTGTTCACCGGTCTGTGTACATCCGTCAATGCCGCAAAGTCCGTGTACATGCGCGGTTTCCAGAGTGCATCCCGCTACGCCGCAGTTGTGATACCCGTGTCCGTCATCCGCAGAGTGGGGATAGCAGTACTGGCCGTTGTGCATGTGAGCGG
>CAJULV010000093.1 GCA_910587555.1 uncultured Acetatifactor sp.
ATATACTATATTGAGTTTTCACGTGACTTAACTGAACTTAATCAGCAGACACTAACTAAAAATTATGAAATGTCCGAGCTTTGTAACAATTCAGGCTGTTTTTTAGCTGACCGAATGATTGGCTCGGACACTTCTGTGACATTTGGGTTTTACAATGTCCTTACCATAAAAAAATAGTATGGGGATTTGAGGGAGAACCGCCTGGAAATAGGGTGATAAGAATCGTCCTCATGTGTAAAACGGAGGGATGCGTATAGAGGAAAATCAGAAATCTTATTCTCCTTATTTCATATCTGGACATTCCCAATATGCAGTTCCCTATAACTGAATAATTGGCAGCCTGTTCAGAAAGCATGAATAATCAAAAACTCCGACGCCCGGTATCATACTGAGCGTCGGAGTTCTTTTATTCGTTTTCAGAAAGGAATGCCAGCCATTTGGAACCATAAGTATCCAGATAAAACCGGTTGCCATACTCATTCTGAACAAAGCGGTCTTTTACCTGGTACCATCCCTGCAGTTCTCTTCTTAGATCTGAGTCTGGGGAAATCGGCTCCACCCAGATTTTCTTTTGGCTGCGAACTTCAGAGTGGGAGAGTGGTAGCCCTTTTGGTGAATCAGGTTCGGAAAATGGAAGAGCCATAACAAATAACTCCCCAACAACATCTGAAAACGGCAAGGTGTGACCATCCGGGAAAGTCAGCAAACGGTCTGCAGCGTTCACCAGCAGCCATCCATATTTGGCGGACCATACCGGCCTGCCATGAAAAGCCGGTAATGCCTGCAGTGGAATTGGCTGCTTGGGATCCTGACCCTGAGTTTCAGTGCGTCCCAACAGGAAATCGGTGGTAACACCGTAGAGCTCGGCCATATTCTCAAGCTTATCTATAGAAGGAGATTTCCGTTCTCCTTCCCATGCGCTGAGGGGCGGTTGGGAAATGCCAAGCTTTTCGGCAGCCTCCGTGATTTTTAATTTGTTGATTTGTCTTGCTGTTTTGAACTGCCTTGGCATCTGTTGCCCTCCTTTATTTTTTTACAATCCACCTTCCACGCGTTTTCCCCTCACGGACTATGATCCCTTTCTCCTTCAGAAGTTTGCAAACCCTTGTCACGGTTTTTCTCGAAATATTACATTGTTCGGCTATACATTGAGAGGTTATGGTCGGATTTTCTGTGATCAAGGCCAGTATTCTTTCTTCTGTTTCGGACAATGCTTTTTCCTGATTAGAGACATTAGGGACACGATTAGGGACATTGGAGACATTTGCATTATCGTTTACAATGCCGTTTCTGTTTTCATTCTGTTGGAGAAAATGTGGGTGAATCAGGAGAGTGGTGCAGAATGACAGTCGCTCAGGATCCGTTTCAAAAACGGGCTTAGGAGAACCGTTTCGCTCCAATGCATTTAATATTTTTCGGAAACCGGTGTTGCGTCCCTCTGTCAGATGCATTTCCTTTAGAAATTCACCAATACGGCGGTTGCGGTACCGTCTGTTAAATACGCGGTAAGTTCGCAATCCTTCCTCCGTGATAGAGCGGTCCGCGCCGGGATGGCTGACAATCTCAATTCTGTCCGGCAGAACACGCACTTCAATCGGCTCACGGACATCATACCCTTTGTGGTATGCGGCGTTGCAGAGACTTTCTTCTACAGCGGCATAAGGGTAGTTGAAAAAGCGGTCGGCCTCCGCACGGTCCGGATGCTTTATCACCTGCTCTGTGATGATGTTGTTGCGGATATATAACAGCGCATCACGGAGCTGCTGGTGAAGGGGACCTTTAAAAGTTTTTTCGATAATTTTATCTCCACCCAGGTCATCCGGGAACTGAACGACATCTATCTGCGCATAAGGAAAGAAACGCTGCGGCTCCAGGCTGAAGAACATGAGTCCGACATTTTTCGGCTTGGTGTATTCCGGCAAAGAATTTACAATGTTCATATTCCGGCACAGATCCACAAACTCCATATGTTTTGATTCTTCATAAAGAGAACTGCCGATCTCTTTCAGATAAGCCTGAATGAGCGTAAGGTTTAGATCTGTCAGATCGGCTTCATGATTGATCCTGTCATCAAAAGGTACATTGTTTGCCAGGTTGTATAAATCCCGTTTTTCTTCTTCGGAAGGAGCTATCGTGCTGGCCATTTTTCGTATATAGTAAACACGTTCTTTCTCTCCCTTAGCCATAGACTTCGGAGAGGAATATGGACGCAGGTAGCCGCCGGGCGCCCAGATTACAATAAATTTCTTGCCTTTATAATCCGCAACCTCTACAATAGGGAGATATTCCGGCTGGATGCGTTTGCATTTGTTCAGCATATCTTTTAGATAATGGTCAATCTTTTCGGGAGGGAAGCCCTGCAGGGAATCCGGGCGGCCTTCTTTTTCTTTTACGCCGATGACGATATATCCCCCGCCCCAGTTATCAATATCATTTGCAAAAGCACAGATCGTTTTCAGGGAAGCCTCTGCGTCCCATGTTTCCTTAAATTCAATTCTTGCCCATTCTACAACACTTCCGGAGAGAAGTGTTTTTATATTAGTTGGAACAGCCATGATCCGTCACCTCAGTTTTAGATTTTATATATTTTCCGCTCTTAATTCTTGCGTCTGCAGGCTTTTCTGCCGTTTCCGGTATGATCCATGTCTGGCCGGCTCTTTGGACGCCTTCGATACGGTTCTCTTTACAAAGGATTGCTACCCGCCGTCTGGAGAGTCCCCATTTTTCGGCGGCTTCACTCGTTGAAATATATTTCATAGTAGTCGCTCCTTGTTTCTTTTGCTATATCTATTATATTCACATCGGAGAATAATATCAAGGGATTTCCCTAAAAATTCAGAGGTACATAGACTATATTCTTTGAAAATCTGTCTGAGGCGGCTTAAACATAATGCCAATTATGTTTAACTGAGAAGATGTGGATGGGTAAAAATCAGTTCTGAGTTAAACACAATCAGTGCCAAGCCCATGAAAATCAAGTTAAACACAATCGAATCGCGTTGTAATATCGGTTTCTCATTTGTGTAATGTAAGTAGGAGGCGATGCTTATGTTACATGGATTCAAAGACTATTTATTGGACATGGGAAAATCAGAGAATACAGCGGCAGCATATTTGCGGGATGCAAAATTGTTTCTGGTCTGGTGCAAGGATAGTTTTGGGGATGAGCCGAAGCTGCTGCACAGGGCCAATATTCAGGAATACATTTCTTATATGCGCAATGTGCGTGGATATCATCCAAAGACCGTAAACCACCATCTGTCTTCCCTGCGAAGTCTGAACGAGTATTTAATCACGAGCGGCAGGCAGACGGAAGCTGCGGTGCTGGACAGTGATTTCATGAAAAGCCAGATCCAGTATGCCAGCCCCTGTACGGTGGAGAAAAAGGACGTGGAGGCATTCCGCCAGCGTCTTTTGGAAAGCGGAAGTAAGCGGGACTTTTGCATTGTCACGCTCTATGCTTATTCCGGGAGCCGGCGCAGTGAGTGCGTCAATCTGAAACTGGGCCAGATTGACCTGACGGCCAAGGAGCTTCGGATTGTCGGTAAGGGAGACAAGCACCGGCTGGTCTATCTCAATGATAAGATTGTCAATGCCATCCGGGAATACCTGAAAGTGCGGGACTCGGACAGTCCATATCTGTTTGTCAGCCGCCAGAATGGGAAACAGAGTCCTTCGAGGATCAACCAGATATTTAACCAGTATTCGGATGTGATTACCCCGAAGACGCTGCGGCACTATTTCTGTTCTAATGCGTTGCAGAACGGTTATGCCATTCATGAGGTCGCAAACCAGGCAGGTCACAGCAATGTCCAGACAACTTTAATTTACAGTAACCCTACAGTAAAGGAGATGAAAGAGAAAGCCAACCGGCTGTGAACAACTATGAAAAAGAAAAGATTATATATGATACTCATTTTATTTTTTACAGGAATTTTTGTTTTAGGTGCCTTCCAGATTTATCGGCAGCTCAGAGAGTACGGCGAAGGGGATTCCGTCTATACTGACATAGAGCAGTATGTCCGGATAGAGGAGGAGTCCGAAGGCGATAGCAATGGACAGGAAAATGAAAGTCAGTCTGGAGAGAACGAGCCGGATGTCAACTGGCCGGCCGTGGATTTTGCTGCGCTTGCCGAAATTAATCCGGATATTGTGGCATGGATTTATATTGAAGGCACAGAAATCAATTATCCGGTTGTACAGGGATCAGATAATCAGTATTACCTGAAGCATTTATTCAATGGGAAATGGAATAGCTCCGGATGTATCTTCCTTGACAGCCGGAACACACCGGATTTCTCAGACCGACACAGCATTATCTATGGGCATCATATGAAAAACGGTACCATGTTTTCCGGTTTGACAGAATACAAAAAGCAGGAGTTTTATGATGCGCATCCGGTCACACTGCTCATGACACCGGATCAGAATTTCAGAGTAGAAATCTTTGCCGGTTATGTGGCCAGTGTGAAAGATAATGCATGGGAGATAGCCATGGAATCTGATGCGGAATTTGAAAACTGGTTGACAGAAACAAAAGAACGCTCCTGCTTTGAAAGTGAAATTGCCCCGGCAGCCACAGATCATGTCATAACGCTTTCTACCTGCAGCTATGAGTTTGATAACGCAAGGTTTGTATTGATTGGAAGAGTTACGGAATAGGAAATAGGTAAAGCCCTGATATCCGCATCAAATCGTGGAGTATCAGGGCTTCATTATTCATGCTTTCTGAACAGGCTGCCAGTTATTCAGTTTTAATGTTCAGATATGTTGTAAGGGGAAAATGTGTTTTCCTGCTATCACCTCTTTCCATTTAAAATCGTTTATTACCATAAAGGCCTACTTGCCTGAATCAATCAGTCTGATTTCATATACAACAGGATAGTAGAACGGAGTTTCTTCATTAAAGGCATCTTTCACTGTGACTTTGACAGAGCTGCCAGAAGGAATATCTTTTGCGGAAATCTTCTTTCCGTCTGCGTCAAGCAACTTTGTATCCTTGCTGATGCCAAGTGAATTAGCTGGGTTTCCATAGATCTCCGTGGTACGTTCCACAATGAGGCGGGTTTCACCGTCAGGCTGTGTGACCGTTTCTTTTACAACAGCTTCAAAGGATCTTTGCGACCATTTTGGTGACTGTGTAAACAGCCCAATTGCACAGACGGCTATGATAAGGATAATGCCGCCGAAAATGACAGTCTTTTTTCTCTTCATATCCGTACCTCACGCAACTTGGTGCTTCTTAAAGCCCAGCCTTGCAAGGGGCAGCATAACCGCAGTCAGGATTGCATACAGGATGGCACGCATGGAAAGGGCGTCAAGAACAAGCCCGCCAATCTGGTAGGAAACGTATTTACCAATTTCCGGCATGACAGAGCGGTACGGCAGCAGAAACAAAGTCAGGTTGTATGCCCCGGTTGTTCCATTAGGGGAGAGGAACAGCGGAATAAAAAGCACGGGCACAAGTACGACCAGCACCAGGTAAGGGCTTTTCATTTTGGCAGACAGCAGCAGCGTCAGCCCGATCATGGCAAGCAGTACCAGATAAATAACGCCCAGGTTGATCAGGGTCGCCTGCAGGAAGGTGAACGGGTATGGGATTGTGAGGCCGGCAACCTGTAAAGGCAGGTTCCATCCATCTGCCCCGAAAGCCGCAAGGGGCAGACCGAAAGCGACGATAACATGCAGCGTAAATGCAAGGACGCCAAACAGCATAGATGATATTATTTTTGCTGTTACCAGCTTGGTCTTGCCATATTTGCCGGACAGGATGACGGCATCCGTGCCGGCCTGGTATTCACCGGAAAAGACAGGCGCTATCACAATGCAGACGGCCAACAGGGCGAACATCAGCAGCTCAAAGCTGCTCATGATAATTTCCCAGCCTTCATGGTATCCGTATTGCAGGGGCGTTTCCACCTTACTGCTCATATTGCTCCAGTAATCTTTCTGCTGGGATGAAAGTTCCCTTGACGGTGTGTTCAGGAGCGATTCTACCTTTTCATTCCTCGCCTGATAAAAATTAGCCCCGTTTGTCAGATCCAGTTCGGGCAGTTTATTGAAACCGGAATTTTCGCCGGGAGAGTCATATGCAGAGGCAATCATGCTAAGCTGTTTTTCCCTGGGAGCCACAAAATTCCAGTATGCGTCGCCGATCAGGAACTTTTCGCTTCCGTCATAACCTACATTGTCGGGATTCTCAAAGAGCTTTTGATATTCTGTGATTGTTTTTTCTACATATTCGTCAGTAATCGGTACAGATATATCCTTATACTGGTCTTTGGTATAAGCAATGCCCTCAGACCCTTTGATTACGCCCTTCTGGTTATAGGTCTGGTACTGCAGGATGGGCAGCCCGAACAGGAATGCCGTTAATAATAGGCTGACCGCCATGACAATAATGGTGGACTTTTTTCGCAGGATTTTTAAGAATTCATATTTAATCAACATAATCATCGCTCCTTTCGTTCTGTGCATCTTCTCCGAAATGATACAGAAATAGATCCTCTAAGCTTGGATCTACAGTAACTGCATCTGCTGCCGGCGCTGTATCGCTCACAATACGCAGCCGGACCATATTGTTTTCGTGGTGTAGGTTTACAACAGAAAAATTCCGGCTGTATTTTGGGACTTCCCGGTTGTCAATCAAGATTTCCCAGACCTTCCCTTTGATATGGTCTGTAACTGTGTCCATGGGTTCACCAAGCAGGAATTGCCCGCTTTTCATCATCAAAATGTAGTCGGCGATATAGGAAACGTCCGATACAATATGCGTGGACAGGATAACAATTTTCTCTTTTGCAAAATCGGATATGAGGTTGCGGAAACGTACCCGCTCCTTGGGATCAAGTCCGGCAGTGGGTTCATCCAGTATCAGAATCGAGGGATGGTTCAACTCCGCCTGGGCGATTCCCAAACGCTGTTTCATTCCGCCGGAATAGGATTTGACTTTTTTGTTTGCCACATCCTGCAGGTTTACCATATGAAGCAGATGCTCTGTCCTTTGTTTTGCCGTTTTGGTGTCAAGCCCTTTTACCGCTGCCATGTACAGCATAAATTCACGGGCGGTAAAATCGGGATAAAAGCCGAAATCCTGCGGCATGTACCCTAAATGGGAATAGTACCGTTCGCCTAATTCTTCAATGCTTTTGCCGTTTAGGCGGATGCTGCCAGAAGATGGCTTTAAAACACCGCATATCATTCTCATAAGTGTTGTTTTACCGGCGCCGTTTGCTCCGAGCAGGCCGTATACTCCGGGTGAAAGGCTTGCATTTACATGATTCACAGCACATTTTGTTCCGTACTGCTTACATAAATTTTTTAATTGTAACTGCATACAATAATCCTCCTGATATATTTTACATAGGCATAAAAAATAAGGTGGCCTATGCTTAATAGCATAAACCACCTATCTTAGTCTGGACTTTTCCCTATCTTAACTTCATCTTAATTTGCAGCTTTTCCATTTTTACATGGAACATGGATGACAAATTCTGTTCCAATACCCAGCTGGCTTTTTACTGTGATTTCACCGCCGTGAAGCGTTACAATTTGGTTTGCTATGGCAAGCCCCAGTCCGCTACCTTCCGGCTTTTCTTTTGTATTTGTCCCTCGGTAATACCGTTCAAACAGCTTTGATTGTTCTGATTCGCTCAGTCCATTTCCGTTATCACGGACAGACAGCAGAATACTGCCGTTTTTGTCTGTGTCAAGTGTAACGCTTACTGTTGTCTCAGCAGGGTTATGTGTGAGGGCGTTCAGAATCAGATTCGTAACGGCGCGCCGAAATAGGGCAGAATCAATATCAGCATACAATTCCGGCACATTACTCTCAAATGAAATATTCCGGTCTGAAAAAGCAGGATCATTGACAATATCAATTACCCATTCTTTGACACAGCGTGTAATACGAATTTTTTGAGGATTGTACGGTATAGCACCGGAATCAAGCTGATAGGTCAGCTTCAAATCATTGATCAGGTTTTCGGTATAGTTAATATTCTTCAGGATGATAGAGCCATATTCCTGTACGGTCTGTTTCTCCTTATCCGAACTATCGGTCAGCAGTTCAGCATAGCCCTTGATGGGGGAAAGGGGCGTTTTCAGGTCATGGGTGATATTTGCAATCCATTCCCGGCGCGTTGTTTCTGTTTCTTCGCTTATTTGGTCGGCGCGGTGTATGTCCCTGTCCATTTTGTTCAGGGCACCGTAGATTTCGCTGAACATCCCGTTTTCTATCAATGGCTGGTAGGCACGGAGGGAGATATTTTTGATGCCCTTTGTAATGCCTGACAATTTCCGTGAGAGCCAGAAACCGTAAACAAGAACGACAATAACAATGGAGCCTAAAGCAGCAAGAATAATTATTCTTGCTACGGGGGAGAGCCTTGCAACCCTGTCGCCGTTGTAATGCAGCATATACTTTCCTATATCATAAGGAAATCCGATACAATAGCTGCAAGTTTCTTCGGAGTCCTCCAGACTGTTTACAAATACCGTATATCCGTTTTGATAGTCACTGGAGCTAAGAGCCAGCAGTTCGGAAGCGGAATATTTTTCAGGGTAGCCG
>CAJULV010000094.1 GCA_910587555.1 uncultured Acetatifactor sp.
ATTCGGCCGGCGCTTTCCCGCCCAGCCACCCGCAGGCGCTTACTGCGGCTGCCAGACTCCCCAGGAACATTCCCCAGGCCAGCCATTTCAGAAAGGCATCCAATCCTCTCGCTCTTTTCATATTTTTTCTGCTCACCACGTCTCCTGGTCTCTGTTTCTCCTTCCATTCACTTCCCATTTCCCGGCCAGCATCTCTTTTATCCAACGAAATCCCCTTCTTTCTATATGGAATATGGTTTCTCAATAAGGCAGTTCTTCCACGGCAGTTTTTTATCAGTATCTCTGAATTGAATTCTTCACTTGTTTTGCTCATATTATTGATGTAAAATGGAGAAGAAAGTAACCGCCTCTCTTTTATGGGTGTGTGGAAAAAATAGTTTTGGGGTTCATTCTATTATCTCATATTTTTCCATAAAATGGGAGGAGTTTGCGAAAAATTTTTAAGCTTTAGAGCTGGGCACACGTACACAACAAGCCTGTTATCAAAAGGGGCACAGCCCCAAATTATCAGGAGGTTTATTGTATGTTTAAAGAAATATCATTCCCTGAACATGAATATGAGTCAATTCAAAAATATCTAAATAAATTAGGGTATTGTTATACCACGAGGGTATATAAAGAAATCGGGAAATATAAAGTAGGGGAATTATATACTGCCCCCTGGGGTGATGTATTGAAAATAGAAGAAGTTAAAACATACTGGAAAGTGTCAGATCGCCCTTTCTATGACGAAATGAATGATGACGAAAAAATAGAAATCTGTAAATATTCTGAAGATATAGGATTGCCATATGAATTTATAAAGTTTTCTAAAAGTACGGTATGATTATATTTCAACAGCGATAAATTTCGGTTTGCAGAGCTGTTATGTAAGTGAAAAATCGGTAATCAAATGCGGTAACGTTTCTGTTCATTCAAGGTTCGGAAACAGAGGAATTCACACACTGTTGACTCCCCAGATAAGCATATTATATTGTCATGGTGCAATGAGGCCCTGGAGGATAGTGCCCATTGTATTCATCTTTTGGCAATCAACATTCGCCGCTTACTTGGAAATGACTGCAGAAGTGCATTAGCACAGCCGGAAGCCGATACCATACACAGTCCGGATATATTCCTGGGAGGCATCGGCTTCCCTGATTTTTTTGCGCAGATTGCTCACATGGACGTTCACGGTATTGTTCTCGCCGTAATAGCCGCCCTGCCATACCAACTCGTAAAGGCTTTCCCGGGAATAGACCTTTTCCGGGGACTGCAGGAACAAATACAGAAGCTGATATTCATGGGCGGTCAGGGACAACTCCCGATGGTTTACCAGTACCTTGCGGGAGTCCGGATAGAGCATTAAGTTATGGTAGGTCAGCACTTCGGGCTGCTGCCTGGAAGGGCTGCCTGCCCGCCGGAGGGCAGCCTGGATCCGGGCAATAACCTCTTCTGGCTCAAAGGGCTTCGTGATATAATCGTCCGCCCCGTTTTTTAAGAGGGCTACCTTGTCGCCCAGGGCGCTTTTGGCTGAGAGAATCAGGACAGGGAAGCTACAGCGCCGCTCTTCCCGGAGCTTGCAAAGCAGCTCCTCTCCGGACAGGCCGGGCAGCATAAGGTCCAGGAGAAGGAGGTCCGGCTCTCCGTGCTCAATAAGGGACAGGGCCTCTGTCCCGGAAAACGCCTGAAGGGTCTGATAGCCCTGGACTTCCAGTATCCTAGACAGCAGGCGGCTGATGTCCATATCGTCCTCTGCGATGAGAATTCTATGCTGCATGTGCAAGTCTCCTTTCTGCCGACATAGCAAGGGCAGGGGCATGCTACTGATCGGGTGAAACCACTTGGATTTTCTTTACACTTATATCGGAGACAAAAGGTGCATATCTTTAGTCCTATGGCATGAAATGTTCAAGTTACATCAAATCATGGTATTTAGGAAGCTGTTTACAGCAAAGCGATTGACTGACAGATTTTAAAAAAACTGGTCATTGTTATTGATATTATGTGTCCGTTTATTAACCGGCTGCAAGGCAAATGACAACTGTTTGGAGCCGATTTCGCCGGCGTCTCTTTCGCAGAACGTATATGATGATCTGCATTATGAATGGGATACATGGAATTCGCTAAGTCAGGAAGAAAAAATGGTGTCCGGGCATTTGCCAGGCTGCTGTCAGCGTAGTTTTGACGATTGGGCTGAATGTGAAGCATTTTTAGGATTTTCCATCCCGAATCCGCTGGAAGAATGTACCTGGCTGGAACAAGCTACCTATGTAGGGATGCCCGTTGGCTTTCAGAATACTCCTTGTATAAAGGCAAGCTGGTACGGGACAGCGGATGGACATGTAGAATGGATCAGTGTTGACAGCGGGTACCGGAATGGAGATATTCGCGTCATAATCAGTGCTATGCTATATGGAAACCCGACAGATACAAAGTCCTCTAACAGCGGGTCAAGCGTTGAACTAGAGAGGCAAAATTATCTGGCCAATTTGAACGATGGACCATTGCAAATCAGTTCAGACTGTACGGCCAACTACTATTCCAATACAGCATATCAAGCATGTGGAAATATGCTGTACCGTTTCCGGGTCATAGATGCCCCCGATATACCATTACAGGTAGAGCATACAATGGAGCAGGTTGTCAACGCTTTTCATTTTTATGTGACATTATCACAGAAAAACAAAGAAATCCATGGTATCATAGAGCTACAAATGAAAGCAAAAGGAGGACTGCAAAATGTCAGCTATCAATATCAACAAGAACAATTTCCGGAGTGAGGTCATGGATTCCGATAAGCCCGTGCTGCTGGACTTCTGGGCGCCCTGGTGCGGGCCCTGCCGTATGGTGGTTCCCATTGTGGAGGAGATTGCCGCAGAGCGCTCCGATATCAAGGTGGGCAAAGTCAACGTGGATGAAGAGCCTGAACTTGCAGGGCAGTTTCATGTTATGAGCATCCCCACTTTGGTGGTGATGAAAGACGGAAAAATAGTCAACCAGGCCATGGGGGCCAGACCTAAGAGCGCCATCCTGGGAATGCTGTGAGGAGGTGGAGATATGGGATTTTTTGATTTGTTCCGCCAGCTGGATATCAACCAGGGGGTAGAAGAATACCGGGCTGTTCCCCAGGCGATTCTGCTGGATGTCCGCACCCCTGAAGAGTATCGGGGAGGGCATATTCCCGGAAGCAAAAACCTTCCGCTGCAACAGATAGAAAAGATTGAATCCATTGCGGAAAAGAAAGAGACGCCCCTGTTCGTCTACTGCCAGTCCGGCGCCAGGAGCCGCCAGGCGGTCAGCCTGCTGCAGAATATGGGGTATGTAAACGTGAACAATATCGGCGGCATGGCCGCATATCGTGGAAAGGCGGAATGACATGAAAGTAGTAATTGTAGGCGGCGTGGCGGGTGGCGCCACAGCCGCGGCGAGAGTCAGGAGGCTGGACGAGGCGGCGGAGATCATTGTGTTTGAGCGTTCCGGATATATCTCCTATGCCAACTGCGGTCTGCCCTACTATATCGGCGACGTGATCAGGGATCCGGAAGAGTTGACTCTCCAGACCCCGGAGAGCTTTTTCTCCCGCTTCCGTGTGGTCATGAAAGTCCGTCATGAGGTCACGGGAATCCATCCGGAACGCAAAACCGTCTCCGTAAAAGATTTGAAGACAGGCGTGGAATTCGAGGAGAGCTACGATAAGCTGGTTCTCTCCCCCGGTGCAAAGCCCACGCAGCCCAGGCTTCCCGGCACCGGTATCGATAAGCTGTTCACCCTGCGCACGGTGGAGGATACGCTGCGTATCAAAGAACATATCAATAAGCACCGTCCGAAATCCGCCGTACTGGCAGGCGGCGGCTTCATTGGGCTGGAGCTTGCGGAGAACCTGAGGGAGCTGGGGATGGAAGTGACCATCGTCCAGCGGCCGAAGCAGCTGATGAACCCTTTTGACGCGGATATGGCCGCTATGATCCACGGCGAGATGCGCAGGCACGGCGTCAGGCTGGTGTTGGGCCAGACTGTGGAGGGCTTTGCGGAAAAAGGCGGCGGCGTGGATGTGCTGCTGAAAGACAATGAGCCTCTTCATGCGGATATGGTAGTGCTTGCCATCGGCGTCACACCGGATACGGCCCTGGCAAAGGAAGCCGGACTGGAACTGGGCATAAAAGACAGCATTGTAGTCAATGACCGGATGGAGACCTCTGTCCCAGACATATACGCTGCCGGAGATGCGGTCCAGGTGAAGCATTCCGTCACCGGTCAGGATGTGCTGCTCTCCCTGGCCGGTCCTGCCAATAAACAGGGGCGAATCATTGCTGACAACATCTGCGGCGGCGACAGCAGGTACACAGGCAGTCAGGGAAGTTCCGTAATCAAGGTATTCGATATGACAGCAGCCGTCACCGGGATCAATGAGACTCATGGGAGAAAAGCAGGGCTGGATGTGGATACGGTGATCCTCTCACCCATGAGCCATGCGGGCTACTATCCCGGCGGCAGGGTCATGACTGTGAAAGTGGTATTCGAGAAGGGGACATACCGTCTGCTGGGCGCTCAGATCGTAGGCTATGAAGGCGTGGATAAGCGCATTGATGTCCTGGCCACCGCCATTCACGCAGGGCTGAAGGCGACTGAGCTGAAAGATTTGGATCTGGCCTATGCACCGCCCTATTCTTCTGCCAAAGATCCCGTGAACATGGCTGGTTTTATGATTGACAATATTGCGGGCGGCATCTTGAAGCAGTGGCATCTGGAGGACTGTGACGGACTGCCCCGTGACGGCAGCGCCACATTGCTGGATGTGAGGACAGCAGGGGAATATGCGCAGGGGCACATCCAGGGATTCCGCAACATTCCCGTTGATGAGCTGAGGGAGCGTCTTGCCGAAATCGAAAAAGGAAAGCCCGCCTATGTCATCTGTCAGAGCGGGCTGCGCAGCTACATTGCCTGCCGTATCCTGGAAGGACAGGGATACGAGTCCTATAACTTTTCCGGCGGATACCGCTTTTACGATGCGGTGAAGAACGACCGCCGCCTGGCGGAAAGCGCTGCCGCCTGCGGGATGGACAACCAGTAAACAGCTTATGGTGACGTTCTGCCGGCAGGCAGCAGCTGGCTGATTGCAGGGAAAAGGCGGGAAACCCAAACAATCGAAACAGAAAAGGCCAGAAAATGTCCGTCGGTATTTTGCGCCGGCGGACAGCAAATTACGAATTGCTTGCTTCTTCCAGTCTATCTGCATCTGTAATCTCAATGACGCCCCTGCTCAGCCTGACCATTCCCTCGTTTTGGAAATACCGGAGCATCCGCGTGATGACCTCCCGGTGGGAACCCAGATGGTTGGCGATTGCCTCGTGGGTGATCTTTAATCTGCCGGACCCTTCAATGGAGGCTTCCTCCAGAAGGAATGCCGCCACACGCCTGTCCAAACTTTTCCACATAATCTGCTCCATCAGCCACATGACATCGGAAAAGCGGGAGGCCATCAGCTCATTGGTGTAATTTGCCGCCGCTGCGGATTCTTCCAGAATGCGCTTGTAGACCTCGGCGGGCACCACCCAGAATTCCGCGTCCTTTTCCGCTGCGATCGTCACGTCGAACTGGATGGAGCGCAGCATGCAGGAGGCTGAGAACAGGCACATATCCAGTTCGAACAGGCGGTAGAGCGTGATCTCACGCCCTTCGTCTGAGAGGATGTAGACCCGAAGCTGTCCGGACTTGATCAGGAGCAGGCCGGTACAATCCATGCTTCCGCTGTGGATGACGGTTCCCTTTTTGACGCTGTGGCTTACCAGGCTGCCCAGAATGCGGGTCTGCTGGTCTGTGTTTAATTGATTCCAAATGGGAAAACAGCTTTGAAATTTCATGGCATCCTCCTATTTGCATGGGAAATTTGATGGATTTTCCATCTGGCTAAGGCAGCGCCTCCGTTTTTTCAATGAGATGGTACTGTATCCTGCTATGTTCGGAAACTCTGCCGGTACTGGGAAGGGTTCATTCCGCCGGCCGGATATGGATTGTTTTGTCCCGAATGCATGTGAACGGGGGAGGAGGGGCTGCCGCATTCTGTCCATGACCCTTAATGCGACAGCCCCTTGTTTTGGAAAAATCAACTTACTGCCAGAGAAAAATTATACCAGCTTTTCAATTTCATCCAGAACCTCGCCGAAGACATCCAGGGCCTCCTGGATGGGACGGGGCGTTTCCAGATCCACTCCGGCAATTTTCAACAGCTCAACAGGAGGCAGCGAGCATCCGCCGGACAAAAATTCCTTGTATCTTGCCACTGCGGGAGCGCCCTCCTTCAGGATATTCCGGGCGATGGCCACTGCGGCGGAGAATCCGGTAGCGTACTGGTAGACGTAGAAATTATAATAAAAATGAGGAACCTTAGCCCATTCCACTGCGATTGCGGGATCGGAAACCATATCCGGACCGAAGTAACGCTGATTCAGTTCATAGTAAACATCATTCAGAACCTGGGCGGTAAGGCTTTCTCCGGACTCTGCCAAAGCGTTTGTTTTCTTTTCGAATTCTGCAAACATTGCCTGACGGTATACCGTACCCTTAAAGCTGTCAAGGTAATGATTCAGCAGATATGCCCGCTCTTTGGCATCCGTGGTATGTTTCAGCAGATACTCCATCAACAGTATTTCATTGCAGGTGGAAGCCACTTCCGCCACGAATATTCTATAATGCGAGTAGAAGTAGGGCTGGTTGGTGTTGGAGTAATGGGAGTGGAGGGCATGTCCCATCTCATGAGCAAGGGTAAACATATCGTCCAGGGTGTCGTCATAATTCAGGAGTACACAGGGATGTGAGCCGTAAGCGCCGGCGGAGTAAGCACCGCTGCGTTTTCCTTCATTTTCGTACACGTCAATCCAACGGTTTTGAAAGCCTTCCTGCAGCAGGCTGATATAGTCTTCCCCCAGAGGGGCCAGGGCTTTCAGCACGGTTTCCTTGGCTTCCTCGAAGCTGATTTTCCGGCTGGCATCGGGGATGATGGGCGTATATACGTCATACATATGCAGCTCGTCCAAACCCAGCAGCCGTTTACGCAGGCTGACATAGCGGTACATTTTGTCCAGGTTGGCGTTAACGACGGTGAGCAGGTTCTCATATACGCTGGGTGACACGTCATTGCCGCTGACGGCCGCTTCCAAGGTGGAAGCAAATTTGCGGGCTTTTGCGTAAAACATCAGCTTCTTGACCTGGCCGCTGTAAAGGCTTGCCAGCGTATTCTCAAATTGTTTATAGGTACGGTACACATTCTCGAATGCTTCCCTGCGTACGCGGCGGTCGGCAGACCTTATCAAAGTGCCGTACCGGCCATGAGTGATGCGGATGGTCTCGCCGTTTTCATCGGTCATCTCAGGCAGCTTCAGGTCGGCATTGTTGAAGATGGAGAAGGTCTGGCTGGGAATACCGGACATTTCGCCTGTCATGGCCAGCAGGCGTTCCATCTCCGCGGACAGACGGTGGGGCTTCAGCCGCTGGATCTCCTGAATATATTTGCGGTATGCTTCCAGTTTCGGCTGTTCGGCATAATAGCGCTCCAGAGTTTCCGCGTCGATATCAAGGATTTCGGGATCTGCGAAGGCCAGCTTGCTGGAGATGGAGGCATTAATGCTCTGCAGCTTCTGTACCATGGCCTGGTTGGCGGTATTGCCCACATCCTGGTCACTGAGATGATGGGCATAACTGTAGGCAGGCGTTGACTTTATCTCCATTTCTTCCAGCTGCGTGAGGTAGGACAACAGGGTCTCCGCGCTGTCGGCTATATGCCCCTCCAATTCCGCCAGACGGGACGCGCGTTCCTGGATGTCCTCTATTACCGCTTCCCAGGCGGCTTTATCCGGACACAGGGCGGTGAGATCCCAGGTAAATTCCTCGTTAACTTCGCTTCTTTTTAATAATTCTTTTGCCATAATGTTCCTTTCTGCCGCCTTTTTCGCTGCCAGGGAAGGCGCCGAGGGGAAATTTTCGGGTAATCCGGGCAGACGGAGAGGCGGAATTTTTATGCTCTTTCCATTATAATATATTTGGGTGGAAATGAAAAGAAAATTGTTGATCGGGAACTGAGATTAAAAATTTCAACCTTTTTTTGAACAATTTTTCACTTTCGGCATATTTACTAATTGGGTAGTGGGTATTTTGTAGAATTTAACTATACAGAATGAAATACAGCAGATGTGCTACCCT
>CAJULV010000095.1 GCA_910587555.1 uncultured Acetatifactor sp.
AAAAGGAATATGACAGAAGAACTTCCGTGGAACGCTCCAACAAGCGCGAGAAAGAGGACTATAAATTAGAAGACGGCAGGCACCGCTCGACGAAGATGTGGTACTGCCGCCTCTACGGCATCATGATGTTACAGCATCTTGATGCCTGGGAAATGCCATCTGCTGAGGCATTTCAAGAATCATTCTTAGGATTCGCCGCCTAATAATGATATCTTAAGCGATTCCATAAGATTTTTCAAGGCATAGTACCCGCTATGTCCAATGTTTATGTCCATTTTTCTCAAATTTCTTTTCCTGCACGATATTCAGTTGTCAATTTTCAGTTAGAATCACATTCATTGAGATTCCGAGAAGTTATGATAACTGCCGCCTGCCGGAGCAGGCGGCACACCGCTGTTTCGTCTCACTGCTTCTGTCTCGCTTTACCCGGATTGCTGCTTAACCATCAGCCAGAAGGTTCCTCCGGAAACCCCTGACAGATTCCGGGTTCTGATGGTATTACGGCAGGATCTGTCTTTCATATTCCTCCAGTCCAAAAGTAAAGACCAGGGTGCCGCTATAAGTATCTGCCGCTTCCACTTCTCCGGTTGTCACCGTCCCAGCCGCATACACATACTCCGACGCGGAGATCTCAACATACTCACCCATGTCAAAGAGCGGGGTCGTCCCTCCGGGATACCACCGGATTTTCTCCTGGTTCACTGTCACAGAAAGGACAGATCCCGTCTTCTCCCCTTTGATAGTTCCCTGATAGTAGTCGCCGTTTGTGCCCTTCGTCAGTTCCTTCATCAGGCTTGTGGGCTCCACCTGCACCATCTGGTTCAGCAGCAGGTCACCTTTCACCCCTACCTGAAAGCTTCCCGAAGCCGTGCCGGTATCCGCCGAGTAGGTCAGTCCCACCGTTGCCGGAATGGATACGGTGTAGGACGAGGATACCTGGCAGGAGATCCTGCATTCCGCGGTCCCCTCTGTGGTGTACTCCTGTGCCGCCGCAGTCATGCCGCCCTGCAGCAGTACTGCTGCTGTTAAAAGTGCCGTCAAAATCCTGTTTCTCATGGAAACCTCCTTTTCTTTCCTGCCTGTTGTTATGAGCCGCCCATGCCTGGCAGGCTTATGGCACGGGGCCCTGCAAGAACCGGACCTCAGTCCAGAATTGCCAGTGTCACCTGGTTGCTTCCCTGCGTCAGGCTGATGTATCTGCCGGACGGTTCAGGATAATAGGGTATCTGGAGGAAATCCAGGGTATATTCCCCCGGCTCCAGTGTCTCCCCGGGCACCCAGTCAATGTGCTGGCCGGAGGGGATCAGGTCCGTCTCAAAGACCAGCTCCCCGGTTCCGGCATCGTAAATCTCATAGCGCAGCAGGAAGTCCAGGTTCTCTTCCCGGTTATCCAACCGCACCACTGTCTCCCGCCCGATGGCGGCATCCTCTATTCCGGAGAAGTAGACGCTTCTGCCCGCAAGGGGATTCTCTGCGGATTCTCCGCCCCCATCCTGTGCTGCTCTGGTATCCACCACCATGCCGCCCAGGCTGCTGCCTGTCTCCCCGCCTCCATGTGTGCGTCCCAAGCAAAAGGCAGTGATAACCGCAAGGATTACCACCGCTGTCAGCACTGCCGGAACCACCCTCCTCCACTTTTTCCTGTTATCTTTTTTCCCCATTTGTCTCCTTTCCGCCAGGGCTCTTCCCGGCTTCTAAAACATGCTCCTGTCATCTTTCCTTCTCCCGAAGCCACACTGTCCATACTCCATACATCCACCATAGCTTCATTCCCCGCAGGTGAAAGTCAGCCGTACTGTCCCCTCCCAGTCCCCGGCAAGCCGTTCGCCTGCCAGCCACAGACTGGTGCTGTAACCACCGTATATGCTGTCATCCCCCGGCCCATCCTCCAGCCATATCTCCAAAGGCAGAATCTTTCCGGACAGCTTATCCTGCATGGCAGAACTGCCTTCATCAAGATACAGGGAAAAGTCACCCACTGGGCGCAGATACTCCACCTTAACCGGTATCACCCCGATTACCCTGTTGTTCTCCACATCTTCCGTCAGCCTGACCTCCGCCGGAACCGTTATGATAAAACCTGCCGTAACCTCATAGTGGTACAGATCATACAGTCTGATAAAGCTTCCTGTAATCATGTTCAGGTCACTGTTCCCCTCATCCACAAGCCTTTTCGCTGCTGAAAGCTCCCCCTGCAGTTCCTTCCACTCTGCAGCCGGGTATCCCGTCTGGGACAGGAGCCCATCCGCAATGTCCTTCTCCACCATGCCCGCCAGCTCCTTCAGTGCATTCAGCCTTACCACAAATGTCACTTCCCTGCGCACGGCGGCCCAGTCATATTCATACTGGTATACATTCCCGATTTCCACCGTGGTGGGCGTGATGGTCTGAACCGATGCCATAAAAGCCCTGAATGCTATGCTGCGGGTATTGTCCCCCAGCACAATGTAGTCCGGAATAGTGCTCGTGTCATAGGCTTTCTTGGCAAAGGCATCCGCCCCAATCACAGTGACGCTGTTGGCAATTTCTATGCGGGATGCCTTTGTATTGGCAAATACCTTATCGTGGAGCTCCGTGACACCCTCCGTGAAATGAATGGTATAACCGTCAGATATATTCGCAGGGCTGCTTGTTGGGCCCGTCACCTGCGACACGCTTGCGGCTCCCGTCTTCCCCGGTGTGATATAAATATCCTTCAGGTTCTTCATGTCATAAAAAGGTATGTTCAATCCGTTGTAATCCAGGTCCCCCGGGATGGTCAGGGATTCGGCTCCCTCACAGTGCTGGAAGCAGTAGTGGGAAAGGCTGTCAACCGTGTCCGGAATCACTACTGATTTCAGGGAGGTGCAGTATTCAAAGGCGTTCTCCCCTATGGTCTTCACGCTGGCGGGCAGCGTGTACTCCTGCAGCTTTGAGAACCTGGCAAAGGCTTCGCTCCCCACGTTGGTGATCCCCTCTCCCACCGTCACGCTGACAATCTTGTTCCGGTAAGCTTTATATGGCTGGTAATCATAATGTCCCAGACCGGCCATCTCCCCGGTTCCGGTGAGTTCCAGACGGTAGGTGTCATTACCCAGGCCGTAAAGAGCGGCAATCACGTTGTCGTCAAAGACTGCATAGGTATCAAAACTGTTTCCGTACTTTCCGCTGCTGTTGCCCATATTCCACTGCATCAGCCGGTCATCCGGGTAAACGGTCAGGTCATAGGGGCTGATGCCTTCCTCCCCTGGCTCATCTTCCGGCCCTCCGGTATCTCCACCGGCTCCCGCATCCGCGTCCGCATTTATGTCTTCCGGTCCGCCCCCGCTGCTGTCTGTCCCCGCAGGGTCTTCTGTATCTGCCGCCCCGTCCCCTCCGGATACGGTGCCGCCTTCTTCCCCACTTCCTCCTTCACCGGCTTCCCCTGGCTCCATATCTCCTGCGCCTGTTCCGGCGGCACTGCCTGCCGCATCACCGCTGTCGTCCGTCCCGGCGGCATCGCTCCCGCAGTCAGCTGCATCCCCTCCTGATACAGTGCCATTTTCCACGGAATGTTCCGTTACCGGCTCGTATCCGGACACCGTGTCTTCCGCCTGTACGGGGCACAGGCCTGATACTGCGATACAGATGCCCAGCAGCACCATGGCTGCACTTCTCTTCAAAACGTTTCCCATGTCTGTCTGCTCCTTTCCACGTTTTTTACCCGCCTCCCCCTGTCGTTTTTCTTTTGTCTCCCTACCACCCCCTTTCCCTGGACATCCAGCCGCCGGAAGCTTATCCGGTCCATTCCCCTGGGTGCTGCCGTGTGTCTGTCATAAGGGCATACCGGCGGAAGAAAAATCTGCTTCCCACTCCTGTACTTCCATCGCCGCCCTGCCTGGTCTGCGCTGTCCCCGGCACCCTATCCCCCGCCAAAACCGCGGGCCATGTCATGGCTGACAAGGCTTGCGTAATACTGGCTGATGGTCACCGGTGCATTGAAGAGTGCGGAAAGGGTATAGGCACGGATATTCCCCACCAGGGTGGTATTCCTATCCAGGCAGCCCATCACATATTCGATGTGTGAACTGTCCAGTTTCAGGAAGCGGCTCTTTACCACCTCCGTACACATGTCTTCCTGGTTGATGCGGGTGGTCTTCCGTGTGCTGCAGCAGATTTCCGCCATGAGCTCCACGAAGCCGTCCAGCCGTTCCCTGTCATGGGGATACCGTTCCAGAAGGACGCCGTAGCTGATGTTCTCCCTAATCAGCTCACAGTAATTGCTATACCATTCTGCCTGTCCTGTCCCATCCATCCCTTTCTGCCCGACTGCTAGTGCCCTCCTGTATGGCTGTATCCGGGGATTGATGGATGGATCAGTCTCACTCATCTCAGTTTTATTCAGGTCAGTATTATTTGTTTGTGATTTTCGCAATTCCTGACCTGTGATTTTCACATTTCCTGATTTGTGATTTTCACAATTCTGGATCTGTGATTCCATAATCCCCGGCTGTCCGGGCATATCAGGCGGCATACCTGTTTTCCCTGGTACCAGTTCCCTTCCTGATAAGGCAGGTCCCGCTGGCGGATCCGGCCATGCGCCCTGTCCTGGCGCATGCGGCTTCCGGATGAAGTTCTTCACATAGATCACGTTGGGCTTCCCCAGGCCCCGCCTTTTCCGTTCAATCAGCCCCACCCCTTTTACGCAGTCCAGTTCACACAGCAGCTTATTTGCTTTCTGCTCCGCGCACACAAGCGTCTCCATCACATCGGCAATGGTAAATATGATGTACACCCTGCCGTCCCCGTCCATCCACCCGTTTTTGACGGAGAGCGACATCCGGTCCAGCAGAAGCCCATAGAGCACCTTTGCCTCCACGGATACCCCCCGGAAACGGCTGTCGGTAAACAGCACTTTGGGGATACGGTAGAAGCTGTACTGTTCCGCCTCGTTGCCATAGTAATAATCCAGTTCAAGCGGCATATGGCTTCCTCCTTCCTTTCCTGTGCAGACGGCTGTGTGCTGCAGCCGCCTGCACAAATCCGTCAGAACGCAAAAAAGCCGCCCGGCGACCTGTTTAAGTCAAGTCGCCGGACGGCTTTTTTGCGGCACTGTCCGTAGCATATTTATTCTGTTACATCCTTATTGTCCTTTTTCCACATCTCCAGAAGAGAGAAAATGACCTCCTCCATCTGCGCCTGAGTATATGACCGGGGAAAATACTGTTTCAGTTTTTCCTTTTTCAGTGTCACCTGTACAGGCGCCGCCCGTTCCTCTGTAAGGATTGCATCCATTACATCCCGGTTCAGCTTTCCCTCCTGGCTGTATTTTTTCAGCCGTCTTGCCTGTTCCAGGGACGGCACAACAGATAATTCCCCCATAAAACTCAGAAGCTCCCTCTGTTCCTCACTCGCCAGATATGACAGTTCCACTGCAGTATTGAATGGGATTTTTCTGTCATCCACCATCTGGAGAAGGTCTCCCAGAAGTTCCGTCAGGCGAATAAAACGGTGGATGTTGCGGGCGCTGTCATTGGAGTTTTCACTCAGAATGTCAACACTGTAATTCTCGCCAACTTGGCGAGAATTATTTTTCCCCGGTCTCCCCGCCTTCCGTCTGATTGCCTCCAGCTTCATCTTGTAAGCCCATGCTTTCTCACTGGGAAGCAGGTTCTCCCTCTGCAGGTTGCTGTCAACCATGAACAGCGTTGATTCATCATCATCCAGTTCACGGATAATCACCGGCATCATGGTTTCCCCCGCCAGCTCCAGGGCATGCCTGCGCCGGTGCCCTGCAAGCAGTTCATAGCCGCCCTCTGCGCGGGGACGGGCAATTCCGGGGACAAGCACTCCATGGAGCCTGATGCTCTCCACCATTTCCTCCATGGCTTCATCGTCTAGCACCTTGAAGGGGTGCCCCTTAAAGGGGAAAAGCTCCCCCAGGGCAATCTCCTGCACCTTTTCCCCTGTCGTCCCGGCGACATCACCCACGGAAAACAGATCGTCATAAGAAGTCATCTGGATATTCCTTGCACTGCTCTTCATGATCCCGTCACCTCCCTGGTAAATGCCAGATAGGCCGCAGCCGCTTTCCCGGACGGGTCGTGCCGGTAGATGCTCTTCCCCTCCGCACTGGTCTCCGCCACCCGCACCGACATGGGAATGATGCTGTCAAAAACCCGCAGCTTCCCATCATAGGTATTGTGCATGATCTCCACAATGTCCTTCGCATAGTTTGTCCGCATGTCCGCCATGGTCACAAGAATCCCGGAAACAGAAAGCCCTGGATTGATCTGGCGGCGCACCTTTGCAATCGTCCGAAGGAGCTGCTCCAGTCCCTTGATCGAGAGGTATTGGCTGGCACAGGGAATGATCACCTGATCCGCAGCCGCAAGGGCATTGATGGTCAGCATCCCCAGAGACGGCATGGTATCCAGGACTATTGCATCATAGGAATCCCGCATCAGCTTCAGGAACTCCCGCAGAACCGTCTCCCGGCTCATGGTGTTTACCAGTGTGACTTCCATGCCCGACAGTTCTATGTTGGCCGGGATCAGGTCCACCCCTTCCTCATGCCGGAGGATTCCGTAACCCTCCGGCAGGGGGGTATCATTGATGATGCCGCCCAGTATGTCGGCCAGCGTGACCTCAAGCCTGTCCGGCTGTTGGTACCCCAGGCTTGCTGTCATAGAACCCTGGGCGTCCATGTCGATCAGGAGCACTTTCCTTCCCTCACGGGCAAGCCCTATGCCAAAACTGACACTTGTGACGGTTTTGGCGCATCCGCCTTTCTGGTTACATACTGCATACACAGTCGCTGCCATATTCACACCTCCCCTCTGACACGGACGGTCAGGCCACCCATATCTACATTTCCGTAGCCAACCAGGTAATAGTCTTTTTCATTATGCTCCAGCCTGGTCCACACCCAGTACGGCACTTCACGGTACCCGTCCTCCACCAGGGCCTCAATGGGGCTTCCGCAGGTATAATAATGCCCTCCATCCGTCTCATATCTCCCGGATTCATTCTTATGCAGACGGCTCACCTCACGAACCGGAAGTGACAAATATATAAGCCTGCCCCTCACTTCATCCAGGTTACGCATAATGGCCTGCAGTTCCTCCAGAAGAAAAAGCTGCTCGCCATCCCTGTAATCAATATCCAGACCGCTCAGGTCATCACAATCGTCATAAGTGGACGATTTCAGTATGCTGTCGATCTTACAATACAGCCCGTTCGTTTCCTCCAGCATTTTTTTCAGGTCTTTCATGTGGTTTCTCCTCCTGTTCTCTTCCCGATGCTGCCCCTGTTCATTTGAAAACTCTGCAGCAGTCTCGGGGGACTTCTTCCCCAAACCTTAAGCACTGCCGTTTGCACCCTGCGCACCGCCGTCCCCCTGAAACCAGGGAAACGGCAGCCATAACTCATCAGACAACGCAGTTCCGGTTTGTTTTTCAGTTACTTTCGGTTATCACTCACATGCTTCCTTATGCAGCCATGCGCACTATTTTGTCCCGTTCCAAAACATTTTTTGCCCACGAAAAAACCCGCAAACACTGATGTTTACGGGCTTT
>CAJULV010000096.1 GCA_910587555.1 uncultured Acetatifactor sp.
TATACTGAAAAGTCAGTAAAATCAATGGTTTATAGACTTAAAAAGCAGACACTATTTATAGTCGCTGCGCCAGGGTACTTAAGTCCTGATGCCCCGGCGCACTCTGCCTTCGCAATTTCGATTACAGCCACTGCGCCAGGGCGCTTAAGGCAAAATGCCCCGGCGCACTCTTTCTTCCTTTAGAGCCTTCTTCTGCGGAACCAGATTGCGAAGCCTGCCGCCAGGCATCCAAGGGGAAGCACCACCGTCAGCAATACCCCCAGCAGCACGGCCCTGTTCTGGGGAACCATCAGATAGGACACCTCATAGCTTTTCGCCGGAATGGATATGCTGGTCTCATGTTTCGCAAAGCTGCTCACCGTGTTGGTAAACAGCAGCTGATTGGCGCCGCTGACCATGGCATTTGCGGTATCCGTAAAAATCTGCTCACAGCCGTATACCACCATCGAAGCCTCTGTGCCGTCTTCCAGTGTTTTGACCGCAGCTACGCCGATTGCAAAGGGTCCGTCCGTATCGCCCTGGGCTTTCTCATAATTATCCAGGTTAGAGATATCTGACTTGGCAAATGCGCTGTCGGATGTGGTCAGGAATTTCTGGTAAGAAATGTCCTCCCTGTCCTCGTCCTCAATCAAAATTCCCTGTCCGAAGGGCACAAACACATAATATTGCCCGTAAAGCCCCGCAGTATAGGTGCCGCTGCCCACCGTGGGAAGGAGATAATAGGGATTTCTGTAATAATTCGCTTCTTCCTGTTCCACCACCAGCCCGTCAGCCACCTGCAGGCCCATGTATGCACAGAGCGCGTCCAGATTGGGCGTCTCTGTGTCGGCAATGCCTGTCACCAATATTACATTTCCGCCCCTGTCCAGGTATTGAATCACCTTCTCGGTGTCATCCGCCGAGAAATCGCCTGTGGCACCATGAATAATCATGCAGGCCGCATCTTCCGGGACGACATCGTAATCCATCAGGTTGATGCTCTCGTACTCCGTGTTTTCCTTTTTCAGCGCATTCGTAAATGCGGTGCTGAAGGAAACTTCCCCGTGTCCCTCCGTTATGTACACCTTGGGCACGTCATCCGTCAGCACCCTGTCCAGCGCGCTGGTGATCTGTCCCTCACCGTCGTATCCGGTGGTATCGGACGAATACCCTCCCGTGTAATAGTCATAGTCGTAACTGGTTTCATAAATGTCGTTGTAGTCTACCACGGTATTCCGCTTGCCGCTGACGATAATCAGACTGTTCAGACTGATATTTTCATTGGTATACTGTGTGTAAAACCGTGGATTTATATTGGGATCCACATATTCCACCTTGATATGATCGGACAAATCGTCATACCGCTGCAGCGTCTGCCCCAGCATCACGTCCTGGCTTTCCTCTGAGGATATCACATAGATAGTCACATCCTCGCCGATGGTTTTCACATATTCCTTTGTCTGCTCCGTCAGGGAGTACAGCTTCTGGCTCGTGACGTCCACGGACACCCATGAGGCGGGCAGTTCTCCCAGCACTACATTGGTTACCACTATGATTCCCACTGCCGCGGCTATCATGCCCGTGCTGTAGGCGCCCATGCCGAAAACCTTACGGGAGATGCTGTAGCGCCTCTTCTGAATGGACTGCACCGTCAGGAACAGGGCAAGGACCGTCATGGAGACAAAATAAAATACGGACTTCACATCCAGGGTTCCGTTCAGCAGATTGGAAAACGGCGTGTACATATCCAGGCAGCCTAAGATTCCGGTAAGCCAGTTCCCGGTGTAGGAAATCAGTCCGCAGACCGAATCCATCATATATGCCAGAAACAGGATAATAAATGTCAGAACAGCCGCTATCACCTGGCTTTCCGTGAGCGAAGACACCAGTACGCCCACGGCGATTGCCATCATCCCATACAGGAAAAAGGCCAGCACGGAAAGGTAGGATTCCGCCATGGGAACAGAGCCGAAGCTTCCCATAATCAGCGGATAGACGCAGATGAGGCCTGTGGGAATGGCAAATATGGTAAGCAGCGCCAGGAACTTGCCCATCACGATTCCTCCCACGGATACCGGCGCCGTCAGGATCAGCTGGTCTGTTCTGCTCCTTTTTTCCTCCGCCAGGATCCGCATGGTCAGCACCGGAACACCGATCAGGAACAGGATAATCACGCTGGATATGGCATAGGAAAAATAGGGATAACCCTGCAGTAAATTCACTGCCGTGTAGTACAGGCCCACAAAAAATAAGGTGGCCGCGATAAACAGCAGCCCGATAAAGGAACGGAAATAAGACTTTATCTCTCTCTTATATATGGCAAACATTTATTTCTCCTCCCTTTTCTTCCTTTTTCCGCCGAAGATTTTCCTCTGCTCCTTCTCCGCCGGCTGCCCGCCTGACGTCAGCTCCAGGAAAATATCCTCCAATGATTCTTCTCTGGCCGTCATCTCCATGATGGGAAGCCCGGCCTCCGCAAGCGCGTAAAAAACTGCCTCTCTGATGTCCTTATTCTCCTCAGACCCTACCTTCACACTGGCAAAGCCTTCTTCTGCCTCCGCGTGTTCCACTGTTGACACTCCTGTCACTTTTTTAAGTACATCCCGCAGCTCCTCTTCTCCGCCCTTCACCGTCAGCTGCAGCTCCCGGGAATGATTCATCAGCTTTTTCAGCCCCTCCGGCGAATCGCTTGCCACCAACTGCCCATGGGATATGATCATAATATGGTCGCATATGGCGCTGACCTCGGACAAAATATGGGAACTCAGAATGACGGTATGGTTTTCCCCCATCCGGCGGATCAGGTCGCGGATTTCGATAATCTGCTTGGGATCCAGGCCCACCGACGGCTCATCCAGGATAATCACTTCAGGATCTCCCAGTACCGCCTGGGCCAGCCCCACCCGCTGGCGATAACCCTTGGACAGATTTCGAATCAGGCGCCTGCGCACGTCCTGAATCCCCGTCATCTCCATGGCATTGTCAATCTGTGCTTTCCGTTCCGCAGCCGGTATCTTCTTCAGCTGCGCCGCAAAATCCAGATACTCTCCCACTGTCATCTCCGCATAAAGCGGCGGTATCTCCGGCAGATACCCTATCCGCTTCCTGGCCTCCTCCGGTTCCTTCTGAATATCCTTCCCGTCTATGGATACCGTGCCTTCCGACGGCGCTATGTAGCCGGTAATCATGTTCATGGTGGTGGATTTTCCCGCGCCGTTGGGACCCAGGAAGCCGTAGATCTGCCCTTTTTCCACCCGGAAAGAGAGATGGTCCACCGCCGTATGCCCACCATACCGTTTCGTAAGATTCGTCACCTCAATCATGCTCTTCCTTACCTTTCTGTACATTTTCCGGCAGCCCTTCCCGCTTTCCGCGAGTACGGGCTGCCATGTGCTGAAAATATTTTAATGGGCAAATGTCATGATTCGGTGTTCACTTTGTGAAAGATTTGTGAAGCGACAGCGACTGGAAACAGCCTTCTCCCTCTGCCGTCAGCATGACGCTCGGCGTTCTTGCCGGGACTTCCCGGAAGGAAAAAGCCCCTTCCCCGCTCTTGAATTCAAAAAGGACACCGTCAGAATACAGCGCCACCCTGTCACAATTACTGTAACACAGGACCTCATAATTCCCGCTTTCCATACGCCGTACACTCTCCGGCGCTATATGGACAAAGGGCGCCTGGGCCCACTTCGCACGATATTGGTAAAATAGCGCCCCCGGACGACTGCCGCCGGGTAAAAAGAGGCTGTGCCTTTCCCCCCGGAATAAGGGGATATCCTCCCCTGTAGGTGTCTGAAGCACCACCTCCGCCCCATGTACCCAAACATATCCCGGTTGTGCCTCCCCTCTCTGAAACACCACAAAGCCGTAACGATCACATAATTGCAGAAAAGCCTTCCGCGCCGCCTGCTTTCGGCTGCTGCCGGCGTCCCGCCCCTCTCCCCGGCAGATTTCCGGGCAGGCTTCCCCCCAGGGCTTCCCGCCTTCTTCCGACCCGTCCTCCATACAGACGCAGTTGGCTCCCAGCTTCAGCAGCCACTGCATGTCCTCCAGCATCTGCCGCTGCATTGCCGCCTCCGTACCCGTTTCCGGCAGCGCATAGCGAACCGTTTTCGGCACAAAGGACTCATTGTTCAGCCGCATTTCCCCATCCCTGGCATTGACGGCCAGACAGCGCAGGGCCAGCTGCCCCCGTATCCTGTCCACAAGCCGTCCACCACCGTCTGCCAGGATTGCCTCCATCCCATAGAGACAGGGTTCCCGGATTCCCTTCCACAGATCCGGACGCAGCAAAACAGACCGCAGCGGCTCCTCCTCACCAAGCTTCTGTACACATTCCAGAACCATACGATTCTGTTTGTCTGTAAGGATGAGGCGGATGTATCCCTGCTCCTCTCGAAGGCAGTCCCGCGCTTCCTCATCTCTCAGGGGAATTGTAATCCTTCGGTCCCGTCCCCCGGTATTCCGTATCAAATGAAACGCCCACTCCAGAACGGCCTTTCCGCCCTCCAGCCTGCATTCCGCTTCCACGCTGCCCCCGGGTACTGTCCTGTCAAATTTCATCTGTCCCTCCCGAATTCAAACCCGCCACGCCCTACAGCCGGCAGCTAAAACTTCCCGTTCCGCTTCTCCCGCAGAACGGCCGCATTCTTCTCCACCTCTGTCCTGCCCAGGGGATAGGCAAACTGTATAATGAAAAACACCGCCAGGTAACAGACGCCCGGCACCAGCGTTGCCACCGTGTAAATCCGCTCCGCAACGGCCTGTGTCTGGGAGGGTGCCTCTGAGATATAGCCGATGGCCGTCAGCACGAAACCGCCCAGGCCCCCTGCCAGCGCCTGTCCCACCTTCCTGGCAAAGGAATAAACCGCGTAAACCGTACCGTCTTCCCGCCTGCCGGTGGCGATCTCCTGGTAATCAATGATATCCGTAATAAAAGCCCAGATGATCATATTGAAAAGCCCGGTGCCCAATGTCCCCAGAAACAGCAGCGCCATAAACAGCGGGATGCTCTTCACCCGCAGGAAAAACAGCAGCAGATAGACAGCTCCCGCCGCCAGCATCCCCACCGCTCCCGCTTCCTTTTTGCCGAACCTTGCCGCAATCACGGAAATGAAGGGTGCAAGCAGCAGCGTCCCGCCGATGCCCACCACATTCACCGCCGAAAGCGCTTTGGCATTTTTAAAATAGTCCAGAAAAAGGTAATTATTCATGGTCTGCCCCATGAGCGTGGCCAGCAGCAGCACCAGTGCCGCACAGACCAAAGCCAGCAACGGCCTGTTCCGCCCAAGGCTTCTGAGCATATCCCCGGCGCTCTCCCTTTTCCCGTCCTTTTTCTCGAAAAATACACGCTCCCGGCACAGCAAATAGCAGAGTATATAACAGCCCACTGCCAGGACGCCGAATACAAAAGCCGTCACCGTAAAGCTTACCGGCTTCACAATCTGGTTCCCCTCCACATCCGTCTCATAGACAATCAGCGGCACCAGCACACCGACCACCAGTCCCGCCAGGCTGGCGCCGATGCTCCGGAAAGTGGAGAGGGACGCTCTGTCCTTTACATCCGGGCTGATGACGGAAGCCATGGAACCGTAAGGAATATTGATGGCGGTATAGCAGAAACTGCTCCACAGCAAATAGGTGACAATCACGTAGGCAAGCTTCGCCTGGTACGCCCAATCCCGCACGAAATACAGGTACATGACAGAGCTTGCAGCCGCCACCGGAACACACATGCGCCGTATCCAGGAACGGAACCTGCCGTCCCTGGCCGGCTGCATATTGTCTACGATCCTTCCCATCGTTACATCCGTAAAAGCGTCCAGAAATCTGGCTCCCAGAAACAGCATCCCCACTGCAAAGCCGCTCAGGCCAAGGACCTTGGTGTAGAACACCATCAGATAATTGCTGGCAAAGATAAAGCTGAAATCATTGCCGAAATCCCCGAACATATACCCAATCTTATCCCGGATGCCGAAAGGACGCACGCTTCCCGCATCTTCCGTTTTCACATTTCCCCGCCCGTCAATGATACTGGACATACTTATTCCCATGCCTTTCCGCAGCCTGCGGGCTGTATACGCAATCCACCGGCATATCGCCCGCAGGGCCTGTATTTGAACACCTGTTGCCATGCAGCATAAACTCATAATTGAGGTTAGCATGTCACCTTGCCGCAGAAAATATGCATTCTTTTCGAAATCAAAAAAACATGGCGTATCACATATTGTACGGATGGCCATTGTATGCTAATATACCAGGGAAGCTTTCGAACCTTGACCGGAATATGGCACCGGAAAGGGAGATTGATATGTGCGCCTGTAAGCGCAGAGGAGAATGAATATGACCGTCTTTACCGTATTTTTTCAGATGCTTGCACTGTTGATTATGATTGGTGCGGGATATTTTATGGCCCGGAAGGGGATGATGGACGAACACACCAACGCACAGATGTCCAGGATGATCGTCAGTGTGTTCAATCCCATGCTGATACTGTCAAGCGCCGCCGGCTCCGCAGGCCTTGTTTCCCCGGAAACCATAGCGACAGTAGGGCTGATTGCGCTTGGAATGTTTGGCATCTTCATTGCTGCAGGCATGATCCTGTCCCCGTTTTTCGACAAGGCGCCGGATCAGCGCAAGATTTTCCAGATGATGTTCGTCTTCTCTAACCTGGGATTCATCGGCATACCGGTGGTCTCCAGCATCCTGGGCGCAGCCTATGTGGTTTATGTGACGGAATTTCTGCTGATTTACACGATTGTGTTCTATACCTACGGCGTCGCGCTGATGGACGGAAAGTTCTCCGCGTCCTCCGTAAAATCCATGCTCAATCCAGGCACCATATCCGGCCTTGCCGCGCTCCTTATCATTATCTGCAATATACAGCTGCCGGATTTCATAAAGACCGCCATTACCTACCTCGGCAATGTGACATCCCCCATGGCACTGGTTGCCGTCGGATTTACCCTGGCGCATTCCGATCTGAAGCGGATTTTCTGCCAGCCCAGGCTGTACGTCTTCTCGGCGGTGAAGCTGCTGGCCCTGCCCCTTGCCATGCTGCCGCTGCTGAAAATGGTCACCGGGGATGCCGCATTGATTTCCGTCTGCATGATCATGTTCGGTATGCCCATCGGAAATATGCCGCTGATCCTGGGAACTCAGAAGGGAATTGACGGCGCTACCTGCAGCGCCGCCATTATATTGACTACCCTATTGTGCGTTTTGACCATTCCCGTGCTGATGGCGGTGGTGGGCTGAACACTTATCAATGGGTCAGGCATCAATTTTCGTTTGTTGACAGGAATTCCTGGGCCTGCTTCTGCATCTCTGCATACACGGTGTCCGCGCCTGCCGCAGCCATCCTTTCCTTCAGCTTTGCGATGTCGCCTGCAGGGTCATCTGTAAAGCCCAGTCCCAGCAGCTTGTATTCCGAGTTGAATATCTCGGTAATGGCAGCGATCTCGTTTTTCACATCCCCATCGTTGAACACGAAGGTCTGATAACGTCTGCTGT
>CAJULV010000097.1 GCA_910587555.1 uncultured Acetatifactor sp.
GCTCCCCCCTGGCCAGCATGGGCTTGAGCATGTTTCCGGCATCCAGCGCGCCGTCTGTCTTGCCTGCTCCCACGATGGTATGCAGTTCGTCTATAAAGAGAATAATCTGGCCTTCGCTGTTCTTCACATCCTCCAGCACCGCCTTCAGGCGCTCTTCGAACTCCCCGCGGTATTTTGCGCCGGCCACCAGCGCTCCCATATCCAGCGCAAATATCTTCTTGTCCTTCAGCCCCTGCGGCACGTCCCCTCTGACGATTCTCTGGGCAAGGCCCTCCACTACCGCCGTCTTGCCGACACCCGGCTCGCCGATAAGGACCGGGTTATTTTTCGTCTTTCTGGAGAGGATGCGGATCACATTCCGAATCTCCGTATCCCTGCCGATGACAGGATCCAGTTTCTGATTTCTGGCCTTCTCAACCAACTCCTGGCCGTATTTCTCAAGCGTATCATAGGTTGCCTCGGGATTGTCGCTGGTCACTCTCTGGTTGCCTCTCACCGTAGACAGCGCCTGAAGAAAGCGCTCCCTGCTGATACCGTATTCCTTCCATATCTGTGCAATCTCCCTGTTGGGATTTTTCAGCATGGACAGGAACAGATGCTCTACCGATACATACTCGTCTCCCAGCTGCTTTGCCTCATCCTCTGCGCTGATCAGCACCTTGTTCAGGTCGGCTCCTACATAAACCTTTCCTCCCTTTACCTTGGTGCGTTTGGCCAGGGCCTGCTCCACACGGCTTACAAAATGTTCCTTCTGAATCTCCATCTTCTCTATCAGCTTCAGAATCAGGCTGTCCTCCACCGTGAGCAGGCTGTAGAGAAGATGTTCCTGCTCAATCTCCTGGTTGCCGTATTCATAGGCAAGCTTTTCACTGCCTTCCACGGCCTGCATGGATTTCTGTGTAAATTTCTGTATGTTCATAGGATACCTCCTTGTTATGCTTCCCTACATGTTCTATATTCAATATAACACATCGAACACGAAAATCAATAAAAATACCATAAACATTTTATCAAAGAAGCATGAAATACAAATTCCCAACGGCAAATTTCCTTACCGCTCCGGCAATGCGGTATACCTGTCGGCAGCGTCTGTCTGCCCCCTGTAAAAAGGCCGAAACAGCAAGGATTTCTGAGCCGAATCCCACTGTCATCGTCCCAGAAATCCCGGTTCCGCCTATCTTTTACCCCATTCCCGGCTGCGCCGGAACTGCCTGCATGCTATTGGTTCAGCACCTGAGATATTTTCTCAATCATCTCGTCTTCTTTCAGACGGAATTTGATCTCCACACGCCTGGAAGCGGCCATATCGATTTCATCCGTAAAACTTCCCAAATCATCCTTCACGTAAATCGGATTGCTGTAGGAACGGCCGTTAACGGTAAGCAGGCCCCGCAGCTGCTCTATTTTGTCCTCTGTCAGCCCGTTTCGGGAGTCCAGGCAGAATTTTGCCACAGAATAGGCTCTCCCGTGGGACAATTCCATATTCATCTCATAGCTGCCGTCAGTATCGGTATGGCCTTCTATAATAATCTCCGCAATGTAATCCCGGAAATTATCCTGAAGGAGTACATCCAGATACATGGGAATAATTTCCCGCAGCGTACTCTGGCTGGCAGCGGACAGGGCCGAACTGCCGTAGGGAAAAAGCACGTCCGAGGAAAATGTGATGGATCCCGTCTGGGCATCCACGCTCATGGAGGAATTGTTAAACGCACTCTGCAGGGCGCCGATAATATCGGTACGAATACCCACGATATTCTCCAGTTCCTGTTTGGTAGATGTCAGTTCATTTCTGGCATTCTCAATCTCCAGATACGCCTTGTTCAGTTCGTCCTGAGTCAGCGCGGCATTTGCATAGGCCTGCTGCAGCTCCGCCAGGGAGCTTTCCAATTCGCGGTTGGACTCTTCGATAGCAGCCCTGTATTCCTCCAGATCCGCCCTGGCGTCTTCCAGGTCTTTCCTGGCATCATCCAGCTCCTGCCTGGCCACTCCCAGGCTGTTCTGGGACTGCTCCAGGTCCACTGTCTTCTGCTTATAAATGGCAAGGGTAATGGCAATGATCAGCACAAAAATCAGCAGCAGCGCCGCCATCATATCCGAATAAGACTGCCAGTAGCTGTGTTCTCCAAAAGCCTCCCGGTTCCTTCTTCTAGTTCTTGTTCTCATAGATACCCCTCATCTGCTCAAAGGTATGGAGCTGAGTACTCACGTCGCGGCTGATCTCCGTGCAGGCTGAAACCAGTTCCTGACGTTGGTTTTTTAACTCTTCCGCGAATATTTCCTGACGTTCCATCATATGGCTCATGGACTCCTGCAAGTTCCGGGCGGATTCGGCCAGTGTATTTACCGCCTCCAGCATAACCCTGTTGCTCTCGGCATTGGCTGCCTGTGACTGCGCCGCCAGCTTAAGCGTAGCGCCAAGATCCTTAAATTCCGTATTCATAGCCGACTGCAGCTGCTGCAGGAAAACTCCTGACATATGCTCCAGGCTCTTCGCCTGCTCCCTGGACTCCCCTTTTGCCAGCTCCAGAATCTGTTTCAGATAATCCGCCTGATTCGCCTGATACACCAGCATGGCCGCCGTATTGGCATCGCTGGTCCCCGCTGGAGGCATGGCACACTGCCGGAACACGCTGAGAAAGTAGTCCAGCTTCCCGTAGGCATCGTCCATAATGCTGCGGTAAACAAAATTAAATATAAGAGAAAATATAATACCGTATACAGAAGTATGGAACGCCACCTTCATACCTGACAATAACGGTCCCACATTATCTGATATCGTATAGATGTCATCTCCGCTGAAGGAACCCAGCCCCAACGAAAGCCCGATAAAGGTACCCAGAATCCCAAGCCCCGTCATGGTTCCGGAAATACCGGAATTGAAGTAATTGCTCCCTACCCTTTCCAGAAGCTCCTCATTGATATAATCTTCGATGTCGCAGGGATTTTTTCCCTTCACCCGCCCCCGGAACTTGGCAAAAGCTTCCTTCAGGTTCTTCTCCTCGAAAAAACCCTTATGCTCCTGAAGGGACGGCCAGACATTCTTGTTTCCGGCTTCCTTGTATCCCGCCAGCAAATCCCCCGCCGCGTCTTCCAGTTCATCCGTGAGACGGTTCAGCCGCAGGAAGCTGGCGATGGAAATCAAAAACAATACGCCTATAATCGCCAGAAACACGCCGTTGATCATCAGATTGCTGACAGACGCCACCTCCCCGGTGAACACACCGTTGACATAAAGCACAAACGCCACCATGACAAAATAGGCAGCCAATAAAATATAATATAATCTGCTTTTCATTCGTTCCTCTCATTTCTTCCTGAATCCGGATACCTGTACCGGCCAGCTGGCCCGCATATCATTCCGTGAAAGTGTATTCCTCTATTTCACCGTGATATCCGTTACCTCATAGCCCGCTTCCGCCACAGCCGCCGTCAATACCGCGTCCGCAACTTCCGTCCCCATATCCACCGCAGCCGTCTTCTCCTCCAGGCTCATGACAACACCGCTTACACCTTCCACAGCCTCAAGTGCCTTCTGAACCCTGCCCGTACAATGCCCGCACATCATTCCCTCAATTTTCATAATCTTTGTCATATTATCCTTCCTTTCCGCAGGCGCCTCCGCCCTGCCCTTCCCGTTTTCCGAAATACCCGCTTCCTCCGCGGTGTCCGTATCAAAACCACTCTTAAACCTTTTCAGCCGCAGCGCATTGCCCACCACGAAAATACTGCTCAGGCTCATGGCCGCAGCGCCGAACATGGGATTTAATTTTATGCCAAATATAGGATACCACACTCCGGCCGCTAATGGAATACCTATTACATTATAAAAAAATGCCCAGAACAAATTTTGTTTAATATTGCGGATAACCATACGGCTCAGCCGGACTGCGGTGACAGCATCCCGGAGGTCACTCTTCATCAGTATGACATCCGCGCTTTCCATAGCCACATCCGTCCCTGCGCCGATGGCCATGCCCACATCGGCTGCCGCAAGGGCAGGCGCGTCGTTAATACCGTCGCCTATCATGGCAACCCTGTGCCCTTCCGCCTGCAGCCGGCTGATCTTTTTCTCCTTATCCTGCGGCAGAACCTCCGCCACCACCTCTTCGATATCCAGCCGCTTTCTCACGGCTTCGGCAGTCCTCCTGTTATCCCCGGTGAGCATCACCACATGGATCCCCGTCTTCCGGAAGCTGCGGATGGCTTCCCTGGAGGTGGGCTTTATCTCATCCGCCACGCCGATAATGCCCAGAAAACGCCCTTCCTCCGCCATCAGAAGCGGCGTCATTCCCTCATCCGCCAGCGCCGCTATTCCCTGCTGCACCATGGGTTCAATGCGTATCCCCTGTTCTTCCATATAGGCCTGGTTGCCCACAAAATACCTGGTTCCCGCCTTTGCGCCCGCGTCTCTCGGTCCGTTTCCCGTGCAGGTCCCACCCGCGGAAGGCCGCGTCGCGGACACCGGTCCCGCATCCTCAGGAACCATAAGCCCGGGCGCAATGTCTTCCGCCAGCACGCCCTCCACCCCTCTTCCGAACACTGCCCTGAAGTCCCTGACCTCCGGCACCGACAGTTTCATGGACCCGGCATGTTCCAGTACGGCCTCAGCCAGGGGATGCTCGCTTTTCTTCTCCAGCGCCGCCGCAATCCGCACAAAGGTACCCACGGACATATCCTGCACGTAAACGTTTATCTCCATACATTTCAGCCTGCCTGCAGTGATGGTTCCGGTTTTGTCCATGACCACGGTGTCGATATCACGGGCCTGCTGCAGCGCCTCGCCGGATTTAATCAGTATGCCATGTCCCGCCCCCACGCCGGTGCCTACCATGATTGCCACGGGGGTAGCCAGCCCCAGCGCGCAGGGACAGGAGATCACCAGCACCGCAATGGCGGTGGAAACGGCAAATTCCGCACCGGCTCCCGCCAGAAGCCATACCAGAAGCGTGACCAGCGAAATACAGATGACTACAGGCACGAATACACCTGCTACTCTGTCCGCAAGCCGGGCAATGGGTGCCTTGCTTGCACTTGCTTCCTCCACCAGCCGGATAATCTGGGACAGGGTGGTATCCTCTCCTACCCTGTCCGCCCTGCATTTTAAAAAGCCGGCCTTATTCACGGTTGCGGACACCACCTTGTCGCCCTCCTGTTTCTCCACGGGCACGCTCTCTCCCGTTATAGCGGACTCATCCACGCTGGAAGCCCCCTCTATTACGGTTCCGTCCGCAGGCACCAGGCTTCCCGGTTTTACCAGGAAAACATCCCCGGCCCGAAGTTCCTCCGTTGGAATCTCCCTCTCCCGGCCGTCCTCGCTCAGCAATATGGCAGTCTTCGGCGACAAATCCATCAGCTTTGTGATGGCCTCGCTGGTTTTGCCCCTGGAACGGCTCTCCAGGTATTTCCCCACTGTAATCAGTGTCAGTATCATGCCCGCTGACTCAAAATACAAGTCGTGGGTATACTGCTCCACAACCACCATTTCCCCATGCCCCAGGCCGAAGCCGATGCGGTACATGGCAAAAACACCGTACACAATCGCCGCAGAGGCCCCCAGCGCGATCAGGCTGTCCATATTGGGGGCAAGATGGCGCAATGTCCGGAATCCCACCGAAAAGAACTTCCTGTTCACGTATACAATGGGCAGCAGCAGCATAAACTGCGTCAATGCAAAATTCATTGCGTTCTCATTGCCGTGAAAATACCGATGTACAAACCCTGGTATGGGAATGCCGAACCATTCGTTGTACATATGATACATTGCCACATACATCAGCGGCAGAAGAAAGGCAATGGATATGCCCAGCCTCCGCTTCATGGCTCCCGCTTCCTCCTGCGCCTTCTTCTGCACGCTGCCCCTGCCTGAATCGGTGCCGTCAACCCCTGTCCGGCGGCCCTCCTGCCTGTTGCTGCCTTCGCCTTGGGCACCGCCGATTATCAGCGCCGCCCCGTAACCGGCCTTCTCCACAGCCGATATAATTTCCTCCGTACCTGTCCTGTTTTCATCATAGCCTACTTCCATAGTCTCTGTCAGTAAGTTTACGGAAACCGTCTCTACCGCTTCCAGTTTCCCCACCGCCTTCTCTACATGGGAGGAACAGGCGGAACAGGTCATACCTGATACATGATAACGATTCTTCATATTATATAGCATCCTTTCCCGTTTTTCACTGTTCTTTTATTTCAGTTTTTTCACCAGTTCCACGGTTTCTTCGATCACTGACAGATTTCCCTTCGCAATCTCTTCCCTCACACAGCTCTCCATATGTTCCTGCAGAACCCGGTAGGCAAAGGACTGCAGAGCGCTCTGGGCCGCCGCTACCTGCACCAGGATATCCCCGCAGTAACGGTTTTCATCCAGCATTTTTCCAATGCCGTTGAGCTGCCCCGTAATACGGTTCAGGCGGTTCTTCAGCAGCTTCAGTTCCTCCTCCCCGCGGGGCGTGGTTTTCTGATGACAGCAGCAGGATGGTTCCGCTTCCGTCTCTCCGGATTTTTTTATTGTATTATTTCCACCCATGTCGTTTCTATCCTTTCCATATTTTCCTTACCATTTTCCGGTCCGTGCAATGTGATGTCCCGTTGCGGGACTGCAGCTTTCCGCTTTTCCCGAATTCGTCGTCCCTTGAGCAAAAATACCCTGCAGGGGTATCCTGCACATTTACAGAATATACCCCCGCAGGGTATTTGTCAAGATATTTTTTCAAATCACAGCCTCACACGGTTGTCACTGCCGCCTGGCCGGAAGGCTCCAGTACCTGCAGAAGCTCCTCTCCCGCCTTCACGTAGTCTCCGGCAGTGACCCGGACTTCCCCGCCGTAAAATGCAGATTCCACACAGACTGACACTTCCGCTGATATCCCTTCCGCCTCCAGCCCGCTCCTGTCAAATTCCAGCAACAATTTTCCTTTCTCCACCACCTCATTGCGGATTATCCTGGGACGGTAATAACGCGACAGCAGGTCGTCATCCGCTCCCCCGGCCTGAATATACAGCTCTGCCCCGAATTCCGTAGTAAAGCAAAAGGAATTCCCCATGGGGAACAATCTGCTGATTTTCCCGCTGACAGGCGCATACAGCTTGTCCGTATCCGGGTAGATGACCACTGTGGGATGTTCCCCTTCCTCCCTGGCAACCACTTCCCCGGATACCGGGCTGCCGACAGTCCAGGCCGTCCTGTCCGCCTCCTGGCAATGCCCCTTCCTCCGCCATATCCTGACATGCCTGTCCGGCTCCGCATTTCTCTCCTCCTTCTCTTCCTCCTCCCCTTCCCAAATCCCATACATGGATATCCGTCCCGCCATAAACCCTGCCACCAGCGCTGTCATCATCCACATTACAGTCAACAACATCAGAAATTACCTCCTTTATTTTCATTCTGTCCCTACCAGTTTTTCCCTTTACAGAAAATCATATACATATTTTTGAAAAATAGGGGTTGACATATCTCACACATAAGTGTTATACTGCAACCGTATTCTAAA
>CAJULV010000098.1 GCA_910587555.1 uncultured Acetatifactor sp.
CTTCCCTGCGTCGGAAGATTGCCAGGTTTCTGTATGATGCAATGTGGCTGGTGTTTGAAGCGATGGAACCAGTGATTGATGCAATGATGTTGATAATGGCAGGTGTTCTGTTTGGCGCAGGGTTTTATCTGGGGCGTATATTAATATCCCTATGTCGCCTGTAGGGAAGAGGATGCGGGCCGGGAGTACTGGAGAAATATTTAATGATGCAGGAGGAAATCATGGAATATAGCGCAGAAGGGCTAAAGGAAAGTATCGAGAGGGATTACGGGTTTAAGAGAGAGCTGATCCAGAATGCAGAACTTTGTGGGTTGTGGCATATTAGGTTTCAGGTGAATGGAATCAGGTATTATGGATGGACGGCACATTCAGGAGCTGTTCCCCAGCTGGAAGTTGAAGGGCATGTAAGTCCATACCATGATGAGAAGGGAACTCCGGTTACAAAGGAGTATTATAACAGACATATCAAGGGGCATCAGGCGCGGCTTATCCGATTTAAAGAGAAAGAAGCTGGAGACGATTGGGAAGATACCGGAATCCGATTTGATAGCCAGGAGGAGGCGGAAAAGTATATAGCCGGATTGGAGGATGGCGGGAATTATGGTTATGATTTCCTGTTCTAATGGCAAAGAAAGGGGTGAGGCCGGACATCTGGAGACAATATTTGAAGCTGAGGGGACAGCTAAAAACGGAAACCCCAGCGGGTGGAGCCGCCAGGGTTTCCAAATAACTGAAATTAAACACACCCCGATTATATCACGGGTAGATGGGAGAAAACAAGATGGAAACGATGAAAATTAATAGGTTGGAGATCGAGAATGTCAAACGTGTAAAAGCGGTAAAGATGGAACCGACGCCGAACGGATTAACTGTGATTGGCGGAAAAAACAATCAGGGAAAGACTTCTGTTCTGGATTCGATTGCATGGGCGCTGGGTGGTGATCGGTATCGTCCCAGCCAGGCGGCGCGGGAAGGCTCCATGATTCCGCCCAATTTACATATCGTTATGAGCAACGGCCTGATAGTAGAACGGAAGGGAAAGAATAGTGACTTGAAAGTCACGGATCCCAACGGCAAAAAGGGAGGGCAGCAGCTTCTTAATGAGTTTGTGGAGACACTGGCGTTAGACTTGCCGAAATTTATGGAAGCTAGCGGCCAGGAAAAGGCACGGACCCTTTTTCGGATCATCGGCGTGGAAGATAGTCTGACAAAGATGGAGAGGGATGAAAAAGAGCTCTATAATCGCCGACTTGCGGTTGGCCAGGTTGCGGATCAGAAGGAAAAGTATGCCAAGGAACAGGCGTACTTTCCGGATATGCCGAAAGAACCGGTTTCTGCTACAGAGTTAATCCGGCGACAACAAGATATTCTGGCTCAGAATGGAGAAAATCAAAGGAAACGTCTCCGGCTTCATCAGTTAGAGCAGGAACAACAGAAGGTGATGGAGGAAATGGAGCAGCTGATAAAACGGCAACAGGTCATTGAAGCGGATCTGTCTGTGGCACGCATGGCAGCGGCAGATTTGCAGGACCAATCAACGAAAGAACTGGAGGAAGATATTGCCAACATTGAGGAGATCAACCGGAAGGTCCGGGCCAACCTGGACAAGGAGAAAGCGGAAGAAGATGCCCGGGAATACCGGCGCCAGTATAATCAGCTGACGAAGGAAATCGAGGACATCCGAAAATCCAAGATGGACCTCCTGGATTCGGCGAACCTGCCGCTTCCGGGTCTGTCCGTAAAAGAGGGAGAATTGGTCTATAACGATTTTCCGTGGGATAACATGTCTGGCTCTGATCAGCTTAAAGTCGCGACGGCAATTGTCCGGAAGCTGAATCCAAGGTGCGGGTTTGTGCTGATTGATAAATTAGAGCAGATGGATTTGGAAACGCTGAATGAGTTTGGCCAGTGGCTGGAACAGGAAGGGCTTCAGGCCATTGCCACACGGGTTTCTACTGGTGAGGAATGCTCCATTCTAATTAGTGATGGCTATTCCTATGATAATGAAGGAAATCCCACCATTTCATGTAAGGAAGAAGAAAAGAAAGCGAGCTGGAAGGCGGGTGTATTTTAAATGAGGATTATCAGGGGAAAAATCCCATGCGCGAAGAAAGTTGTGATTTACGGGCCGGAGGGAATCGGTAAAAGTACGTATGCTGCTCAGTTTCCAGAGCCAGTGTTTATTGATACGGAGGGGAGCACGAAAGACATGGATGTATCCCGATTTGAAAAGCCAAGCAGCTGGACAATGCTTTTGGAGCAGATCCGTTATGTAAAAATGAACGCATCTGTTTGCAAGACTCTTGTCATCGATACGGCAGACTGGGCAGAACAGATGTGTGTGGCTGATTTGTGCGCCAGGTATGGAAAAAAGGGAATTGAGGATTTTGGGTACGGCACAGGCTATGTCTACGCGAGGGAGGAGTTTGGACGATTCTTAAACAGCCTGGAAGAGGTGGTGGAGGCCGGAATCCATGTGGTGGTAACGGCCCATGCACACCTTAAGAAGTTTGAACAGCCGGATGAGCTGGGGGCATATGATCGATGGGAATTAAAGCTTGGAAAGAAGACGTCTTCCCAAACCGCCCCACTATTAAAGGAATGGGCTGATATGGTCTTATTTGCCAACTATAAGACCTGGTCTGTGGCAGTGGATGATAAGGGGAATAAGCGGAAAGCCCAGGGAGGCGCCCGGGTAATGTACACATCCCACCATCCCTGCTGGGATGCAAAGAACCGGTATGGACTTCCGGATGAGGTTCCGTTTTCCTATGACTCCATTCGGCAGATCATAGAAAGCGGAGCAGGAACGGTTCCGTCGGCAGTGCAGCCGGCCCAGGTTCCCTCTGATCTTGCGGCAGACAAGGCTGGACTTGTGGTGAATTCGCCGATAAATTCGCCAATACAGGAAGAACCGCTTGGACAGGCAACAGGAGAAGGGATCCAGCAGACTATGGATTTATCTGGGACGGATGCCGCAGAAGTAGAAATCAAAACAGCATTTGATGTGGATCCGCGGGTACCAAAAAAGCTTCGTGATTTGATGCTTGAAAATCATGTGCTGGAATGGGAAATCGAGAGCGCCTGTGAATCGAAAGGATACATTCCGGCCGGGACACCACTTTACCAGTATGAGGACGTAAATCCCGGCTTTACCGATGCGGTTCTGGTAGGGGCATGGCCACAGGTACTTGCCATGGTGGAACAGATCCGGGAAAAAGAAGCGATACCATTTTAAAGAACAGGAGGGAGCAGAAATGCCAGATCAGGTAACAGGAAAAGAACTGGGATGGGAAGATACCATTCAGAATGACGGGCAGGATTTTGAGCCGGTTCCGCCGGGAGACTATGATGTCACGATTGAAAAATGGGAACGGGGCAGGTCAAAAGGAGAAGGGAAGCTTCCTCCCTGCAACATGGCTATTGTGTATTTTACGATCCATGCCCCTGAACGGGAAATTACTGTGAGGGAAAATTATATTCTTCATTCTTCTCTGGAGTGGAAACTTTCGGAACTGTTCTGCGGGGTAGGCCTGAAAAAGAAAGGAGAAGCCCTGCGTATGAACTGGAGCGTACTCCCCGGAAAAAAGGCCAGGGCTAAAGTTGGCCTGCAGCCGGGCATTAAGGATCCAACGAAGCAGTATAACCGGATTGAAAAGCTTTACCCATATGAGCCGCCGAAATTCACGCCGGGGAGCTTTTAAGCGATGACAGCCACTATATTGCGGCCATATCAGGAGGAGGCGAGAAAAGCAGTCTTTGAAGAATGGGAACAGGTGAACCGGACGCTTTTAGTACTTCCAACCGGGTGTGGAAAAACCATAGTCTTTGCAAAGGTAACGGAGGACTGTGTACGGAGAGGAAAACGAGTCCTGATCCTGGCCCACAGGGGAGAACTTTTGGAGCAGGCAGCAGATAAAATCACAAAAACAACGGGCCTTCAGTGTGCGATGGAAAAAGCGGAAGCGTCCTGTCTGGGAAGCTGGTACCGGGTCACAGTCGGCTCTGTCCAGTCTTTGCAGAGAGAGAAACGCCTGGAGCGCTTTCCAGAGGATTATTTTGGCACCATTATCATTGACGAAGCCCATCACAGCCTGTCTGACGGATACCAGAGGATCCTGAAGCATTTTCCCAATGCCAAGGTGCTGGGAGTGACTGCAACGCCGGATCGCGGGGACATGCGGAACCTGGGCGAATATTTTGAAAGTCTTGCCTATGAGTACACGCTGCCAAAGGCGATCCGGGAAGGGTATTTATCTCCGATTCAGGCACTCACAATCCCGCTGAAACTGGATCTGTCTGGGGTAGGGATACAGGCCGGCGATTTTAAGGCGGGAGAAATCGGGACAGCCCTGGATCCATACCTGCATCAGATCGCAAAGGAGATGGAACAGTATTGCCGCAGAAGAAAGACAGTTGTGTTTCTGCCGCTTGTTAAGACAAGCCAGAAATTCTGTGACATTTTAAATGAAGGCGGGTTTCGCGCCGCAGAGGTGAACGGGGAGAGCGCAGACCGGGCGCAGATTCTTTCTGAGTTTGAAGCCGGGCGGTATGACGTCCTCTGTAATTCTATGCTGCTGACCGAAGGGTGGGACTGCCCGTCTGTGGACTGCATCGTGGTGTTACGGCCGACAAAGGTGCGGAGCCTTTACTGCCAGATGGTAGGACGTGGGACCAGGCTGTTTCCGGGAAAGAATCACCTGTTATTATTGGATTTTTTGTGGCATACAGAGCGCCATGAACTTTGTCATCCGGCCTCTCTGATTTGCGAAAATGATGAGGTGGCGAAACAGATGACGGAGGACCTAAAAGAGGCTGCCGGTGCTGCGGTCGATCTGGAAGAAGCGGAGAAGAAGGCCTCCGAGGAAGTGGTCGCACAGAGGGAAGAGGCCCTGGCTAAGAAGCTTCTGGAGATGAAAAAGAGAAAGAAGCAGCTGGTGGATCCGCTTCAGTTTGAGATGAGCATTCAGGCAGAGGACTTGTCCGGATACCGCCCGGCTTTTGGCTGGGAGATGGCACCGCCTTCTCAAAAACAGAAGAAAGAGCTGGAGCAGCGAGGAATCCTTCCGGATGAGATTGAAAATGCGGGGAAGGCAAGCCTTCTTTTGGAACGTCTTCGAAAACGGCAGGCAGAAGGGCTGGCGACACCGAAACAGATCCGAAGGCTGGAGATGTACGGATTCCAGCATGTGGGGACTTGGAGCTTTGATGCGGCGACAAATATGATTGACCGGATTGCGGCTGCCGGCTGGCGGGGAGCGCCGCGTGGGGTAAATCCACAGGAATATCGGCCGGAGTAAGGAGATGAGAGACAGTGGAGCGAGGCTATGACCTTTTGGAGGTATTGAGATATCTGGAGCCGGCAGAGCTTACTTATCAGGAATGGCTAAACGTTGGAATGGCCCTGGAGCAGGAAGGATATTCCGTGGATATATGGGACGAATGGAGCAGACGGGATCCAGGCCGGTATCATCCGGGCGAGTGCATGAAAAAGTGGCGAAGTTTCCATGGAGCGGCGCATGAACCGGTTACCGGAGGGACTATCGTCCAGTATGCCAGAGAACAGGGGTGGACACCGCCTTATAATCCGGGGCATGAGCTGGACTGGGAGGACACGCTTTCTGCGGAAGGAGTCGTGATAGATAAAAACTGGGTGGAAGGCCAGGAGATCCAGGAGCCGTCCAGATGGGATCCGGCCGGGGAACTGATCCGGTACCTGGAAACCTTGTTCGAAGCAGGGGAAAATGTCGGCTATGTGGTGAAAAGCTGGAAAAAGGATGAGAAGTGGCTGCCTGCTGATAAGGGCTCTTATGACCGGACGGCGGGTCAGCTTATTGAAGCATTGTCTAAATCTGGCGGTGACATCGGGAGCGTTCTTGGAGATTATGATCCGGAAGCAGGAGCCTGGATCCGATTCAATCCTTTAGATGGGGACGGCCCCAGAGATATCAATGTAACCGATTACCGGTATGCCCTGGTGGAATCAGATGGAATGGATCTTGAAAAGCAGCATGCCCTTATCCGCGAGCTGGAACTTCCGGTGGCCTGTCTGGTTTATTCCGGAAAGAAGAGCCTGCACGCCATTGTCAGGGTGGACGCGGCCGATTACAACGAATACCGGAAGCGTGTAGACTATCTGTACAAAATCTGCAAAAAGAATGGGCTGGAACTCGATCCGCAGAACCGGAACCCGTCCAGGCTCTCCCGGATGCCTGGGGCAATTCGGGGGAATAAAAAACAGTTTCTGCTTGATACAAATATAGGGAAGGCGAACTGGAATGAATGGAAAGAGTGGGTGGAGTCTGTAAACGATGATCTGCCGGATCCGGAAAATCTTCTGGAAGTCTGGGAGCATATGCCTGAATTGGCCCCCAGTTTGATTAACGGAGTTTTAAGGCAGGGCCACAAGATGCTCCTTGCGGGTCCATCAAAAGCCGGGAAGTCTTTTCTGCAGATTGAATTATGTATCGCCATTGCAGAAGGGAGGAAATGGCTCTCCTGGCCATGTGCGAAGGGGAAAATCCTGTATGTAAATCTGGAACTGGATCCGGCAAGCTGCCTGCATCGGTTCAGGGACGTATATGCGGCTTTGGGCTGGGAACCAGATAACCTGGAGAATATTGATATCTGGAACTTAAGAGGAAAGTCCAAGCCAATGGACAAGCTGGCTCCTATGCTGATCCGGAGGGCCGCCAAAAAGAATTATATTGCGGTGGTGATCGATCCAATTTATAAAGTCATTACCGGGGATGAAAACAGCGCAGACCAGATGGCCAATTTCTGTAACCAGTTTGACCGGGTGTGCACGGATTTGGGAGTGGCTGTGATCTATTGCCATCATCACAGTAAGGGCGCCCAGGGCTCAAAAAAGTCTATGGACCGGGCTTCTGGTTCGGGCGTATTCGCCAGGGACCCGGATGCGCTTCTTGATCTGATTGAGCTGGAGCTCTCGGAGGATGTATTAAAGCAGGAAGAGAATAAGGCCGTCTGTGCGGCCTGTAAGCTGTATCTGGACAGCCATTTTAAGTGGGAGGATGACCTTTCCCAGGATGATCTGTTAAGCAGCCATCAGATGTTAAGTTACTGTGAAAATAAGCTGGATCAGCGGCAGTTTCAGGCCGTACAGAGGCTTGTGGAGGAGGCCAGGGAAGCGGCCAGGAAGAAGAGCGCCTGGAGGATTGAAGGGACGCTCCGGGAGTTTCCGAAGTTTTCACCAGTAAATTTATGGTTCCAGTATCCGATCCACCGGGTAGATGAGAGCGGTGTGCTCGGGGATATTGAACCGGAAAAGGAACAGGCACCGTGGAAGAAAGGGGCGGCAAAGAATCAAAAGAAGGCGGGAGAACGGAAAGAAGATCGGAAAAAAGCGCTGGAAGAGGCTGTGGAGGGAAGCAATTTTGGAGACAAACCAG
>CAJULV010000099.1 GCA_910587555.1 uncultured Acetatifactor sp.
CACCAGATGCTTGTTAAGTACAGATATTTTTGATAAAATGTATAGATAAGGAAAATAAATAAGACTGCTTCCGGAGACGGGAGGGAACAGGAGATACAGAGATGGGGATTTTGGGGCGTTTTAAGAAAGAGGAGAAACCGGGGGAAGGCAGACCGGATGTTCTTTCCGTTTCGGAGCTGAAGGATTTTCACCCCTATGAAACCGGGCTGGCGCAGACTGTTGAGGAGTTGTCCGCAGAATTTCACCAGAAGGGTTGCCCTGCTCCCAGGCCCTGTGAACGGGATCAGTTCATTGCTTTGCTTGCAGGTGTTTCTGCCCTGCGCAGGACGCCCGGTATTCCCGGTCCCACAGAGGATTGCCCGGATTATTTTACAACCCTGCCCAGATGCGCTTCCCCGGAAGCAGAGGCAGAGTGCCGGACACATCTGGAAAAGGTGTTCGGTATCACGAATAGGCAGTCTCTGCTGGAATTTTGCAGGAAAGAAATCTGCTGTCACAGCCAGTATCTGGATTTTACAGGGTTCTGGGAGAACCATCCTCCTTTTGATATGGATCAGCTGAATAAGGATGCGGCGGATTTTTTTCAGGCGGCCAGGAATTTCTCCGCCCAGTTCTATCCCATTGTGGGGCACAGAGGCTATCTGGCCTGGGATATCTGTGAGTGCGTGGGACATCTGCGGACAGGATATGCCTGCGGGATATTGAACAGGGAAGAGTTGGACGAGATGGCGGAGCACTGGATTGCCCAGGCACAGGTTTTCGAAAACTGGGCGGATTTTGCCGTCAGTCTGATCTGCGGGGAGCTGTACTGGGATTTCCGGCACGGCGCGAAATTACCGGAGCTGAATCAGGGACTGGAATTGTGGACGCGGCTTGTCCGGATTCTGATGGAAGAGGGCACTGCCTGGGGCAGCGGTATGTGGTATAAACCGCTAGACGCGAAGCAGCAGAGATAGGAGGCTTGTATGGTGGATTTTATTGTGAATGGAATTGCAGAAATTGCGGATTTTTTCATCACTTTCTGGATAGACAATGTGATTCATAAGTTTGGCAAAAAAAGAAATGATATCCGCGCATCATTGTGAACACTTTTCCAAAAAGGAAAATCGGATAAGAAAAGAGGAACGAAAAGATGGCAAATATCAGACCGTTTTCCGCTTACCGTCCTGCGCCGGGACTGGAAAGCAAAATTGCTGCCCTGCCCTATGACGTATATAACCGAGAGGAAGCCACGGAGGAGGCCAAACGGAATCCGGATTCTTTTCTGGCGATAGACCGCGCAGAGACAGGGTTCGGCCCGGAGGTGGACACTTATGCGGAGGAGGTGTACAGGCGGGCAGCCTCTCTGCTGCAGCAGTGGATCAGCCAGGGCCGCTTTGTAAAAGAGGGACAGCCCTGCTATTATCTGTATGAACTGACCATGAACGGCAGGAGCCAGACCGGTATTGTGGCATGCGCCTCCATAGATGATTACAGGGACAATGTTATCAAAAAGCATGAAAATACCCGGGCGGACAAAGAACAGGACAGAATCCGCCATGTGGATGTGTGCAATATGCAGACAGGCCCTATTTTCCTGGCGTACCGGGCAGATCCTGTGCTTCGTGACGTGATCCGTGCAGTGAAGGAAGAGTCCCCGGCCTGTGCTTTTGTGTCGGAGGACGGTGTGGGCCACAAGGTGTGGGTCATAAGGGAGGAGGAAAGTGCCTTTTCTATGATTCGGCGGCAGTTTCAGCAGATGGATTCGATTTATATTGCAGACGGCCATCACCGCTGTGCTTCTGCAGTAAAGGTTGGTCTGATGCGCCGGGCAGCCAATCCGGATTACACCGGGGAGGAAGAATTCAATTATTTTCTGTCGGTACTGTTTCCGGATGAAGAGCTGCATATCATGGATTACAACCGCGTAGTAAAAGACCTGAAGGGTTACAATAAAGAGACCTTTTTGGAGAAGATTTCCCAGGGGTTCCTGGTGGTGAAAGCTCCGGAAGCGCCTTACCGCCCTGAAGGAAAGGGGCAGTTCGGCATGTTTCTGGACGGGGAATGGTATCGGCTGACAGCCAGGCCCTCCATATTGTCCGGGGATGCCGTGGATGGACTGGATGTTTCCCTGCTGCAGAATCATCTCCTGGGTCCCATCCTGGGCATAGAAGATCCAAAGACAGATAAGCGCATTGATTTTGTGGGGGGCATCCGGGGACTGGAGGAACTGGAGCGCAGAGTCCGGAGGGAACAGGGCGCCTATATGGGGGAAGAGGCCCACACCCGGGAGGGGAAGGGATTGGCTGTGGCATTTTCCCTGTATCCCACCTCCATGGAGGAACTTTTCGCCGTAGCGGACGCAGGAAGGCTGATGCCGCCCAAATCCACCTGGTTTGAACCCAAGCTGCGCAGCGGCCTGTTTCTGCACGCCCTGGACTGAAAGGCCCATGGCGGTATTTTTCTGAAAGAACCGGGGGCTCCAGGAAGGTTCCGGAAGGAGCGGACCGGTACAGGGAAGAGGAAGAAGCAGAGGCCGGATCTTCGAAGGCAAAGAAACAGATACATGCACATGAAATACTAACAGGAAGGAAAGGACAAAAAGCATGAACAAAAAACTGTATGGACTGATGAACTGGGCGGGAATCGAGGAGATTGTCTATTCGGAATCCGATAATCCCCACGAGTTGCTTGGCCCCCACAAATCCGGGCGGCAGACAGTGGTGCAGGCCTATTTCCCCGGGGCGGAGGCTGCCTCCATCGTATTTGAGAAGGACGGTGAGACCGTGGAGATGGAACTGGCAGATGAGGAGGGATTCTTTGCGGCTTTTGTGTCCGGCAGGGAAAACGCCCTTCCCGCCTACCATTACCTGGTCCGGGGAAAAGACGGAAATGAGTATGTGAGAGGGGAAGCCTACCGCTTTGCCCCCCAGATTACCCAGAAAGACACGGAGAAATTCAAAAACGGAATCCACTATACCGTGTATGAGAAACTGGGTGCGCATCCCATGGTAATCGACGGGATTTCGGGGACCTATTTTGCGGTGTGGGCGCCCAATGTGCTGCGGGCCAGTGTGGTGGGAGATTTCAACAACTGGGACGGAAGAGTCCATCAGATGCGGCGGCTCTGGGATTCCGGCATCTTTGAACTGTTCCTTCCGGACGCAAAACCTGGGGATAACTACAAATTTGAACTGAAATTGAAGGGCGGGCTGACCTATCTGAAGGCGGACCCTTACGGAAATGCCGCCCAGAAGCGCCCGGAGACTGCGTCTGTGGTTGCGGACCTGAATTCCTTCCGATGGGAAGACGAAAAATTCCTCAAGGGACGGGAGGCTTTCCAGACAGGAAATGTGCCTGTGAGCATATACGAACTCTATCTTGGCTCCGTTGTACGGGAGGACAAGGAAGTTTATCCCAATTACCGTGAAATTGCAGCGCGGCTGATTCCCTATATCAAGGAAATGGGATATACCCATGTGGAATTGATGCCCGTGATGGAGCATCCCCTGGACGGGTCCTGGGGCTACCAGGTAATCGGCTATTATGCCCCTACCGCCAGGTACGGTACCCCGGAAGATTTTATGTATTTTGTGAATGAGCTTCACAAGGCGGGAATCGGCGTGATTCTTGACTGGGTTCCGGCCCACTTCCCCAGGGATACCTATGGATTGTCCAATTTTGACGGCACCTGCCTCTATGAGCATCTGGACCCCAGACAGGGCAGCCATCCCCATTGGGGCACGTTGATCTACAATTACGGCAGACCCCAGGTGTCCAATTATCTCATTGCCAATGCCCTGTTCTGGGTGGAGAAATTCCACGCGGACGGCATCCGTATGGACGCTGTGGCCAGTATGCTTTATCTGGATTACGGCAAAAAGGACGGGGAATGGGTTGCCAATATGTACGGCGGAAAGGAGAACCTGGAGGCCATTGAACTGATCAAACACCTGAATTCCATTATGAAGAAACGCAATCCGGGCGTGCTGACCATCGCAGAGGAGAGTACGGCCTTCCCGAAGATTACGGGAGAACTGGATGACGACGGGCTGGGCTTTGACCTGAAATGGAATATGGGCTTTATGAACGATTATCTGGATTATATTAAATTTGACCCTTATTTCAGGAGCCACCGCCACGGGGAACTGACCTTCAGCATGGTTTATGCCTACAGCGAGAAGTTTATACTGGTCTTTTCCCACGACGAAGTGGTCCATGGCAAGGCTTCCCTGATCGGGAAAATGCCCGGGGACAGGGCGCAGAAATTTGCCAATTTAAGGCTGACCTTTGCATACATGATGACCCATCCGGGGAAGAAGCTCCTGTTCATGGGCCAGGATCTGGGAGAGTTTGACGAGTGGAACGAGGACCGGAGCGTGGAATGGAATCTGGCGGAAGTGCCGGAGCATAAGGGAATCTCTGTTCTGGTGAAGGAGCTGAATCACCTTTACCGCACGCTGCCTGCGCTGTATGAGCGGGATGATGCGCCGGAAGGCTTTGAGTGGGTGAATCATATCTCCGCCCAGGACTGCTACCTGACCTATCTGCGGAAAGGGGAGAAGACAGAGGAAACCCTTCTGGTGGTGGCGAATTTCGCCGGCGTGGAGCGGGAGATTACCACAGGAACGCCCTACGCGGGAAAATACAAGGAAATTTTCAATTCCGACAGCGAAAAGTACGGCGGCACAGGCATTGTGAATAACCGCCTGAAACGGGCAAAAGCCGTGGAGTGGGATGACAGACCTTATTCCGTCACCGTGAAGATGGCGCCCCTTTCCTTGAGCATCCTGAAATATATTCCTTATACGGAGGAAGAAATGGCCAAGGAGAAAGAGGCCCAGGCTGCGGAGGAAAAGGCGAAAAAGGCGCTGAAGGATGCCGGAAAGAAAGGAAAGGCCGCGGCTTCTGCAAAAGCTTCTGAATCTGCAGAGGAGACAGAAACTGCCGCTGCAGATAAAGCGGCGAAGGGCAGCCCTTCCGAACAGGCAGCTGCAAAAGAATCCGGAGAACCTGAAGCATCTGCGGAAAAGAAAACAGGAAAAACCGCAAAAACGCCGGAACACAGTGTACATCGGACCACTGCGGTCAATGTGGTAAAGGAAGCAGTCCCGGAGACAAAAAAAGCCGCAAAAACGTCAGGGAAGAAGGCAGCGGCAAAAAAAGAGGGGAAAGAACCCCAAAAGACCTCTGAAAAACCGGTACGGAAATCTGCTAAAAAGGCAGACGGTAAGTCGGTAAAGAAAGCTGCCGAAACAGAAAGTGCATAGAAGGCGGAGGGAAAAACTGACAAAGCTTCTGCCGGAAACGACGCCGGAAGCGGCTGCCATGAGAAACCGGATGAAAAGACCGCCGAAACGACAATGCAGCAGCTTCTTCCGCGCGGAAAAAAGCCGGTTTCCGGAAGGATAACGGAGCAGCATAGGGATTGCAGAGAACCGGAGAACAGATATCCTGTAAAAACAGAAGTCACCGGAGAACATTCAGGAAGGACAGGTAAACGTGATAATCTATGGACTGACAGCGGGAGGCGCCGCCGATAATGTGATCGAGGGAATTGAGGAGAAAATACACCCGGATGTGATACGGGAATTTATGAACCGGCTGCCGGAGAAGGCTTTCAACTTCGGACTGCGGGTTCTCCTGGCGGTGGTATTTTTCCTGATCGGCGTCAATTTGATTAAGTTTATACGAAGAATTATCAAGAAATCCATGAAACGCGCCAATGCCGAACTGGGAGTGATCCAGTTTGTGGATTCTTTTACCAAGGCAACGCTGTATGTGCTGCTTGTGACCTTTCTTGCCTCTTCCTTCGGACTGGACGCGGCAAGCGTGGTGGCCGTGCTGGGTTCTGCCGGCGTGGCCATCGGTCTGGCGGTCCAGGGCAGCCTCTCCAACCTGGCGGGAGGGGTGTTGATTCTGGCCCTGAAACCCTTCAAGGTGGGAGATTATATCCGGGAAGGCTATTCCGAGAAGGAGGGCACCGTCACGGAGATTCAGATTTTCTATACAAAGCTGCTGACGCCGGACAACCAGACAGTGATTCTGCCCAACGGCAACCTGGCCAACAACAGCCTGGTCAACGTCACCACCCAGGAAGCCAGGCGCATGGATATATCCGTGGGAATCTCCTATCAGGCCGACCTAAAGAAGGCGAAAGAGGTTCTGCTGCAGCTCCTGGCCCAGGACGAGGCTGTGCTGAAAGACCGGGATATGCTTGTATATGTGGATTCCCTGGCGGACTCCTGCGTAAAACTGGGGGTGCGGTGCTGGTTTAAACAGGAGGATTTCTGGAAGGGAAAATGGCGGATTACCGAGAATTGCAAGCTCTGCCTGGATGAGAACGGTATTGAGATTGCTTATAATCAATTGGACGTACATTTGGACACCAGGAGTTAAGAAGGCTCTGAACCGTTTTCCAGTGTTTTAATCCGTCGGGAATGCGAAAGCAGCGCATTTGGCAACAGTCCGACAGTGCTTTTGACAGGGGCGGCGGAAACAGGGCGCAAAAAATTGAGCGGAAAACAGGGTGTAAGCAGCACAGGAGGTAAAGCGGGAAGTGGGAGAGAATTCGTATTTTCGGAAGGCCTTAAATGATTTTACCTTCGAGGCTGCCAACGGGGGCGCCATCCGCCATCTTGCGGATTCCGGGTATACGGTGAAGCAGATCATGGAATCACTGGATTTTCCGGCATCCCGGGAAAGCGTTCGAAATGCGGTATGGGCACATTTGGAGAGGCAGGGAATCATAGCGCCGGAGCGTCCGGGATGTGCGCAGGGAACGGGAAAAGCTGTTTACGTCAAAGAATATGACAGGTACGGAAAGGCAAGTTTCCGCCGTGTCATGGAACGGGAAGAGGTCAGCCCTGTGACAGAGTGGCAGGAACAGGACCTGGGCGGCACAGCTGCCATGTCTCCGGAAGCACTTTTCGGCCTGTTGGAACAAAAAATCAGGGAGAACGGAGCGGAATATTCTTATGCGTCCTTTGCGTTTGGACAGATCGCCGGGAAAGATTCCGGCCAATACGAGACAATGCTGTCTGTACTTGATAACCACCAGAGGGAATATGTCACCGGGCTGCCCTGGAACCTGAAACCGGTCTATCACAGGCTGGATTCCCGTATGCTGGGGATACTGATGCAGCTGCATGAGGCAGGCTTGTACCATGGAGAATGTTGTTTTGTGAAGACCGGGGAGCTTTTTCGGCTATAATTGTTTTTGTCCCCTGTTTTTTGGCATGGATTGGAAATTCTATGGAAACAATGCAGGGATATCGTTGCACACAAAACACGAAAAGAATGCTTTTTGGCGCCCGCAAGTCTCGCAAAATTGCACAGAGCGCAATTTTGACTTCGCGA
>CAJULV010000100.1:0-5652 GCA_910587555.1 uncultured Acetatifactor sp.
GCTTCTCACCTGCCAGACTACCCGCCCTTCGTCTGGGCGCACAATCTCGATTTATTCAATTGTTCAATTCCATTATTTTATCACAAACACCCACACAATACCATTAATTTTTGCTAAAATTCCCTTTGCCCTATTCTTTGCAATCATCATCTGCCTTGCATGTTCCCTTTGCTTGGCAATGACCGTCCTCGCATAAACGCTCCACACCCACGCACTTAGGGAGATTGTTTCAACGGGTAAAAAAATAAGCATAACCGGTGAAAGCCGCTTGTTTTCAAGCTTTTTTCGGTTATGCTTATTATAACTCAGGCATCATTCACCATTCTTTCAATAATATCAGGGTGCAGTTCCGCATGCTCCCCCTCCCTTGTCAATATACTGTATCCAGGTTTTTTAAATTATTTTTGTAAGGAAACTGATTTTTCGGCTTTCTCCTTCTCCGAAACGGCACCTGGCGTTATGTTGCTGTCACAAAAACCCCTTACTGGTGTTACCTTGTTGTAAAAACCGCTTTTTCAAAATACCTCCGTCCAGGTAATCTGTATGTGCTGTTCATCCTTTACCGCAATACTCCGGATAAACTTCCGCACCGTCTCCCGGGTCAGCTCGGCCGCTCCGCAATAGGCCAGCAGCTCCGCAAAATCCTGCTTCTTAGAAAGCTCCGTCCTCACATGGTCCATATCCTTTTCTATATCCGACAGCAGCGCTTCTGTTTCCTTTTCCTGTGCGCAGATCCTGTTTATACTGTCCTGATACTCTGCGGCTAAACTCCCGTCTCGCCCTGGACTTCTTCCAGCGGCATTTTCGCCTTCCTCCGCCCTTCTTCTGGCAGCCTTCCCTCCTTCCTCTGCCCTTTTTCCGGCAGCTTTCCCGTCTTCCTCCGCCCTTTTCCCGGCGGCATAACGCTCGTAGCTTTCCAGCCTTTCCGCCTGCAATGCCTTCTGCTTGGACTGCAGGGCCCTTTTCCCCGCTTTCAGTTCCTTCAGGCGCCGGCTCAGTTCTTCTTCCCTTTCCCTCCACATTTTGTCCTGATCCAACAGCACATTCATCTTCTGCTGCAATTCATACAACACATACTGCTCTAGAAACATGGCGTTGGCCTTTCTGACACAGCCTGTTTCTGGCTTTACATACAGGTCAGGGCAGGCGAAATAAGGATTTAAGCCCTTGCAGAACCGCAGGTTTTTCCCACAGCAGACGCATACCAGCTTTCCGGTCAAGGGATGCTTTTCACCCGTCCCCTGGGCTTTGCCGCCGGTATGGCGGCTCTGTATTTCCTCGAATATCTCCCTGCTGATAATCGGAGCGTGATGATTCTGGCAAATCTTCCACTCCTCCTTATCCCTGATATGGCTGCCTGCGTTCCCATCCTTATAATATTTGCCATATACCATGTCTCCCACATACACCCTGTTGGTAAGAATGTGGCAGACTGTGGAGCCACGCCACAAGAACCCGGCTCCTTTCGGCTTTCGGCGGCTCTCCCCCTTTGCAATCTTGCATTCAATGGGTGTCTTTACCCCTTCCATATTAAAGGCTTTCGCTATCTGCACGGAAGTCATTCCGGCCAGCGCCATATCAAAAATGCGTCTAACCACCTCCGCCTCGTCTTTTTCAATCAAAAGCTGATGCTTGTCATAGGGATCCTTTTCATATCCAAAGGGACAGTAGGTGCTGATATAGTTCCCTTTTTCCCTTCGGACTCCAAGGGCGGATTTCACTTTCACAGACAGATCCCTGCTATAAAGATCATACAAGAGATTTCGGAAGGAAACATCCAGATCCCCTACCCGCCCGTCTCCCTCCATACTGTCATACCGGTCATTCACGGAAATAAACCTGACCCCCATAAAGGGAAATATCTGCTCAAGGTAGGAACCCATCTCAATATAATCCCTGGAAAACCTGGAAAAATCCTTGACAACGATGCAGTCAAGCGCCGCCTGCTTTACCAGATCCAGCATTGACCTGACCCCCGGCCTGTTAAAATTCGTTCCGGAATAACCATCGTCCTGAAATTCCATCAGCCTGTACTGGTCAAAATGGGTCTCCACAAAATGATGAAGCAACGCTCGCTGCATTTTGATGCTGTTGCTTTCGTCTTGAAAACCATTCTCCCCGGCCTTTTCATCCTCTTTGGACAAACGCATATAGAGGGCAATCCGAAGCTGCTCACCCAAGTCTGCCACCTCCCGTCAAAACCCGCAGAAAGTCTTTCCCATGAAAGCGATAGGCAATTTCAATCCGTTTATCCGGGAAAATGGTGATTTTTTCAATCAATGCCTGCATCAGTTCCTGATCCAGTTCCAATTTTTCATTGAATCTAAGCAGCGCCCGCAGGAAACGGTTCCGGTTCTCTATTTCCACATCAAAATTCCGCAGGACACGGTTGATTTCCTCCTGCCTGTCTTTCCGCTTCCGGGCCAGCCGCTCCTCTTCTTCCTTCCATTTGAGAAATACATCCCTGGAAACCTCCCCGCTTCGGTATTGCAGGTACAGTTCGCTCCCCCGCCTCTTTTCTCCTTCCAGCTCTTTCAGGACAGCCACAAGCTCCTTTTCCAACTCCCGCCTCTCTCGCTCCGCCTCTATCCTGTTCCTTTCTGCCAGTTTCTTCGCCGTGATGCCGGTTAAGGCGAATTCCTGCTTCAAAGCCGCCTTGACAATCTGCTCCAGCGCATGCCCTGTGATATATTTTTTCTCACAGCGGAACTGATCGATCCTGAGGGATTTTCTGCAAAAATAGGCATATAACAGAATCTTATGCTTAGAAGAAAACTCCCTGATATAACCTGTCCTTCCCATGGGTGCGCCGCATTCGCCGCAGAAAAGAAGCCCTTCAAAAATATCCTCCGTGCGCGTCACATATTTACGGCTTCCGTCCTTCTTATAATAGGCCGCCTGCTGCTCCAGCCTCTCGGCAACGCTGAAAAACTGTTCTTCGGTAATGATCGCCTCATGGGTGTTCTCCTTTGCGGACCAGTCCTCAGAATCTATTTCGCTTTTCCTTCTGATGTTATACTTTTTTCCGCTTGTCCTCGCCTGTACAAGACACCCCATGTAAAGCGGATTGGCCAAAATCAGCCTTACGGAGTCTCTGGACCATTGCTGGAATTCTTCCCCCTCCTCAAAATAAATATGTCCGTAACGGCGGTATGCGCTGGGGCGGTGAATCTTTTTTTCATACAGCCAGACGGCAATCTCTTTCGGGTTCTTTCCCTCCTCATAAAGCCGGAAAATTTCTTTTACAATGTCAGAAGTTCCCTCCTCCGCAAAAAGACACTTTTTCCCGTCAATCCATTCCGCTCTGTATCCATAAGGGGGGATTCCTCCGGTATAGCTTCCCTTTTCCCACTGTGCTTCCTTGGAGCTTTTTACCTTGACCGATATGTCCCTGGCATACATTTCATTGGTCAGATTCTTCAGGTTTACGCCCAGTTCGTCCCCCTCCGAAGTAAGGCTGTCAAAATGGTCTGTAACCGAAATAAACCTGACCCCCAGGAAGGGGAATATCTTCTGGATATAATTGCCGGTTTCTATGTAATTTCTCCCGAATCTGGAAAAATCCTTCACAATAATACAGTCCACTTTATGCAGCCGCACGTCCGTCATCAAGCGGTTAAAGCCCTCGCGCTCAAAGTTGGTGCCCGTTTTACCCAGATCACTGTAGCAGTCAAACAGCACCATATCCGTCTGCAGCCCCAGATAATCTTTTGCAATTTCAATCTGCGTCTCGATAGACTCATTTTTTTCATTGTGGTTGTCAACGGAGAGCCTTGCGTATATGCCCACTGAATAGATTCTGCCAGAAGCCTTTTCCGCCGTCCTCTTTTGCGCCGTGATGCCCTGTCTGCCCTTTTTTGAAGTTCCGGCCATTTACATCGCCTCCCTTCTGTTTGCACCGGAGCCTTTGCGGTTTTTCCCTCCCCGGCCTGCATCCTCTGACAGATTCCGATCCTCCTTCGGCAAAGCGGCGGCATACTCCGCCAGCATCAGGATTTTGCTGAATACCTCTCTGTTCCTCAGTTCCAGACAAATACGCTTATCCTCATAAACCAGTATCCGGTCTATGAATGTTACCAGCACCTCCCTGCTCAATTCCGTCAGTTCCAGCACTTCCTTGAATTTTTCCAGCCGCGCGCCGCCCGACACACCTGATTTAAAAAGAATGCGGATGGTTTCCTCCTGTTTCCGGATAGACTCCTGAATCCTTGCATGCTGCTCATCATAAATATCCCGGAAAGAATAAAAATCCTCCTGGGTGATAACTCCTGCCTTTAAATCCTCATACAGCCCGCTTCTCAGTGACCGGTATTTTTCCTCCTCTCCGCGAAGCCTCGCAATCTCCTTGTCAAACCGTTCCAACTCGCTGAAATCAATTTCCATTCCCTGAATACGGGAAAGCACCTTTGCCTCATCCAGCAAAAGCAATGCCTGGGACTGCAGCCCTTTCAGCACAATATCCTTTAGTTCTCCTTCCAGAATCTCGTGCCTTGAACAGCCCGGCCCCTTATTCTTCGTCGAGCAGATATACTGAATCTTCTCTGTACCCTTATGTCTGTATACCCGGCGGATCATAGGCGCCATGCAGTCGCCGCAGAACAACAGGCCGGAAAAAATACGCACCTTCCTCCCTTCCCGGGAGCCTCTGCATTCTATGGGCAACAGTTTCTGAACATAGTCAAAATCTTCCTTTGCGATGATGGGCTCATGGGTTCCCTCCACCCGGGTCCACTCTTCCTTTGGTTTTTCTCTGTACTGATCCAGCTTGTAATTTATCTTCTCCGTCTTGCCCTGCACCATGGTTCCGGTGTAAATTTCGTTCTCAAGGATGCGCCTCACTGCCACCGGGGACCACTGTGCCTTCCTCCCGGCCGAAAATTTTGTGGTAAATTTCTCTCCCTTCGATTTCTTATATTCAAGAGGGGATAAAATGCCTGTCTCGTTGAGCCTGTCTGCAATGGCGGCGTTGCTCATCCCGTCCATCTTCCACGCAAAAATATTCCGCACAATCTGTGCCGCGTACTCATCCGGCACCAGCCTGTTTTTGGACGTCTCGCTCTTACAATAGCCATAGACGGTAAATGCCCCGATAAATTCCCCTTTTTCCCTTTTCACCTTCTGATGGCTTTTCACTTTTCCGGAAATATCCCTGCAGTAGGAATCGTTTACGAAATTTTTCACCGGCAGTACCAGGGAAGTTTCATTGTAATCCGCCGTCAGGGAGTCAAAATGGTCAGTAACCGCAATAAAACGTACATTTAAAGCCGGGAAGTCTTTCTGTATCAACCGCCCGGCTTCTATATAATCTCGTCCAAATCTGGATAAATCTTTTACAACGATGCAGTCCACGTTTCCGGCCTGTACATCCTCCATCATCCGCTTAAACTCAGGGCGATCAAAATTCGCCCCGGAGTACCCGTCGTCCACATAGATATCATAGATCTCCATATCCTTCTGGCTCCGTACAAACGAACGAACCAATTCCCTCTGTGAACGGATGCTGTTGCTTTCTTTTTCTGCATTATCACTGCCTCCATTCTTCCCGGAACGTGCTTCATTTTTGGAATGCTTTCCTCCCATGGAATGCTTTTCCTCTGTGGAATGCTTTTCCTCTGTGGAATGCTTTTCCTCTGTGGAATGCTTTTCCTCTGT
>CAJULV010000100.1:5752-7207 GCA_910587555.1 uncultured Acetatifactor sp.
GGAATGCTTTTCTTCCACCACGTCCTCGCGGGATAAACGGAGATAAATGCCCACACTATAAAGTTCTTTCGCTTTCATCTGCGTTCCTCCTGATTAAGAATGTTGGCAGAACCCGTCCTACGGGGTTCTCCCACTGCGTGGGGTTCAAACATCTTGTCAGGATTTTCGCTGATTTGTCCTGACTTTAGGTTATCATATATATTGCTCTGTGTAAAGCATTTCAACACCGGATTTTTGACATTTTTGACACATATTCCACCATCCGGTCATCCATATCCTTGTCACAGTCTGCATAGGTAAACTTCAATATGTATTCCCCTGCCTTAACCAGAAAAGGGTTGCCTGCCTGTTCAAGATAAGTTCTGATCCTGCTTTCCACCGATTTGCTTTTGTCAATCTCAATACTGTTTATATCCACCAACTGATCCCTGTCCGCCTGCATAATATCCGCATCTTTCATACGCTGTAATTCTTCTATTGTTATCAAATGCGCCCACCTCTTCCCTGCAAAATAGCTATCCAGAATGTATTTTATTTGTTATACTCACGGACGGTGCGCTCGTGAGTATAATATCCTTTGTATTCAAAATATCCCTATTCTTTTTGGGTTTTTGTACATTCCCGGCATCTGATTCTACCATATGCAGACGGTTACTTGTCCTATTCAGATTTTGTTTTCTACTTGGCAATTTGGTTAAATTTACAATACAACCCGACTGCAGACCGCCAGCCTGGTACTTTCCCGAAGGCATCACTGTAAATTCTGGCGGTCTGCGTATAATTTATCAGCTTTCTACATACCTGCTTTCCATGATAATTGCTATATCATGCCTAAATATCTGGTGCTTTATCCCTTTGTCCCTATTATATTAATATTTTGCAGAAAGCTTTGTATAGCAGTCTTGGGCCATTTACTATACAAAGCTTCCGTAAGTTAAACATATTAAAAATTCCACACACCAGATTTATAACCGTTAGAAATAACTTTGATACAAACCTTATTTTTATTTACCCTCCCCCGGTGTGGAACGGAGTATGTGGAATCGGCTTTGCAGCCGCCTGACACCCTGCGGCAACTCCCCCGCCGCAGCATGCCCCGGGCAGGCACCCGGCTGCCGTAATCCTTTACGGCTGAGGTATCATTATGATCCGGCGATTCTATCAATCAAAGGGAAAGGCCGCTCATACTTTTCCTTCTTCTCTTATGATTCCTTGTTTGATCTGCCGGCTGTCCTTTCTATACACCTGTTGCCCTGATTGCAGACAAGTATTTCAACGCGAAGCTCATTCCCTTTATTATCCAAGAAATATTACTTTCGGATCTACCGAATATTTTGTGTTCCCAAAGATACTCCTCTATGCCGCCTGACACTTCAGAATATCACCATACTGCTATGAACTTGTCAACGAATCATGAAGTGTTATCACAGCCTATAATGAAAATAGGAGGGGGCT
>CAJULV010000101.1 GCA_910587555.1 uncultured Acetatifactor sp.
AAACGGAATCATACCCGGTAAAAGCCTTCACCACATGGCCTGCAATACCGTGCAGACAGTCCTTCACCGAAGCATGCCCCCAGAAAATCTGATTCTCCAGATAGCTTGAGGAACCGAAAAAAAGCCTGGTAATCAAAGTATTCAGCAGAAATGCCGCCAGAAAAAGACCGCAGTGAATAGCCACCCGCCTGACATAGGCGCCTGTTTTCACCTCCGCTCCCTCCGAAGCCTCCCGCAGCGCCTGCAGCAGCAGCATTGCAACGATTCCGAAAATATACATGACTACAAGCGATTGATAAACAGAAAAGACCAACAGTAAGATACCCACACTTCCCAGGGCATACCTCCATGCATGCCTGTCCACCCATTGGAAGGACAGATACAGGGCTGCCGCTGTGAGAACCATGGCAAGACAGATTTCCATGCTCTGCAGCGAAAAATAAAACTGCTCTGCCATGGCCGGATGGGAGATCCAGAGCAGGCTGCCGCAGCCCCATGCCAGTCCCTCCTCCGCCTTCCCGCCTGTCCGGTCCCACAGCCACAGAAATGCCGCCACCGCAGCCCCGAACAGAAGCAGCGTCATACTCCCGGCAAAATAAGGATTAAAATGAGCGTTGCCCAGCACATATTTTAAAAACACAAGCCCCTGCCGCCCCGTATGCAGCCATCCGCCGTAAAAATCGTCCTGCAGATGCAGCAGGTCCTCCGTGTCAATACCGATTACACCTGCATTCAGCTTCGCTCCGTGTACCAAAAAGGCAAGCAGGCCGGTGACAAAAAGACAGCTGCGGTATTTTTTCAGATTTTCTTTCACACTTGCCTTCCCTTCTTACCCTTCCTTCTATCAAAGATAAAAACTATCAAAGACAAAAAGCTATCAAAGATAAAAAACTATCAAAGATAAAAAAACAATAAATATAAAAAAAGAATAAACACATTATACAAAAATATAACGGAAAAAGCAATTCAATTATAATATTTTTCCAATATTGTCTTTTCTTCCAACACGGAATATGATACTATGGACTCGTTCTAACAAAGCCGAAGACTACAATGGTTAATAAATCAGAAAATCAGAAATATGCAGGTAAAGGAAATGAAACAGAAAAACAGAATCAACACCGCCATTACAATATGTTACTTTGCCCTGTACCTTGTCCTGGGGCTTTCCCTTCTCATCAGACAGCCCTTCGGCAATCCCCCGGATGAATACAACCGCTATCTCATCCCCCGGTACATTGCGGAACACGGAACCCTCCCCAACGGTTACGAGGAGAGTATCCGCATCCCCGGATACGGCTTTTCCTACGCCTTTCAGCCCATCCTCCCCTACATGTTCCAGGGCTATGCCATGGGGTTTGTGAATCTGTTCACGGATTCCCAAACGGCCCTGCTTTACACGGCCCGGGGCGTTGACCTGCTGTTTGGCCTTCTGATGGCCCGGGTGGTTCTCCTTCTGGCCGGACAATGGTTTCAGGATGCGCGTTTCCGTTGGATTTTCGCTTTTCTTGCCACCTTCCTGCCCCAGGGCATCTTTGTACACACTTATGTCAACACGGATTCCTGCTGCATGCTGTCCATTGCCCTGATGCTGTACGGGCTGACCCTGGGCCTGAAGGATGCTTTCACGGCCCGTTCCTCCCTGATCATGGCTCTGGGCATTATCCTCTGCGCCCTGTCCTATTACAATGCCTACGGGTATATTCTAAGCTGTATTTTACTCTTTACCGTATTTTTTTTATCTGTATATAGAAATAAGCTCTGTTTTGATTACAAAAATTTTCTGAAAAAAGGCATCTTTATCTCCGCTGTCGTCCTCTGCGGAATCGCCTGGTGGTTTATCCGCAGCGCCATCCTCTATGAAGGGGATTTCCTGGCGCTCCGCACCCGGAATGCATGCGCCTCCCTCTATGCGCAGCCCCAGTTTCACCCAGATACCCGGGCAACCTGGATGAACCAGGGATTCTCCCTGTTTGATATGGTACGGGATTCGGACTTTATCTCCCTCTCCATGCTTAGCTTTATCGGTATGTACGGTCCCATGACAATGGTTACCTCCATCTGGGTTTACCGTTTTTATAAAGCGCTGTTTGGCCTGGGGGTGCTGTTCTGCGCCCTCCTCCAGGGTCCTGCCGCCCGGAACAGGGACAGGATGGAACCGGGCCGCAGATGGTTTCGGATTTTTTTTCATGTGAACATGGTATTCTGCATCCTGATGCCCCTGTTTTTAAGCCTGTATTATTCCTATTCCACAGACTATCAGCCCCAGGGACGCTACCTGCTGCCTGCGCTGCTCCCCCTGTGCCTCTATACGGTCCGGGGCATGGAAAAAATGTGCCGCCTGATCCTGTCGTCCCTCCTTCCCGGGAAGAAACGGCAGGAAATCCTTCTCACGGCCTTTTCCCTTGTACTCTGCGCCGTCATTGCAGCAATGCTGATCCTGACTGTATATGGCTATGCCTTTCCCTTCTATGACGCGCTTCCGGCGTCCTCCTGATCTTCCGTCTCCGGAACAGACATGCCCGCCCTGGCGGATGCCGCAGCAAGGGAACACCATTCATGCTCTTGGCAAGGCATGACCGACGCAACCCTGAAGAATGCTGCAGCAAAAGAACACCATTCATGCTCTTGGCAAGGCATGCCGACACAGCCCTGGCAGATGCCGCATCAAGGGAACGCCAATCATGCTCATGGCAAGCAGCCCTGTCGGATGCCGTCAGTTCTGCCGGTTGGGAATCAGATGATGATACACACCATGCCCCCGTTGCTGTCGTTTACAATCTTCTGCATGGTATCCTGGAGCTTTAACTGACTCTCCTCCCCGATTACCGCCACCTTGGCCGTAATTCCGTCATTTACCAGTTGTTCTACCGTCTTTCCGAAAATATTCGTCTCCCAGATTCCCTTCTCCATATCCGCCTGATTGATGAAATGAATCAGGTCATTGGCCTGTTCCTGGGTTCCCACAATGGGAGCGATCTCCGTCTCGATATTGGCCCGGATCATATGGATGGAAGGACTGGATGCCTTGATCTTTACCCCGAACTTGTTGCCGTGCTTGATCAGTTCCGGCTTCTCCAGGCCGATCTCGTCCCTGTCCGGCGTCACCACTCCATATCCCTTGATGCGCACCATGTTCACCGCATCCAGTACCTTGGCATATTCATGCTTCATGGCCGCAAAGCTCTTCAGCTTACTGATGAGCTGATATTCATCGGTGATGGTCTCCCCCACCATGTCCGTGAGCATTTCATAATAATAGGATTCCTCCACATCCAGGGTGATGCGGATCACACCGTCCGAAAGGCTCACCGTGTCTGTCTTGCAGCGTTTTATGTACTCTCCGTCCATCTCCACCGGCTTCTTCAGCACATCCCGGATGGTGCCGTAGTCCTGCATCAGCCCCTTCACCCTTGTGATAATATCCTGCTTCATCCGGTTCTCCCAGGGCAGCATTTCCACCCACTTGGGCATGTAAAATTCCATGGAGGAGATGGGAAATTCATACAGCACATTCTCCAACAGCATATGGATGTCTTCCTTTTTCAGCTGCTCGCAGTTTACGGTCACCGCGGAAACGCCGTATTTCTCGGTGATCTCCCCTGCCACCCGCTTTGCGTCCTCGGAGTAGGGCTTCTGGCTGTTCACCAGGACCAGAAAGGGTTTGCGGAGTTTCTTCAGCGCCTGAATGGTCTTCTCCTCCGCCTCCAGATAATTCCCCCTGGGAATCTCCCCGAAGCTGCCGTCTGTGGTGATCACCAGACCGATGGTGGAGTGATCGTTCATCACCTTATCCGTGCCGATTTCGGCGGCCTGGGTAAAAGGGATCTCATAGTCAAACCAGGGCGTCTTTACCATCCGCTCCACGTCCTCCTCCATATGCCCTGCCGCCCCCTCCACCATGTACCCCACACAGTCAATGAGACGCACGGACACGGGAATCTCCCCGCTTAAGACTACATTGGCGGCTTCATTTGGAATAAACTTCGGCTCCGTGGTGGTGATGGTCTTGCCCCCGGCGCTCTGGGGCAGTTCGTCCTGTGCCCTGTTTCTGGCATGCTCATCCTCCATATAGGGCAGAACCATCTCCTCCATGAAACGCTTGATAAACGTGGACTTACCGGTGCGCACAGGCCCCAGTACCCCTATGTAGATCTCTCCCCCTGTACGGTTCTTGATATCACTGTACAGATCATAGGTATTTATTGTATCATTCTGCATAGAAAAACCTCCTACATATACTGCTACATGTATATGTAGGAGGCCCTGTAATTATGAAAGGGCGGCAGATTTTCCTGTTCTGTCCGCCCCTGCCCTCCGGGGCATCCGTTTTTTCCTGAATCCCCAACCGGCAGAAATCCTTTTGTTACTCTTCCTTATCCGAATTCTTATCCAGATTGTCTTCCAGTTTTTTCAAAGTATGGGAAGCGAAATCTCTTCCGCCCATGCCGAAGGCAATGGCAAAAGCAACGGCAACAGCAGCCAGAACCAGTTTAAACGCGGCATTTACGATCTCTGCAGCAATGCCCAGCTGACTCAATACCATGAACACGCCCACTGTCAGCACCGCGCATTTTGCAATGGTTCCATAGAGGGCAAAACCATTTTTCCGCAGGCCCTTCTCCGCCGCGGAACCGGCCACAAAGCAGATGGCCAGAATCAGAACCGCGCTAAGCACTGCAGGCATGTAGCCGATCACAGCCGTACCGATCTCGGTCAGCACATCCAGTTTCAGGACATTGATTCCCTCCACCGCAAAAAAGATGACCACTACCGCATACACCACATTTCCAACCAGTTTGGAAAGGCTGAACTGATACTTGTCATTGTCAATCAGCGCAGTAAGCTTCGCATCCAGTCCGGCAGAGGCAATAAGCCGGGTCACAATCTGGCCCACAAATTTGCCGATCATACAGCCTATAATGATAATCACAAGGCCCACAAAAATATTGGGGATAAATCCGAAAATCTGGTTCAGCATATAGACTGCAGGCTGTGAGATCACATCAATGTTCAGCACGTCCAATGCCATCACAATCATGGGAATCAGAATCAGCACATAGACTATGTACGCCAGGGTTGAAGAGAGCTTTGCCGTACTGGTCACTTCAATACCTGCCTTTTCCTGCAGCTTATTCACGTTCAGCCTGTCAAACAGGGGTACCAGGAGCTGACGCACCATCTTTGCAATAAAGAATCCGATTATCAGCACAATCACTGCCGCCACAATATTGGGCACATAGCCCCATACCGTATTCAGCAGGTTCGTAATCGGCGCAGACACATCCCGCATCCCCAGTGCACTGAAGATCCCCGGCACAAAGAGCAGGAACACCAGTAAATGAACCAGTTTGCCGATGAAATCTCTGGTGCTGCCTCCTCCCGGCGAGTCCATCTTATCCAGAATCTGCCCTATCCTGCCCTTCCCCAACAGCTTCACCACTGCGGACTTTACCACAGCCGCCACCACAAAGGCAATCACCAGAATCAGCAGGGCGCTGACCACTGACCACACCCCTGACGCGATCGTCGCGGCAATCGTAGAAAGAAATTCCATATCTTTTCCTCCGTAACTGATTTGTATTTCATAGATAAACTATGATGGTTTATTCTAGCACATTTTGGGCATTATCACAATAGGATAAATAAATTATCTGACAGAATATCTTTTTTCGGCAGGAATCAGAGCTGTCTCCCGAATATTTTAGTTGAATCTTCCATGCTGTTCCGATATCATAAATCTGTACTGAAAGTTAATTGTGCAAAATATACAGCAACAGATATCCTACTCTCCGGCTTCCCGGATAAACGCGAAAGGATCCAGGGCACAGCCCAGTGCCATCAACTCATTTCGGGAGCGGTCACGCTTCGCTGCCAGAGCATCAAATTCCTCCTGTGGGGGCGGATGCACTGGGCTTATCTGGAAGAAACGAAGCCGCTCTTGCTCAACCACCAGATTTTGACGGGCAAGCTGCACAACTACCTTGCCGACCTGGACGAGCAGGCGCAGGACCGCTATCGGTTCATCATCAGGCAGATGGCCGCCGAGGGAGTGACCGATGACTTGAAACGTCGGTCACAGTTGGAATGGGTCAGGGTCATGAACAGCATCGTGAACCGCGCCGAAGAAAGCATCAAGCGTGAGCTGATCTATACATGACCGGCGCATCGGCTCCACCACCTACAAGACGCATGGAGTGACTTTATCGTAGGGAAGATATTGTCCAAGCCGGAGTATATGGGGCATACGGTCAACTTCCGCTCCCATAAGATATCCTACAAAGATGAACAGCCGGTTTATCATGCCCCGGAGGACTGGCTGGTTTTTGAAAACACCCATGAGGCCATCGTGGATAAGGAGACCTGGGAGCTTGCCCAGAAGTTGAGAAAGACACCCCGGCGCCACGATACCATCGGCGAGGCCAATCCCCTGACCGGACTTCTCTACTGCGCTGACTGCGGAGCAAAGCTGTATAACCACCGCTCACGGAGAACGCCCGATGGTTTCGGCAAGCCGTCAGAACTTGCAAAGGTATAACCACCGCTCACGGGGAACGCCCACCAAGCCTTATTCGTCAGACTGGTTCGACTGCTCCACTTACACCCTGGCCCGGCAGTATCATGACAGTGCTTGCAGTAACCATCACATCTCCACCAAAGCCCTGCGGACGCTCATCCTGGAAACCATCCGCTCTGCAAGTGCCTACGTCATTTCCAATGAAACAGAGTTTATCCAGAAGGTGCGGGCGGCGTCCGAAGTCCGGCAGCGCCGGGAACCGCAGTTTCGAGTCTTTGTGGGAACAAAGACACTGCTTGCAAAGTTTATACCGAATTCGGTATAAGAATAGTTATACCGAAACTTCTATTATACCGAAATCTCCATGGAAAGCTGATAAAGCATGGCTTCTTGCGGAGATTTTCGGTATAACTTTTTACTGGATCTTATACAGTAGAAAACAAAAAATGCCGCCCCGACACAGGAATTCGGTATAACCTACAAGAGCTTACAAGCCATAGAGTTGCTTTAGGAGATCCTCATCGTCTATGGTATAGCTTGAAGAATCTTCTGGAGCCCCTGTCCCAGAACCCATGGCTTTTTCTATCGCTTTACGCTTTGCCTCCGTGTCGGCATGGGCATAGACCAGAG
>CAJULV010000102.1 GCA_910587555.1 uncultured Acetatifactor sp.
TGCAGGGTGGCCAGCTGGTGGTCAAACCCGGAGAAGTATGCACACTGCATATTAAATTTGACGGTCAGGGCCTGACATTTGTAAGCCAGCAGGACGGCGATGTATATCACGTAGTTTCACCCAAGACCAGCGACCAGGCACAGCTTTTACTGTGGATTGTCCTGGCGATTGTATCCGGCGGTGCGTTCGGAGGGATCTGGTACTATGGCAGAAAGAAGAAATCATAATGAATAGAGTTTCAGTGTAGACATTTTACGGTGAATCTTTGAAGCCGAAAGGTCAGACGGGATGGTTATCATTCCGTCTGGCTTTTTTTCTGGCGGCTTCGGCACAGAATAGGGGATTTTTGCGGAATAGGGAAAAATTTGACTATTGGGAGTATCTGTGGTAAGCTTTAGCTATTATGGTATGGAGGGTATACAGATGGAATTCAGCAGAGAAAAGATCAGACAAATCAGACGGTTAATGTTGTTGGCGGCTTTCCTGGTGTTGGTACTCATATACAGTGAAGTGGTGTTTCAGGGAATAGCCTTTTTATGGGGCATACTGTCTCCGTTTCTTGTGGGAGGGGCCATTGCCTTCGTGTTGAATATTCCCATGAGGGCGATTGAGGAAAAGCTATTGTTCCGCTGGAGGGGAAAAAGCGCCGGAAGGCTGAAACGCCCTGTGAGTATGGTGCTTTCACTGGTAACGGTGGTGTTTATCATCACGGTGGTAGTGGTGACAGTGGTGCCCCAGGTGGCCACTACAGCTGCAGAAGTCGGGAAGAAGATACCGGCTTTCCTGGACGAGATGATAGAAGAGCTGGATAAACTGACGAAGAAATATCCGGAACTGGCAAAACAGGTCAGTAATCTGGAACAGCTGGAGATGAACTGGGAGTCCATATTGAACAGTATATTTGATTTTCTGAAAAACGGCGCCGGAGATATGCTGAATTCCACGGTGAATGTGGCCAGCGGTATTATATCGGGTGTGGTGAATGCGGTCATTTCCTTTATTTTTGCACTGTATATTCTTTCACAGAAGGAGAATCTGGCTGACCAGGGGCGGAGGATTCTCGCGGCTTACCTGCCGGAAGCTTTTTGCGGCAGGACACAGGAGATATTCAGCCTTCTGTACAGGAATTTCAGCAGCTTTATCACCGGACAGTGCCTGGAGGCGGTAATCCTGGGGGTTATGTTCGTCATTGCCATGACCATATTCGGAATGCCATATGCGCTGATGGTGGGCGTATTGATTGCATTTACGGCTTTGATTCCCATTGTGGGTGCGTTTATCGGCTGTGCGGTGGGGGCATTCCTGATTTTGATAGACAATCCGCTTCTGGCATTGTGGTTCATTATCCTGTTCCTGGTGCTGCAGCAGATTGAAGGGAATCTGATCTATCCCAAAGTCGTGGGAAATTCTGTGGGATTGCCGGCTATCTGGGTGTTGATGGCTGTCAGCGTGGGCGGCAGCCTCTTTGGCGTAGCCGGTATGCTGCTTTTTATACCGCTGATGTCTTCGTGCTATGCGCTGCTGCGGGAGAGTGTAAACAGGCGCAATGCAGGGAAAAGGATATCTGTTTCGGAAAGGAGGCAGGTTCCGGGGGCTTCTCGGCCGGAGGAGGATGCCGATCCGCGGAAGAAGGCGAAGACAAAGATAAAGACAGGAAAAAGAGATACGGATTAGGTTTGAAGTCTTTTATAAAGAATGGAGGAATCGGAAAATGCAATTAGGAATCAGATTACACGACACCACAAAGCTTCCCTTTGAGGAGAGGATTGCGCAGGTACATGAGTTGGGATTTGCCTGCGGCCACCTCGCACTGTCAAAGGTAATTGATGAATTTCCCACCACAGATGAGGCTCTGACGCCGGGGCTTGCCATGTATATAAAAAACGTATTTGCGAAAAATCATGTGGATATTGCCGTTCTGGGTTGTTACCTGAATCTGGCGAATCCAAACCAGGAGCAGCTTGCCGGGATTATGCATCGCTACATGGCGCATATCCGTTTTGCGTCCTGGCTGGGCTGCGGAGTCGTGGGGACGGAGACAGGAGCGCCCAACGAAACATACACCTTTGTCCCGGAATGCCATACGGAAGCGGCGCTGCAGACCTTTATCAGGAACCTGCGTCCCATAGTGAAATATGCGAAAAAGATGGGAGTGGTAGTGGCAATAGAGCCGGTCTACCGCCACATTGTATGCAACCCCAGGCGGGCAAGAAGAGTGCTGGATGAGATTGCTTCTCCCAATCTGCAGATTATTTTTGATCCGGTGAACCTGCTGGATGTGGAAAATTATGATCAGAGAGGGACCGTCATAGAAGAGGCGCTGGAACTGCTCGGACCTGATATTGCAGTGGTGCATCTGAAGGATTGCGCCCTCAGGAACGGAAAGCTGCTTTCCATGGGATGCGGACAGGGCGAAATGGATTACACCGCCATATTGAAATATATGAAAGCGCACAAGCCTTTTATTCACGCCACGCTGGAGGACACCAGGCCGGAGAACAACCAGCGGGTGAAGCATTTCATTACCAGAAAATATGAGGAAGCATAAGGTGGTTTCATTCAATACAACCTGCAGTTGATGTAAAAACAGCCCATACAGTTGGTTGTTTTCCTGGACCGAATCCATTACAATAAGAGTACCGGACATAAAATATATCCGAAGAGGCTTTATCCTTTAGCGCTATCGCGCAGCGATTTAAATTAGGAGGTACGATTATGGCATTAGACGGATTCGGAACCAGGTTAAAGACAATCCGCCAGGAGCGGGGCTATACCCAGAAGCAGCTGGCGGGATTCCTGGGGGTCACGGAGCAGGCGGTATCCAAGTATGAAAGGGGCAGCAGCTATCCCGACATAGGAGTTTTAAGCGGCATTGCGGAGGTGCTGGACTGCTCCCTGGACTACCTGTTTCAGCTTGAACCCGGGAAGCGCAATCTCCCCAATCAGGAAAATGTGTTCCGGAAGCAGGAAATCAACCGGTTTCTGCAGCAGGAGGTGATTATCCTGCAGTTTAACGAGAAACTGGTCCCGCTTTTCATGGAGGAGGTGAAGCAGAATTATCCTCATATGATAGAACTGCGCCAACAGGCAGCCCTGCAGTGGGGAGTCATTCTTCCCATTATCCGGCTGCGGGATCAGCTGGGTATGGAACCCTTTCAGTTTGAAATCTGTATCCACGGCGTTTCCGTATACAGCGAAATCCGGGAAGGGACGTATCCGGAGGGGCTGGTTTATATGTTGGGGAAACTGAAGGAGGTGGTTTTTCAGAAGCTGGACCAGGTGCTGAACAACCAGTGCGTCTATTATATGGTGGAAAATCTCAGGCAGGAATATCCCTATGTGGTGGAGGCCATTGTACCCAAGGTGATTTCCTATTCCAGGCTGCGCCAGGTACTGATTCATCTGATCAGGGATTTTGGATATACGGCAAATCCGCTGATTCTGATTATCCAGCTGCTGGAACAACAGCTTGCGTCGGAACAGGGGCTTCTGTCTGAGCAGCAGTCTGTGTCAGGGCTGCGGTTTGGGGCGGAAGGACAAGCCGCGCCGGAACAACAGGGGATAGAGCAGCAGCCCGCATTGTGCCGCGCCGGGGGAATCCCGGGCAGCAGGGAACTGGCACGGAGGATTGCAGAGCAGATGGATCCGGGGTTCCGGCTTGAGAACTGGGTGAAATAGAGGGACACATAGGGAGACATGGGGGAGAAATCTGCCGGGTTCTGGGGTGGCGGTCTACTGATTCTGCAGTTTGTCGCCGGCCATACCGGCAGTACCCTTTTTGCCGCCTCCGTGTTCTATGCGCCACTGTCTGGGGGACACCTGATATACATTCTTGAAAGCCCTGGAAAAGTGCAGCTGGTTGGGATACCCCACCACATTTCCGATGTCCGCAATGGACAGTTCCGTCAGTTTCAAAAGCTCCGTGGCCTTGGTCATCCGGTAGGAGATCAGGAATTCCTGGGGCGTCTTTCCCATATTTTCATGAAATATTTTTCCGAAATAACTCCGGTTCAGCCCGCAGGCTGCAGCGATATCCTCCACGGAGATATCATTCTGGAAATTCTCCTCGATAAAGGCGATGGATTCTTTAATGTAGAAATCCCGCAGGCGGTTTCCCTTTCCGATCTGGGCGGAGGTGGAAGAGCGCACCAGGCCGTCCATGAACAGATAGAGATGGCCGATGAGGTGAAGGGGGGATTCCTCCCTGTTGTTGACGATATACAGCATTTCTTCCTTCATTTTTTCACAAATATCTTTATAGCGGGCTTTGTAGACGGGATTTTCCTGGCTTAAGCCTGCCATTTCCACACATTCCTTGGCCCGCAGGCCGTCAAATTCCAGCCACACGTACTCCCAGGGCAGTTCCCGGTCCGCAATGTAGGTACAAATCTGTTTGGGAAATAACAGGAAGCCCTGGCCGCTTTTGACTTGGTGGGTCAAATCAGTCCCTTTTCCGTTGTCCGCGATGAGTTTTCCGGTGCCGGACAGGCAAAAGTGGAACAGATAATGGTTTCTGGCGGCCGGGCCGAAGGAGTGGGCCGGGTCACATTGCTCCCATCCAAACTGGTACAGTCCCAGGTCAACAAAATTTTCACTCGGAAATACGGAAAAAATCACTTCGCTCATCTGCGGTTCCCCCTGATTTCTATGCATGGTTGAAAGTATTTGCCCAAAGAAGTGTATTAAGAGTCCGAAAGTATTATATACCAAAATGCCGCCTGACTTCAAATAAAAATATAAAAAACCTGCATAATGGTATAAAAATCACAAAACACTGCTATTTTCCATAGCATAAAGGTATGTTAAGATATTTTTACCAACAAAATCCAGAAAAGCAAACGGCATGCCAACAACTGGAAGGACACTTAAAATTGGAAGGAGAAAATGCCATGAAAGGAAAACGGGCAAAATATCTGGGGACGGCGCTATGCTGCGCAGCGGCGGCATTGAGCGTCCAGGGATGTGGGAACAGTTCGGCTGACGGCAAGGTAGAGATCGAGATCGTACAGTATAAACCCGAAGCTGCGAACTATTTCAAGACAGTGGAAGAGGAATTCAATGCCACCCACGACAACATCCACCTGACCATCAGCTCCCCTAACGATGCCATGACCATCCTGAAGACCAGATTTATCCGGGAGGATTATCCGGACATTATCGGAATCGGAGGAGACATCAACTATTCCTACTTTGTGGATGCGCAGATTCTGGAAAATGTGGCAGACTATGAAGGAATGAAGGACATAAACCAGGGTTATCTGGAGATTGCGGAGTCCCTGGAGCTGATTCCCACGGAGGGAACCTACATCGTACCCTATGTGGCCAACGCGGCGGGTATTCTCTATAACAGAGACATGTTTGCGGAGCACGGCTGGCAGATTCCGGAAACCTGGAGCGAAATGTTACAGCTCTGTGATACAATCAAGGAGGAAGGCATCCTGCCCTTCTACTTCGGTTTCAAGGATACCTGGACCTGTCTGGCGCCCTGGAACGCCATGGCAGTGGAGCTGGCGCCCTCGGATACGGCAAAACAGGTGAACAGAGGCCAGACCACGTTTACCGATCAGTACAGGGAGTTGGCGGAAAAGTACATGGAACTGCTGCCCTATGGGCCGGAGGATCCCTTTGCCTACGGGTATAATGATGCCTGTACTGCTTTTGCCAGAGGGGAATCAGCCATGTATCCCATCGGAAGCTATGCCACACCCCAGATTCTCTCCGTGAATCCGGACCTGAACATTGATTCCTTTGTAATGCCTGCAGGGGACAGCAGCGAAGACAGAACTCTGAACTCCGGCATTGACCTGGGCTTCTGCGTTATGGACGGCTGTGAAAATAAGGAAGCCGCCTATGAAGTGCTGAATTTCCTGTATCAGGATGAGAACATTCAGAAATACATTGATGACCAGAATGCGGTTCCCTGCAAAAACGGGGATTTCAAACTGGCTTCCATGCTGGACGGCATGTTGGAGTTCATCCAATCCGGCAATATGACCGACTACCAGGACCATTATTATCCTTCGGAAATGTCCGTGGACGCCCTGCTTCAGACTTTCCTTATTGAGAAGAATGTGGACGGCTTCCTGGAGACCTTTGACACCAACTGGCAGAGGTACAACCGGGACATCATCCGCATGGTGCAGGAGTATGAGAGCAGTCACTAAACATGATATGAAAAAATAACAGCATCTGCCGGACAGCAGTTGAGCCGCAAAGTTTCTCTCATAAGGTGTGTGTCAAAGGGGCTTTGGACAATTACCGCCTGCGGTAATTTATGCTGATCGCGCAGCGGCTAAAATTAGGAGGCATGAAAATGAAAAATGACAGGCAGAGAACTTTTTTGCTGATAACGATACCGATTCTGGCCCTGTTCGTCTGCTTCAACACCATTCCGCTGATTCGGGGCGTGGTGTACAGCTTCACGAATTTCAGGGGTTTCGGAAAATATGACTGGGTTGGTTTCCGGAATTACATTGATTTGTTTTCTGACGCCAGAGTGGGAAAATCTTACTGGTTTACCATCAAACTGGCAGTGGTGACCACCATTGTGGTAAATGTGATAAGCCTGCTTCTGGCACTTGGCTTAAACAGCAAAATCCGGGCAAAGGGATTTTTCAGAGGGGCTTATTTCCTCCCCAACATCCTGGGTTCACTGGTAGTTGGCTACATATTTAACTACTTTTTTACCTATATTATACCGGCGCTTGCGGATATGACCGGCATTAAGGCACTGGGAAGCTCTATCCTGTCCAGTCCCAGCAAGGCATGGATCGGCGTTATGATTGTCTGCGCATGGCAGGCCATTGCCATGAACACCATCATTTACATCTCGGGACTGCAGACCGTACCCGAGGATGTGTACGAAGCGGGGGGGCTTGACGGCGCCACCGGGTGGAAACAGTTTAAATTGCTGACCTTCCCCCTGATTATTCCCTTTTTCTCCATCAACATGGTGCTCAGCGTGAAGAACTTCCTGATGGTATTTGACCAGATCATGGCATTGACCAAGGGCGGCCCGGCACAGAGTACGGAATCCATTTCCTACCTGATTTACAATAACGGTATGTCCGGCGGGCAGTTCGGGTTCCAGAGCGC
>CAJULV010000103.1 GCA_910587555.1 uncultured Acetatifactor sp.
CCGTCCCTTTTTCAGTATCAGACCTATACGCTGGAGATCTTTTCGGAGTACAGCAGGACAGGAAATCTGGGGCAGACAGGGCTTCTGGCGCTTCCGGTTATCCTTCCGGTGCTGGGACTGTTCATGCTGGCGCACCGGGGACTGGGTTCTATCCCGATTCGGAGATCCTCCCTGGAAGGAAGGGGGCTGGAATTGTCAGGAGTCCTGAGGCTGGCAGGAGGCTTTGCCGTGGTGCTGTGCATTTTGCAGATCGGGGTGCCTCTGGTGCTTTTTTTCCTCCAGATCAGAGACCCGATACAGCTGTGGGAGTCTCTGGGGCTGTGTTGGGAGGAGTTGCTGCTTTCCATAGGGATAGCCATGCTCTCCGCAGGGACGGCTGTGCTGCTGGCAGGGCCTGCGGCAGTGTGGCTTGAGGGAAAAGGATGGTACTGGCATCTTCTGGCGCTGTTTCCCATTGCTGTACCCTCCTCTTTGATTGGAATGGGTCTTCTGAAAACCGTCAACGGAAGTGCGTTCCATGGTTTAAGTCAGACGCTGTATTTTCCGGCATTGGGCTGTGCCGTGAAATATATGCCCTTTGCCCTTTTGCTTTTTTCGGCAAGGCACAGACGGATTCACCGGGAAGAGCTGGAGGCAGGTCGGATCTATAGAACCTCCGGGCCAAAGTACTTTCGCAGGATTTTGCTTCCGGTATATCGGCCGGCCGTTGTCAGCGGAGCGGCGGTGGTTTTTCTGCTCACCCTTGGGGAGGAAGGCATCCCGCTGATTCTCATGCCTCCGGGATATGAGACACTGGCTGTGAAGGTCTATAATTATCTGCACTATGGAGCCAGTGAACTGGTCAGCGGATTTTGCCTGATAACGGTGTTGTTTACGGCAGGGCTGTTTGCGCTTGTGATAAGGAAGACATTCCAGCCGGAAGATAGGCTTTCAACATCAGTCCGGAAGGAATGCAAGGGAGAGAAAAGATGATCAGGATGGAGAAAGTGACCAGGAGTTATGGGGAGCACAGGGTGCTGGAGGCGTTTTCTCTGAAGATAGAGAAGGGCGAGGCGGTTGCTTTGGTGGGGAAAAGCGGCTGCGGCAAAACCACGCTTTTGCGGATCCTGGCCGGACTGGACAGGGCCTATCAGGGGCAGGTCTTTATCGGGGGAGAACCAGCGGAAGGGAAAGAACCCTGGGAGAGACGTCTGGCCATGGTATTTCAGGAACCGGCTTTGTGGAATCATATGACTGTGGAGGAAAATATCCTGTTTTCCCTGGGTAGAAAGGAACGGAAAGGGGCGGGCGCCAAGGTGGAGCATATCTGTGAGGAACTGGGGATTGGAGATCTGATGAAACGTTTTCCGGGCCAGATTTCCGGCGGGCAGGCCAAAAGGGTTTCCCTGGCAAGGGCCTTGGCCTCCGGAAAGGAGATCTTGCTGTTGGACGAGCCTCTTAGCAATGTGGACGGAAAGACAAGGGAGAAAGTGATGGATTTTTTCAGGCGGGAATACATAGGGAGGAATACCGTGGCTTATGTCACACATGATCGGGGAGAGGGGGAGTATCTGTGCTCCCGGACAGTGGAATTATGAGGAAGAGATGGCTTGTAAACAGTATCTTTGTGGCAGCGGCCTGCATCATTACGGGCTGGCTGATTCTGCAGACCAGGAAAACAGGCGAAGAAGAACAGATACAGCAGCCGGAAGGGGTTGCGGTGTTCTGCGAAGGGGAGGAGATATCGGCTCTTTACCTGGCGGAAGACGGAAGCCTGTGGATCGGCGGAAGAGACGGTGTGAAACGCCTGGATCCGGAGACCGGGGAAGTAATCGGGTATGTGGCTGAGGATCTGGAGCTGATCTATGCAGCGGAAATCTGCCGCTCATATGACGGTTCGGTATGGATCGGCCATAATCAGGGGGTCAGCGTGCTGTATCCGGAGGGAACCAGGGAGGATTACGGGGAGCCTTTTCTCACCGGTGGAAGGGTGAATACCATTTTGTGTCTTGGGCAGGAGGTGTTGGTGGGCACAATGGAAGGTGCAAACCGCTTTGTACGGGAAGAAGACGGACACTGGCAGGTTGCGGAGCAGTACAGCCGGGAAAACGGGCTTCTGGCGGATCCGGTAAATGTGATGGCAGCGGATGGGGATGCGCTGTGGTTCGGTTCTTATCTGGCGAATCAGCCCGGAGGAATCAGTATCCTGCGGGAGGAAAACGGCAAGAAGAACTGGCAGTATCTGACTGCCGAAGAGGGACTGGCCCATCCATATATCAATGCCATATTGGTTCTGGAAGAGAAGGTGCTTGTTGCCAGCGGTCAGCTTACGGCAGGGGGATTGAATGTGCTGCGGGAATTTCCCGAGGGATATGCTGTTGAGGATACCTTCGGGGTGGAGGATGGGATTCCCGGTGAGAAGGTGCGGTGGCTTTATCAGGACAGCGAAGGGCATTTGTGGATTACCACGGAGAGCGACGGCTTGATTTTGTGTAAAGATGATGTTCTTGAGCATCCTTTGAAGGGGATATGTCTTACCTGGAAGGAGGGGCTGTCGGACAATGAGATCAAAAAGATCGCAGAGTCAGAACAGTATTTTTTTCTGGCGGGCAGATACGGCCTGACCAGAATTGAAAAAGAGACGGTTAGAGCGCTTTTGGAGGGAGTGGGGGAATAAGATGAGAGAACAAAAGGAAAAAGTAAGGGTACCGGCCTATAAGATGGGATTGGCAGAGCTGTATCTGCTGCTGCGGATTCGGATGGAGCAGACGGGCAGGAAAAGCATCAATGGGGTGAAGAAAGCTTTTTTTGAGCCTGATACATACCAAAATCACAATAAGCTGTTAAAATCCCTGGTGAAGAAAAAGCTTCTGGAGGAACAGGACGGCAATGTGCTGATGGGGGACGGGCTGCGGCAGGGCCTGGAGGTGATTCTCAACGCCGCTCACTGCATGAACTTTCAGAATGAGATGCTCCGGAAAAAGGATCAGCTTCTTACCTTCTATTATGCGGACGGCAAGTTTGCGGGGATTCTGCAGGACAGGAAGAATTCTCTTCTGGTATGTACAGAGGATAAGGAAGCGCTTTATATGGCCTTTGAGGGCATACTGGAGGCAAAGGGAGTCAGCGCTTCCTTCCAGACGGAAAAGTGGGAAAAATTACACGGAGAAAAGATAGAAAATCCTGTAAGAGAGGCGGTCCTGGTTCATTCCGGCAACCGTATCAGGAGGCAGCGCCTGACGCTGGCCATGGTGGCGGATAAGCGCAGGCTGTATCTGCTGGGGGGAGAGGACTTCAGGAAATATGATCAGCTGGAACGGGATACCCAGAGCGCAGCAAGCTGGTTCGGGGTTGTATTGCGGGAACTGGGCAGGCTCAAGGACGAGGGAGATAAAGCGGAGGGCGCAGGTCCCCGGAAGGAGGAGCCGCGAAAGCAGAAGTCGGAATACCGCAGAATCGTGGAGACAGAGGGATTTCCCCGAAGCGGACCGGGCTTCTGGTTCTGGTGTCTGCGGAAAATAGCTGCGGGATTTCCGGGCATGATAAAAGGGGCGGCAAAGAAAAAGTTTCTGTCGGCCTTCCTGTTCCTGGTCTGGGGGGCAGTGCTGTTTTTTTATAATATGTACGCCACCTGCTATTTAAACGATACCTTTATGCTGGATCGGAGAGCCAGATGGGGGAATCTGACCCCTTATCTGATGGCGGGTACCATGGGTACGCCCAGTACCATAAAGGGACTGAACGTGAATCTGGGGTATATTGATACCGCATTTCTGGTGTGGCCGTTGATGATGCTGGTCACATTGATCGGGCGGCATCTGATTCGGCAGATCAGAACCCAAAAACTTGGTTTCCTGATCAGTCTGCTGGGGATTCCGGGGGATGCGGATGAGTGCCGGAGGCTGGGTTACGGAAGGGGACGTCAGATGTGGATTCCCTTTCTGGCGGTCTGGATCGGAGGGTTTTTCCTCATGAATCCGGTCACATTGTTTTTGGCCGCCCTGTACTGTATGCTGATTTTTGCCCAGAAGGACAACGGGCTGGTACGGCTCTGTATGCTCTGGCGGTGTGCAGGAAACCGAAAGCAGGTGGAGGCCGGTACCAGGCCGGAACCCAGGAGTGAGAAATACAGGATGGTTTTCTTCCAGATGGGCCGTGGATTTCTGATCTATGCATTTGTGAGCCTGGTGCTTTGGTTTGCAGCGGGATATCATTTCTGGATCCGTCTGATTGTGACCCTGTTGATGGTTCTTTTTGCGCTGCTGCAGATATTCTGGCCCCAAGTGCTGTCAGACCCGGAGAAAATGCGGAAGGCCAGAATGATTTTGCTGCTGGCAGCCGGCGGTATGGCGGCAGCCTGGTTTGGTTCCCGGTACGGAATCGTTTTGGCGGATGACGGCGGATGGTCTGAATCGGGGGGATATTTAGGCGGATTGCTCCAGAATGCAGGTTTCAGTACCATATTGGGGCTGACATTGATGACCATCGGCCTGGCTCTGGGCGGTCCGGCAGCATGGGTTTTGGCGGGAAGCTGTCTGGCAGGCGTAGGAGTTTTTGCCATTGGGTGTACGGACACGAAAGCAGGGGATTATGTCAGAAAGACTTCCCGGCAGTATTTTTTCGGTCCCGAGGATGGGGAGACCAAGACGCTGTTCTGTACGGCCACGGAGATAGCCAATTTTGTGGCTGGATTCCTGAATCCTGCAGCAGGGAGCAGCGGGACTGCCATGAAACTGTTCCATGGCGGACAGTTGGTTTCGGATGTGGTTTCCACATTGGGGGACAGCGCCGCCACAGGGAAAGACCTTGCGGAGTTTATGGCAGGAACAGGGGAGGTGAGCACAGGAGATCTGCTTCTGGATGTTCTGGGGCTGGGATTGGATTTCTATGGCTTTTACGGAGATTTGAAAGATGCGGATGCAGTCTTTGAGGAAGTGAATTTGAAGGGTGACGCTTACCGGTACGAAGTGGAAGACGAGGGGAATTTTTTTGATCAATATGATGATATTCAGAATCAAAAGAACCAGGAAGTGTCGGATATGCAGGCAGACATAGGGGCAAGAAAGCAGGCGGAGCTGGACGCGGAGACTGGGCGGCATAATCAGAAGGTAGATGATATCCAGGAGTCTATCAGGAAAACCCAGAACGGAGAGGTGACGCCGCCTATGGACGTGGATAAGGATACTTATTTAAGAGAATTGAGCCGTTCTCTCGGATGCGAGGAAAATGTGTTTGCAGATACCATGTCGGAGATCAGGGCCAGGTATGGCCAGGAGGCACGGCAACTGGAGGATGAAATTCTGAAAAAATTCAGCAGGGAAGAATGGAAGCTTTTGATAGACGAGACAGTTGGCCTTGTGGGAGACGGTTATGATTATCACGATATTTACAGTAAATTAAAAGATTCTCTGAAATCGTGGCTTGGGGAAAACCAGCAGTCGGAATGAGATTCCCCATGGATTGGCCGCGGACAGGCAGGGAGACAGTGATCTCTCCGGAGAGTGGACCGCAGAGCTGGAGATGACGGGGCAGGCCGCTGCCACGGCATACGGCTGGCTGAAGGATATGGAAGCGTGGCTCCGTTCTCCAATATCTATCATACTGTGATTGATGAATGTCAGGATCACAGTCTGCTGCAATTCAGGATTACCAGGGAAGGAATGGGGATTAGCTGGTGAGAAAATTGACCACTTTTTGACTTTTTTGTATTATCATATTCCGTAAGAGGAGGCTTCACCATGGCATATAAAATACTTATAGTTGATGATGAAAAAATGCTGACAGAGTTATTGTCAAGTCACTTACGGAAATGCGGATACGAGGTTTTTGAAGCGGAAAATGCGGAGCAGACAATATCCATGCTGAATATCTACCCGGATTTGATCCTGCTCGACATCAATATGCCGGAAATGGACGGACTGGAGCTGTGCAAAAGGATACGCCAAAATGTGGTCTGCCCCATTTTGTTTCTGACGGCCCGGATTACGGAACAGGACAAGGTAAACGGCTTGCAGGCCGGCGGTGACGACTATATAACCAAGCCTTTCAGCCTGAAGGAATTGACCGCAAGAGTGGAGGCCCACCTGCGGAGGGACGAGCGGAGCAAATGCACGCCTAAAATCGTATCTTCCCAGGGGCTGATCGTAAATCTGGCGGAACGGACGGTTTTTTATGGGGAAAAGCCGCTGAACCTGTCAAACCGTGAGTTTGATATTGTGGAGTTTCTGATGCGTAACGCCAATCAGATATTCGACAGGGAGCGGATCTATGAAGCCGTGTGGGGGCTGAATGCCGAAGGAGATAGCGGAGTCATAAAAGAGCATATCCGAAAGATCAGGAATAAACTGAAGGAAGCTACGGGCAGGGAATATATCGAAACAGTTTGGGGGATGGGTTACAGATGGAAAAAATGAGGAAACCCGGATCAATGAAAAGAGCTTTTATCTGTGCGGTAGCTGCTACAATGTTTCTTGTTTTTGCGGCATCTGTCCTGACGATTTATGGATGCTACCGTATACAGAAAGTGATACTTCCAGATTCTCAGGAAGTCTGGCTGAATACCCGGACGGTCACAGCGGACGGGAGGGTATTAGAGGGAGGGCAGAGGGTTATCCTTGACGAACCTGCCCAGGTGGGTATGCTTGTTCCTGCCGGAGTGGATGTAGCTCTGGAGAATACGGAATTCATAATAGAGAAAATCGAGTCCGGCTTCGCGGCGCTTCGCCCAAAGCAAAAGTTCGTATACAGAATGGCAGGCATTTCTATGGTGCTGCTTCCTTTTGTCTATTCCATTACAGGTATCATGCTGTGCGCATGGTGGTTTTACAGGAAAGAACTGTCACCGCCCATTCAGGTTCTTGCCGATGCGACAAAACATATCCGGGAGCAAGACCTTGATTTTAGGGTTGATTACAGCAGGAATGATGAATTAGGAAGGCTCTGCACCGCTTTTGAAGAAATGCGGCAGGCGCTCTATGATAACAACCGTCAGCTATGGAACATGATTGAGCAGCGCAGAATCCTGCAGGCATCAGTGGCACATGACCTCAGAAATCCCATTGCGATTGTTGAGGGATATGTGGAATATATGCAGCA
>CAJULV010000104.1 GCA_910587555.1 uncultured Acetatifactor sp.
TACCGTTTTATTTTGGAATTTTCAGGGTTGCATTACTGTTCATTTGTCAAGGTTCCGAATTCGCACAGCCGATCATTCAGCCTGTGTCTCAGCGACTTTTTCTCAATCGCTAACGGAGAAGGAGGGATTTGAACCCTCGCGCCGCTATTAACGACCTGCACCCTTTCCAGGGGTGTCCCTTCGGCCTCTTGGGTACTTCTCCAAGTGAGCAGAATCTCTGTTCTATATTTCATTGTCGGGGCGCTCTTGCCTGTCCCTGAGCGGAGAGAGTGGGATTCGAACCCACGCGCCCTTGCGGACAAACGGTTTTCAAGACCGCCTCGTTATGACCACTTCGATATCTCTCCATGTGTTGCTGTCTTTCGCTGTTCCCTGACGGCAAAAGTTATTCTACCAAAAAACCTTTTTTCTGTCAACTACTTTTTTACATTTTTTTCAAATTTTTTTCAAGCCGCTTTTTTCGGCACTTTCAGCCGCCTTCCAGCCGTCTTTTCGCCTTATCGCTCCTGCCCATATTTTCCGGAGCGAAGAAAACCCTCCGCTATAACAAGGTCCTCCGGAGTCGTAATCTTTATATTGTCATAGGACGCCCGGACCAGTTTCACCTTCGTATCCGTATAAAGTTCGACTACACCTGCATCATCAGTCACCCGAATTCCCCGTCCCTGCATTTTCTCCCACGCTTCCAGAAGTTTCCCGTATGCCTCTCTGACCAGCGCCGTATCGAATACCTGCGGCGTCTGAATACTCCAAAGCAGGTTTCTGTCCGGTGTCACGGCGGCGAATCCTTCTCCGTCCGCAATCTTAATCGTATCCTTGACCGGAACGGCCGCCACACAGGCATGGTACTGCCGCACCGCTTCATAAGTGTGCCGCAGTATATTCTCTGTCAGAAAAGGCCTGGCGCCGTCATGAATGAACACATAGCCGTCGTGATTGGGAATCCGAAGAACCGTCTCCATGCTCCCAAGGGCATTGGCTACGGAAAAGTACCTCTCCGTTCCGCCCGCGATGACGGCATCTACTTTATGAAAACCGTATTTTTCCACAACTTCACGGCACATATAGGGGATGTCCCCCTCCCCGGTAACCAAAATACAGTCGTCTATGAGCCGCGACTCTTCCACAGCCCTGAGCGCATACCAGATTAACGGTTTTCCCCCCAGTTCCATAAACTGCTTCGCTACCCGGCTGTTCATACGGCTTCCGCTTCCGGCCGCCAATATGATTGCCGTACATCGTTTTCTCCCCATAAGCTTTCCCTTCCCGGCGCTGCCAGTTTCCTCCGCATTTATTTTCCCCGCGGCAGATACCGCGAATCCCCTCAGTACAGCCCCGTGTAAACCGAACCGCGGCAGATACCGGACAGGGAACTTCCGAATATGAAAGCAAGCCCATTCTGCGCCTACAGCTTCAGATTCGGCACTGCGTTCAGCTCAAAGCCGCTGCGGATTCCCCTGATGTATTCATAATAGCCTGCTGCCCCAATCATGGCCGCATTGTCCGTACACAGCTGCGGAGGCGGGCAGTAAAACCCGATCTTTCTCTTCGCACACTCCCGTTCAAACGCCCCCCGCAGGGACGAGTTGGACGCAACGCCCCCCGCAATGGCAAATCTGTCGTATCCGAATTCCTTCACGGCATGAAGCGAATGTTCCACCAGAACATCCACCACGGACTTCTGGAAGGATGCCGCAACATCCGCCTGGGAATAGCCCTCCCCCTTCATCTGGCATGAATTCAGATAATTCAGCACGGCGGACTTCAAACCGCTGAAGCTGAAGTCATATTCGTTTTCCGCCACTTTTGCCCTGGGAAAAGAGATGGCATCCGGGTTACCCTCCCTGGAAACCCTGTCGATTTTCGGCCCTCCCGGATAACCCAGGCCGATCGCTCTCGCCACCTTGTCAAATGCCTCCCCTGCCGCGTCGTCCCTGGTCCTGCCGATAATCTCATACTCTCCGTAATCTCTCACCAACACAAGATGGGAATGCCCGCCGGACGCCACCAGGCAAACGAAAGGAGGCTCCAGCTCTTCATACGCAATATAGTTTGCGCTGATATGGCCGCTGATATGATGAACCCCCACCAGCGGTATCCCCGCGGCGAAGCTGATTGCCTTCGCCTCCGCCACTCCCACCAGCAGCGCCCCTACCAGCCCCGGGCCGTAAGTCACGGCAATCGCCGTAATATCCTGCAGCGTAACGCCGGCCTGTTTCAGGGCTTCCTCTATTACCTGATTGATTTTTTCGATATGTTTCCTGGATGCGATTTCCGGCACCACGCCCCCATACCGGGTGTGCAGGGCAATCTGTGTGTAAATAACATTTGACAGCACCTTTCTGCCGTTTTTTACCACAGAAGCTGCTGTCTCATCACAGGAAGTCTCAATGGCAAGCATCAAGACATCATTTGCGTTATCTCTTTCCAATTCTGCCGTTCTTCCCTTCTGCCATGCCGTATCAGCGGGCGTTCCCGTTTCCCTCCCGCCTGCACCGCGGCATGAACCTTACTGTAAAAATCCTGTATCCGCCCTTACTGCGGATTTACATTTTCGGCCAAATCCCAGCCGTAAATTTTCCAGCGCCTGTTTTCGTCGCGGCGCAGCAGGAAAATTGTCTCCGTGGGATTGCTCTTGCCCTTTTCAATCACCGTGTAATTACACTGAATCCTGGCAAATTCATAACCGTCTTCCTTAAAAGTGTCCACATTGACACTGGAAGCCACCGATATGGATATCATTTTATTCTCTGAGGTGCGGAAAGAAGCCACCTCCGATTTCAGCTGCAGCAGGTTCATCTCTTCCTCGTTGTTTTCCAGCAAATCCGCGTCATAAAGCTCTCTGGCACGCAGCCCGAGCAGTTCCAGTTCCTCATCCGTGCATTCGCTATTATAGAGGCATTTCTGTATATCCATATAGTATTTTACCACTTCCCTCACCGTGGAAGGGTAGTCGTTGCGCATATCCCGGTTCAGGACCAGCTGCGTCTCCGTCATCTTCGCATCGGAATCCATTTTCCTGGATCTTCCGGATAAATAGGCATAATACCCCACTATGCCCGCAATCAGCACGATAAATATAATGGTTATCCTCAACGTAGATTTCTTCATATGCCCGCCCCCTATTCCTCATCAAACTTCAGCTCAATCGTCCTTCCGTCCCTGGCTGCCGCCGTACCCGGAAAAATCTTCCTCACATCCCCCAGATAATCCTCCGGCCGCATCAGGGAAGGGCTGTAATGTGTCAGCCACAGTTCAGGCACGCCGGAGGCTTTGGCGATCCTGGCGGCTTCATACATGGTCATATGCCTGTTTTCCCTGGCCTTTGCCAGCTTATCCGGTTCCCCGTACATGCCTTCCAGTATCAGCAGGTCCGCTCCCCGGGCGTTTTCGGTGATGGCGTCCACCGGCCTGGAATCCGTACAGTATGTCACCTTTAACCCCTTCCGCGGCGGCCCCAGTACCATATCCGGCGTATATACATTGTCACCCTCCGCACATTCCTCCCCCTTCTGCAGCCGGCTCCACAGCTTCATCGGAATCCCCCGGTCCATGGCACGCTCACGGTCAAAACGCCCCGCTCTTTCCACCGTCATGGAATAGCCATAGCATACCACGCTGTGACAAACCCGGAACGCTGTGATATGAAAGCCTTCAAAGGAAAAAATCTGTTCGTCTTCCGTTATTTCCCGGCATTGTACCTCAAAGGGAAGCTCCGGGGCAATGGTTCTCAAGGCAGTGACTACTCTGGTCAATCCCTTCGGCCCTATCAGCAGAAGCGGTTCCTTCCGCTCGGCGTTTCCCATGGTGAGAAGCATCCCGGGCAAACCGCTGATATGGTCGGCATGGTAGTGAGTAAAGCAGATAATATCGATGGGATTGGGACTCCAGCCTTTTTCCCGCATAGCAATCTGGGTACCTTCCCCGCAGTCAATCAATATGCTCTTTCCATTATAACGCAGCATCAGCGACGTGAGCCACCGATATGGCAGCGGCATCATGCCCCCTGTCCCTAACAGGCATACATCCAGCATATTTTCCCTCTTTCTTAAATCCCGGATCGGGAGGATACAGCGCGGATAAGGCGAAAAAACGACGCTTGCGTCAAAGCAAAATCGGCGGCGCCTCCGGCCGGGAACCTTGGGGGACAGGGTGAATCCGTCTCACATCAGTTCCGTATCTTCCGTCTCCTCCACTTCCACGGCAAATCCCGCTGTCAGTTTATCGTAGCAATCCTCGCATAAATCAAAATGATGTCTTGTGCCGTCCTTCCGGCTGAAATATCCGAAAACGGCATCCCCGCCGAAGCAAAACTCCTTCAGATTTCCGTTTTCCACTTTTAAAGTCCTGCCGCATTGATTGCAGACTGCATGAATCAGTTTTCTCTCCTGTCCCTCTCCGTATTTACGCATACTTTTCTCCCTCCATGCATATACTGGCCATAACAGTCATTCCGTCATGGCCACGTCACATTGTAATCACAGCCGCTCTGCATCCGAGCCACCACCATTATACTAAAAATATACGTAAATTCATCTGGTATTTGTTGGAATCATATTTTTCTGCGCCACATAATCATGGCGTCTTCTCTTGGTTTTTCGTAAAAACCCGGGCGAATTCCCTCGGATCGGAAACCTGCTTTTTCATAAATATGGATGGCCGCCCCATTGCTGACACGAACTTCCAGTGTAAAGGCCTCCACACCCTGGGCCTCCCCCCTGGCAATCAGTTCCTCAAGCATGGCCTGGCCGATTCCCCTGCCTCTGTACTGGCCTGCCACCACCACATTGTCGATATCTGCTTCATTGCAGATAACGGTATAACCGCAGCAGCCCACAGGACACCCGTCCGCAAGCGCTACAAGGTAAAAACAATAGGAACGCTCCAGCAGTCCCTGAAAATCCTTCTTTGACCAGGGCATGGAGAACGCTTCCGCCTCCACCTCCGCCAGTGCCTCTATATCCTCTTCCCGCAATTCCCTGATTTCAACCTGCATAAACGCTCCAATATCTATTTCGGCAGAATCTCCCGAAAAAATTATAACCTTTCCGCTTCCCGTTCCGCCTGGCTTCTGCGGAGATATTCCGGGCGATGCTCCGCCGCCGTGACGGTCCTGCCCTCCGCATAGTATACCGCGCCCAAAGCCGCAATACTTGCCGCCCTCTGACGGTTATTGCCCGGCGGTGCCACATAAAACCGCAGCCCGCCGCACCCGCTTATGACATCGTGATACACGGGAACGCCGTCTCCGAGGAAAATCACCTCTCTTCCGAGTCCGGTCAGCCGTTCCAGAAGCTCCCCGATGTCCATGGGGTTCTGCGGCAATACTGTACGAAGGCGGAATTCCTCCCCGACGGGCACAAATTCATAAGCCGCCGTATACACCTGGTTCCTTCTGGCATCCATAATCGGACATACCACCTTGTCCGTCCCGTACAGGTTCCATGCCAGTCCCTCCAGTGTGGGTACCTCCACCAGGGGCTTATCCAGCGCCAGTCCCAAGCCTTTTGCCGTAGCCGATCCGATGCGCAGCCCCGTAAAAGAACCCGGCCCGGAAGCGACGGCAATGGCGTCCACCGTATGCATGTCCAGTTCTATCATATTCCGCAGCGCATCCAGCATGGGCAGGAGCGTCTGGGAATGGGTCTTTTTATAATTTATCGTATATTCCGCCACCAGTTCGCCGTCCTCCGCCACTGCTACGCCGGCAACGAGACCGGAACTGTCCAGCCCCAGTATTTTCATCTCTATACCCCCTTCTGCACCTGCGCATACATCCCGCTTTCTCCCGTCCTCAAAAGCGTGTCCGAAAATGCATTCCCGCCAGCTGCCGCGGTAAACCGCGTTCCCTGATTCGCCGGAAAGCAATTCTCAAACACAGCCTGCTAAAGCTTCCCTCCGCGCACGCTTATCCTGCGGTAGTCAAAGCCCTTCTCCGGGTCTTTTCCGATATCGACATGTATACGGGATTTCGGTAATATTTCTTCGATTAAATCCGCCCATTCTATCAGGCAGACGCCCTCCCCGTAGATGCAGTCCTCAAAACCGATCTCGTCCATTTCCTCCACATCGGCAATCCGGTATACATCAAAATGATAAAGCGGAAGGCGCCCTCCCTCATAAACCTGAAGAATCGTAAAGGTGGGGCTGTTCACCGGTTCCCCGATCCCCAGCCCCTCCGCAAATCCCTGTGTAAAAACGGTTTTCCCCACGCCCAGATCCCCGGTAAGCGTATAGACCGTCCCTGCTGTGCTGCGTTCTCCCAGCATCTTTCCCAGCATAAAAGTCTCTTCCGGTGAATATGTCTCCGCAATGATACTTCCTTCCCTGTTCAGTTTTGACAGAATCTCTTCCATACTCATATAAAAACCAGCCTCTTGTGATCTCACAGTCTTAAGGAACTGTACAAACCCACTTACAGCCCCCTCATTCAGGAGCGTATCTTTACTCTCGCAGGCGGCATATGGGTGGAAATCATCTCAATTACAGCGTTCCGCTGATCACCCATCTGCCGTTTCGGGAATATGGTGGCATTGACACGGGAAGTATAGACAATGATACTCCTTCCCGTGGACACGGCCTTATGCATATCTCCCCAAGCCATTTTCTCCTGCGCTTCCCCCTGGGAAACCGTCAGGCCCTCCTCGTCAAGGATGTATGTGAGCGGTTCCTGAAAACTGGGATTGCTCAGAATCTGGCTCCTGCTCTTAATAAACAGCGTCCACGGCAGATACAGCAGCATCACCAGTCCCAGCACTATGAAAATCCACTGCTTCGCGGCAAATGCAAACACAATCAGCAGCGCACCGAATGTACTTCCCACAAGTCCCGCGGGACTGTTGTAGGAATGCATCAGCATGTAGTCATATAAATCTCCGGCTTCAATCTTAACGGTCAGTTCAAGCATCACATTTCACCTGTGTAGAGTAGAATAAACAGTAAATAAGTTCTGTGTGACATTTTACTCTAAAAATGTAAAAAAAGCAAGTAAAAAACCAAACGGAAGCTTTTTTTGAAAATGTCAACATTAAATGCGAAAGTTTTTTTGATTTTTTCGCTTTCAGCA
>CAJULV010000105.1 GCA_910587555.1 uncultured Acetatifactor sp.
GATGAAAAAAGAGAGCTGCAATACCGCAGTATCATCAACTCTCTTTTTATGACTAATTTTTCTGTTGTCCGCCAACGCCCGGCACATTCGTCCGGTGGAAGATTCGGATTTTTCTGTTGTCCGCCAACGTCCGGCACATTCGTCCGGCAGAAGATTCGGATTAAGGTGTTAGTCCACCGGAAACAGCGAGGTGTTTCTGATTTTCAGTTTAAAGTGAAATGCTGCCGATGTCAAGGCAAAGACTGTTTTTTTATATTTTTTTCATAATTTGTTTTTCTGCTGCCAGAAAATGGTTGTCAAATAACCGGATGTATATTATTCTTTCTTAGGGAGATGAGAAAATATGCTGAGTATTGCGGTGGTGGATGACGAACAGGTACACCGGGATATCCTGGTGAAATATATCGAAGAGTGGAAAAAACAAAAAATGGCGGACGCGGAAGTGGAAACTTTTCACAGCAGCGATGCTTTTTACTTTACGTGGTGCGGGGAGCAGCGGTTCGACGTGCTTTTTCTTGATATCTGCATGGACGGAATGGACGGTGTCAGCCTGGCGAAGAAGCTGCGGGAAAAGGGAAAGAACGTGAACATTATCTTTACCACCGGGGTTGCGGACTACATGCAGGAGGGTTTTGAGGTGGAGGCGCTCCACTATCTGCTGAAACCCATTAAGCGGGAAAAAGTGTGGGAATGTCTGGAAAAATGTGTGGCAAGGAAAGCGAAGGATACCAGGAGCATTCTGCTTCCCACAGAGGAAGGGCTGATCAAAACAGACGCGGAAGGGATTCTGTACGGGGAGGCTGTGGGACATTACTGTGAACTGGTGTGCCTGACGGAGACGCTTTCCCTGAAGCTTGGGATCAGGGAGGCGGCGCAGCGCCTGGAGGGTCATGGAGATTTCCTGTTCTGCCATCGTTCCTATCTGGTGAACCTGCGCAGAATAGCCAAAATCGGGAAGCAGGATATCCTGATGGATAACGGGGGGATCGTGCCGGTGAGCCGCAGGATGTACGGGGCGGTAAACGAGGCGTTTATGAAGCTGTTCCGGACAGGCGGCTGAAGGGATAATCGGAAACTGTTCCAAGCAGGTGGCTGAAGGGATAATCGGAAACTGTTCCGGACAGGTGGCTGAAGGGATAATCGGAAACTGTTCCAAGCAGGCGGCTGAAGGGATAATCGGAAGCTGTTCCGGAGAGGTGGCTGAAGGGATAATCGGAAACTGTTCAGGGCAGGCTGCTGAAGGGGTAATCGGAAACTGTTCCGGACAGGTGGTTAAGGGGTGTGGAGGCGGTATGAATTGGTTGATCGTGATTGTTATCATATTGGCTGTGCCTGCAGGGATAATGGGAATCCGCCTTTATATCCGCCGCTGTGTGGAACAGCAGATTGCCCGGTACCAGAATGACCTGACCGAGAAGCATTGCCGGGAAGTGGACAATCTCTACCGACAGACCAGGGGATGGCGCCATGATTTCAAGAATCATTTCCAGACCATGCAGGCCTATCTGGAGATGGGAGAGACGCAGCAACTGCAGAATTACCTTCAGGAGCTGACGGAAGACTATAATACGATAGATATTGCACTGCGGACCGGAAACTCTATGCTTGACGCCATTTTGAACAGCAAACTGTCCATCATCAGGGCGAAGGATATCCGGGTGGATGTTACGGCGGAGGTGCCCGCCAGGATTCCTGTATCGGATGTGGACTTGAGCGTGATGATCGGGAATCTGTTGGACAATGCCATGGAAGCCTGTCTGAAGGTGCCCCGGGAGCGGCGTTTTATCCGTTTGTATATAGCCAGGGCCAAGGAGAACCTTTACATCTATGTGATGAATGCGGCGGACGGTTCCTACCGAAGGCAGGGCGGGCGCTATCTTTCCACAAAGCCTTTGGACAGCCACGGCTTTGGGCTGCAGCGGATTGATAAGGTGATCAGAAAATATCAGGGATATCGGACCCGTGAGGATGAAGGGGATGTGTTTGCCACGGAGATTCTGATTCCGCTGTAATGGGCCAGGCAACCGCCGCTCGTGCAGAAAAAGAACCATTCGTGCAGAATCGGTTCTTTTTTGCGTATATGGGTTATCATTTGAGACAGAGGCAGAGGGGCCGTAAACCTGGAACCATAGAGCGTGTCTGAAAATGCATTCCGCTCTAAAAACACATTAGAATCTGCCGGGAAAGGAGTTCGGGATGAAATATTCCATTTTGTCGAACATACTGTATTTTTACCGCTATCTCTATCGGGAGATTCCCAAAACAGCGGTTTACCATGGCATTGAGGTACTGGGCAGAATCCTCCTTCCGTTTTTCGGAATCCTGATGCCGGGAATTGTGGTAAGCGCGGTGGAGGGCGGGGATCTGTTCCGCGGACTTGGGCTGATCGGCCTGGCCGGGCTTGGGGTGCTGCTGTGCAATGTGCTGCTGAACTGGGGGACGTACCGGGTTTATTTCGGGGAAAACTGGTTCCGGACCATACTGCAGAGCGACGCCGTGTTAAGGGAGACAAAATGCCTCTATCGCTATGTGGAGTACGGCGATGAACAGAAAATCATAAAACGTGCCTACCACAGCATGGAGGGCGGGGACTGGGCTGTCAGCTACCGGATGCTGGCTTATCCCAAGGACCTGATTGTCAATGTGGCATGTTTCTTACTGTATTCCACGGTACTGGGCATATTGAAGCCATGGCTTGTGGTGGTTCTGCTTCTGCTTTCTTTTGTCAATTACGGGATACTCCGTTTGCGAAATTTCTGGCAGCTTGCCGCCAGAGAGCAGTTTGCCCAGTCCGACAGGGAAATCAATTACCTGAAACAGACATTCCGGAATACGGAAATGGCTAAGGATGTGCGGATTTTTGCCATGTACGACTGGTTGATGACATTGCGTAAGAAAATATTCGGCAAAAGGGTAAAGATGGAGCGGCGCCATAACAGGAAGATGATTGCCGTGGACTGCATGCAGTTTCTGCTGAATGTGCTCCGGAACGGCTTTGCATACGGCTATCTGATTTATTCCTGTCTCCGGGGAGAGATTTCCGTGGCCGGATTCCTTGTGTACTTTGGCGCCATCAACGGTTTTTCCGGATTTGTCACCGGGATTGTAAATACGTATTCCAACCTGAAACTGGCAAATGCGGATGCGTCCTGCTTTCGGCGTCTTCTGGAGCTGCCGGACATTCAGCAGGAAGGCCAGGTGCCGGAAGCGCTGTACAGACAGCCTGCGGAGATTGTATTTCAGGATGTGAGTTTCTCTTATGGAAAGCAGAAGGTATATGATCATTTTAACCTGATAATACGTCCGGGGGAGAAGATTGCCCTTCTGGGGGTGAACGGCGCAGGCAAGACGACTCTGGTAAAGCTGCTCTGCGGACTGTATGAGCCGGACGGCGGGAAAATCCTGATTAACGGCGTGGATATTTCCACAGTGCCCAAAAAGGCATTGTATCGTCTGTTTTCCGTGGTCTTCCAGGAGGCGACTGTTTTTCCCTATCCCATGGGAAGCAATCTCTCCATGAAAGTACCGGAAGAGACAGACGAGACCAAAGTATGGGATTCCCTGCGGAAAGCAGGCCTGGAGAAACTGTTCCGGGAGAGGGGCATCCGTTCGGATTCCTATATGACAAAGGTGGCGTTTCAGGACGGCGTGGAATTATCCGACGGGCAGCAGCAGCGTTTTTTACTGGCGCGGGCCATTTATAAGGACGGAAATATCCTGATTCTGGATGAGCCAACCGCGGCACTTGACCCCATAGCAGAAAGCGAAATCTATCAGGAATACGTAAATATCAGCAGGGGAAGAACATCCCTGTTTATTTCCCACCGCCTGGCCAGTACCAGGTTCTCCGACAGGATTCTGTTTCTGGAAAACGGAAGGGTGGCGGAGGAAGGCACCCATGAGGAACTGATGGAACTTGGGGGAAGCTATGCCCATATGTTTGAGATTCAGTCCAGGTATTATGTCTCGCAGAATGCACAGAGCGCAAATTGCTCAAAGAGCAGTTCTGACTTCGCGAGAGGGGCTGTCTGAACTGTTATAATACGATATCGGTTCCGGGGACAGCGCAGAAGGCATTCCGGCGGTTTAAGCGGGGGGCTGAAAGGATCTGGTTTTAAGGGAAACAAAATGAAGAAGATAAAAAGAAAGACATTGACAGGGAAAGCGGGGTATATAAAATGGCAGAAAAACATTCCGGGCCGGAGGATCTGACCAGTAAACTTCCATTTCGGGAAAATATAAAAAACATCAGAGATTTGTTATTACATGTATATAAGATCGATAAAACATACTATCTGCTGGACTGTATACGGCTGCTTCTGGACGCAGTGGGAGGTGCCCTGGCGGTGGTGCTGTCAGCGGATATTCTGGAGATGCTGTATGAGGCCAGGCCCATGGAGGAAATCATGAAAGCGGTAATTCTTCTTCTGGCGCTGCCCACACTGGCAGCCGTGCTGTCTTCTGTTCTGTGGCACGAATTCGTTGAGCCGGGAAAGATGAATATCGCAAGAGTATATGACGGAAACCTTGCCGCCAAGTTCCAGAGCATGGATTATTCCCTGGTAAACAGTCCTTATGTGAAAGATATGCAGGACCGCATCGACAAGGCCCACGGATGGGGAGCAGGCATTTATGACCTGTTCTGGAAATTTGACTCCATTGTGTCAGGGATTTTGAATCTGTGCTGTTCCCTTGTGGTGGCATATCCCATTTTGAAAATAATCATCATCTCCCGGAATCTGTGGATGTATCTGGGACTTGCGGTTCTTGGAATCCTTCTGTGGCTCCTGACAGCCGCAAGGGCAAAGGCCAACGCGGCCTATCAGGAACGGCTTCTGCGGACAACGTCTCCCTATCCGGAGGAAGTTTTTCGGAAATATTACTGCTTCTCCTGGTACTGGGTGAGGCGCTGCATGAGCGGAGAGTACCATTTTATCAAGGATATCCACCTCTACGACGGCTATAATCTGATGAAAAAATACACTTCGGATCATGTCAGGGAGGCGGAAAAAGTCATGCCCTGGGCCTCCGTTCTGGAAAAACTTAGCGGGAGGGTTGGGGTTCTGGAGGGAAGTACAGGCAGCCTGCTGTCTCTGACGGGATACCTGGTTTCCGGCGCATACGCCCTGATGGGAGCATTTCCTGTGGGCAGTGTCATCAAATTTGCGGAATCCGTCACAAAGATTGTGGGAGGCCTTCAGAATATGGGACAGCAGTACCGGGAACTGGCGCTGACGGCAAGGCGGGAGCGCAGTACACTGGAGATGTTGAGTATCAGCGATGAGATGTATAAAGGGAAGCTTCCGGTGGAAAAACGGTTTGACAATCAATATGAAATTGAATTCCGCAATGTTTCCTTCCGGTATCCGGGAACGGAAACCTATGCGCTGAAAAACCTTTCCATGAAGCTGCGCATTGGGGAGCGCATGGCCATCGTGGGCATGAACGGTTCCGGCAAAACCACAATGATCAAGCTTATGTGCCGCCTGTATGATCCCCAGGAGGGGGAAATCCTGTTAAACGGGGTGGATATCCGCAAGTTCAGGCAGGAGGAATACATCCGGCTGTTCTCTGTGGTGTTTCAGGATTTCCGGCTGCTTTCCCTGCCTCTGGGGGACAATGTGGCATCGTCCATGGAGGTGGACAGGGAACGGGCAGTGAAGTGCCTTGAGCAGGCGGGGCTGAAAGAGCGCCTTGCGGAGCTGCCCAATGGGCTGAATACCTGTCTCTATCAGGACATTGCGGATGACGGCGTGGAGATCTCCGGCGGGGAGGCCCAGAAGATTGCCATTGCCAGGGCCCTGTATAAGGACGCGCCCTTTGTGCTGTTAGACGAGCCTACCGCCAGTCTGGATCCCCTGTCGGAATATGAGATTTATTCCGGATTTGACGCCATGGTAAAGGATAAGACTGCCATTTACATTTCCCACAGGCTTTCCTCCTGCCGGTTCTGCAATGACATTGCGGTGTTCCATAAGGGACGGTTGGTGCAGCGGGGGAGCCATGAGGAGCTTCTGCGGGATGAACAGGGGAAATATTACGAGCTGTGGCATGCCCAGGCGCAGTATTATACGGATTGACAGGAAGCGTGTCCGGCTGCATCGGCGTGTGTTTGAAAATTGCATCCCGGCTGCTGTGCGTCACAATTTATGTTTCGTAAAGCCCGGGATGCCTGTCCCGGAATACAGGTATGCTGTCACGAATTTTCTCCGCCAGGTTCATGTGGCATTCAGCGGACAGAATTTCTTCCTTTTTTCCCGCAAGCGCCAGAGTCCTGCCCAGAGGGTCAATCACTGCGGATGTTCCGCCGTACACGGTACTGTCAGCCGATGAGCAGGAATTACAGTTTACAACGAAGATCTGGTTTTCAATGGCTCTTGCCGCCGTCAGGCATCGTAAATGGGCGATTCTTTCTTCCGGCCATTGGGAGACCACGAACAGCATCTCGATTCCGTCCAGGCTGAGCCTGCGCGTGAGTTCCGGGAAGCGCAGGTCATAGCAGATAATCACGCCGCATTTGATACCGTCTAACGAAAAAACGCAAAGATGATCGCCCCGGGTATAAAATCCGTCCTCGCCCATGGGCGTGAACAGATGGGTTTTGTCATATTCCGCAATACAGGCGCCTTTTCGGTCAAACACCGCTGCCGTGTT
>CAJULV010000106.1 GCA_910587555.1 uncultured Acetatifactor sp.
AATGTGCTCTTGACCGCTTCTATTCTGCCGCTTATCCGAGAAAGCCCCGGAATCTGAAAAAGGTGGCTATGATATTAAGCTCCGGTGATCCCGCAATGTATGATGGGGCAATGTTCTCCTACAAGGGGGATTTTCTGGGATACCTGGGCCTTGAGGACATGGGGGTATTTACCGCATACGGCATGGAGAACGGTTCGGCTTCAAAGCTGAAAGAACTCCGTGATTTCGGAAAAAATCTGAAATAGCGATAGGGGAGGCTGTGGAATGAGAAAAATATTCAGCCTTATACTTGTTTTCTTATTGGCATTTCCTATGACAGCATGTGGGCGAAACAAGGCAGGGGAAACAGGGACAGCCGGAGGCGTTGAAACAATCCCGGCAAACAGATACCATAGGATCTGTACTGGACATTTATAAAGAGGAGTCTACTACTTAAATGATCAGAGCAACTTTGATTTTCAGTTAAACCGTATTGTGATGTGGGACGGCGGGGATTTAGAGGAAATACAAAAGATCGGATCCGAAATTAAAACATCGGAGGACTGGAAAAGAGAACTGATTTTCCATAAATGTGCGCTCTTTAACGTTCCGGCTGTTTACGGATAAAGAGGACGCCTGCAATTATTGTAACTGCGGAAATGTGAAGCTGGTATTCGATACCTTTATGAACTGGATCATGCAGATAAAGCAAAGAGACCGGCGGGATTGAACATATGGTTTCCTGCAAGTGGCATGATTTTTGAAAATTCCGCTTTGACAAAATACAAAAATGCATATATAATAATACCGTCGAGTGGCAGAAAGCGTAAATCCAGATGATGGGTTTGCGCTTTTTTGATGCACACGGGCATTCAAATAAAATATGGTTGTGGCAGCTTTCCGAAAAAGTCTCCTGGGCGTTTTCTGCTGCGGCAGATTTCTCAAAAGAAACGGAGGAAAATGAATAAAGAAGTAACGGCAAACAAAATGGGAACCGAGGCGGTTCCGAAAGTCATGTTAAGTATGGGGATACCAATTATTTTATCAATGGTATTGCAGGCATGCTACAACATTGTGGACAGCATGTTTGTGGCGCGTATTCCGGATTCCGGCAATATAACCAATATGGGTGAGTATGCGGTAAATGCGTTGACACTGGCGTTTCCGGTTCAGATGCTGATTGTAGCGTTTGGCATCGGGACAGGCGTGGGTGTCAATGCACTGCTTGCAAAAAGCCTGGGACAGCGGGACGAGGAAAAAGTTGCAAGGACTGCAGGAAACGGAGTGACATTAGCGCTTATCATTTATATCGTATTTTTACTGTTCGGCCTGTTTGGCGTGAAGGCTTATATCGGAAGTCAGACGAACGATGAAGTGGTGCTTGGAATGGGGATTTCGTATCTTTCCATCTGTTCTGTTGCCTCGTTTGGTATTGTCTTGTTTTCGATTTACGAAAAACTGCTACAGTCAACAGGAAAGACAATCTATTCCACGATTGCACAGGTGTCGGGCGCCGTTGTTAATATCGTGCTGGATCCGGTTATGATTTTCGGTTATTTCGGACTGCCCGGGATGGGGATCTGTGGTGCGGCGTATGCGACCGTGATCGGGCAGGTGGTATCCATGCTGATTGCAATGTACTTCCACTATCGGAAAAATACGGAAGTAAAATCGGGAATGCAGTACCTGAAGCCGGACAAAGATATTGTAAAGGAAATCTATGTCATTGGCCTTCCGGCGATTATCATGCAGGCGTTGATGTCATTTATGACATACGGCGTGAATCTGATTTTTGGCACCGTTTCGCAGGCGGTAGTGACGGCGTATGGTATTTTTTATAAAATCCAGCAGTTTATTTTTTTCGCGGGATTCGGCCTGCGCGACGCGATTACGCCGATTGTATCCTTTAATTATGGAATGGGTGATAAGAACCGTGTCAAACAGGGCATTGTATATGGAATTTTGTACACGGAGATTATTATGCTGATCGGCACGATCGGCCTGGAGGTCTTTGCAAGTCCCCTGATCGGATTATTTGCCATGTCTGAGGAAACGGAAGCGTTATGTGTTCTGGCGGCGCGGATCATTGCGGCAGGCTTTTTGTTTGCAGGCGGGAATATTGCAGTACAAGGGGTATTTCAGGCGCTTGGCTGCGGGTTAAATTCACTGATTGTATCCCTGCTTCGGTTGTGCGTTGTCGTACTGCCGCTGGCATGGCTGTTTACAAAGCTTGAAAATGCGACGTATATGATCTGGTGGGCATTTCCGATTGCAGAGCTTGTGGCGCTTGCGGTCGCGGCAACGCTCATGGTGCAGGCAAATAATAAAATGATAAAACCGATGAAAGAGTAGGAGAAAGGAGTGGGATTATTATCATGAAAAATATAATAACGATCAGCCGTGAATTTGGCAGCGGCGGAAGAACGATTGCAAAGGCAGCAGCGCAAAGGCTTGGGTATGCATTTTACGATAAGGAGCTGATTGAAAAGATTGCAGAGGAGTCAGGGCTTTCGCGGGAGTACATTGAGGCGCATGGGGAACACGCACCGGGAAGGACTTATTTTGGCTATGCCTTTGTCGGGAGAGACGCGGCGGGCAATTCCGTCGGGGATTATCTGTGGAAGGTGTAGAGAGATATCATTGAGGATTTGGCGGAAAAGGGAAACTGCGTAATCGTAGGACGCTGCGCTGATTATATTCTCAGAAAGCGGACAGACTGCCTGCATGTGTTTATCCACGCGGATATGGAAAAGAAAAAGGAGCGGATCGTAAATTTATATGGTGAAACAGGTGCGTCACCGGAAAAGCGGCTCAAGAAAAAAAATAAAACAAGAGCGATGAATTATAAGTATTATACGGACAGGACATGGGGTATGGCAGGGAATTACCACGTGTCACTGGACAGCGGCTTACTGGGCGAGGAGCGGTGTGTAGACCTGATTGTAGGGCTTGCAAAGGATTTATAGGGGTGGATGTTTTGCAAAGCAAATGAGGAATTGTACATGACGCAGTATGAGGAAATGCAGCATAGAAAAACTGCAATGCTTCCATGGTATAAGGTTAATTTGTACAAGCGTGTTTCTGGGGAAATTGTGAAAAATGTCTGTTGAATAAAAAAAATAAGGATATAAAATAATATTTGAAAATGAAAAATCAGCGGCATCTGTGGAATACTGTGTATAAATCTGATTACTTTATAGAACTGTATGTGGGAGGAAATTGCTATGTTACAGCAAGAGGCATTTGTGTCATTTTTGAGGAAATTTGATGCGCATCCGTTTATGGTGAAAATGAACGGGAACGAATATCGGATTGGAGATGGCGAACCGACTTTTATCGTAAAGTTTAATAAGGCGATTCCGTTAAAGGATTTGGCGACCAGTACGTCTATTGCGCTGGGTGAGGCGTATATGGATGGCGCACTGGAGATTCAGGGCGATTTATACAATGCTCTGGACCATTTCCTTGGGCAGATGGGGAATTTTTCAACAGACGAGACCGCGCTGAAAAAACTGATCCATACCTCCGTTTCCAAGAAGAATCAGAAAAAAGAAGTTTCAAGTCACTATGATATCGGAAATGATTTTTACAAATTGTGGCTGGATGAAACGATGAGTTATTCCTGTGGTTATTTTAAAAATGCCGGGGATACCCTATACCAGGCTCAGGTGAATAAAGTGGACTATATCTTAAAGAAGCTGTATTTGAAGGAAGGCATGACACTGCTGGATATTGGATGTGGCTGGGGATATCTGTTGATCGAAGCGGCAAAAAAGTATAAGATCCACGGAACTGGCATCACTTTAAGCAGGGAACAATATGCAGAGTTTCAGCGCAGAATCGAGAAGGAGGGATTGGAAGATTATCTGACAGTCGAGTTAATGGATTACCGCGACCTTCCACAATTGGGAAGGCAATTTGACAGGGTAGTCAGCGTAGGAATGGTAGAGCATGTAGGCAGAAAAAATTATCAGCTCTTTAACGATTGCGTGAATCAGGTACTGAAGGACGAGGGTGTATATTTGCTTCATTTTATCAGTGCATTAAAGGAGCACTCCGGAGATGCGTGGATTAAGAAATACATCTTTCCGGGCGGGGTCGTTCCAAGTCTGCGGGAAATGGTGTATACGATGGCGGAGGACAATTTTCATATCCTGGATGTGGAAAATCTGCGCCTGCACTATAATAAGACGCTCCTTTGCTGGCAGAAAAATTATCGGGAACATATTGATGCGGTAAGGAAAATGTTCGATGAACGGTTTGTAAGAATGTGGGATTTGTATTTGGCAGCATGCGCAGCAACGTTTCATAATGGAATTATTGACTTACATCAGATTCTTGTGACAAAGGGGATAAATAATGAGCTGCCCGTTACAAGATGGTATTGACCCCAAAGAAGGAGAGCGGGAGAATGGGTATTTCCTGACAAAAAATAATATTAGGTACCTTTACAATTTTCTTTTTGCAGTGATATAATCAAGGTACCCAAAGAAAAGGAGGAACGATTTATGCAGGAAAATACCATTTGCCCGGGCTGTGGGCGGTATTGTAATCTGGAGAGGCCGCACTGCGGCAGAGGGGAAGAATACCGCCGCACCGGGAAAATGTGCCGGAGCATCAGGGGAAACGATGGGATCAGGAAATGTACACAGCCAATGATTCAGCAGCAGGTATCGATGACAGGCTGATTATCAGCCTGCAGGATTTACATCATATCATGCGCTCGCTGTATGAGGGGAAAGCAAGCCAGAAGCGCATCCTGATCATCCTGAACGAGTCGGAAACAATCACCCAGAGGGATCTGACGGAACGTTTGGGAATCCAGCCGGGTTCGGCCAGCGAGATCCTGGCAAAGCTGGAAGGCTCAGGGTGGATTGTCCGGAGACAGAATGAATCTGACCGCAGGACGACGGATATCTCCCTGACAGACAGCGGCAAGGAAATTGCAGAAGAGGCGCTAATGCAGCGCAGGAAGCGGCATGAGGAAATGTTTTCCTGTCTTTCGGGAGAGGAAAAACAGGAACTGCTGTCACTTCTGGAAAAAGTCCGCTGTGACTGGAAAAAGCGATATAAAGAAAATGAAGCCACATGCAAACATGGGCACCGCCACGGACACGGGGATGGACATGGGGAAAACTGCGGGCACCATGATGGTCACGGACACCGGGATGACGGAGAACAGCGTGGCGGACATGGGCATCGTGATGACCGCGGACACCATGGAGCCTCAAACGAGCATGGAGGACGCTGACCATGTGGAAATATATCAGAAAGTATCTGCTCTTTGCCATTATTGCAGGTCTGTTCATGATCAGCGAGGTGATGATGGATCTGCTGCAGCCGGGATTTATGAGCCGGATTGTGGATGACGGTGTCCTTGGCGTAAACAACGGAGGAAGTGCGGACCTGCATCTGATATGGATGCTGGGGCTGCAGATGATTGGCCTTGTTCTGCTGGGAGGGCTTTGCGGTTCCCTCAATAATGTATTCGTGCACATATCCAGCCAGAATATAGGAAATGAGATTCGGAAGGACTGCTTCAGAAGGATCATGGATTTTTCCTTTCAGCAGATTGGCCGATTCGGCACAGGTTCCCTGGTGACAAGGGTGACCAATGATATCACCCAGGTGCAGAATTTTGTCTCGCTGTTTATCAGGGGGCTGATCCGCACCACGCTTCTTACGTTTGGAAGCATGTATTGTATGTTCCGGCTGAATTTTGGCTTTGGATTCATTGTACTGTGTGCGTTCCCGTTTCTGGTGGGCATCATCGGGTTCTGCCTGTGGAGGGCAAACCCACTGTTTTCCAGACTGCAGGCGTACCTGGATGCCATCAATGAAATCATGCAGGAAGACGTGTCCGGCATCCGCATTATGAAAGCCTGCGTCAGGGAGACCTATGAAAAAATGCGCTTCGGGAAGGCGAATGAGGAGCTGGTCAGGACGCAGCTGAAAACCCTTGTGATATTTGCCTTTATGAATCCCCTTACCAGATATGGGTAAATCATTCTTGTTTTTCGCTCATCTCATATTTTAAGAATTTAACATAGGGTAGTGTCAAGAATAATGCGCAAAATAGTTTGCAGGCTCTGGCAGAATAAAATCAGCCAGCAGTAGAGGCATCCCCCAGGGCAGCCTCTAAGTGCTTCATATTCATGTACTTCTTGTTGCCCCACTGGGTGCCAGCTACATGGCGGAGCCTGGCACAGACCAGCATCAAAGCAGAATTGCCATCCGGGAAGCAGCCCACTACTCTGGTGCGGCGGCGGATCTCCCGGTTGAGCCGTTCAATGACATTGTTGGTGCGGATACGAGTCCAGTGTTCGCTGGGATAACTGGGATGCGATTTCTCCGATTTTCAAATTTTCATCAGACGTCCGTAAGG
>CAJULV010000107.1 GCA_910587555.1 uncultured Acetatifactor sp.
ATTCTTTGGCTCGCTTTTGAAGTAGTACTCATGCTCTCAGTCCTCCATTTATAATGAATAAATACAAACAACCTGACAGCGGGGCTTCATACAGGCAAAACCACTCGCGGGCCGTGACTAAGGAACCGCCCTGATACAGGCATTCCCTGTGAAATGCCTCCAAAACGACAGTTCACGACAATTCGCAACAGCAAGACCGCAAATGCCCCCATGGTCATTGTCTGTAACAGTATAACACAAAAAAAGCAACTCGCAAAGGACGAATTGCAATTTTTTTCATTATTTTTTCCGGGATTTTACTATGGAAGCAGAAATCTGTCCAGAATCTGCTTCAGGCACCATTCAGGGTCCACAGCCCCGATACCGTCCGCCGTGACGATGGTTTCCGTTCTGCAGATCTTATCGTCCACCATATATACCACACTGCCCACCGGCGTGCCCTCCGCCACGGGTGCCGTCAGGCTTTCAGCCAGCGTGTATTTCACACTGACCGTTTCATCCGCCCTCATCAGCAGGCCCTCCAGATTTTTGCCGTTTTCACCAGCTTCCGCCGCGCCGGAGTCTCCGCTGTCCGCTCCCCTTCCCGCAACCCGCACCGCCACAGACGCATCCGCCCCCAGCCTGGCTGTCTGTCCGTTCAGCACCGGTATGGGATTCAGCCGGCTCTCGTCAAATGCGATTCCCTCCTCCGAAAAGCTTCTGTAAAAATAATTGTCCACACCGTACTGCATCAGTTTCCTTGTATCGCTCCATTTATAAGTCTTGTTGTTCGGCCAACCGCAGGCCAGCAGCGCTACCACGAAGATTCTTCCGTCCCGTTCCAGCGCCCCCACATAGCAGTAACCTGCCTTATTTGTAAATCCGGTCTTTCCCGTGAGGGCACCCTCCATCATCCCCAGAAAAGCATTGTGGTTCACACAGGAATAGCTTCGCCCATTGGAAGAAAAATGATAGCTGTCGGTGCGTGTAATCTCCAGAAACGCAGCCCTACAGGGCGATTCCCTGATACAGTATGCCAGGATACGGGCCAACTCCCTGGCCGTTGTACAGTGTTCCTTCTGAACGGCGCTGCCGTCCTCCCCCGTGAAAGCCTCCGTGGCATCCAGCCCGTTGGGTGTGATAAACCAGGTATTCACACATCCCAGCTCCGCCGCCTTCCGGTTCATCTGCGCGGCAAAGGCAGCCATGGCCATTTTGCTCTCTTCCGCCGTGTATTCCGAAGTATCCTTCTCCTGGAGTTCCCGGGGCAGAAATTGTTTTCCCACATATTCGGCCAATGCCACCGCGGCGTCATTGTGGGATTCCAGCATCAGGGAATGCAGCAGGTCCCGGACAGTATACTGCTCCCCCTTTTGTATGTACAATTTAACCTTGGGCATGCTGGCGGCATAGGCAGACACCGTGAGTATGTCGTCCTGTGACACCGTTTCCAGCACTACGATACATGTCATAATCTTGGTAGTACTCGCCATTGCCATGACGGCATCCTCGTTTTTTCCGTACAACACTCTTCCGGAATCCGCATCCATCAATACCGCTGCGGTGGCATACAGTTCCAGTTCTTCTCCATGGACCGGCCGTACGGCTGACAGCAGCAGAAAAAGGACGCAGAAAAAGCCTCCCATTATTTTTTTCGTCCGCATCTTCATTCTTCTTTTCATCTTCCAACGGGATTTTTATTAATATATGAGGCTTATCTCGCAATTTATGTTACAGGGCAAGTCCGTATTTGCCGGCCGGGGCACTTATACCTCAAGCTGCAGCTGGGCCTCCGCCTCCGCCTGCTGCTTGAATTCTTCCATCTGGACGGGATTCATCTCCGGCAGTTCCTCCAGGCTCCCTACGCCGAAACAGCGCAGAAACTGTTCCGTAGTGCCGAAGAGCAGAGGCCTGCCGGGAGCGTCCAGCCGTCCCAGCTCCGTAATCAGGTCATATTCCAAAAGCTTATTGATGGCGTGGTCGCAGTTAACCCCCCTGACCCGCTCCACCTCCACCCTGGTCACCGGCTGCTTGTACGCAATGATAGAAAGCGTCTCCAACACCGTATCCGTCAGAGACAGCTTCCTGGGCGCCTTGGTTATTTTTATCAGGTATTCATACATGTCTTCTTTTGTGCAGAGCTGTACGGCATTGTCAAAATAAACCAGCGTAATCCCCCTGTCCTCCCTGCCATAGCGCTCCTCCATCTGTTTCAGGATATCCTTCGTGGTTTTCACGTCTTCTTCTATCACATCGGCCAGGCGGCTGATTTCCACGGATTCTCCCATGGTAAACAGCACCGCCTCCATGACCGCCTCGGCCCTTTTCCTCTTCATCTTCATTCCTTCCGTCCCCCAAAACAACAACTTAAATGAAAATATGTATCACAGCAGCGAAGTAATCAGAATGTCGTCGAAAATCGTCTCCTGGCTGATGGCAATCTTTCCCGTCTTCATCATCTCCAGGATAATCAGAAAGGTAACAATGATTTCCATCTTGCCGCCCTGGTTCTCCAGAAGTTTCCGAAAACTGAAATTTCTGTGTTCCCTGGCGTAGGCTTCCACATACAGCATTTTCACATCCATATCGATCTCTTCTTTTTCGATATTGCCGTACTGGCTGCGGATAGGGTCTATCTTGTCTTCCTGTCTGCGGAGAATGGCTTTGAAAATTCCGTGAAGCCTGCTTAAGGTCATATCGCCTATCAGCTGCCCGTAATCAATGGGCGGCCTGTACATGGCAACCTCCGGCGGCAGCTTCTGGTCCCTGTACAGGTTCCTGGCTGCGTCCACCTGGCGGTCCTTCAGTTCCAGGGACATAAATTTATACATCTTGTATTCCAACAGCTTCTGCACCAGTTCCTGCCTGGGGTCTTCCTCTTCCCCTTCCTCGTCCACCTCCCTGGGCAGCAGCATCCTGCACTTGATGTCTATCAGGGTAGCCGCCATCACCAGAAATTCGCTCATCACATTCATGTCGCCGGTTTCCATCTGCCTGATGTACTCCAGGTACTGTTCGGTAATCTCCACAATGGGGATGTCGTATATGTCAACTTTATTCTTATCGATCAGATGAAGCAGCAGGTCCAGCGGACCTTCAAATACTTCCAGTTTTACAGATATTGCCATATTTTCCCCACTCTATCCCTCATTGTTGTCCCGCCCGCTCGGCGGCTTGCCCTGTATCCCCCTGCCTGCAGGTCCGCCCGGCATCAGCCCGGAAATCTATTTTACCTTTTTTTGCCTTCCGTTTCAAGAAAGAACATACATTCTGTCAATTCTTTGGCACCAGGTCCACCACCCACAGCTCCGCCGGGTTAAATACCCGCACCGGAATGGTGTGGATTCCCAGCCCCCTGCTCAGGAGCATAACAGCCTTTCCCTCTTTGAAGACACCTCCGTCGTACTTCGGAAATATACGCCAGGCCGGGGACACCACCCCTTTTCCCCAGAAAGGCACCCGCGCCACTCCTCCATGAATATGCCCTGACATTGTCAGATCCGCTCCCCATACGGCATACTGCGGGAAATAGTCCGGATTATGCGCCAGCAGGATTGTAAAGCGCTCTTTGGAAGCCTGTCCCAGGATTTTCGTCAGATACGTCTCATCCATCTTCCGGACTTTGAAGCGTTTATAAAAAAATTTATCAATTTCGGCCCCGTACACCGTAATTCCGTACTCCGGCAGGTCCACATGGCTGTTCACCAGCGGCCTGATGCCCATTTCCTCCAGCGCCGTTCCATACCGCTTTGCCATATCGCCGTAGGTCTCCGGATACAGCTTCAGGCGATGCTCATGATTCCCGTTTGCATAATAGACCGGATATTCTCCGGCAATCGCCCGCAGAAACTGCAGGGCCGGTTCCATAGAGGCGCCCGGCTTCGCCGTAAGCACGTCGCCGGCAATAAGAATAAAATCCGGTCCCTGTTCCCTGATCGTCGCCAGCAGTATCTCATTATCCTTTCCATAGCGCTTATTGTGCAGGTCCGTCACAAGCACTGCCCTGCATGCCTTTTGTATGCGCTCATCTTCTACCGTATGATATTTAACGGTAAAACGATTACTGTCATAAAGCATGACCCACAGCAGCGCCACTGCCGCTATCACAATTACAGTGATCAGAATATCCATCCTGTTCTACCTCTTGCCTCCCTGTTAGGTAGCAGCTTCAGGCATACGGTGCGCCGACTCTCTATTTTCCGCCCAAAAATACCAAGCGTAATCCGGTCGGCACACCGGCCTTAGATGCTTTCGGAGCTTTCGCTCTGCTGCCCCCACTCCGCCGAAAATCACAACGGCATCATCCGGCCTTCCTGCAGCCTCACAGGAAGAATCCTTCCACTACTTTTCTCAGATAATCCGTATAGCGGGCCTTCTCCACATCCTCCGCATATACCAGCGGCACGCTGCCTATCTCCGTACCGTTTAAAAAATATCTTGCCCTGCCCGCCTCCGCGCCCTTCTCTACAGGCGCCTGCACCGTCTCCGGCAATTCCATCACCTTCTCCACCGCCGACAAATCATTGCCTGCAATATCCAGATAGCGGAATTCCCCCTGATACTCTATGGCAGCCTCTTCCGCGGTACCGCCCTCTACAGGCAGCGGCGCAAGGGCATCCTGGTTTTCGTCTATGTAAATATTACACACATTGAAGCCATAAGTCAACAGTGCCTGTGCATCTCCGAAACGCGTCTTATAATCCGGCGCTCCCATCACCACCGCTATCAGGTCGATGCCGTCCTTGGATGCCGTGGCAGAAAAACAGTACTTTGCCTTAGAGGTGGAGCCTGTCTTCAGCCCCGTAGCCCACTGATATTGTTTCAGAAGCTTATTGGTACTGCTCAGGGTAAAACTGGAGGTTCCCTGTCTGGTTTCATGGGTGATGTCTTCCATCCATATCTTCGTATAGTTAAAAACTTCCGGATGGTTTACCGTCAATTCCCTGGACATGACAGCCACATCCCTTGCCGAGGTATAATGATTGTCAGAATCACTCAGCCCGCAGCAATCCTCGAAGTGAGTATCGGCCATCCCCAGCTTCTGAGCCTTCTCGTTCATCAGCGCCACAAAGGCCTCTTCGCTTCCGGCGATATGCTCCGCCACTGCCACGCTGGCATCGTTGCCCGAGGATACCGCAATACATTTGATCATGGTGTCCAGCGTCTGCACCTCCCCCTGTGCCAAATACACCTGGGACCCGCCCATGGAACTGGCATGCTCGCTGGTAACCACCTGGTCCGTAAGGCTGACTTTCCCGGATTCAATGGCTTCAAATGTGAGCAGCAGGGTCATAATCTTCGTAATGCTGGCAGGACTTCTCCGTTCCGTTGAATTGATCTCATAAATCACTTCTCCCGTGGAGCTTTCTATCAGAATCACTGACGGAGACGAGACTGCCACATTGGCCATTACCGGTACACCATGAAAAAAAGACAGAATCAGCGCCATGGCCATTGCCCACAGTATGCCCCGCACCCTGCGGAAGGCTGCTGATGGCATGGCTATACGGCGGCTGCCTGTCAGGTTTATGCAGGGCAATCTTTTTCCAAACATAAAAAATACCACACTCCATATTCCTTCTCTTTGTCATAAGAATATGAGAATGCGGCCGAATATATGCCGGGAATCTGTCTGCTGCGCCTGAATACCGCAGGCAGCGGCACTGCGCATCCGGCAAAAATGCCTGTGTACTTTTGTATACAAAATCCCCGGCTACATGAGCCGGGGATCAGTCGCTTAGTTATATTTACGTTTCCTTGCAGCTTCAGACTTCTTTTTCCGTCTTACGCTTGGCTTCTCGTAATGCTCACGCTTGCGAATCTCCTGCTGGATACCAGCTTTAGCACAGCTTCTTTTAAAACGACGTAAAGCGCTGTCTAATGTTTCGTTTTCTTTTACGATTACGTTTGACATGTCCACCCGACCTCCCTTCAGTCCC
>CAJULV010000108.1 GCA_910587555.1 uncultured Acetatifactor sp.
CATTGGACTGACTTGTCCCGGCTTCACATGTACAATCATATACCTCATGCCCCAGTTGCCTAAGCTGTGCAATTACGGCATCCTTTACCTTTCTGGCTTCCGTGGATTCCCTGATAAAGCCGATTGCACCGCAAGCTACCTTCCCGTCCGGGTTATGCCCGGCATGTACATTAATCCTCATAGATATCTCCTTTCCGCCCGATATCAGGCAATAAAATCGGGAGCCGAAGCTCCCATTTTAAACATCTTCCCTATTTTCTTTTTCATCTGCAAGACCTGTTTTATCTTCTACCTGTTTCTTTATGTACTTGACCACCGGAAGCAGGAATGGCGGCATCTGGACACCAATATCCAAAATATTTTCCAGAATACTGATAATCTCATTCACAACCAACCATACTGCAACAATTGTAGCCGCCACAAAGGGAAGACTAACTTCCACTCCGGTGCATTCAATGGCGTAATTCACCAGGATATCTATCCATGCGCCTATCACTACCAGTAACCACATGCACACCTTTTTAATGATTCCCCTAACGCCTTTGTAGCTATTGACTCTCTCTGTCCTGTACTTTGCAGCCCAAATCCCGGTTATGTAGTCAATAACATTACAGCCTACCATCAAAAACACAGGTACAGCCAGGATTCCCAGCCAGCTCATCAGTGCGGACAGTGCCGCGATTAACATTACCTTTGCTTTTTCCATCTCTTTTCCCCGCTTCCTTTTCTTGATACATATTACTGCAGGAAGTATTCCATCCTGCACTTCTGACGTTTCATTTTGTGCCCCCTGGTAATCTCCCCCATATCGGTTTCCACGACACCACCCTAGCCCGGTACCAGAATCAATCCCCGGTTCCCGAATATGTAAATCAGCCCAAAAGCCTTTGTGATACAGCTCATCGCCGCCTCCGGTGATGCATCTAACAGATCGTTGACCGACTTATCCCCAATGCTTTCACCATTTTTCACAACCATCATGCTGTTGTGGTTTATAAATACTTCGCTGTTGTTAAAATACACGCCTCCCAAAAACTCGAAATTCTGTCCTGTGCTTACTACAACCTTTTCACCGGAGCCGATTATTTTCGCCAGTTCACATTCTCCTACCAAGGGATATATAAAACAATACAGGATATCCTTGCACCCAAACACACTGACAGCGCGCGGAGATACTTCATTAAATATAGTTTTATATTCGCCCTCACTGCTTATTCTGACTACACAATTATAAGCATTAGTCCCCGTATAAACTTCGTGTTTAAAATGTGCGAGCATTCCTGTTGAGTTTTTCGCCACCTCGACACTGCATATCCTGGTTGATGTCAGGCCTCCACCCTGCACAGTCCTCGTAACTGTCCAGTTATTTATCAAATCCCCCACGTATACAAGCAGCCGTTCCATTCCTGACGTCCTACTGGCAATGACGGCATATTTACCGTTAACCGGATACACCGCATAATAGCAGGTATCATAATTAGTATCTGAATCCAGGCTGTTGGGAATTTCAAGTTTCCGGTATTCCTTGAAATCCTCCGTAGCCAGGAGCAGCCCCACCGTATGGGACACTTCATTTGTATAGCTACCCGTAATGAGGAATCTTTCTCCGTCCCAGTCAATATCTGTAAACCTGCAGTCCTGATAAGCAGGTTTTGATGTCTCCCAGGATCTCCCATCAAACGAATATGCCACAGTCCCATCTTCAGTGATGGCTACCGGATAACCATTTGGGGATATTGCTTTTGTAAAGTTGCTGTTAGTGCCTGACGATACCCGGACCCATGATGTATTTTCAAGTTCACCATCCCACCCCGGGGCCGTCCCTCCATTGGCACCAAACGGAATCACATCTTCAGCCCCCGGCACAATATATCCCCATTCCCCATTGGCACTCTGTGCAAATCGCAATCCTCCTGAAACAGCGTCAATCGCTTTCTTCACAGCATCCGCAATAGCAGCCCCCATTCCTTCAAGCTTCCCTTCGGCATCCGTAAGCCGCTTCAGTACATCTGCTACATCATAGGCATTCAGCGTACCCATAAGTTCCATGAATTCTTCCATTTTCATGTCATACGCCTTCATCTGCTCAATGACCTGCTGGTACTTTACCACGATCGCAAGAAATATATCGTCACCGGGTTCTGCGCTGACCGTTTCTCCTGATATGGCGCCCTGCCTGATATAAATCCTTTCCACTGTGGATGTTATGACTTTAGGCCCGCTGACTCCAAACACGCCGATGTACATGTTCCCTTCCCCAGCCATTGCAGCTGCCGGTATCGCACATGTTCCGTCACTGTCCAGAACAGCATACTGAACCTTTGTCTTATCCTGGTAAAATACCGCAGTTTTCACATAGCCTTGCCACGCCCTGTCAAATTCAAAAGAGCAGGTATCATACTCCACGTTGCCGCTTGCAATAACCTCCTGGTTCAAGACCGTAAGCAGCTGCCCTTCCACCTTTATCCTAACTTCTGCCACTGTTTTCCACCTCCTGTTATTTACATTGAAATAGTTTCTGGCTTTCTTTATGTTACACACTTGACAACAGGTGTGATTGACCGCTCACTTAAGTAACCAATAAAAAACGTTTCATCATTGATCGTAAAAAAGGGCTGTGTATCCAAAAGAATGCCTTTATTTTGTCCCAAACCTGAATTCATCAAAAAAACGTAAGACTCAAGTTCAAAATATGCCAGCGACACCTTCATCAGAAAAAATTTCTTTCCAAAACTGTTAAAGTTTTCAACTGTCGTGTTCATAGATACCTGGAACTTGAGGTTGTAATAAGACCCGGGCTTGTAACCTGTATCAACGATATTACCATCCGTGTCCACATCTGTGATGCAAATCGAAGCAAGCGACTGCTGGTAAACAACCGCATTCAACCCCCGAAACAGATCCCTTCCTTTTACAAACTCAATATAACTACCCATCCTGGGTTCTGTCAGAAAAGAGTAGGATGTGGGAAAACCTGCGCTGGTTCCCGTATGGTTTCCGACAACATAGGTACCTGGAATGAGGATAAATGCGTTTGTCGGTTCCCCAAGCAGCCTGATCGTAATTTCGTAATGATTGTTGGTAGTATCAAATACAAAGGTAAACGGCGCATTCTTTGTATAATTCCCGGTTCCAGAGGCAACACTTCCTGTAAAAAACAGGGTGGAAGAAAAAGGGGAATAGATATGAACATACCTGTGTTTCGCATTGCCATATGTGGAATTTGCAACATAAAAGATAAATGGACATCCAAAAATATACACCCAGTGTTTTTCGCTGTCATAACGGCAGCCCGTACAGCTACACTCTTTTAAAAATGCGGCAACCGTTTCCCCGACAAGGTCAGTCAATGACGCATTCCCCGTAACCTTTGCAGTCAGTCCCGGAATACTTGCAAAAGCTGTATTAGCCGCCGTATAACCGGAATAAATCCCCCTGTATGTCTTCTGTCTAAACAAATTCAACACCTTCCGTTTCTGGAACAACTGTTCCGGTCAGGACAACAACCGGAGAATATGAAACCGGGACCGTTTCCCCGTGGTATCCTTCCATAACCAGTCCGCCGATCACCGTCTCCATGCTGCCCCCGTCCCCCGTCCTAAAAGGGGTCACTGTATCAGCACCGTCCTTATAATACCCGTAATTTCCCCCTGAATCCACACCCAGACGAAAGGGAAGAAAGCCTGCCAGTTCCTTCACTGCCAGTGCATCGGCTGCCATTCCTGCTGCTTCGTTCTGCTTTACCTCCTCCAGAGTTGCGATAAGATCAACTGTCATTCCGCCGGAACTGCCCGGATTTCCCTTTTCGCCCATGGGAATCGTAAAATCCAGTACCGCCTCATTTTCCGTGCCCGTATTTACAACGGACGCCTCTGTTCCCGGAGGTCCCGTGGTAACAGTACCTATCCGGACCGTTGCCGCCTTCCCCGGTGCGCCGTCTTCTCCATCTTCCCCGTCCTTCCCAGGCGGACCCTGTTCTCCATGCAGGGAATCCAGCCATTCTGCTTCCGTTCCCTCAAATCCGTTCTGCAGTGCCGATTCATATGCGGATGCCCCCGCAGGGATACTCTCCACCGCTGTGTTTACGATTCGATTCACCTCAATCGTTTTAGGATACTCCGACAACAGATCCCCGGCCTTTTCCTCCGAAATATACCCTGCATCATTCTCCAGGGCGCTGACTTTCCTGGGCACGGGCTCCCGGCTGACACCGCCTTCGGAGGTCATATCACTTAAAACCCTCCTGCTGACCCCAAGATAGTAAACCGAATTCTGCGGCGATGCAATGCAGATATCCGCCCTGGTCAGCAGATACCTTCCCTGGATCCCATGGGGACCGCTCTCCACCGGCACATACTCACAGATATCCAGTGCCTCTATCTCCGGATCCGTCAGGTTCAGGTCAACAGCATTGATCTCGTAGGTCTCGCTCATGGCTGCCATGGATCCGTACAGCTTCTCCTCTGCCTTTTCCAACAGGTTCTCCGGCAAAGTCACATCCTCCCACCGGGATTCCCCTTCCGGCGCAAAAATCACGCCGTATCTTCCGGCCAGTTCTTCATTCACCAGGTAAACACTGCCGTTATTTACTGTGGAAATATCAATCTTTACCCCATCCACCTCCGCACCCACGGGCCGGATAGCCGTATAGGTTTCCGTGGCATCCATCTCTCTGGACAGGCTGATCATGTTCCTGGCAAAGGCAATGCTCTGGGAACACACTTTTGTATAGTCATCCAGCCAGTCAATATAATCCCCGTCCGGCTCATAACGGATACGGATATGCCCTCCAAGGGAGGACTGGAAACACCGGCTTTTCAATGCTTCCCAGGAATTTATAACGGCCTCGCTGCTCCTCACAATATAATCATTGGGATCCGTGACGGTCACGCGCCCCACCCGGAACCGCTGCCATTCCATCACCTGCGCATTGTGGTTTTCCAGGATCATCCGAAAAAGCGCCTCTGGACTCCCTGTAAAGGAAAAGGGCTCCAGGCAGGAATCATTCAGGAATGCCAGCTTCCCCTCCGCTTCCACCGTATCCGCATTATAAAAGTCCTTCCGTTCACTGACCACCCTGCCCTTAAAGATCGTCCTTCCGTCCCGAAATACAGTTACCAGAGGATACAGCTTCCTCACGCTTTCCCGGTTCAGGTTCTCCCCATAGATCCGGAATGTCAGGCTTCCCGCTGCATTATCCTCCAGTGTCAGTCTGGGTTCAATCAGCTGCAGTCCCGGATTTCCGGGATGGTAGATAGTCCGTTCCCCGCTCTTTATGGTAATCATACCAGTCTCCCCCTTCTGTAAATAAACCTGACTTTTCCGGTACCTGACAGACAGAGACGGTTCAGCCCCTCCTGCAGCGTGATTTCCGGTACCTGGTACTCTCCCTGCTCCAGCCTGTATGTGTCCCCCCCAAAAGTCAGGAGGACCTTCCCCTCCACCAGGATCCTGGGCAGAACCGGCATGACATCATTGGGCAGCAGAATTTCCTTTTCCGTTCCGGAAGCCGTTTCCACATGGACGGTCTCCGTCCGCTCATATTTATAGGGCCTGACCCTGGCCGCAAAATACAGCTCATACAGAGGCCCCGCACGCTCCTCCTTCGTACAGGAGACCCGGCCATCATAGAAAAACTCCCTCTCCCTCTCCAGGATGATCTCCATCCTCCTCCCATGCAGGTCATTTTTCATCCTGTCCTTTTTCTCCGCGGAAAACAGAGTGAACTTAAACTCAATACTCCCGTCCCCGTATACCAGACCGCCCACGGCCTCGGTCAAATCAATGGAAGAATTCCCCCCTGCGATGTCTACATAGTTCTCCTTGACTGCAGGCGGCGTGATCCTGGCATAGTTCATCACCGCCCCATAGTCATCCC
>CAJULV010000109.1 GCA_910587555.1 uncultured Acetatifactor sp.
TAGCTGCCGCTGCCATGCTTCCGCGCTGGGCGCATAGCGGAAGCCGTTCCCTTTGAGTTCCTCCCGTATCTCCTTATCCGGCTTTTCAAAAGTGGTAATATCCTCTGACTAAAGAGCCGCCCTCGTTACCTTAAAAATCAATCAGTAACGAGGGCGGCCGCACACTTTGGTCTTTGTGTCAACCCCTTTGAGGAAATTTTTGAAGAATTTTGAGTTAGACCCTATTCAGGAACTAACTCAGCAGCTTAACTAACTGACATTCTGCCATCGGATATCTGAAAAGCACGGTTGATTTTACATTGCTTGAACAGATGCACTTGCTAATCCGCCAAAACAGACGACCTTTTCACGAGCGTATTGCCGCTTTTCATCAGATTAGCTTCAACACTTTCCCTTGTAACGCTGTATATAAATTCAGTCAAACATCATTGATATGCAGGCTTACAAAATAAGATGATTGCTGCCCCGGCACCACTTAAGAATAATATCAGCAATGGATGAATCCCATTTGTAACAGGCTTAAACACGGAATCACCGGCTCCCGCCTGTACCACAAAATAGAAACAGAACGCTCCCAAATACCCGGCAGCTGTATTTTTTACAACAGAAGCACAAAGCAGCCCCGCAAACCCCAGCACCATACACGCTGCCAATGCCCTGACAGCATATTCACCAAACGGAAATATACTTCCGCAAACGTACATATAAACCTCAAATACCATGACCATAACAAAAGTGCCTGCCGCAGAGATTCCAATCCGCAAGGCCGCAGCCGCCCGGAAAGGAAACGGACGCAGGGCAACCATGCTGTATAAGTCATGGGACTGTTCCCGGTAAAACAAAGATGTGAACATGGGAATCCCGATTAATGCCACCATCCGCTCCAGACAGTCAGCAGATTTTATATAGTCCAGATTTGCAGTCCCGTAGACCAGCGGAATAACCAGCAACAGCAGAATGGAGGGAATGAGCGTATTTTTATAATTCATGCGGATGTTCGCCCCAAAAACCGTTAAAAAGTTTTCGGTCCTCAAAGATACCGCCCCCTTTCCGTCTTGTCTCATATACAGCAGCCGAAAGTATCACAAGCAGAAAAGCCGCACCGGAAATAACAGCCCTGTTCAGCACCAGCATCCGGATGTTCTCCATCATCCTCCCATACCCTTTCAATGTATTATGGCGGATGATCAGGTCAAACAAATCATAATTCCCGCCTGCGATCTTGCCGATGGACGGCCTGCCTGCCAGCCAGAGCAGCCCTGTAATCAAAATGCCGGAATAGTTTCCAGTCAGTATCGTCAGAAACATCCCAATAGCCATAACAAACAGGACCGTGGGCAGAATCCACAAGAAAGCATATTTTATAAAAGCAAATACATCCGGCTGTACTCCTGTCTCCATGCAGAACCGTATTAATGTTACCAGTGACTTGATTGGGAAAATAAGGACAGGCAGCATCACCATGCAGACGGATGCCGCAAAGCGGGTGCAGACCAGCCTGATGCTGGGAACCGCACGCGGGTACACCAGCGCCTGCATCTTACGGCTCTTATCCCTCATCATCAGTTCAATCATCACAAGGGCGGGCAGTCCCAAGACCACCAGGGAAATACTGTCACAGTAATACCTGGCAAATGCCCCTGTCACATGGTCCCCTTCATAGAATTCCCTGTGCTGCCGCTCTGTAACAGGGCTTTCTTCCATATCATTCCCACAGTAATACAGTGCCAGCATTTCCTGACTGAAATAGGAATTGCGCCCAATCATGGCATCTACCTCTCCCATGATTTCCTGGAAACGGTCAAATGTTACTTTTTCAAAACCGCTTTCCGGGTCTTGGGATGCACCAGCTATATCAGCACTGTTTTCCGTATATTTCCAATCGCCGGGTTCTATGACAAACTGACCGTTTTCGTTCATGCTTCCCTGTTCCGGCTCAAAAACGAACGCACCGCCGCCGGAAATCTGAAAATCTTCTGCGCTGTCCTCCCCCGTTTCCCCGTTTATGGCTTCTTCGCTCATTCCTGTCAGTTCCTCCAGATAGGAAAGGATTATCCTCTGCTCTTCTCCAGACAGCGTTTTCGTTTTTACATATCCAAAAGGATAATATTCATATGTGTTTCTGCGGTAACTGTCCAAAAGCCGTGCGGCTGCCCCGGCCATCATGTTTTTTTGCATCTCCACCTCAGACAGTCTCTCGGAATCCCCGGCGTATATGCCATCCGGCGCTGTATAAAATACGGATGACGGATCATCCTTCCCGCGAAGCTCACCTTCCACCACCGTATCAAACCGGCGGATGCTGACAATAAACAGAGCCAGCACATACAGCCAGTACAGGATCCCCCGTGCTGTTTTTTTACATTCCATCATAAACAGATTTCTCATTTCACCACCCCCTCTTCCAGTTGGCGCAGCAGCTCCATATAGCCGTCCCATGCCGTAGGCACACAGGAAACGGGACGACCCGCCGGGATGTGGCCGGCCAATACACGGATTCTTACGTCCGATGCATGGCTCTGGCTGGACAGGACATAGTAGTCCCTCTTGACCGTCTCCTGTTCCCTTTTTGGAACGGTCAGTTCAAACACTTTCCCCTCCGCCCTTTTGGCCAATGCTCCTACCGTACCGGCAAACAGCAACCGTCCGGCATCCAGTACCGCCACGTTTTCACATACCGCTTCAATGTCGCTCATGATATGGGAGGACACGATCACGGTACGGCTGCCTGAAAATTCATCAAGCAAGGCATAAAAACGGAGCCTTTCTTCCGGGTCAAGCCCTGCTGTGGGTTCATCAACAATCAGTACCTGTGGGTCATTCAGCAGGGCCTGGGCAATGCCAAGCCGCCGTTTCATCCCGCCGGACAGCTTCCCTGCCTTTTTTGTCCTGTCATCCCATAAATTGACCTGCTGCAGAAGCCGGGGGATGCGTTCCCGCCAGACCTCCCCCGGAATGTCAGAAAGCGCCGCCAGATAACGCATGACCTCCAGTACCGACATATCCGGATAGAAAGAAAATTCCTGGGGCAGATATCCGATGAAAGACCGGATTTTCTTTGTATCCTCCAGAGGGATTCCGTCAAATGTGACCTGTCCGCCGGAGGGTCTGCTCAGTGTGGCAAGAATCCGCATCAATGTCGTCTTCCCCGCGCCGTTCCTTCCTACCAGCCCGAACATACCGTTTCCGACAGAAAAGGTAATGCTGTCCAGAACGGCCCTGCTCCCATATACCTTCTTCAAAGACGTAATCTGTATCTCCATGAAAAAACTCTCCTTTCCAACGTCTGTGTAGGAACTGTTCCAACAGTTCCTTGTTGTAAGGAGAGTTTACCAGCTAAAAGTCTACCTTCCGTCACAATGGGGAAATTTCTTCTGTTTTTATTTTCACCGTCACCCGTGCACCGCCTTCCGGGGCATTATCCAGCAAGATTACACCACCATGCTTCTGTGCAAGTATCCTGCATATGGTCAGCCCGATGCCGAAATGCTTCTTCTCCACGGAATGCTTTTCTTCCATGGAATGCTTTTCTTCCATGGAATGCTTTTCTTCCATGGAATGCCCGCTTTCCATGGAATGCCCTCTTTCCATAGAATGCCCTCCTTCCATTTTTCCTTTATAGAAATAATCCGTTGCTTCCACACGCTCCTTTTCCGAAAATCCCCTGCCATCATCGGTTATGGTGACAGTAAGGAAAGGAGCTGCAAAGGAAACCTCCACGTCAATCCTTTCCCTACAGAACCGCAGGGAGTTGTCCACGATGTTTTCCATTATCCTGAATACTGCGACCGTGGACAGCATCACTGTATGCTCCGGCAATTCCGCCCGTAAGCAGATTTCTTTGCGGTTCTGTCTTGCAATGACGGAAAGCTGTGCCCGCATTTCCTCCAAAAAGCTGCCCAGCAAGACTTCCCCATATTCCAGATGCATATCCTCCAGTGCCTGGACCTCACGCACGGAATCCGCATATTCCTCCAGCCTTACAGCGGCCTGGTTGATATACCCTGCAATTTCCCGTGTCCCATCCCCTGTCAGGGTTTCCTTTCCGGCATTCCTGTCCAGATACTCACTGTAGCCTTTGATGACTGTGATTGGTGTCCTCAGGTCATGTGCGATACTTGCGTTAATTCTCTTCCTTTCCTCCACCAGCCCCCACATATAACGGTTATTTTTTACCAGCTCGCCCCTCATGGTTTCAAATGCCCTGCACAGTTCCCCCAGTTCATCCTGTTTCCCATAATCGATTGTAAAATCAAGGTCATTGTCCGCTATATGGCTTATCCCCTGTTTCAATGCTGCCAGGGGGTCTTTCAGTTTGACATGGTAAAAATATGTTCCGGCACACACTATCCCAAGGACAGAAAATAAAACAGGCAGAAGCACAATCAATATCTCCGTAATCCTGCATATCCACAGTTCTCTGCCGGTAAATTCCATGAGACTGTCCCCTGTGCCGTTTGTTTCCGCATCCATAATGTAGTACCCGCTGCCCCCATAATCAACAACTGCAGCATCCATCATAAAAGCATGGGATAGCGTAATCTGGTCATGTAACCGTGAACAGGCCCTCACGGATGCAGCAGACAAAAACAGCACAATCACTACTGTGACTGACACTATCAGATAGAACGCTTTTTTGAGCGTCATGTCTTTTAATTTACCCATTTATACCCGCACCCCCAGACTGTTTCTATATACTCCCTGTCTGTCACCTGTGCCAGCTTTGCGCGTATCCTGCGGATATGCTCTTTCAGGATATCACTGCTGCCCTCAGCATCATATCCCCAGATCCTCTCATAAATCCTTTCCCGGTCAAAGACCTGACCCGCATGGAGGGACAGGAATTCTATAATGTCAAACTCCTTTTTGGAAAATGGGACGGCCTGTTCTTTGCAGTACACACACCGCCCGGCATAATCAATGAACAGTTCGCCGAACATCTTCATGCTGCCATGCCGCGCCCTGCTCTCCCTCCTCAAATGTGCCTCCACACGGGCAGTCAGTTCGGCAAGGCTGAACGGCTTCGTGATGTAATCATCCCCGCCCGCCTGCAGGCCGGTAATTTTATCCTGCTCCGTAACGCGGGAGGTCAGGAAAAGGATCGGGCAGTCAATATGGTTCCGTATGCTTCTACAGAACTCCAGCCCGTCCGTTTCCGGCATATTGATGTCCAAAAGTATCAGATCCGGGTTATGGGAAAGAGCCCGGACAGCTTCCTCCGTATCCAATGCGGTATATACAACGTACCCTTCTGTTTGAAAGTGCAGCCTGACCAGACTGCATATGGATTCTTCATCATCAATCAATAAAATTTTCGGAGCCATTTTTGTATTCCTTTCCCTTTTACAATTTGACAGAATATCTTTTTCTTGCGCTTATATAATGCTATCAAAAAAATGTCTACAAACGGTCAACTATGCTTTTTCAATTACCATCCTATATAAACGGCATTTAATTTGTGCCAGTCGCATAGCACATCCAGTCATGCCGTTTATCCGGTTTGTGTGCAAGATTCAATCACCGAATATATATATATATTGTATGTTGTTCCACGGCGTAAATCAAGATATGCCAGAACTCTCCCTGAACGTACCGGCCATTCCGCCCACAAAGCTCCTGATTCTGCTTCCTGAAATTCCGAGAGCCTATGTAAATCGTCACCTGTAAAACCTCCATGAAAAATAGTACAGAAAACCTTGCGAAAGACCAAAATCTATTATATGATACTGGTAACCATGATTTACAGGAATGCACAGGACAGTCTGTCTTGGAAAAATACAGGAAAGAGGTAGAACAATGACAACCAACGAAAAAGCCCTTTT
>CAJULV010000110.1 GCA_910587555.1 uncultured Acetatifactor sp.
TCTCGATGGTAGGGTACAGGGGGCGGAAACAGAGTCTGCTGTCACCGGAAGTATTGATGATTCTGTCAAAGCAGATTGCGTACCCCAGTCCCTCTTCCACAAGAAGCGAGGCATTGAACAGCAGATTGTAAGTCATAACAATATCCAGTTCCGATATACTGCGTTTCATCCACTGGACAAGCGCTCCGCCATCGGCCTCCTGTTGGGATATCAGCAGTGGCTGCCCCCACAGGTCTTCGGGGGAAATGAATTCTTTTTCAGCCAGGGGAGAATCCTTTGGCATCAGAACACCCCAGACATCCTTTGCCGGGAGTTTCAAAGATTCATATTTGGTCGGATCAGGTGTTCCAAATATAATTCCGAAATCAATCAGTCCTTTATCCAGCTGCTCCCTGACAAATACAGCATTTCCGCTGGAAATGTGGTAATGGATTCCGGGATACAGCTTTTTCAGTTTTCCGGCAGCCCTTGCCAGCAGGCGGACACCATCTGTTTCTCCGGCTCCAATGTATACATCTCCGATAATCACATTGTCAGAAAGTATAATTTCGTTTTCCGTTTTCTTTACCAGATCCAGGATTTCTTCCGCCCTTTTTCGGAGAATCATTCCCTCTTCTGCCGATTATGACATTGATGCCGACATAGCCGGCGGCGAAACCGGCCACGCACAAAACGCCGCGGCCAATGATGAAGCCGATGGTCCACATCAGCTCATCCGCGTGAAACTTTCCGAACATAAGATCACTCCTTTCTTTTCGGGATCTGGATTATTTTCAGGGGTTCATATAGGTCGAGAGGCCCCTGGTATAGATATCGTACTGGCAGTACCTGCATCTGCCGCTGTTGTCAGGCCCCCAATAGGCATTGGAGCAGCCGAAATAAGCAGCATATTTGGACACCATCGCGTCATAGTGCTCAGGGGAATTGTAATAACTAAGATAGTAACCCTTGTCGCTGGGACCGCTGTAGGAGCATTTACCGCACACGGTATTTTCCGTCAGCGTGTCAGAACCCATTACCGCAAGGTAATCATAGGCGTCATCAGCGTGCTGTTTCAGCCAGTCGTGCGCGGTATAATCCCCGGTGAAGTCCAGCCACGCGCGGTAATTCGCGAACGCCAGGAACTCAGGGTCCAGCTCTACAGGGTCGACGCCGGCTTCTTCGCGATATTTGTTCACCTGCCTGAATTCCGATTTCTGCAGCACTGTGAGCTTTACGCACATCTGGAGCGGATGGCCGTCAGAAACTGTGGAAACCTCGGATTCGGTCTTTTGGTTCAACGCCCAGTAGAAATAATAGCATTCATAGTGGTCGCCGAATGCGTCCACCAGGGACTGGCCGCAGTTTTCCATATAAGCCGCGACATTGAACGCCCTGCTGCCCTGGCGGCCTTCGTGCACGCCGACAGTCTGGAAATGCTCCAGGAGCAGGCCGTCATCATCGTGGTACAGCATGGCCAGCATGGGATAGCTTTCCTTGTAGAATTCCGCATCGAACAGGACGTTCCACATTCCGGCGTCATCCACGGCGTCCACGAAAACCTGGTATTTCTTGCCGTAGTTCCATACGACATCATATGGATTGTGGTCGCTTTCAACATAGACGCGGCAGTAGTGTTGGCGGTTTTCCACATTCGCAGTCATTGTTTTCAGTTCAGAAACTTTCTCCACATCGTACACGGGGCCGGCCTGGCTGGCCTCCGGTTTTGCGGTCGGCGTGCTGGAAGGATTGCCGGAAGAATCGCTGGAACCGGCCTGCTCCTTTGCGTGCCTGAAACGGTCCCTGACCGTATTCCCGGATGCCGCAGGTGTGCTGGACGGAGCTGCCGTTTCAACAGACAGGCTGCTGACGGACACGGACTGAGATGCTGCGGGCGCTGCGTTGGCAGTATCTGCCGGGGCACATCCGCACAAGGTAACGAGCATCATTGCCGATGCCACAGGCGCGGCCAGAAATCTTGTTATCATTGTTTTCATCATAATCTTCACCTTGACTTTTCTGTTTGATATTTTTTTATGAGGTTTGACAATACGGCGGATACTTGTTCGACCCGCTCTATCCCGGTAGGGGAGCGTCTGCTCCATAGCCTTCGGCGATATTGGCCCAGGCTCTGTAGCATACAACGGCTGCCGGTTCAGGGTCGAATTCCAGAAGTCCCAAACCGGAAAAAACGGGCATGCATTGCGGCTGACCGGCAAACCGGGCCCCGGTTACAAGAATGCGCCTGTGAACCGGCGCAGAACGCCCATCAGGACATTGGCGGCGATGTCATGATGCGAAACATTGCAGGAAAAAGCGCATCCCTTCCAGGAATCCTCTACCGAACAGTTCCTTGCCCAGCTCTTCATAAAAGCCATTCAGTTCTTCCTCTATCCGCAGATATTCCTCACCGGAGATATGGGCTGACAGCTCCGCGTACAGATGCTTTTCCACCTGTTCCAGCTCCGGCGGCCTGTCCCTGACCCTGCGGGCATATACCGCGTCTGTAAAATAACGTTCCACAGCGATTCCTCCTCTCCCAGCCGCACCATGTCGTTGATTTTCAAGGTGTGTGCCTTACAGTGAATAGTATAGCAGGCTTCCCTGTGCGCGTTCGTAAATATTACAGTTTTTAGCATGCGATTTACTCTTGTTCAACCCGCTATAATATTAGCATATAGAAAATTAAAAAACAACTATTAGCATATAAATTTGTGCCGTTCTACCCGATGCCGTTCCTGCCCCAGTGCTTTTCTGCGGCGTTGTTTTCCCTCGATACGCCTGCACCCGGTTCTGGCACCGCGGCGTATTTTGCTGGGAAGTATCCCTTCGGACGGTCATTATCGCCATTTGGCTTTTCAAAGTGCGTGCCTTGCAGTGAATAGCATAACAGGTTCGCTTCTGCGAATTCGTAAATTTTACGGGAATTGATGACCGGGAAAACATAAGCCTGAAATAAGGCGTGGAAGAGGAGAGCACGGCTCACGGCACAGGGAGAAGTCCTGTTTCCGGGGTTCCCTGGGCGGCTTCTCTGTCTTGTTCCTTGTCCCCAGTGGATATCCGCTGTCCTGCAGCCAGGTCTTGATCTTGATGTGGAGCGCCATCCGCTCCGGATGGGCGGTCAGCCAGGGCAGATAGCCCTCTTTCCTGATGATTTCTCCCTTCCTGTTCTTCACGGGACGGTTCAGATTGTGAAGTCGGGCGGCGATTTCCGTGCCTCCGGCATCCCGCTCCTGGCGTATCAGCTTTGCCGCCACCGCCAGCTTCTTTTCCACATTTAGCAAGATTAACAGAATCCATATTGAAATTCCGGTTCGACAGGTAAGCAGCAAAGACAGGAAAAGCTGTCAAGGGTAAACTTCGCGCTTCGCGCCCTTGACGGCTTTTCCCGCCTTTGCTGTTGGGCAGTCAAGAGGGTGAAATCAGTAAACTGCTTTCGACCTCAATTTATTATGGGGCTTGTTACGCAGTAGGGAGTCTTTTCAGCTTGTTTTCGGCGGCTTGCAGACATGGGATTAGGAGATAAGGTTTATATTGCTATCCCCGAAAATAGCGTTTTAAAGCGTAACAGAAATGAAAGCTGATACGCCGGGGCGAATAACTGATTTGTCAAAAAAGACAGTGAAAAACCGTTATGAATCTGCTATAATTGATACAGGCATATCAAGGCTCTTTTCGAAACGATTGGAAAGAAAATGACGGTCTGCGAGCTTTACGCGAAGCAGAACCGCCACCGGGGGAACGTAAGGCACAACACCACAAAGGGGCGCGAACGGCTGATGAAGCTGCTGGAAGCGGATAAACTTGGTTTCTGCCCCATTGACAGTGTGAAGCTGTCCGATGGGAGGTGTGCCTGCAAAAATAATCAAAAAGGTGGAAGCGGGCAGTCGGGTAAATTGAGAAATCTGCAAGAATTCATTTAGAAATTGTTTATTTTTATGTTAGAGCCATGTTATCTGTGTCCGGTATCCTTATCATAGACATCAGGAAGAATGGCAGGATGGGAAAGAAAACGCAGAGAAATGTAAGTTAAAAATTTTAGATAATCAGGAGGAAAAATCATGAAGACAAGAGAAATCAGACAGGAGTATTTGACAGGAGAAAGAGCATTATTCCAGGGAGAGAATTTGAAAATCTACGACAGCATTTTTGCAGATGGAGAGTCGCCGCTGAAAGAGAGCCATGATATCGAACTGGAGGGCTGCATGTTCAAATGGAAGTATCCCTTCTGGTATGCGAAGAATATTACAGCCAGAAACTGTACCTGGTTCGAGATGGCCCGTGCAGGGGTATGGTATACGGACAATATCACGGTAGAAAATGCAGTGATTGAGGCCCCGAAGAATTTCCGTCGCTGCAGGGGCGTAAATTTACAAAACGTAAATTTTCCCAATGCGGCCGAAACACTTTGGAATTGTGAGGATGTGACAATGGAGCATGTATCTGCGAAAGGCGATTACTTTGCCATGAACAGCCAGAATATGGTGCTGCGGGATTTCCAACTGGTGGGCAACTATTCCTTTGACGGGGTAAAGAATATGGAAATCCACAATGCCCGGATGCTTTCCAAGGATGCTTTCTGGAACAGTGAGAATGTAACCGTGTATGATTCCTTTATTTCCGGCGAATATCTGGGCTGGAACGCAAAGAATCTGACTCTGGTAAATTGTACGATTGAGAGCCTTCAGGGTATGTGTTATATTGATAACCTGGTTATGAAAAACTGTAAGCTTCTCAACACCACCCTGGCTTTTGAGTATTCCACGGTGGATGCAGAAATCACAGGAAAGATTGACAGTGTGATGAACCCTTCCAGCGGTGTGATCCGGGCAGACAGCATTGATGAATTGATTATTGAAGCGGATAAGGTAGATCCATCAAAGACAAAGATCATATGCAGAAGAGAGCTGAAGGAGGTGGTATGAGCCTGTTTTTGAAGGGAATTCTGATCGGGCTGCTCTTTGGCGTACCTGTGGGGGCTGTCGGAGCCATGACCGTGCAGAGAACCTGGGAACATGGGATAAAAGCCGGACTTCTTACAGGAATGGGGTCTTGGCGGCAATATTAACTTTTCTGTTTGCTTTTTCCTGGTTTGGCATTGCGGGAGGCAGTGTAGGAAAAAATGGCGGGCTGGTGGTTTTAGGAGTATTTATCGGAACCTATTCCTGGTGGGGAGGGCTGACCGCTGTGGTTGCTTTTGCCGGAAGAAAGAAAAGGACAGCCTTATCAATAAACAGAAAAGAGGAATGGACGAAAATGAAAAAAATATGGATAGTGCTGTGGTTGATGGTCATCTCATTTTCCCTGACTGCCTGCGGAGAGGACAACGGGCAGGCTGGTGCTTCAATCTCAGCACCGGAGACAGTTGGAACAGAAAGCATGCCACAGCCTGCCATTCATCAGGAAACGGAGAGTGCCAATGCACAGGAGGCGCAATCTGCAGATACAAATGCAACAGAATCCGTGGCAGAAGACATACAGGAGAGATCTGTTTCTGATTCAACAGGAAACACGGCAGAATCAGCGGCGGATATAAGGGAAGCAAAGCCTGTACAGGAAACAGAAATGAATGAAGCAGGTGGAATGGAAACAGATATCCAAAATGATGGAGAGGAGAATGCAGTGGTGTCTGCTTTGGTGGAAATGATGCGGGAAAGTCCGGTAGTGCTTCAAATGAGCGACTATTCCGGCTTTGAAA
>CAJULV010000111.1 GCA_910587555.1 uncultured Acetatifactor sp.
TCATTGGCGCGGCGGTATAGAAAAGGACTGTTCAGCTCCGCCGCCCAGTGGTACACTGCCTGATTCTCTTCCAGGAAATTCAGCCTGCCGTCCTTTGTGGGTTTTAAGCCGGACAGGGGACGCACCATATTGCAGCTTGCGTAAAACCTGCCGGGCAGGCAGCGGTAAAATTCCGCCATGGGACGGGGCAGCGGGTTACCCAGCCTGGCTTCCGCGCGGTTCAGGCTTTCCTCCCTGGCCCCTCTGCCCTGGATTCCGGCAAAATCGCAGAGAAACTGCAGCACCGGGGCAATGGAAAGAAGCTCCCTCTCCCGTGGCGGCTCAGGCGGAGCGGAATTGTAGATGGGATGCCCGGACCGGCTCTTGATCCAGACATATTTAAAGCCCATTTGTTTCATAATCTCTTCCAGTTCCCCATCGCTTTTTCCGCCAAAATAAGCCATCCCGGAATACAGGATACTGCCGCACAAAAGCCCGGGTTGTCCTTCCGTACAACTTACAACGAAATTCCGTTTCCTTTTCGCAAGCGCTTCCACAGACAGATCAAAAAAATTATCCGGGAAAAATTCCCGCACCTTTTTCCAGTAGTCCGGCGCCTTATCCTTATTGACGGCCACAACGCCGGGCTGTGCCAGGGTCTGCTGATATCCCATCCATTCCACGATCCATTGGGAAAGCACAGCCTCATTGCAGGGAATGTCGCGGCTGTTCAGATGTTTCTTCTCCTTGTTTGTTTCCGGCTCGATATAAAGGCCCCACATCCGGGGATCCTCGGATGGTGCGATGGCTTCGCCGCCTGTTTTTTTGTTATGCCTGCCCACCTCGAACCCATAGCCATATCTCTCATAGCGGCAAAAAGGCAGGATCGTAACCTCCGTATCCGTCCAGTAGATGCGCTTGTAAGTTGTCAGCTCCGCAAGAGGGATCAGCCCTCCCTTTTCCGAAAAGACAGGGTCATCCGGATGGAAGCACAGGTACAGCTCCCGCAGGGCTGCAGGCAGGGGGAATCCCAGTTTCGCCTCCTTCTGTGCCATGTCCTCCTCTGTGACAGCGCTTTTCCTGTCGCTGCCAAATGATTTTATCTTAAGCAATTCTTCTGCTATCATTGCGATGTACCTTCCTTATCACGTTCTTCCGATACGCACAATCCTTTTCATCCCGTAGCACAGCCTTTTTACTGCTCTTTATCCATGGCTCCTTTTCTCACCTGTTCAAAATCAATGCTACTGCCTCTTTTAAATCATCACTAAATTCTTCCAGATCATCCATCGAAATAACCTTATCATTAATTAATCCGGCAATATCCCAAAACATGTCAGATTTTCTTAATTCTATCCAAACACCCGGCGTTTTCCTATCTCTCTTAATCCGTTTTTCCATCTCCCAAAACTTAGTGGAAGCAGGCAAGTCGCTGCTCAAATAGTCCGCATATTCCTTTACTAACTTCTCCATGTAATGTTCCTGCCATCCACCAATTTTCTCCCTGTATAATTTCCAGTCCCTTTTTGAAGGCTCAAACATTTTTCATTTCCTCCCCCTTACTGATTCAGCTTCCCACAAAATGAAAAGCACCCCTTATCCTTGTAAAACAATCACCAGGGCCAGCGCCAGGATGACAGCCATCAGAACCAGTGAGACTTTAACCGGAGAACGCTCCCCGCTTTTCCAGTCAGAAAGCAGACTGTCGTTGTCATCCTCCATATCAGGACGTCCTTTCCTTTCCCAAAGTATGAGGTGATAAACCGCGGATATCAGGTCTATGCCCCCAAATATCAATATCACATTTCTTACACAGAAAATGATGAAACCAAGGGGCACTTCGTCCCCATCACTTCCCAGTATAACGCCGCCCCATATCCATTTGATGATTGTCATGATGGCGGCAGCCAAGGTACAAAGCAGCGCCGCAGCCCCGTACTGCTTTGCTTTACGTTTTTCACTGGTGTCCTGCCTTTTGGGAATCTTTTGGGGAAACATGCTGTCCATATTGGGTATCTCCTTTTTGGTCCTTTTTTCTGCCGAATAAACCCATTCTCATGAAAATCCAAGCGGGTTTTCCAACCTCTCCTGCACCGCCTCGTCCCTTGTGACAGACCAGAAGATGCGTTTCTCGCTGTCATACACCCCCACAGCCTGTCCTCCATGGCCTGATAAAGCTTCCATGTGTTGCCCTCGGCAATCTGATCCGTAATGCCCGCGATGGGAAACAGGCTGACCTTCAGCTTCCCGCCCTCCTGCAACATCTCCGGCTCAAAATTTCAACTTTTGAACAGGCCCGCTACCTGCATTTCCTTTTCTTTTTCCTCCATCCGTTTCCTGCCCTGCATTCTTTCCGGACAGCCTGATCTTCCTGTCATCAGGTCTGCTGATGATGCATCGAAGCCACACGGCACTCCGGACATACCTCCACATAGCAGTTGCCCTCCATAAAGTCCAGCATCTCCCAGGAAAGCTTAGCCACAAACTTCATGGGCCTGCCGCAGTCAGGGCAAGGGGTGTACTCCCAGTCCTGGATCCAGAATGGGAAGCCGCCGATGGTGCTGACCTCGTCCCAGTCCGCCCCATAGAAAAGCGGCGCCGGCTCACCGGCAAGCACATAGGGATTGTCCCCCATCTGCTCCACATCCTCGTCCTCCATGGCCTCTTCGCCGCTGCCCTCATAAGGGAAAATGGGGGTGCTGCCTCCGTCCAGGGTAAAGCGGGAATAGGAGGGGCTGGCCCATGGGATACAGCCAAGGCAGGCGGTGGCAGTAAAGATGCCGTCTATCCCCAGAAAACCCAGGCGTTCGTCCCGTCCGTCCAACACCAGAAAATCCGACAGCCTGCCGCCGCACTCCGGGCAGCGGTCCTTTCTGGGGCGGAAAATATGTACGGCGCCATCCTGTGCCCTGTCCCCCTTGACGAGGGGATAACATGTATCAAAATTCAGCTGCCTCCGCTTCCCGGCCTTGTCAAAGGTCCAACCGCCGCATTGGGCGTACACCGAAGGACCCACATACAACTTTTCCCGCCAGGGACGGGGATTCTGTTCCAGTTCATAGAGCGTTTCCAATGCCTTATCGTCCCCCTGCATGGCCAGACAGCACATCAGATTTCCCGCCGTCCGGGAATCCTCCGTCTCCAACAGCCTGGCAATCAGGCCGTCCCGCACATCCTCCGGGGCGTGGTAATAAATCTCACTGGGGTGGTACACTTCCTTCTCCAGGGCGGCCCGGGCCAGCTCCGGGGAGAAGATGCCGTGAATATTGATGAGTCCTTTCAAATCTTCATCCCACCAGTCGTCATTCAAACGCTCCACATGATTAATAAGATTCTCCAGTTTTTCCTGTATCTGCTCCGGGGTCCATTCCCTGGGCGGGATATACGGGGGTTTTGCCATCATGATCAGCTCCTTTTCTTTTCCTTTATCTATGATCCCTGCGGAATCTTGCTATTATTTTAGCATATCTGCATGTTTTTTTCCATTGCTAACTTCATGCGTCTTTCTCCTGTTATTTCAGCCCTGACCTGAAGGCTCATGTACGGTAAAGAAGCAAACAACCGAAAACAAGAGATTGACTGCCAGCACCACACTATTCCGAACCAGAGAAAACAAAGACCAAAAGATAAGCATTATGGAATTTGCCAACCGTCAGGAATATGTTCATGTCCCCATTTGCAAAAAGCACTTAAAATTGGCATAATGCTTTTCCCCTTTTCCGACAAACAATATTCCACTTTGGGAGGTACTTGAGGATATTCTTTGCGTATAACAATGCCGTCATTCTCTAATTCTTTTAGCTGGCTGCTAAGCATTTTATGTGTTACCTTTCCCAATGCCCGTTTTATTTCACTGTAGCGAAGAATCTCTTTTTTCCATAGCCAAAATAAAATGTGCATTTTCCGTTTTCCCACTTGCTGATTGCCTGTTCTTCTGTCAAGTAAGGACTAAAAAAATTCATTTTTTTGAACTTTCCCACAAGTGCGGTATCTAACCGCACTTGTGAATGGTATTTTTCTCAAAGAAATCCGATTCAAAGTTCCAACAAATTTCTATTCTATTATCGGAAAATACCTTTACTTTGTCAATCAGCTTCTCTTTAATTTCTTCTGTCAGTTCTATCTGATCGGCAAAGCAGAGTAATTGACTGATACGTTTTGTCTTTTGCTGGCTGCTTTCGCTCTGCACTGCCTGACTGTCTTGCAGTTCCCTCATGCGAAGCTCTAACCTGTCTATTTCTTCATCATATTTTTTCTTTTCCAGTAAAAAGTCCTCTCTGGACAATTTACCGTCCGTGTACTGTTCATAGAGCGGCATCCATGTCTTTTTCATTGCAGCAATCGTTTTGACGAGTGTTTTCATTTCTTCCTGCTCTGAATATGGAACTGTTCTGTTTTTTGCCTCTTTTGATAATTCCTCCTCCCTGACAAGGAGCTTTATCTGCTGCCGGACAGCCTCAACAACCGCATTGTCGGCATTTTCTTTCTTTATTCTTGCCTTCCTGCATTCGCACTCCTGCAAATAATACCTTTGCCAGCAGGATATTACCCCGCTGCCGTCTCCCTGTAACTTCCTGCCGCAATAGCCGCAATAATACATATTTCTTCCTTTTTTGCCGCTTTGCTTAAATTCACACTGTTTCAGCATGGAGTTCGCTTTTACATATAACTCATAAGAAACAATCGGCTCATGGGTGTTCTCTACCCTGATCCACTCTGATGCGGGCTTTTTCTGACGCTTTCCCCTTACCATTACAGAACCTGTTTTCAGGGAAACCATTGTCCCGGTATACCTTTCATCCTTAACCATGCAGCGTATCCTGTCATCTGTCCAACAGCATTTTGCTCCATACCGGCTCCATTCCTTTTGATAGCCCCGCATTTTTTGGAACTCTGACGGTGCCGGAACCCCTCTCTGGTTCAGCAGCCTTGCAATCTTTAAAGGAGTAATGCCGGATGCCATCATTTCAAAGATTTCATGCACAATTTTACCCGTTTCTTCATGGATTACCAACTTATGGATATTATCCTCTGCCTTTTTATAGCCGTACATGGCACAGTGGGCATTATATTCTCCCTTTTCAGCCATCCGTTTCCATGCAATCCTCTGTTTCTTTGAAAACTCCCTGCTGTAAAAATCATAAATCATGTTCTTAAACGCTACATCAAGACCGCCTGTTGTCCCGTCAAACTGCCTGCTATCATAGTTGTCATTTACCGATATGAACCGTATGCCAAGAAGGGGAAGAACTGTTCGAGATAGTCCCCCAGTTCCACATAATTCCTGCCAAATCGGGAAAAATCCTTTACAATAATACAATTTATCTTTCCCTCTTTTGCAAGCTGGATCATTTCCGTAAACCCCGGTCTGTCATCAAACTTTACACCGGAATATCCATCATCACACTTTTCAATCACCTTACTGTCTGCAAGGTCCTTATGTGTTCTGATATATTCCCACAGCAAATGCTCATGTACGGTAAAGAAGCAAGCAACTGAAAACAACAGATAGACCGCCAG
>CAJULV010000112.1 GCA_910587555.1 uncultured Acetatifactor sp.
AGAGAAGTTTACGCTGCCAAGTAAATACCTCCTTTTTATTTTAACAATTCTTTGTTCCGTTATGATGTTGGTTACTTTTGGTACGGATGTGTTCAACAGACCGTTAAATGTGGTGGTTGGATATGTTGTCATACCGTTTCAGCAGGGCATCGGCAAGGTGGGGGAATGGCTTTCCAACCGTTCCGAAGAACTTGTGCAGATTCGGGAACTTTTGGACGAAAATGCCCGGCTGAAGAAAGAGATTGCCGCACTGACGGAAGAAAATACGCTTTTGCAGCAGGATAAATATGAATTGAATAAGCTGCGGGCGCTTTTTGCCCTGGATGAACAGTATGCTCAGTATAATAAGGTGGGGGCCAGAATTATCGGCAGGGATTCCGGGAACTGGTATTCCGCGTTTATTATAGATAAGGGCGAGAATGACGGGCTTGCCATAGACATGAATGTGATTGCCGAAGGCGGGCTGGTAGGGCGGATTACTTCGCTGGGACCCAATTGGGCCAAGGTAACATCCATTATTTCGGACAACAGCAATGTGAGCGCCATGACACTCTCCACGGAGGATAACATGACCGTGTCCGGAGATCTGAAAATGATGGCGGAAGGCTGCATTACTTTTAAGCAGCTGATGGACGGCCAGGATCTGGTCAGAGAGGGAGATAAGGTAGTCACGTCGGATATCAGTGACAAGTTCCTTCCCAATATTCTGATCGGCTATATCAGTTCCATTGATAAAGACGCCAATAATCTGACAAAATCCGGCCAGATTGTGCCTGCGGTTGACTTTGAGCATCTGGGTGAGGTACTGGTCATCACGGACCGCAAGAAAACCGCAGATGGGGAACCGGAATAAAAATAGGAGATTCAATGCTTAGGAAAGTGGTATCGGCAGTCTTAATCATCATATGTTTTGTGCTACAGTGCAGTGTCTTCGGCAGTCTTGCATTTGCAGGCATTATCCCGAATCTGATGATTATATTGACGTCGTCTTTCGGTTTTATGTGCGGAGAACGGGAAGGTCTCCTGATCGGATTCTTCTGCGGTCTGCTGTATGATATTTTTTTCGGAAGTTTTCTTGGTTTTTATGCGCTGCTGCTGATGTACATAGGGTATATTAACGGCAAGTTCAGCAGGATATTTTACCCTGAGGACATTCGTCTGCCGCTTGCGCTGATTATCGTAAGCGACCTGTCCTATGGAATTATATGCTATATTCTGACATTTATGCTTCGCGGAAAGTTTCAATTTACCTATTATTTTATGCATGTAATATTGCCGGAGGCATTGTATACAATTGTGGTGACACTGCTGTTGTATCCATTGGTTTTAAAGGTAAATAAGAAGCTGGAAGCATGGGAAAAAAGGAGAGCACAAAAGTTTGTTTGATGAATTTAAAGATAAGGTAATCGGTATTATCACAAGCAGGCTGACTGTTTTTACACTGCTTTTCATCCTGCTTGGAGGAATTCTGGTTTATCGGTGTTTTGAACTGCAGATTGTACAGGGACAGCAATATCTGGATGATTTTGTCCTCGAGATTGAGAAAACAAGGGACATTCCCAGTACAAGAGGCAATATTTATGACAGAAACGGCAATATACTGGCCTACAATGAGCTTGCGTATTCCGTGAAAATCGAGGATGTATTCGAATCCGGGCGATTTAAGAACGCGAAATTGAACGAGATGATCTACAGCCTGATTCAGATGATCGAGAAAAACGGTGACAGCTGTATCACTGACTTCAGGATTTACCTGGACGAGGACGGCGAATATGCGTTTTCCGTGGAAGATACGGCCTTGCTTCGATTTCTTGCCGATGTGTACGGACATACCCGTGTTGGAGACCTGAAGGATGAGCAGCGGACGGCTACGGCTGAAGAGGTGATGGAATATTTAAGCGGTACTTCAAGATTTGCCGTGGGCGAATATGAAGATCCGGACGACAGGGAGAGTACCTTTGTGCCCGGAAAAGGATATTCCAGGGAGGACTGGCTGAAAATGGTCACAATCCGATATGCCATGAACCTGACCTCCTACAGGAAATACATCGGAACCACCGTTGCCACAAATGTCAATGAGAGGACAGTGGCGGTAATTATGGAGAATTCCATGTCACTGCCCGGTGTCACCATTGTGGAGGATACGGTGCGCAGGTATGTTGACAGCGAATATTTCGCCCATATTCTGGGATATACGGGGAAAATTTCTTCCGATGAACTGGCGGAACTGAATTCCCGGATGGAAGAGCAGGGAATCGGCAGCGACATCTACAGCCTGAATGACGTAGTCGGTAAAAGCGGGATTGAATCCTATCTGGAGACGACGCTCCAGGGTGAAAAAGGATATGAAAAGGTATTCGTGGACGTGATGGGAAAGGTGATTTCCGTGGAAGAGCGGAAAGATGCCAAGGCCGGGGAAAATGTTTATCTGACCATTGACAAGGAGCTGACGGAGGCGGTCTATCATATACTTGAGCAGAGGCTGGCAGGCCTGGTATCCAAGATGATAGTTAATGCGAAAGAGCATAAAGCTGCCACCAGCGCCGAGATCAGGATTCCGATTTATGATGTATATTTTACGCTTTTTAATAATTCGGTAATCGATTTGAAGCACATGGCTGCCGATGATGCAGGTGAGACGGAAAAAGAGGTATATGAAGCACACTTAAAATATAAACAGTCTGTTTATGAACGGCTTGACTACGAACTGACGGAAGGGCTGACACCTTACAATCAGCTGTCGGAAGAGTACCAGGTCTATCAGAGCAATATCGTGAGCCTTCTGCGCAGGAACGGCGTGATTATGGCCGAAAGTGTGGATCCGGATGATGCCACCCAGATTGCATGGGCCACAGATGAGGTTATCAGCCTGAGCGAGTATTTAAAGTACTGTATTTCACAGAACTGGATTGATGTGAGCAAGTTGGAACTGGACGACAAATATTCGAACTCTTCCGAGATTTACGACAAGATCAGGGAATATATTGTCGTTATGATCGAAAAGAATACGGAATTTCAGAAGCGTTTTTATAAATATATGCTGCTGAACGACGTGATTAGCGGTACAGAGATATGCCGGATTTTATGTGAGCAAAATCAGGTAAATATCCCGGAGGAAGAGGCCGGTGCGCTTTTGGAGGGGACGCTGTCCGCCTATCAGTTCATGAAGAACCGCATTAACAATCTGGATATTACGCCGGCGCAGCTGGCACTGGATCCCTGCAATGCCTCCGCCGTTATCACGGATGTGAATACGGGAGATGTGCTTGCGCTGGTTTCGTATCCCGGTTATGACAATAATAAAATGGCAAATTCAGTGGATGCGGAGTACTATGCCAGGCTGAATGCGGATAAGTCCAATCCCCAGTACAATTATGCGACTCAGTACGCGGCTGCACCAGGTTCCACCTTTAAAATGGTGTCTGCCACCGCTGGCCTGATGGAAGGGGTGATTACTCTGAACAATCAGGTGAACTGCACGGGAACATTCGGTGAAGGCCCGCTTGCACCTAAATGCTGGCGAGTGTGGGGGCATGGAAACGAAACCCTGACGACGGCTATCAGGGACTCCTGTAACTTTTATTTTTATAACCTGGGCTATCAGCTCTCCATGGACGGGGGCAGTTATAATGAGACCAAGGGACTTGATATGCTGCAGAAATACGCGGATATGTTTGGGCTTACGGACAGGTCAGGCATCGAAATTGCCGAGGCGGCGCCCAACATATCTACGGAGGATCCCATGCGTTCCGCTATCGGACAGGGCAGCAACAGCTTCACCACGGTGGCGCTGGCAAGGTATGTATCTACGGTGGCCAACGGCGGTATCTGCTATAATCTGACGCTGCTGGATAAGGTTACAGATTCGGAGGGAACGCTGCTGGAAGAATTCGAACCGGATGTGCGCAATACGATTGAAATACCGGAGGAATACTGGCAGGCAATTCGTGCCGGTATGAGGCAGGTTGTGGAGAACAAAAAAGCTTTTAATGACCTGGCTGTGAATGTTGCTGGTAAGACCGGTACGGCAGAGGAGCGGAAGACGCGGCCAAACCATGCTCTTTTTGTATGTTATGCCCCCTATGAACAGCCGGAAATCTCGATTGCCACCAGAATTCCTTACGGCTATTCATCTGATTATGCGGCTGAGGCTACCAGGGATATCGTGGAGTATTATTATGGTCTGGTGTCAGAGGATGAACTGATTACCGGTACTGCCGATACGCCTGACGGCGGCGTTTCCAACGAAATTTAAACGGAGGCCAGTATGAGAAATGCAGTTAAAATAAAAAGTTTTCCCAACGGAATCGCACTGTATTTAAATGCGGAGCTTCCGTTTGACAGGCTGCTGGAGGAAATCGGATATAAATTTTCGGATGCCAGGAATTTTTTCGGCTCTGCCACAATGGTGCTGTCTATTGAAGGGCGCCAGGTGGATGATATGGAAGAACTGCGGATTCTGGATGTGATTCGGGAAAACAGTGATTTAAATATTGCCTGTATTGCGGGACGGGATGATAATGTCAACAAAAATTATATCAGAGCACTGGCGCAGACGGAAGAAGAAGTTTCTCCCCAGCAGACGGACGGGCAGTTTTTCAAGGGAGATCTGATGAACCGGGAGACTCTGGAAACGGAAAACAGCATTATTATTTTGGGAGATATCTATCCCGGGAGTACTGTAATCAGCGCCAAAAATATTATTATACTCGGCGCCCTGCGCGGCAAGGCATATGCCGGAGGAAACGGCAGGGACGGAGCATTTGTAGCAGCGTTTGAAATGGAGCCGGAGAGGATTAAAATCGGCGATTTCAAATATATATCAGATACAAAACAGTCAAGATGGGGAATCCGCCCAAAAGTACGGCCGAAAATCGCATATGTAAGAAACGACAGAATCATTTTTGAACCGCTTACCAAAGATTTGCTGAGCACATTTTAACCGGAACGACGCTGTTTTATACGGCAGTCCGGGTCAGTGTGTTTGGAGGACGGCAGAGAATCATGATTGGAGGGACAGGAAAATGGAAAAACAATTTTCCCCGGAGAAGAAAGGCTCCGAAGTCATTGTCGTCACTTCAGGTAAGGGCGGTGTGGG
>CAJULV010000113.1 GCA_910587555.1 uncultured Acetatifactor sp.
GCAAACTTATAATTGATGAAAGAACATATTATTATCATTCGGAATGTGGAACATTTAATGACAAAGAGAACAATCAGAACTTACCTGTAACAACTAAAGAGAAAGAAAGTATAAATGTAATATTAGCCCACTATATAACACTTGGTTTAGAGTAATCCATGTACTTATTGGATATTGCAGGGCCTGGCTCTGCACGGATTTGGATAATAGGATTATTTGCCCCTATGGAATGCCCAGACTTATTGCGAGGGGGCATGGAGCTTCAGCTAAATAGGAAAGTTTGTATATAAAAAAGTGCTGCAAATTTGGATATTAAGGAGGATGATATTTATGGCAATGAACATTAGTGGATTTGGAACAAGTAATGCCAGTTATACGGGCATGAACACTGGAAACAAAGGGTATAAGGCCGCAGAAGAAGCTGTTTTAGCTGATGTTATGGCAGAAGAAGCTATGATGACACCGGAGCAGAAAATGATGTATGAGCTGCTTGGCGGACGGGAAGCGCATATGAGAAATGTGATGAGCAACTTTAATTCTGACGGGGATTTTGTCGGGCCGGGAGGAGTTGTAGTTCCCGGAATGTATCATGGGAGGGACGGCGAAGTAGATCGCTCAACATGGCAGCAGTTGATAGATGTTTCTGATGATGCGCGGCAGAAGATGTTTGACAATGTGAAAAGGGAGTTCATTCAGGAGAATGGCATTTCCAATGGCGATACCACAAAAAGGTCTAAGATATTCAGGGAATACCAGCTAAGCGTAAAGAAGGAAGACCGTGCAAAAGGGACATGGACTTTGCAGCAGTATGAGGGGAAATACCGTTCTGCGATGTATGCGGCGGTCAAGGCGGCAAATCCGAAGTGGGAGCCGGGACAGCCCTTTGATCCTGGTATACTGGACAGCGTTACAAGGGAATCCGTAGAAAGCCAGCTTGCCAAAAGCGGTAATACATTTGTGAAAAAATCATTTTCGGGCAGTTCATTCGATATACAGATATAATCTTTACACCCTATTCCGCAGAGACGCATAAAACTTTGCCTCTGCGGACTGCGGGGGTGCAAGGGTGGCTCTGTTTTCAGCGAAGGGAGGTGTTTGTCATGAAGTTAGGCAGAGGAAGTTAGGATACATGAAGCAATGAACTGCTTGGACTTATATTGAGAGAGCGGATGCAGCTCTGAACGACTGAGGGGCCGCAATAATAAAAATAATGGAGGATTTGAAAAATGAATATTAACGGAATAGGAACAACAGGATATCCGGCGTGGCAGGGTGCAAGAAAGGCACAGCAGAATGCGGCAGGAAAAAGTTTTGCCGAGTCGGTGAACAATATGGCGAGTACGCCTAAAGTCTATAATATTTTTACAGATGAAGATATGATATGGACGGGAGGGAACGGCACGGGGCTGTCCTATTATCTCAAGTACGCGGAAAATTCAACAGAGGATGATCCGATAGTGATTGCCAAAGGAGTTGATGAGAATGGGGATGAATTTGAAAAGACCATACATATCAACGAGGTAAACCCGAAGTCAGCGACTGTTGTGGAAATGAGGGCTTTGGAAGCACATACGGGCGTAAAAAAGTTAGGAGGCTTTACATCTCTTCCGCTGGAAGCCGGGAACATGGGATTAAATGACCGGCGGGATTTCATGGATATGTTCGAGAATGTCATAAGTGACATGAAGCTGCTGAGCCAGAAAAGGGCTGTGGCATATTACCAGTATAGTATGCAGGCATATTGGGATTTCATGAATAAGAAATAAATCCTGCAGATGTATATCTCTAATAAGCCACAGAAGGCGGACAGGGCAGGCTTCGCCGGTTCGGGGAGCGGGGGAGAGGGCATATTATGAAAGAACGTATAAAGAATCGGGTACATGAATTGTACTGGAACGATAATATAAACTGTGCGAGGACAGCAATCATCTGTTTGAGTGAATTATTTGAAACTGTTGTAGAACAGCAAACAATCTGTTCTGCTGTTGGATTGCATGGTGCTGGCGGTTATAGGGCGCAGTGCGGTTTAGTTGAAGGCACACTTATGTTTATAGGGGTTTACCTTCATAAGATGGGGAAAAGAGAAGACGAAATTGTATCTGCTTGCTATAACTTTGCGTTTGCTTTTGAAAAAGCATTTGGCTCATTAAGATGTTTTGAACTGCGCCCTACAGGTTTTTCAGAGAATGATCCACCCCATATGTGTGAAAATCTGACTTGCAATGGGATTGAATTTGCATATCAATATATTTTAGAGGTCACAAAGTAATATCACCAATAACCCACAGAGGACGGACAGGGCAGGCATCCCCGGTTTCCGGCAGATTGGGGAATCGGGGAGCAGGTGTTTGGCAAGGGAGGCAATCAACTGCTCGGACTTATTACGAGAGAGCAGAGGCGGCTCTAACCGACAGAGGAGCCATAATACTAAAAATATGGAGGATATTAAGAAATGAGCATTAGTGGAGTAGGACAGAGTTATTACCAGAACAATGTGGCAACAACGAAAAGTACAAAAAATGTGAACAGCACAGAAAAAACAGACAGATTTGCGGCAAGGGTTGCGGAAAAAAGTTCCGTTTTTCCAAAAGACATGACGCTGGATGAGTACAAGGCATATTTTGATGAAAAGATGAACAGCTTGTATACCCACCCTTCACAGAGAGGCATGAATTGGACAATTGACATAACAGAATCAGCGTATAAGAGGATGCAGTCAGACCCGGAATACGAGAAGAAGATTCTGGATGCGCTGGCGAAGAATAAGGCTGTTGATTTCGGGGGAAATATTCCGGTGGCTGCATATACCCATATAGATGACACATATGAGAAATGCTACGGCTATACGCAGGGCATGAAGGAGAATGTCAGTTATTCCGGGAGTTCCTCCACAAAGGATGCTGATGCCGGAAGGCAGAAAAAGGCAAGGCAGAAGGAACTGCTGGAAGAATATCTGGAAAAGCGGGCTCAGGCGAAAGAGTTACAGCAGGAACTGTTGGATGCAAAGACTGCAAAGGCAGAGCGGGAGAGAAGCAGGATAGCAAGGGAATGGAGCAGTGAGAGGCAGATGGAGAAAGCGTCCAATGCCTATGATGTAAGTGCCATGACGGGAACTGCAGCGGGTGGAGACTCATTGTTTGGCTGATGAAGAGACATCATGCCCGGACTTACCATAAGGGGATATAAGCCATAGAGGACAAACAGGGCAGGCACCCCGGTTTTCGGCAGATAGGGGGATTGGGGAGCAAAAGAATGGAGGAGATTTAGAAATGAATTATACATATTATATCAGCAGCCCTCTGATAAGCGGGACTCAATATGGGAGTAAAGGTTTTGCCTCCCCCATGAAAGAACTGAATGAACAGACTGTTCTGGTAGAAAGCTGTGAGAATAAGAATGACAGCTACCGTCAAAAGACCAAATATGATGACAGAGTAGACGGCTATTTCAGTACATATGATTTGGGGATATTATTACAGAACAGGGACAGCTGTCTGGAAGGAAAACTGGATTCAGATGGGGATGTAGATTATTACTCCTTTTCCTATGGACAGAAGAGCTTTTATGAGAAGATGGGCGTAGGGACGGAAATTACAATCCGGCTGGAAAATATTCCAGAGGGCAGCGATTATGATCTGGCAGTTTACGATGCAAAGGGAAACCAGATAGGGATAGCGAAAAACAATGGTAACGGCGGCAAAGAGCTTACCCTGCCGGATTGGGACGGATCAGACCGTTATACCATCAGGGTGGAAAACCACGGTAACGGTAACGGGAATGTGGATGCGGAAGAACCTTACCGCATCCGTATTATGGAAGAGAAGTATCAGAAGCAGGAGAAAGCGGACGGGAGGCAGGATTACAGTAGTGAAATTGAAAAACTACACAGGGAGCAGTATGATTCCCTCCCGGAGGATGAACGATATACGGGTACGGAAAGCGTGGAAGGGCTGCTGGAGAAAAAGTCATCCGGGGAAATACTGGATAAGCGGGAGGAGGCTTACCTGAAAATTTTTGCGAACCTGCACGATTATGAGCGCGCGGCGGCCAATGGCAGACTGAAAAACACATTATTCCCGAAGATGCAGGAAGCATTGGAAAAAGCAGGTATTGACGTACAGGGGAAAGAGTATGCCATAGAGATGGATATCTATGGGAAGATAACCGTTACCGGGGAGCTTTCGGAGGAAGAAAAGCGGAAAGCGGCGGATGTGCTGGAGGAACAGTTTTCGGACGAACTATGGGACTGCCATATGCAGGCATCGGATTATACTACGGTGGAGTTCAACCGGATCGATGCATATAGGGAGATTTCCAGCTTTCTTGGTAAAGCAACGGGGGGACAGTATTCATGTGATGATATTTCAGTGGATGTGAATGGGAATATCAGCGGGCTTCCTGAAAAGATGTGCCAGTTACTAAATTCGCAGGAAAGCAATGGCAGATACGAGCAGTTAAGGGATGACATTCTGATGCTTTACGATTATGGAATGGATGAGTTTTCCAGTTACAAGGTAAGATACGAGGTGGCAGGTACGGACATTAAGATTGTGAATAATTAGTGTGTACAGCGGAAGCCACACGAAGAAAACCAATAATACACAAACGATAAAAGGGAGCCAAACATGAACACGTTACGTTCTGTCTGGTTCCCTTTGTTACATATCAGTGCGGGGAGGCGGTGGTCAATGGAAAAGGTGAAATGCCCGAACCCTAAGTGCGGGCGGCGCATCTTTGACATTGAGGAGATGCCGCCGGGAAAAGTGGTGCTTGAAATGAAATGCAGGCATTGTGGGGAAATAGTGCAGGTGGGCATTAGTCCAAAGAAGATACATAAGAAGAACAGGCGGCAGGGGTAGCCCTGCCATTTTTTTGTAAAGGCCGTGATTAGGAATGCTTTCTGTGGGCATACTTACAGTATACATGGTAATTTATGGAAATTATCACTGTAAGG
>CAJULV010000114.1 GCA_910587555.1 uncultured Acetatifactor sp.
TGGTCAATCCCGGCGACATCAAAGAATATGCCCAGGACATGTTCCTTTGCAGATAGCAGAAAAGCAGACAGCGGAAAACAATATATATTGTTTAATGATTTCACTTGCCGTGAAACCAGACTGCATAACGCTGACTGATTCAATCGCATAATCACATCAGGCAGTATTCAGCGTTATGCAGTATAACAGATCTGTCCATCCTCCGGAACTGCCCTCAGCTGGCCTATCTTACATTGACTGCGGGCAGTTTGGAAAGCTATAAACGTCAAATCCGTCAATCCCTTCTTGTCTTTTTGTCCAGGCCGTGGTAATACCGCATGAACCGGCAGACATCCTCATAAGTTTCCCTGATTGCCTTCCTGCGTTTCTCTGCGTCCGCGGTCTCCCTTGTCCTGATAAAGAGCTGCGCATTGCGGTACATCACCGCCATAGGATCCCTGGTGTCATTATACGCTTCCGGGCGCTCCTTCAGACGTTCCTCCACATATCCGGAGTTAAACCGCACACAGGATGCAAGACGTGCATATCCTTCTTCTTCCTTTCCCGAAAGCAGGTCCCATACGCCAAACAGATAGTCGTCCGCCCTCCAGGGATCCGGCCTTCCCTCTGTATCCAGATTCCACATGGGCCTGGCGGTTTTTGGGTCCCACGGCCCTTTCTCCGTGGCTTTCAGATAATCCCGGCGCTCCTTTGCAAAATAGGTCTCCAGGCTGTCAATCTTCTGCCATTCCGGCAGCACGCCGTCTGCCAGGTAAGTCAATATGTCGTCAAATTTTCTGTTGATGCTTTCCACCATGGCCGCGTCCACAGCTTCCATGCCGTACTGAATCACGCCCCACCCGTTATCCATCTTTTGGAAATAATCCCCCTGGCTGATATGGCCCGGCAGGCCCAGGATGCCATACTCAATCGCATAGACAGGACAGAGGTAACAGCTCATGGCCTCATATCCGCCGCCTCTGAAATAACCGATAAACTGGATCCGGGATACCAGTCCGTTCTTTTCCCGTACAAAGGTTTTGGGACCTGCTTTTTTCATGCCGTATGCCTTTGCGGCAGGGGCAATCTTTGCCTGCAGGTTCTCCTTTAAGCGCAGTTTCAGTTCCTCCCCGCACTCTTTCCACTGTTCCGTTGTTCTTGCGTGTTTATAGTCATACACCTTCGCCGGTTTCTGTCCGGGCGGCGTCCCCAGCAGGCTTTTCCAGTCAAAAACCACGGCTTCTGCCGGATGTCCCTCCAGATATCCCTCCCACGGCCGCCTGGCAAAAGCCGTATTCCTGTGGTATGCTTCCATGCTCTTTTGTCTGTCACGGTCCTCCTCTTCCCTGGCTTTTTCCTCATAATAACCGGAAGTCTTTACCGGACGTCCCTGGGCATGGAAATAGTAGGCAACGCCGCTCTGGGTCTTTGCCATCCAGTAATAGTCTGCATTCCATAAAGCCGGCATCATCCTTCCCCGGTCTCCACGGGTCAGGTTCTCTTCCAGCCTGGCCTTATTGCTGTTCCACCATTTTTCCCATTCCTTCGGCTCTATTTCTCCCGCCGCAACACGCAGGAACATCTGTTTCATCTCATCCTGAAAGCCCATCTTCTTTCTCATTCCTCCCCGATTTTTTCCGCTACAGCGTACTGATAGCCCGCGCTCATGCCGTATGTCCCGTTGGAATATATCTTATAGTCCCTACGGGACTCATCCCCGGGAATGGCGTCCAGCTCTTCCTGGGAAGAGATCTGTTTTACAACCTCCGCTTTCCCCGTTTCTGCGGAATGCCCTTCTTCCATTTTGCGGCGGAGTATGTACAGCGGTCCCTCATATCGGGCGGCGAACTCTGCAGGCACATGGATTGCCGTGGCATAATTGCTGTCAGCAGCGTTTTCCGTCACCTCAAATATGCGGGAAACCAGCCGATATGCCTCAGTGCGGCCTTCTCCCCGGCTTACCCTCCACTGTGCCTCTCCCTCACTGATTTCAACGATATCCTCTATCTCATAGGGAAGCCGTGAAATGATGGTGATTCCCTCTGACTCCAGGGACCGGAACGCGAAGAATCCATCGGACATTTCCTGCCCCTCTGTCCCCTTATCCCTTAGACAGGTCCGCCTCCACTCCTGGAAATAGGGGAATCCGCCGATATCAGGGTATTTCTCACTCAAATCCACGAACTCCGCTTCCGGCGAAGCGTACAGGCGCAGGTTCCATTCCATATAGCCGCCCTCACATATGGGCCAGTCCTTTTCATCGAAGACAACCGCCTCGAGGGACTGCTCCATGGACAGCCAGGAATCGTGGAATTCCAGATATTCCATCCGGGCAAGCAGCTCTTCCGCAGACTGCCCCTCGAAACAGAAATCCACCATATTCGCATGGTCATATCCCTTTTCCCGCCATTCCGCAGGCGTGGCCACACTGTAGTTCGGGGCATCTTCCAGGCGGAACACCGTCTCCGCCCTGTAGGCCGGGGGAAGTCCATAGTTTTCTGTCAGATACCCTTGCAACGCTGCATCTATTTCCTCCCTCTGGAAATTATCCCACAAGACAGACTCGTCATCCACATCAATGCCCACACAGAATTTCCTGTCTCCGTGTTCCATGAAAACCACCACGTTAGGATTCACACTGGGAGCAAAGAAGTCATTGTATGCCTGGGTCCAGTACCCTTCCGCTGCTGCCTCTATCCCGTATTTTTCCAGGATATGCGCAGCCGCCCTGTCCTCTGCCACGCTCTCTGCGGCTTCCAGGATACGCTCAATCTCCCTGCGGGTCTCCATCCGCTCCCTGCTGCAGCCGGTCAGCAGGGACAGAACCAGCAATACCGCCGCAGCCACAGTTCTGCATCCTCCAGGCTTCTGCTTCCGTTTCCCGGAAAGCGCCTTTGCCTTTCTCATCCGCTCCACTTCCTCCGCCGAAACATCTTAATCCGAACAAACACTCTGGACGAATGGAGACCAAATGTTCCATGGTCTCCTGAATGAAAATCGCCACCAGACAAGCAGTCTCCTCTTCTGAATCCAGCCCCCAGTAGCCGCTGTAGACGCCATTCCCATGCCATTGGAAAACAACGCTGTCTTCAATCCATTTCCCGGCAGTTCCCACTCCAGAAAGCTCCTGCCCCGGTTCTGGAATTCCGGATTCGCTCCATAACTTTTCCGGAAAAGGGCAGTGAAATAATCCGTATACTTGTATTTGCCCGGATTTTTCCTTGTCCATTTCTCAAAAAAGCCTGTTCTCCTCCGAGGCCTTCCCGTCCGCAATACAGGCAAGTCCTGTATCCACGCCGAAAAAGGTAAAGACACTTCTTTCCCTTTGGCATGGCAGTCTAATAGCGGACAGCCTAAACTCCCAACAACTCCTCTTGTGAAATGTTTTCCTCACCTTTAAAAAATCAAAAAAAGATTGCCTCTGCAACCCTCTTTTGCCAATACTGAAACGGATTAATTATCAACAAACACTATACGCTCTAATCATCCAGCAACTCAGGCACTTTGTAGAGCGCCATTTCCCTTTGCCTTTTTCTGATTGCCATTATCATTTCCCGATTTTTCTTTCTGCTTTGTTCTAATTCCTGCTCATCTGCCTTTTGAAGTAAATCCGGAACAACAAGCCGCATTGGCCTGTCCTCATAATATAAATCATTCAGATAGCCTTCTTCTCTCATTTTAAATCCCCTTTCATTCATAAAATAGTCCTGTCTCTCCACACTGTTTCAAAAAAGAAAGCGCTATATCATAATGCTCTTTTACTGTAAGATTTTTAGTTGCTTTTGCGGCAAATTCCTTAAACAAAGCAAATGCTTTATGAAAATCATATTGCTTATCCTTATACAGATAATGAATCGTTCCCTGATTTGACACCACAGAAATAACAGCCACCGTAGAATAAACAAGGAAAAAACGTATATCCTCAAGCGAGAATGTCTGTGATGAGGGATGGTTGTGCAAGATAACCACTGATACGCTGTCTGCCGATGTCAGTATATGGTTCGACAGCGTATCTGATGTTATTTGCACGCTATGCTCTGTTCCATAACTGATTCCGTATTCATCTAAAGGCATATCCGCACCAATATCACAAGTAATTGCCACTTCATTGCTGTCATTAAATTCTTTGGATAATGATAACACATCCCTTGCTAACTGCCGCATAATCATATTCTGTTTTTCTGAAAAATTTTTATATCGTATATATGGCACTTTTTGTATTGCAATATCCGTAATATAAATCTTTTCCGTTCTTTTCTTTGCCTGTTTTAATTCTTTATCGTTTTCCATAAAACGCTTCCACCTATTTTCTTTTATTATACATGGATATATCAAAAAAATCCATATATTTTTCTAATCGTATAGATAAACTTCCCCGCTGCAAGCAGCGGGGAATGTACCCTCTTTTTGATTCAACTGCTCCAGCACCTTCGTATATTTCAGTCGGCTGTAAGCAGGCAGGATGACCTTCTTCAGAGCTGACAATCCAAAAAGTTGGTATCCTGTAGGTCCAGCACACTCAGCTTCACGCATTTTGCCAGAAAAGAGTAATCCTCTATCACCACATCATGAAGAGACAGCTACTGGAGCTTCGTCATTTCCCCAATCAGGGAAAAGTCATTGTCCTTTACCACCAGCCAGGAAGGGAGACGCACATCCTCAATCTTCTTCGCGGACGAGAAGTTTCGCTTTCTGCTGTCCAGATATTTCATCTTAGCCAGGTCACTGAATGTCTGCAGTTCATGCCCTGTATTCCTCCGCCGTCATTGATTTTCTTCCATACGGTTTCGCCTTCCCAATCTTTTTATATGTGAATCCCGCCGCTCATCACTTTTTCCATGAAATCCTCAAAGGAATCGGCAACCGTCTCACATTCCTCAAATTCCGGCTCTGCGCCATAGACAACGGAACCGTCTTCCATGGAGAACGCATAATAAG
>CAJULV010000115.1 GCA_910587555.1 uncultured Acetatifactor sp.
CGGATCTGGTGAATGTGCGTTTGATGGCTTCCATTCCTTTTGCCAGCCGTTATCGCCTGATCGACTTTATCCTGTCCAGTATGACCCATTGCGGCATTGACAATATTTCCGTTATGGTGAACAACAATTATCACTCCCTCATGGATCATCTGGATTCCGGCCGTGAGTGGGACCTGGTACGCAAGAACGGCGGCCTGCATATCTTCCCGCCTTTTATGGAGAAGAGCGCGAAGCCTTACACGGGACGCGTGGGGGCATTGGCGAATATTCTGGATTTCCTGAGGGACGAGCGCGAGAAATATGTGGTGATTACGGATACCAATATTGTGGTAAATTTTGACTTCAAGGATATGATTCGTCATCACATTGAGAGCGGCGCGGATGTGACCATTGCTTACAATGAGCAGGTGCTGCCGGAGAGCTTCCTGAAGACGCAGGCCAATGACCTGGGATATTACTATACCTTCGACATAGAGAACGGCAGGATTACAAAGATCTATGTCAACGCCAAGGACACAGGCGTACAGAATTTCTCCATGAATATGTTTGTGGTGGAGCGGGAAATGCTGATCGACCTGATCAATACCGCTTCTGTCCGCGGGCAGGAGTATTTTGAGCGTGATGTGCTGCTTCCCAGGCTGAACAAGCTGAATGTCCAGGCCTATAAGTATGAGGGATATGTGGCCCGCATCTGTGACATGAAGAGCTATTTTGACGAGAATATGAAGCTTCTGGACGACTACAATTTGGATGCATTGTTCTCGGGTTCTCAGATCTATACAAAGATTCGTGATGACAACCCTACCAGGTACATCGAGGGCGCAAGGGTGAGCAATGTGATGGTTGCCGACGGCTGCGTGATCGAAGGGGAAGTGGAGGACAGCATCCTTTTCCGCGGCGTCAGGGTGGCTAAGGGCGCAAAGGTCAAAAACTGCATTCTGATGCAGGATACCGTGGTGGAAGCCGGGGCCAATGTGGAATATCTCATCATGGATAAGAATGTCACAATTACGGCAGGTAAGGAAATGAAGGGAACAGGCACTTTCCCTGTATACATTGATAAGTTCCAGGTGGTATAGGGATCGGATTGCGCAATCCAAAGTAAAATAAGTCCGGTTATATGTGCGGCACTCTTAAAAATGGCAGCAGCTGTTTTTAAGGGTGCTTTTGCTGTACTGGCTTTAATGTCAAAACGAAACTTTACGAAAAAATTTTGACGTAAAAAACCCTTTTTTGAAATGGGCGGTTTTTTCTTGTTATTCTTACAGGAAAAGAAATATTTGATAAAATATAATAATATGTATTCTGAAAATAAAATATTCTATTTTATAAGGTATTTTCAAAAACAATTCCAAAAGAAATAATTTCGTAATATTTCGCAGAAAGCTTGACGCAATTAACAGAATATGGTAACATAAATACACTTCGCTGCGTTAACAGCAGCACAAACCTGGATAAAATGAATAAAGAAAGGAGAGGCAGGTTTATGACATCATGTAGTATGATGAAAGGGCAGAAGGTCAGACGCTTCATGACAGCTTATGTCATGGTGCTGGCGCTGTTCCTGGCAACGCTGCTGCCGGAGGCTATGACGGTAAAGGCGGCAGAGGAATTGGTAATGAAGGTGCATTACCACAGGGAGGACGGAAATTATGACGGCTGGTCCGCCTGGCTGTGGGAGATCGGAGGAGGCGACGCGGACGACATTGTATTTACCGATGAAGACGGAGAGATGGTGGCTACCAAGGTGGTTACGCCGGGCATAACTTCCGTTGGATTTATCATCCGCACCCCGGATTGGGAAAAGGATATTGACAAGGACCAGTTTATCGACATCTCTGAGATGGTCTCCGGTACGGTACATATTTATGTGGAATCCGGCGTGGAGGGATATACCAAGGAGTACGGCGAAGACGCCGTAACCGGGGTCAAGGTTTCCCGGGCAGAGTACAATGAGGAAGACAATACCGTAATTGTCAGCATGACAGGCAGCATTGAGGAGGGGCTGGACAGCGCGTTCCGCATACAGGGAGCTTCCGGCGAAGCGGTGATCACAGGAGCGGAGGAGACAGAGGAGAGAATGTATGTTCTGACTCTGCAGGACGCCCTGGAACTGACGCGGGAGTATACCATAATCTTTGACGGAACCGAATATAAGTTGGTGATGCCCAATATTTATTCCACGGAGAATTTCGAGGCGGAGTATACTTATACGGGCGCGGATCTGGGAGCCTCCTGGAGCAGTGAGAAGACAGCGTTCCGGGTATGGGCGCCTACCGCGGATGCCGTATGGGTCAATCTGTATGCCGGGGGAACGCCGGATACGGAGGATCTGCAGGAGCAGCTGGAGATGACGCCTGACGCAAACGGAACCTGGATTGCGGAAAAAGAAGGGGATCTGAACGGCGTATATTATACCTATACAGTGGAAATCAACGGCGAGAAGAAGGAGGCATGTGATCCCTATGCCAGAACCACGGGCGTAAACGGCAAACGGGCCATGGTCATCGACCTGGCGTCCACCAATCCGGAGGGATGGGATGCGGATAAGAATCCCAATGAGGAACTGACCTATAATGATGCCGTGATCTATGAGCTGCATGTGAGGGATCTGTCCTCCGATGACAGCTCGGGGATTCAGAACGTGGGGAAATTCCTTGGACTGACAGAGACGGGAACCAAAACCCCGGGGGGCGTGCCTACGGGGCTTGACCATATGAAGGATTTGGGGATCACCCATCTGCATCTGCTGCCTTCTTACGACTATGGCTCGGTGGATGAGACCATGCTTGACAAAGCGCAGTTTAACTGGGGTTATGATCCGGTGAACTATAATGTGCCGGAAGGCTCCTACTCCACGGATCCCTATAATGGGGAAGTCAGGGTAAAGGAAATGAAGCAGATGGTAAAATCCCTTCATGACAACGGCATCAGCGTGGTCATGGATGTGGTGTATAACCATGTACAGAGCGCAGGGGATTTCTGCTTTAATGTGATTGTGCCCGGATATTTTTCCCGTATTGACGAATCAGGGGCTTATTCCAACGGTTCCGGCTGCGGAAACGATACGGCTTCAGAGCGGGCCATGGTGCGGAAGTATATTGTGGATTCCGTGAAATACTGGACGGAAGAGTACCACATTGACGGCTTCCGTTTTGACCTGGTGGGACTTCTTGACACGGAAACCATCAACGAACTGGTGGCGGAAGTTCATAAAGATCACCCGGATGTCATCTTTTACGGGGAAGGCTGGACCATGGATACTGCGGTAACCAAGGAAGGCTATACCATGGCCACACAGGTAAATTCCACCCAGACCCCCGGCTTTGCCTACTTCAGCGACACCATCCGGGACGCCATCAAGGGAAGCGTATTTGACAGCTCCCCCGGATATGTATCAGGGGCGGAGGGACTGGAGGATACCATACGCCAGTGCTTTATGGGGCTGACAGACTGGTGTACCACGCCTGCGCAGTCCATCAACTATGCATCCTGCCATGACAATCTGACCCTGATAGACCGCATCAGCAGGGGGGCCATGAATTCGTCCAGGGCAGAGAAGGTACGGATGAATAACCTTTCCGCGGCCATTTATTTTACCTCCCAGGGGATTCCCTTCCTGCAGGCAGGAGAGGAGATGCTGCGGACCAAGATCAGCGGCGGTACCTTTGACGAGAACAGCTATAAATCCCCCGACTCCGTCAACAGCCTGAAATGGTCTACATTGGAGGAAGAGGAATATCAGAATGTCTATGCGTACTATAAAGGGCTGATTGCCTTCCGCAAGGAACATGCTGCCCTGCGGCTCACCAATGCCCAGGATGTGGAGCAGAACGTCAAAGCGGTGGAGGGACTGCCTGCCAACGTGACGGCATTCGAGATCAACGGGGGTGTGAACGGAGAGACTTCCGACGGGCTTTTCGTCATCTTTAATCCCAACGAACAAGTGGAAGAGGTGGAACTGCCGGAGGGTGTCTGGGATGTATATGTGAACCATGAGAAAGCGGGAACAGAGGTTCTTGCCACCATCGCAGACGGTAAGGCAAGCGTAGAACCCATCTCGGCACTGGTACTGGTAAAAGGTACCGGGGAGGCGGTAAGCCGGGACGAACAGAACGAAAGTTCGGATACAGACACGGCTTCGGATGAAAGCACAGAGTCCGGCGCAGGCCAGGAAGCTGCGGATACAGAAAAGGAAGCTTCCGGAAAGAACATTGCGCCCATAATTGCCGTTGTGGTGGTGGCCCTTGGGGCTGTTGTAGGCGGCATTGTGGCTGTAAAGAAAAAGAATAAGAAGTAGAATCAAGCAGAAAGCACACTCGAAGATAAGGACAGGTATCTTTGAGCGTGCTTTTCCTGTGGGGATTTTTGGTCACGGGCTGCCGATGCGGCAGGTGAATCCGGTATTACTCCGGTAGCAGGCTGACTTCCCAATCATACAGTTTTTCTTTATGATGTCGGTTTGGAAGGCCATAAACAAAACACCCGGAAAGCCGCATAAAATCTGGCTTTCCGGGTGTTTTAGCCTCATGAGACATTGGGGATTCGAACCCCAGACAACTTGATTAA
>CAJULV010000116.1 GCA_910587555.1 uncultured Acetatifactor sp.
CTGAGGAAGAAATTCGGAAGAAAATTCCAGTTTGGCAGAGGTAAAGGATTTGGGACAAAAGGCCGATATAGGGATTAGGATAGTGCGGTATTGTCCTGTGGAAGGAATGAGCGTTTCAATGAATATTGGGGCAGGGAAGCAAGGAACGGATTGCATGGAAGCAAGGAAGTGTCGGAACCTATTGTTGCTTGTGCGATGATGGGTTTTTTTATAAGTGGATTTTAAGGTATATATATATTATTATATAAGAATGAGCCGGTTAAGGACGGGTACATAACAAAGGCAGAACGGAGACGGATACAGTGAATTATGCAATCATACTTGCCGCCGGGGTAGGCCAGCGTATGCGCAACAGCGGACTGCCCAAGCAGTTTCTGAAACTGATGGGCAAGCCCATTATTGTCTATACACTGGAAAAATTTGAAGAGTGCAGGGAAATCGACAGCATAATCGTCGTCTGCCATGGAAGCTACGTGGAGCACATGAACAGCCTTATCGCGCTGTACCGCATCAGCAAGGCGGGCAAGGTAATCGTTGGGGGCAGCGACAGGCAGAGCAGCTTACAGAAAGGGCTGGAAACAGTGGTGGAAGAGGGCGGGAAAGAGGATGATATCGTAGTGATACATGACGGCGTAAGGCCGCTGGTGGATTTGTCCATCCTTCATGAGAACATACGCATTGCCCGGCAGCATGGCTGTGCCGTCACGGTGCACCCGGTGACGGAGACTGTGGTGATAACGGATGCGGAAGATGCCGGCATGGATGATTTTAAAAAAAGGGAAGATACCTATTCCATGACGTCGCCCCAGACGTTCCGGCTGGGCAGGATCCTGGACGCATATGAGAAGACAGAACTGTCGGAGAAAGGCTCTGTCCCCCTGCTGGATGCGGCCATGGTGTACGCCCGGGCGGGGGGCGAGGTTCATTTGGTGAAAGAACAGGGCGTGAACCTGAAAATCACCACGCCGGAAGATTATTACTTTTTAAAGGCCATGCTGGAGCTGGAGGAAAACAAATTCGTGTTCGGCCTGTGAAAGAGACAGGCGATATTGCCGGATTCGATTGGAAAGCAAAATCTGCGGGATGCGACGTGAGGAGTGAGACCATGGTGGAACAGAGGGATATAGATATCATAATGAATAATCCCATAGACTGGGAGAGGTTCAGAAATAAGACGGTTCTGGTCACGGGAGCTACCGGAAGGCTTGGAATGTATCTTGTAGAGGCTGTCAGTAAAGCCGATATTGACTGGAACCTTAATGTCACGATCATCGCGCTGGCAAGAAATGGGAAGAAGCTGGAGAGAGTGTTCGGTGAATCCTTAAAACTGCCCAATGTCCATACACTGGTACAGGACATTACGGGACCGATCAGATGGGACGGAGCTGTGCATTACATTTTCCACACGGCAGGGGCGGCCAGCCCCATGGACTTTACCAATGAGCCGGTGGACACCCTCTGGGGGCATCTACAGGGGACGCGGAACGTGCTGGAGCTTGCCAAAGAGAAGAAAAGTGAGAAGGTTCTTTATGTATCTACCGTCGAAATATACGGTGAGTGGAAGCGGGAAGAAGGGATTCGGGAGGATGACATGGGGGCTCTCCACTGTGACGGAGCCAGAGCCTGTTATCCGGAGGCAAAGCGTATGTGCGAGACTATGTTGGCGTCTTATGAGGCGCAGTACGGCATCCCCTATGTGGGAGTCCGGCTCTGCCATACATTCGGCCCGGGGATATCCCTGGAGGACGGGCGGGCGTTTTCGGAGTTCCTCCGGAATGTGATAAAGGGGGAGGACATCGTGCTGCAGTCGGACGGCAGCGCGGTGCGCACCTACACTTATGTGGCGGATGCCATCGGCGGGATGCTGCTGGCATTTACGAAAGGAAGAGAACATTATTACAATATTGCGAATTTGGATAATCTGATCAGCATCCGGGATTTGGCGGAACTGATTGCCGGGCTGGATGCCAGGGGCAGGGTGAAGGTGCGGTATGCCAACCAGGAGGAGCAGAAGCTGCAGTATCTGCCTTTTAAGCTGGGCATCATGAACGTGGACAGGATCATGGGCATCGGTTGGCATCCGCAGGTGGGGCTGGAGGACGCGTTCCGGTATACGCTGGCATCTTTTCAGCAGAGGAGCGGGAGCTGAGGAAGTTGAGGAAGAGGAAAGGCGGGGGCAGGGATAAACGAGGAAGAGCGGTACATTCAAAAAAGAATATGGAAGGCGAGAGTCCAGAGCATCCCTTTTTATCTCTGCAGGATCTTTCCCATTCGCCGGAAGAAAATCGTTTTCTGCTGTATCGAGGGAACCACGGGTTATACCTGCAACCCGAAATATATCGCGGAAGAGTTTATCCGCCGGAATGAGGGGTATGAGCTGGTATGGCTGGTGAACGATGTGGCGAAGGGGTTTCCGGAGGAGATAAAGGTTGTCCGCAACACCTTGTGGAACAGGGCATATCAGCTGTCCACGGCGCATTTTTGGATAGACAACAGCAGAAAGCAGCTGGAGGCCAGGAAGCGCAGAGGGCAGATTTACATTCAGACCTGGCATGCGAAGCTGGGGTTCAAGCCCACCTGCCTGGACAGGGGAAAATCCTTTTCCAGGATTGCGTATCTGGTCAGCAAGCACGATTCGGACATGATAGATTATGTGCTGTCCAACTCAAAGTGGTACGATGACACGCTTCCCACAGGGATGATTTATAACGGGCCGGTACTACGGACAGGTTCGCCGCGGTGCGACATCCTGGTCAATGACAGGACTGTGGCAAGGAAGAAAGTAAGGGAAGCCTATTATCTGGAAAAGGACGCGAAGATACTCATGTATGCGCCCACGTTCCGAGGGGGAAGCCAGGGGACGGACAGGGCAATCGCGGTAAACCAGGGGTTCCCGGATTTCGGGCGGCTGCTGGCGGCATTGGAGAAAAGGTTTGGCGGGACATGGTATCTGTTCTTACGGCTGCACCCGCAGCTGGTGGCCCGGAACATGGACAGGGGAGCGGAAGACGGCGGGACAGAGGAAAGGCATTCCGATGGCAGGAAGAAAAGAATCGTGGATGTGAGCCGTGTGGACGATATGTATGAGATATTGGCCGGATGCGATGCCTTTATGACGGATTATTCCAGCGCGGCCTTCGATGCGGCCGTGATGAAGATACCGGTGTTCCTGTATGCGGATGATTATGGGGAGTATGAGTCGGAGCGGGGGAGGCTGCTGTGGGATTTGAGGAAGATGCCGTTCCCGCTGGCGTTGGATGACGAGGAGCTGGAGGAAAAGATTGTAGGATTTCAGGAGGCGGTGTATCTGGATGAGCTGGAAACGTTATTTCGGGAAACCGGGATGGTTGAGGATGGGAATGCCGCGGGGAGGGTGGCGGATGTCGTCTGCCGGAATTGCTGATATACCGTGCATTGAAATTTGAGATTGAAGTGTATTGGGAAATGTGATAAGATGTATGCAGGCTGGGAGATCAGCTTAAGGTGTTGCCTAAATGGTTAGCGGTTCGCCTTTCGCCAAAATGAGTACATTTTGAGAACTTCCTGTATCTGGGAGGTGGTACATAGTGGAAAATAAGACGGAAGGATATATAATTGGTGTTAGATACTGTCTTGAAGATTGTCAGCATTATCTCCGCGGTTGTAAATGTGATTACAAAAGTGGCTGATGTGCGGCAGAAGACAAAAGATAAACATCAAAAAAGCAACCGCGACGCCCAAGTTTAAGTTGCTTTTTTGATACCTAACTAATGATAAAGGCGAACCGTTGATATATGGGTGACACCTTTTACAAGGATATTGTAGCATTGGTGGTGGAGAGTGTCAAGAGAGAACTTTTGTCGGCTGTCTTATGTCTGCTGGTAGGGCAAGTTGAGCCGTTTGTCTGGTTTCTGTGTCATATTTAGTTAGCAGATAGAATGGGGGTTTTGGGAATGGTTGTGGTATATATATCTTATTAAGTTATATGCAGGGCAAGTAAGCAGATGGAAAAAGTCCATGGCTGTTTATAATGAGGGCATGGCAAGCAGGTGTCGGTGTACCTTGAAAACTTCATACTTATATCAGAGGCGGAAATGTTGCTTAGATTGACATCATATGGGTCAATACTATATAATAAAACTATAATATATACTGCTTAACAGTTAAAATTTCCGAGTAACCTGGCTACATAACGCCAGCTATATACGTTTAACCAGTGCAGTACGATAAATTCTGGCGTTATGTAGTATAATTATGGTTTTAGGGTTGTTAAGGGGGCAATGTGATGATATTGCAAGACAGTGTTTTGGCCTTTCGCAGGCTGGAGGCGGCAAGGAGAGAAATCGGGCAGTATTTACCCAAAGATTTCAATCTGGAAAAAGAATTGGAAGAGGCAAGGGCAGAACGATATGAGGTTGGTTCGGGAGTACCGGCTGTTTTACCGGAATAATTTTTGTAAGAATTGGTTTAGGTACTGGTTCTATTTTAAAT
>CAJULV010000117.1 GCA_910587555.1 uncultured Acetatifactor sp.
AAAGAACGATATTAAGTGGTTCGGGAAGATTTTACAGAGGAATCCTAAAATTGAAGTGATGGAGTTTTCCGAGTTGTTCCCGAATAAAGGGACAAAAAGATATTACAGAGCTTATGTGGAAGTAAGGAAAAGTAGCGTAAAAAATAATCAGTAAAAAACAAAGGAGGGTATTATCATGTGCAAAGTGATAGCAATCGCAAACCAGAAAGGTGGCGTCGGCAAGACCACTACTACGAGCAATTTGGGAATCGGTTTAGCAAAACAGGGAAAAAGAGTATTACTGATTGATGCCGATGCACAGGGAAGCCTTACGGCAAGTTTAGGATTCAGAGAGCCGGACAAGTTGGAGGAGACGCTTGCGACAGTAATGAGCAGCATTATCAATGATGAGGAAATAGAACTGGATTACGGCATTTTGAAGCATGATGAGGGGATTGAACTTATGCCGGGAAATATTGAATTATCAGGTCTGGAAGTCTCACTGGTAAACGTGATGAGCAGGGAACTTGTGTTGCGTTCCTACATAGAGCAGATAAAGGACAAATATGATTATATTCTGATCGACTGCATGCCCTCTCTCGGTATGATAACGATCAATGTCTTTGCCTGTGCGGACAGCATTCTGATACCAGTGCAGGCGGCGTATCTGCCGGTAAAAGGACTGGAGCAACTCATTAAAACGATCGGAAGAGTAAAACGGCAGATCAATCCTAAACTTACAATAGATGGAATATTGCTGACAATGGTGGATAACCGGACGAATTATGCGAAGGATATCAGCTCTATGTTGGCTGAAAATTACAAAGATAGGGTGAGGATATTTAAGAACAGTATCCCGATCTCTGTGAGGGTGTTATTCGTTAGTTTATCTGAACCAAAATCCCTTCTTTTTCTTCAAATTAAATAAGATACAGGATGCCTCAATCTGACGCATTTTCCGTCAGATTATTTTATCTCTGTATCTTCTATGTTATCATTCCTTTTGATACACGAAAAAAGGCTGGAACCCCAACCGTCCAAAGTTTGTGTTCCAGCCCTCACCATACCACGGCGGATATATCCGCCATAGACAAAGTTATGATAACAATAATCACTGAAGAATGCAACGAAATTTCACAAAAGTTTTATGATAATGCCATGGATTCCATCCAGATATGTCAGCTGGAGTGCACCTGCGGCTGCTCCGGCTGCCTTGTGGGACACGGACAATATACCCGTTCCATCAAAACAGCACTTGGAAAGATCCCTCTATTGATCCGCCGGGTGCAGTGTGACATCTGCTGTACCACCCATGCCCTGCTCCCCTCCGGCATCGTCCCTTACTCCCAGGTTCCCCTGGCCGAACATGCCGCTATTGCAGCTTCCTTTGAGAACGGAGGCAGGGGCATGGAGGTGATGGAAGCAGACCCGGAGCTTTCTCCCAGCCAGGTTTTCTACATCCTCTCCCTCTACATCCGTTTCTGGCGCCAGCGCCTGCTGAGCGAGCGTCTGGAACTTTCCCCCGCACATGCCCTGACACAGCCCTGCCTGCGCCTCTTCGGCCGCCAGTTCATGCAGATAAAAAATACCAGAAATATCCTTTTTGTTCCACCTACATAACTTTGGGTGACTTCCCTGCCTGCCTCTTTTATTATGAGGAAAAAACTAAAGGAGGTTTTATACAAATGGAACAGGAATACAGACATGCTATCGCCCTGATGCGTTACTCGGCCATCGCACCGCTCATCCCAGGTCTGCCGGAAGGATATAAAAACCTGACAGACTATCTGAATGAGGCATCCCGCAAGGGGTTCGTACATCCGGACGGGGAAGTGAAAAATTATGCGCCCAAAACTCTGTATAAATGGTATTTCAACTACAGGAAAGGGGGATTCGATGCCCTGATGCCTTCCGGACGCAGCGACTGCGGAAAACCCAGGAAGCTGGACGATGACCTGAGAGAGCGGATCGCATACCTGAAAGGCCGCTACCCCCGTATGAGTGCCGCCGCCATCTTCCGGCAGCTTAAGGAGGATGGCAGTATAAAAAACGGGGAGGTCTCGGAATCTACCGTGAACCGGTACGTGAACAGCCTCGCCCTGGAAGCGGAGGCTTTGCCCATGCAGGACATACGCCGGTATGAACGTCCACACATCAATGAAGTCTGGTGCGGGGACTCCAGCGTCGGTCCATATCTGAAAACACCGGACGGCAGGAAGCGCAGGGTATATGTGATCGCCCTGATCGACGACTCCAGCCGACTCGTCACCGGGGCGGGCGTATTCTTTGAGGATACCTTTGCAAACCTGATGTCCGTCATGAAGGGAGCTGTGGCAAAGTACGGTGTCCCGCGGATGTTCAATTTCGATAATGGCAGCGCTTATAAGAACAAACAGATGGAACTGCTGGCAGCACGTATCGGCACCACCATCAACTACTGTAAACCCTACACTCCGACGGCGAAAGCCAAAGTAGAGCGGTGGTTCAGGACCATGAAGGATCAGTGGATGGCTTCCCTTGACATGCGGGACTTCCCTTCCCTGGATGCCCTGGGCGGCAGTCTCCTGGCCTACGTCCGCTCCTACAATCTTTCCCCCCACTCCTCCCTCAAAGGGAAATCCCCCCAGGAACGCTTCTTCTGTGAGCCGGGGATGGTACGCCGCCTTTCGGAAGAAAAACTAAGGACAGACTTCCTCCTGGAGTTTTCCCGCAGGGTGTCCGCCGACAGCGTGGTCTCCATCGGAAATGTGGAGTATGAAGTGGATATGCGTTTTGCCAGACAGAGAATAAGACTGCGCTGCTCACCGGATATGGAAGAAGTATACGTAGCACAGCCAGACGGGGGGCTGATCCCGGTGCGGCTCCTGAACAAGCAGGAGAACGCCTCTGTGAAGCGGGAGAAACTCCTGCTTTCCGAAAGGGGTGAGCAATGATGGACGTTTCCCGTTTCGGAATGGAATATAATCCTTTCCTCAAGAATTCCAAAGAGGTCCTGGTAGAGACAGCACAGTACCGGGAGGTCCTTTTCCGCCTCTCTTACCTGGAAAAAACAAAAGGCTTCGGCCTGCTCACGGGAGGACCCGGCCGCGGCAAAACCACGGCTTTGAGGGGATGGGCCGCCTCCCTGAATCCTTCCCTTTACAAGGTGGTCTATTCCTGCCTCTCCACCCTCACCGTGACGGATTTTTACCGCAGCCTCACCGAGGCCCTGGGAGGGCAGCCCTCCTTCCGCAAGCCCGATAACTTCCGCTCCATCCAGGAGGAGATAAAGCGGCTGTCCCTGGAAAAGAAGAAGACGCCTGTCATCATCATTGATGAGGCCAACTATGTCAGCAACGGCATCCTGAACGATTTAAAGCTCCTCTTCAACTTTGAGATGGATTCAAAGGACCGTGCCGTGATCCTCCTGTGCGGCCTTGGCCAGCTGAACAACACCCTGCGCCTGTCCGTCCACGAACCCCTGCGCCAGCGGCTGGTGATGAACTTCCACATGGAGGGCATGACGAAAGAGGAAGGGCGGGAATATATCCGGACAAAGCTTCATGGCGCTGGATGCAGCCATACTGTTTTTGAGGATGCTGCTGTCGAAGCGATCCTGAACGCCTCGGATGGGACACCCCGCATGGTAAACCGTCTCTGCAGCCAGAGCCTTCTGTGTGCAGAGGCAAAAAGGCGGGATCTGGTAGATGCGGACGCAGCCATGCAGGCTATCAACGACTGCGAGCTGGGATAGGGGGTGCAGCATTATGAAGAAAAAAAGACATCGCTTACAGCGGGAGCTTAAGGCCGTCGAAAAAATCTATGCTGAAACACTTGACTGGCTGGAACAGGGAGAACTGTATTCCTGGGTGGAGGCCGGCAACAGCCCCTTCACAAATCCGGAACAGATCATTCATGAGGATGGCACTCCTTTTGACTTTATTGAATGGCACCGCAGTGCGCGGTGGGTCACGGTCACAGAGACTCCGGCAGTGGAAGTGTCTGACAAGGAACGGTTTGATTTCTATACGGACAGAAAGACGGAGCAAGGCTCCCTGGAAGAAACCAGAAAGTTCCTCCGGGATGCCCAGAGTTTCCTGGGATGTGAGATCCTGGCCCTCATGGGTTTCTTAAAAGAGAAAGGGCTCTTGTATGAATATCTACGATATAAATATAAAGCTCATGCTTGCCAGATAGAAGAAGAGGAACTGCCATTTTCATAAGATGATACAGAATACTCCTGCGCAATTAATTTGCATGGGAGTATTTTCGTTCTGGTAATGTGCAGAAGCGTTTCCGGATAATGTGGCTGGAGAACTACATCAATTTTATATGGTGCTAAAATAATCTGAAGATTGGCTGCTCTTTTAATCTGGAAAACAACA
>CAJULV010000118.1 GCA_910587555.1 uncultured Acetatifactor sp.
TGCCCATGAAGTTTTGGCTTCATAGGATGGTGGTTGTGTGTCAACGTGTCGCACCAAAAATGTTCTCAATCTCCCGGCTGGCCAGCAGGTCTTTGGAATTCTGGGTGATGCCTGTGGGGATACCGCCCCATTTCCGGAAGCGCTTCCAGATCTCTACCGAATAGGCGGCGGTCTGCTCCTCCTTCAACAGGAGGTGGAATTCGTCTATGTAAAGACGCGTAGATTTGTGTGTTTCCCTGTTTATGGTCACGCGCCCCCATATTGGGTACTGCACAAGGTGAGGGTTTTGCGGAGAATGCTGTAAATTCAGTGTTTGGGGCTTGTTTGAGAGATCAAAATAAGAGGGAATAAGGGCAAATAATTCAACTATAATTCAACTCGTTTACAGAAATCTGGCTGAAAATACGGATAAAAACCAGAAGATACCGGAAGTTCAGCATACTTGAATTTCAAATCTTGCCCGCCCTGAAATCATTAAGCAGATAGAGAACCTTAAAGATTTTAAAATGCTATTGAGAAAAGTTCTTTTTCAGCGTATACTGTTATTAATGGGAAAGAACCCTCCCAATGGGAAGAATCTTTCCATTGAAGAAAGGAATTTTCATCATGGGAAAGATAGATACTGTAACAAAGGAATATATGGAGAATCCAATCGTCTTTGCCGACGCATTCAACCAATTTTTATACCATGGGGATCAGAAGATTGACCCTGCCCGGCTGACGGAACTGGATACCACAGAGATTGTGATTCCTTACGGAGCCAGTGGTGCCGGTGTGCCGGAGCAAAAATACCGGGATGTGCTGAAGCTTCTGTATGCCATGACGGACGGCAGAACGGCATACTGTGTGGTAGGAATCGAGAACCAGGCAGAAATCCATTATGCCCTTCCAGTCAAGAATGGTGTTTACGATTTTCTTCAGCTATCCCACCAAGTCAGCGAAGCGGCCAACGCTCACAGACAGGCCATGAAGGAATCGAAATTAGAACGTCCAGATAGTATACAAGAAAAAGAAGAACCAACCGACGGTGAATTCCTAAGCGGCTTCTGGAAGACAGACCGCCTCATCCCTGTGATTACCCTTGTGATATATTTTGGCTCGGACAGTTGGGATGCGCCGCTCTCCCTGAAGGAAATGTATTCCATTACTGACAGCGTTATTCTTGCTCATGCACCGGACTACCATGTGAACCTGATTGCCCCAAGGGAAATGTCAGATGAGGAAATCAATGAATTTCACTCTAATCTGCGGGAAGTAATGCTATACATCAAATATTCCAAAGACAAGCAAACACTGGATAAAATTGTAAAAGAAAACATAAAATTTCAAAGCATAGAGCGGCAGGCAGCGGAAGTAATAAATATTGTCACGGGATCCAAGTAAAATATCCCGAAGGGAAAGGAGATGTGAACATGTGTTTGGCTATTCAACAAATGCGAGAAGAAAGCAAGATCGAGGGTGCGGTGGAGACATATAAAGATTTAGGTATCTCTTTAGTAGAGACAATAAAGCGGATCGCGGAAAGATTTCAGCTGACTGAAAATGAATCCAGCGAATTGGTAAAGCAATATTGGTAAAAAGGAATGGGATGCGTGCCTAATTGGAAACGCATCCCATTTTTGATTCATTGCTTTTTCCTAATCTCCCACTACCCTCAGCTTCGCCTTCGCCGGTTTCAAAATCACATCCGCCACACAGTCGCTGATACGTTCCTCCGCCTCCTTAATTACATGGCTGTATATATCCGTGGTGGTAGACACATGGGCATGACCGAGGCGGTGGCTGATGCTCACGCTGTCGATTCCGTTAAAGAATAACAAGCTGGCTTGCGTATGCCGGAATGCGTGCGGGTTGATATGGGGCAGACCGTGACGTTTGCTGAACTCTGTCAACCAGTTGCAGACGTATCCGGGGAACATGGGCGCTCCGTTCTCTCTCGGAAACAGATAATCATTGTCCTCCCACTTATCGCCCCACCTGAATTTCTCTTCCCTGTACCACTTGCGATATTCCGCCAACAGCTCCATGGTCTGATCCGGCAGCCTGATATACCGGACGGAGCCCTTCGTCTTCGGTGTGTCCTCATAAATCCCCAGCTCCTTGCGGTAAAGCAGATTGCAGTCTATGTAAATCTGCTTATTCTCCCAGTCAACCTTGCTCCATTTCAGGCCAAGCACTTCACCCCGGCGGCATCCTGTCACCAAAAATAGATGCACCATCGTCTTCCATTTGATTGGCTCATTTTCCAGAGCCTCCCATATCCGGGCAATCTCTGCCGACTGGAAATAGTTGGGATCATGGTCATCCGCCTTTGGCGGCGTGGCTTTGGTCGCCGGATTATAGGGGATCAGCATCTCCTTCTCCGCCTGGGCCAGGATTGTGGATACCAGCGTATGGTATCCGCCAGTTTCATGTGTCCTATGGCCGGAAGAATACGCTCCAGATCAACCCTGTACCGGGCCAGCGTTGACCGCTTCACCCCTGTACGCTCCTTCTGCTTCAGCACATACTCCGCATATGCCGCAAAGGTCTGGTGGTTGTCCAGGGAAAGCCCGTCCCTGCACTGCTTCTCGAAGATTGCCGCCTGCTTCAGGGCCTCTTTCTCCGCCTTTTTCTCGCCCCAGCCCTCCGGCACCTTCCATGTCGCGGTATAGGGCTTAAGCTGCTTTCCTGTCATCGGATCCCGCCCCTTGTGTACACGGATGCTGTAGGAAACAACCACACCGTCCTTATTCCGTCTCGCCTGGATGTTCGCCATTGCTGATTTCCCCCTTTCTCTTATGCAGCCAGATGATGTAATCCGTCTCCGCCGCATCCCCTGACTTAATTCTTTGTTTCCATGCCCTGCATGCCCCCAGGAATTCTTCTGTCTCCGCCTTCAGCCGGGAATTTCCCTCCGGGCTCTCCGGAGTCTTCGTGCGCCGGTAGCGGTTCTGGAGACAGTTATAGACCTGTTTGTAAATATGCGTCGCCTCATCATGCCGTACCTTTTCCAGGCGGATATAGTATGCGCCGTACTCGCCGCAGCTTTTCCTCCCGTCCTGGGGAGCCGGGCGACTGCAGTAAAGTGTGTCAGAGCGTTTAAAGGCGACAAACGGTTTCCCGCAGTTCTTACAGACTGCCACCGTCTCGCCGTGCCCGAGCAGCTGGTAAGCTTCCATCACCATCACCTCCCGGAAGCTGCCTGCGAAAAAGATATCCTCCCCGCTTCCGGCATCCACCGACTCCAGGAACGCATCCGTGATTGCCCTGTAATCCGGCTCTATCGGGTTTAATTTCTGCCGGAAGTCCGCCGGGTCATCTTCCAACGGCTGCAGGACAGGGATGGGAGTACCCAGCATGTGTTCCGCATAGCTTCTGAACTTCTCCGGAGCCCGGAGCCTTCCGTCCTCCTGCATCCCCACGAACCATGCCTTGAGGTAATGGAGCCAGTCGAAAAGTCTTCGCAGTTCTGTAAAATTCCTCCCGCCATTTTCTACACAGCCACTTCCAGACAGGGATTGGTACGCATCATGAAATTCTGCATCCCTGAACAGATAAGAGTACTGCGCTGCCGTTTCCTCAGGTCTTTCCGAATTCCCGATCTCCACCATTGTTTTATAAAGATCCAGCCCCATTATGTCACAGAGCGATGTGTAAAGGGGCGCCGCCTCCAACACTTCCAATTCGTCATCCTCATCATCCTGGATTTTAGCTTTATGATCCAGCTGCTTCTCAGTGTGACTGCCCTCCAAAACCTCTCGCCCCTTGCTTTCCGGGAACTCCATGTTGCCCATGCTTCTCCCGCCGTCTGCGCTATCTCCAAGGGAGCATATCTTCTCCGTCTTTGCTTCCCAATCCATAAAACATCCATATACCATTTTCCGTTCACCTCCCAAATACACTGTTGTACTTTACTGTCCCATAATAAAAAGAAGATACCGGCAACGCTTTCTTCCTCTGTTCTCTTGTGCTGATTTCCAGTATGTGATAATATAAATTCAGACTTTTAGTTGCCTTTCTGTATTCTATTATATATTAGGGCAACTATTATTGTCAAGCAGAGGAACTTAATACTCTGCACTATTTTCAAATATTTTCCACCTGTGCGGTTGGATTTTATAGCTATACCACAAAATTAGGCGCACAGATCGTAAGCGCTTAATATTCCTACGGCGTGACAACGCTATATTTTTTCCTCATAA
>CAJULV010000119.1 GCA_910587555.1 uncultured Acetatifactor sp.
TGCTGTACTCCGAAAAGATCTCCAGCGTATAGGTCTGATACTGAAAAAGGGACGGTACGGAAAAATCCGCAGCCGACAAAACAAAGACCAATGCTCCTGCAGCCATCACTGCCGGAAAGACAGCCGGAAGCACAATGCAGAAAAACACCCGGTTCCCTCCCCCATAGATGCTGCCCATCTCCTCCGCCTTCCGGTCATGGTATTCCATTGCCACCAGAATCACACCCACCGCAAGGGGCAGAAAAGACAGAATATTCACAAAGACACAGGGCAGGAGGCCCCCTGACAGGCTTCTCATCAGACTGCGGTCAATCCTGCCGAGCAGGCGAACCAAATACATCCAAGTCAATGCGTAGACATAATAGGGGACCGGTGCCAGAAGCAGAAAAAACCACCGCAGCCGTGTCCTGCGCAGCGGACCGTTGTGGAGCCAGGCGGCGGCAGCCAATCCCACAGCCATACATCCCAATGCCGCCAGAGATGCTAGCAGGAAGGTATTCCCTGCCAGTTTCAGCCGCCTGGCTGCGCCCGGTATCTGTCCCCAGTAAGCTTCCTTCCGGATAAAACCGGTCAGCGGCAGCAGCAGCAATCCGAAATAAAGCAGAACCGCAGTCTTCTGAAGCACTGCGGACCTGCAGATCTTTCTAACGGGCATCTAAAAATATCTCCTCCATATCCTTTGCAGAAGTCTCCAACATCAGATAAATATCCCTCAGGTTCAGTGCCATCCCCTTTACCTGAAATTCTCCCTGCTTTTCCCGCACCGACACGTCAAAGAATCCTTTCTCTATCAGAAACTGCTCCGTCCGGGCATCTGCCAGAAAATCCAGAAGCTTTCTGGCATTTTCACCATTGGGCGCTCCCTTGATCAACGCTGCTGTGGAAGGTGTGATCAGCGTCCCCATGCCATCCTCACCCTGATCCGGAAATATCATGATAACCGGAGCGCCGTCCTGAATGGCATCTTTGGCATCATCCGTGTCCGTATACCCCACCAGCACCTGTCCTGCTGCCGCCATATCCTTGGTCACAGAATTGCCATCCACAATCTGAACACCCCTGTCCGCAATCTGCTGGAAAAATTCCCGTGCCTGCTCTTCCCCCAGCTCCGCATACATGGCAGCAGCATGGGTTCTGGTGGTCCCGAACATCGGATAGGCAAGTGCCAGATCTTCCCCTGCAAAACTTCCGTTCACAAAATCGTACACACTGTCCGGATAGTCCTCTTCCGGCGTCAATTCCGTATTCACCAGCATCACTCTGGCCCTGCCTCCAAAAGCAGTCCAATATCCCTCCGGATCCTTATATGCCTCCGGAATATCCTCCGTCCCCGCAGGCACATAGCACTCCAGCAGCCCACGCTCCTGCAGGTCAATGGTCTGTATAAACTCATTGTTCCAGAAAACATCGCAGACCGGTCTGTCCGCCTCGGAGATAATGCGGTTCACCAGGCCCGTTGTCTTGTTGGCCTCCGTGTCATAGACAGCCCGAACCGAGATCCCTGTCTCTTCTTCGAACTGGCGGAACAATTCCTCACAATATACCTGCTCCACAGCCGTATATAACACCACTTCCTCTTTGCGTCCGCAGCCTCCCAGAATTGCAGACAGCACAAATAAGGCCATACACCCCTGTATCCCCTTTTTCATATGGATTCCCCTCCTATTTCCGGCTTCCGCCTTTTTCTTCCCCAGGATTTTCCGCCTGCTCCCTCTCCTCAATCGAAATCTCCCTCACTTCCCCTATTCAGATCCCTGCTGCAATCAAGGATAAAATGACTTCCAGTGACAGAAATACTGTCAGAAAACCCTTCCGGCATCTTCTGTTATCTCCCCTGCTCCAATCCGTCTCCTGAAGGGAAAATTCATATTTCTCAAAATCCGGATTCAACAGCCTGTTAGGAAATTCCCTTACATAGAACAACCTCCGCTGCCTCCCAAGAAGCGCCTCATACTCCTCCTTTGTCACCCGGAAAAAATAACAGCCTCCCCGAAAGCAAATCCTTACGCCATAGAGATACGGCATTGTTCTCCTGCGGCGGCGTCCCTGAACCTGAATCTGCTCCGCCTGAAAATCGGCCTGCTGCCATCCCAGATTCACGGCTTGGCTGTAAAGCTTTTTTCCCAACGCAAAAAGCAGCAGATTGAACAGCAGGTTGATTGCAGTGCCTGTTATCAAAAGCTTCATGACGCCTCTCACTTCTCTTCTTTCTTTTCTTCTACCTGATTCAGCATTTTCCTTGGGATATCCAACACTGATCTATACAGTATTTTCGCCAATTTTACCGCCGATGTCAACACTGATTGCCAAAATAATATCATTTTTCCTTACTGACCGCGGCTTTGCAGTCAGCCGGCCGTCACTACTATTCACATGTTCACAGGTGCTTGCGCAAGGTGTCTGCATATTCCTATAGCCAAAATGATACTCTTATGGCATAATGAACAAAAAACAGAAAGGGGCACTCAGATGGAAAGCCTGACTAAAAACAAACAAAGCAAAGATACCATATCAAAGATGGTGGACAAATTTTTTGCACCGCATAAACTGGTGCGCTTTCATGAACTGACAGAGGGCTATTTTAATATGGCCTATGAAATTTGTTTGAGCAATGATCAATTGGTGATTCTGAAAATTGCGCCGTCCTCAAAAGTGCGTGTTATGACCTATGAAAAAAACATCATGTTCAGCGAAGTAAACGCCATGAGATTGGTTCTTGGCAACGGGGAAATACCTGCAGCAAAAATCATGGGGTACGACGATAGCTGTACCATTTGTGATTCGCCTTATTTCTTCATGGAGAAAATACAGGGAAAAAGCCTTCATTCCGTAAAAAACAGCCTCTCACAAGAGCAGATTCATCAAATCTATGCTGAAACAGGACGGATAAACAAAGAAATAAACCATATAACCTGCCCTGCATTCGGATATCCCGGGCAAAGTGAATTTCAGGGAACAGAATGGTATCCGATTTTCCGCAAAATGATGGAGGCAGGGATAAATGACGCACGGCAGGGACATGTAGATCTCAAAATACCAATCGACCAGATGTGGCTCTGTCTTGACAGAGACGAGCCCATTTTCCATGAGGTGCAAGAACCAAAACTGGTACATTGGGATTGTTGGGACGGAAATATCTTCGTTCATTCCGGAAAAGTAACAGGTATAATAGACTGGGAGCGAAGCCTTTGGGGTGATCCTCTCATGGAAGTGGGCTTTCGTACATATTCGGATAACACCTATTTTCAAAGAGGCTATGGAATCAAAAATCTAACTGAAACCCAGAAACGCAGGGCCCTCTGGTATGACGTGTACTTAATGCTTTTGGTGGCGTTGGAATGTGAATACAGAAAGTATGAAACAATGGACACCTATGACTACTCCACACAAATATTGATGAAACAGTTCAACAAAATACAGGAATCCTGTCCCAAAAGAATGTTTCCCATTTCCCAAAAACACTCCCCAAAAATGAAAAGGTATCGTTTTGGGGAAGTTTGGGATTGTACTTTTGGGAAATCCCGAAATCAACCACCAGCTTCAACCCTCTGTTTATCAAGGTTTCAAGCCATTCTTAATGAAACTCATTTCTCCCAAAAATGCAAACCGCGAATATCACCATGTCGCAGGGCACTGTAATTTATTCTGTAAGGGGCAATCTTGTCTATTCACTTTATCTAAGTAAAGCGTGCCCCAGGCTCCATGGTGATTCCCTAACCGGATATTCCTGAAATCCAGTGTCTATGCGGGGCGAGGATAGTCCGTAGGACAAAAAAACGACCCACGCCAGCTCCGAAGAGCCAGCGGTAGGTCGTTTTTTTCTATGGGACAGGGCTAATGCTCTTTGCCCTTTCCAGAATAAATT
>CAJULV010000120.1 GCA_910587555.1 uncultured Acetatifactor sp.
CGATAACGGCTGGCAAAAGGAATGGAAGCCATCAAACGCACATTCACCAGATCCGGAACCAACGCATCATAACTGTTTGGGAAAATAACACCCAGTGCACTTGTATTTGAATTTACCATTCTTCTCCACCGCCTTCTACATTATTTTTTACCATGGCATTGGGACCGATCTTGGCATTGTCGCCGATGGTCACGCCCGCTCCCACGGTGGCCACCCCGTTTTCCGTCTCCGTAGGCATTGCACCCACCACCGCATTCTCGCCGATGGTCACATTCTCCGCCACGATGCAGTGCTTCACGGTGGCGCCGGCCTTGATCACCGTGCCGCCCATGATAACCGCGTCCTCAATGACGGCACCCTTCTCCACCCTGACGCCGGAGAAGAGAATGGAATGTTTTACGCTGCCCTTAATGCGGCAGCCGTCCGTGATCATTGAATTCTCCACCACGGCCCCCGCGCTGATCTTGTGTCCTGTCATACCGCTGTTGCGGCTGAAGATCTTCCAGTCCTCGTCAAACAGGTTAATCCCGCTGTGTTCCGGATCCAGAATCTCCATATTTGCCTCCCAGAGAGAAGATATGGTTCCCACATCCTTCCAGTAGCCGTTGAAGTGGTACGCATACATCCTGCGGTTGTCCTTCAGCAAGTTGGGGATGATGTTGTTGCCGAAGTCATTCTCGGAGTTGGGATCCGCCTCGTCCTCCTCCAGATACTTGCGCAGAATATCCCAGTTGAATATGTAGATACCCATGGAAGCCAGATTGGATTTGGGGTTCTTGGGCTTCTCCTGGAACTCCGTAATCCTGTCATCTTTATCTGCCACCATCAGGCCGAAACGGGAAGCCTCCTCCCAGGGAACCTCCATAACGGCCACGCTGAACTCCGCATTCTTCTCCTTGTGGAATTTCAGGAAATCACTGTAATCCTGCTTGCAGATCTGGTCTCCGGAGAGAATGATTACATACTGGGGGTCATAGCGCTCAATAAAGGAGATATTCTGGTAAATCGCATTTGCCGTCCCCTTGTACCAGTCCGAGCCGCTTGCCTTCTGATAAGGCGGCAGGACATGCACCCCTCCGTAGAGACGGTCCAGATCCCAGGGCTGGCCGTTTCCTATGTATTCATTCAACACCAAAGGCTGATACTGGGTCAGAATGCCTACCGTGTCAATGTCGGAATTGACACAGTTTGACAGCGGGAAGTCAATGATACGATATTTTCCGCCGAACGGAACTGCCGGTTTCGCAAGCTTCTCTGTCAAAGCATACAGACGGGAACCCTGGCCCCCGGCGAGAAGCATTGCTATCATTTCTTTTGCCATATTATACCCTCCTGATTTTTAAAGCATAAGTAAATTATACAACAAAAGTAAAATAAAGAACAGGCTTTTTTGTGAATTTTTTTCATAAAAATACTTTTTTTCTGTTTTACACTGTGGTTTATGGACAAGATTCGACACCGAATGCATTTTTCGGGGGCATTCCTCCCTATTTTATCTTCTCCGCCACATACATGGACACCCTTGCCTGAATCACATCCGCGGTTTCCTCCAGGCTCTTTGCCCCGCCGAAATAATTCGCGGCCTCGTCCAGAAAAATCTGATAGATCCTGAGGTCCGTCTGGCTGCTGGCGCGGGCACCCTCCAGCAAACCAAGCAGCCGCTCCCCCTGCTCCCCTGTAATGCTGTAGATGTCCGTTGGCTCCTCCCCCTCAAAGATCACCTGCTGCTTCACCACCGGATATTTGACGCCGTTTTCATCCGCCTCATAAGTCATCTCCATGGCATCCCCAAGCTGCTCTTCCAGAACACCGCGGCAAATGGGAAAACCCGAAGGCAGCTCCCTCTGGGCCGGCGCATCCAGGCACCGGCGGATAAATTCCCACGCCGCCTCCTTATGCCTGCTGCCGCTGCTCACCGCAAGCACCGGACCGCAGGACTCGATCATGGTCCCGCAGCCGCTCTCCACGGGAAAGCCCACAAAAGTAATCTCCTGCCCGTCAAAGATCAGCTCCGTCCTGCAGATATCATAGATCGTGCTTATCCTCACAGGCATCAGCAGCGCCCTGTCCTCCTGGAAGGTCTCCTTTACGGAAAAAGCCTCCTCTATCTCCATCTGTTGGGAAAAGCCGTTGCAAAATTCCAGTACCGCCCGGAATTCCTCCCCGTCAAAGGCACATTCCCCTGTCTCCCAGTCAATGTAGTATTCTAAGCTTCCTGTGAGAATCGTGCTGAAAACATCCATCTTAAAAGCGCCCGGGTACAAAAGCCGCTCCTTGTCCTGTTCCCGGAAGCATTCCATCATCTCTCCGATGGTCCAGCCGCTCCTGTCCCCCAGATTCTCCGTCCTTCCCGCAAAGCTTTTCAGAAGAAACCCCAGGGGAACGGCATACAATCCTTCCTGATAGGAAAATGCAGTCAGAACATTGTCAAAACAGGCCTTCCTGCCCTCCTCCCCCAGCCAGGCGTACAAATCCTCCGTATACATCCCCACAATGTCACTGGTGGTATACCCGTTTCCGAAATCAATCAGATCCGGCCCGTTTCCCGAGACAATTTCCCGCTGCAGACGGAGTACCCCGTCTTCTTCCGGCTTCTCTGATCTTTCATATTGTTTTATCACTATATTGTAGTCGCTCTGGGCGGCATTGTACAGCTCCACCTGCTTCCGAAGATAGGAACTTTCATCAAATGCAGCCAAAACCAGAACCTCCGCCTGTTCTTCAGCCTGTTCTTCAGCCTGCTCCGCCTGCCCTTCCCCGCTGCAGGCGGAAATCCCAGGCATCAGCAGTATCAGTATCAACAGCATCCATACAAATCGTATTTTCTTCATATTTTTCATTCCCTGCGCTTCCCGATGGTCATCTCCTGCTCATATGTTTCTGCCCCTGCTTCCCCAGAAAAACAAATGCCGTCCGCAATGGCACCGCGTAAACAGGAACACACCCCGGCCCTTACCTTCCCGCAGGAATATAGTAAAAGACCGTCTCCTTTCCCTCCGTCTGGCTTAAAATGCATGCCCTTCCGTCCGCCAGAATGCCATAGCCTCCGATCTTTTCCCCTGACACCGGCATCTCCGTTCCCGATACCCTAATTTCCCCGTTGTCGCCGCAGTCCTGAACGGCAAAAATACCGCTGTCTTTATTGAGAAGCAGCAGCTCTGTATCCGTCCCCGCGTAAATTCCTGCATAGCTGGCGTTTGCCCCGGGCAGTTCGGCGCTGCACAGGCGGAGTTCTCCCTCCTCCAGTTTTTCCAGAACAGTGGCTCCGCCCTCCCTTTCGCTGCTGCAGTAAATGCTTCCGGATTTTCCCATTCCGATCCCGCATATGGGACCTGCGCATGAAACTGTCCTGCCCAGTGTGCCGTCGGGCAGAATCTGAACCAGCTGCATTCCGTTCTCAAAGTAATAATTCCCGACTTCATCCACCACAAAGCAGAAAGGCCGTCCCTGTTCCTCCGAAAAGACATCGGATACCTGAATCTCCTTTTCCATCTTCCCGCTGCTGTCCACAATTGTAATGCAGCTTCTGTCAAAGGTAAGCCGGTCAAATTCCCGTCCATCTACCGTCTCCTTCTGTACGCTCATCCATAAAACATGGCAGCGTCCCTGTCTGTCCACAGCCATATGAAAAGCGCGCATATCCGCTCCCGGACTCACTTCCGTCTCCTGAAACACATCCCCTTCCTGCCCCATATATCCCAGGAAAAAATTTCCGTCGTCTTTCACGCCGTAGAGCCAGAGCATCTCACCGCCTGCGGCGAACAGGGACTTGAT
>CAJULV010000121.1 GCA_910587555.1 uncultured Acetatifactor sp.
GAAGGGGGATATGAGCCTGGTGGGGACCAGGCCGCCCACGCCGGACGAGTGGGAGAGGTATGAACCCCACCACCGTGCAAGGATGGCGGTACGCCCTGGGATAACGGGGCTGTGGCAGGTCAGCGGCAGGAGCACTATCACGGACTTCGAGGAAGTGGTGCGGCTGGACACGAAGTACATCACGGAGTGGAGCATGGGGCTGGACTTGCGGATACTGCTGAAGACCGTGAAGGTGGTGCTGGGGAAGGACGGGGCCATGTGAAATACAGTGAACAGCATGGCTGCCATGGATCAGGGCAGAATCGGTAAGCGCAGGCCGCAGCAAAGCAGGGATGAGGGCACCCGGGGATGCCGGGCCGGACGGCGCAGGGGGCAAAGCATAGAAAAGCGGCGTTACAGGATACCGGAGGACTCCGGTAAAGAATAAGCAGGTGCTGTCAGGATACAGGCGGCAGGGAAAGCAGCGGGACAGGGGGCGGAAGGATGGGATACATCGATATACATTCACATATACTGCCGGGCATGGATGACGGCTCCAGGAGTATGGGACAGACGATGCGGATGCTGGAGACAGCCGTAAACGAGGGAATTACCATCATGATAGCTACACCCCACAATATGCCCGGCAAGGGATGCCCGCCGGGAAGCGTGGTGCGCCGGAAGGCTGCGGAACTGCGCCGGACGGTGGAACAGGAAGGGATTCCGATTGAAATTATACCGGGGACGGAGTATTACTACCGTGAGGAAGTGCCTGACCTTCTGGACTCGGAGGATGCGGTAACGCTGGGGGATTCTCACTGTGTGCTGGTGGAATTTGAACCGTTGGCGGAGCGGAACTATATACGGAACGCCCTGCGGAATATCCTGGGACTGGGATATACGCCGGTGATAGCCCATGCGGAACGGTATGTGAAGCTGATGGAAGACATTGCTATCTTATATGATATGAGAAAAAACGGCATACTGGTGCAGGTGAACGCTATGTCTGTCACCGGGGACAACGGGAGGCAGGCGAAGAAGGATGTGAGGAACCTGCTGAAAAAGGGGCTGGTGGATTTTGTGGCCACAGACGCCCACAGCGACGGCAGGAGGGCACCTTATATACAGAAATGCGCAGATATTCTGTACAGGAAATATGGTGCAGCGTATGCGGATGCACTGCTTTTTGATAATGCAAGGGAGCTTCTGCTGTAGCGGTGCAGGGAAGCAGTGAAGTGAGGGAGAAAACCGGAATGGGAAATGTTCCGGGAGGTAAGCGGTAACAGGAAGGAACGCCGGGAGGCCCGGTACCCCTTCTGTAGAACAAATACGGGAGAGGAGTTATAAGGAAAGTGGAAAACAATGATGTAGTAGAAATTGATTTAATGGAGATATTGGGCCTGATGCTGCACCGGCTTTGGCTGATTGCCTTGTGTGCCGCAGCGGTTGGGGCGGCCGCCTTTGCAGTCAGCCGGTATATTCTGACGGAGGAATTTCAGTCCACAACAAGGATTTATGTGCTGAACCGTCAAAATGACGACACTTTGACCTACAGCGACGTACAGCTTGGTACCCAGCTGACAAAGGATTTTCGGGAGATTATCAAGAGCCGCTATGTGTTGGAGCAGGTAATAGAGAAATGCGGGCTGCGGGAAAGCAGCGGCTCCCTGGCCTCGCGGATCAGCGTGGATACCCAGTCAGATACCCGTATTATCGCGATTACAGTGACAGACACGAACCCTGCTATGGCCCAGTATATTGCCAATGAACTGCGGGAGACGGCTGCCGAAAGAATTAAGATAGTTATGGACATACAGGCGGTGAATGTGGTGGATGAGGCAAACCTGCCGGCAGTGCCCTCTGCGCCCAGGGTGGGAAGGTGGACGGTTATTGGTTTCCTGCTGGGGGCGTTCCTGTGCATGACGGTAATCTTGGTGCATTTTCTCCTGGACGATACTATTAAGACTTCCGACGACATAGAGAAGTACCTGGGGCTGAGTACGCTGGGGATGATTCCTGTCAGGGAGACTGAGGACACAAAGAACCATGGGAAAAAGTCCCGGGGCAGCGGAGACAGAAGCCGGGGAAGGGAACGGAGACAGGATGAGGGAGAATCCGCATATATACAGGGAAACCGAGGGAAGGCCGTGAGGAAGCATTTGGAAGAGGAAACGGTGCCGGATGTAGAGGTCGAGGAAATCTACAGAGAAAATGATGCTTACGGAGAAAACGGTGAAGAAAACAGCGGGGAGGACAGCTATGCAGAAGATTGAACTGAGCCATGAAGAACTGGATTTCCGGTCAAGGGAGGCCTTTCGGACATTGAGAACAAACATAGAGTTTTCAGGGGATGACGTGAAGGTAATCTGCCTGACAAGCTGTACCCCCAATGAAGGGAAATCGGACATCTCCTTTGAACTGGGAAGAGTGTTTGCCCAGAATGGAAAGAAAGTGCTGCTGATCGATGCGGACCTGAGGAAATCGGTTATGCGGCACAGACATAAGAAGGGAAAAGTACGCCTGGGACTGGTGAATTATCTGGTGGGCAGGGCAACCATGGATGATGTACTCTGCAGTACGGATATCCGGAATTTTACCATGGTTTTCTGCGGGCCGGTACCGCCTAATCCCAGTGAACTGTTGGGGAATGAACGGTTTAAAGCATTGATAAAGCGTGCGAGGGAAACATTTGACATGGTGATTATTGACACGCCGCCGCTGGGGAGTGTAATTGATACGGCTGTCGTATCGAAGGTGTGCGATGGTGTGGTACTTGTTGTTGCGGCCGGAACGATTAGTTATCGGTTTGTCAGGAGCGTGAAGGAGCAGCTGGAGGTTACGGGGTGCCGGATCCTGGGTGCTGTACTGAATAAGGTGGATATGAGCGGAAAGGGATACTATGGGAAGTATTACGGAAAGTATTACGGGAAATACTACGGGAAATACTACGGGAAATACGGTGAGGAATAGAAAGCGAAAAAAGACGGACGGTGCAGGAAGATGAAGGTATGCATGGTTGGTTCCAGCGGAGGGCATTTGACCCATTTATACATGCTGAAGCCCTTTTGGGGAGACAAAGAGAGATTCTGGGTAACATTTGATAAGGAAGATGCCCGTAGCCTGCTGGAAGGGGAAAACTTTTATCCCTGTTATTATCCTACGAACAGAAGCCTGAAAGCATTGATACATAATACGGCAATTGCCTGGAAGACACTGCGGAAAGAAAAGCCGGACCTTATCATCTCATCCGGTGCAGCAGTGGCTGTCCCTTTTTTCTATCTGGGAAAGCTGTTTGGAGCCAGGCTGATTTATATAGAAGTGTTTGATCGAGTTGATAAGCCTACTTTGACAGGGAAAATGGTATACCCCATTGCAGACAGGTTTATTGTGCAGTGGGAGGAGCAGAGAAAGGTGTATCCAAAATCAGTCAACCTGGGGAGCATTTTCTGAGGAATGATATGGGGAAGGGAAGGCGCAGGAGCAGTAGATGATATTTGTTACGGTAGGAACACACGAACAGCCTTTTGACCGCCTGATCTCGTATGTGGATCGGTTGAAGGGAAAAGGGGTGATTACGGAAGAAGTCATTGTGCAGACAGGGTTCAGTACATATATACCAGGGCATTGTATTTGGGGCAGGTTGTTTCCATATGAAGAAATGATTGAAAAGGTTGAGAATGCGGATATTGTCATCACTCATGGAGGGCCAGCA
>CAJULV010000122.1 GCA_910587555.1 uncultured Acetatifactor sp.
CCTGCCCTGCGTCCGCCTGTCCCCCTTGCTCCACCGGCACCGCGGCTTCCCCCACCTGTGCAAAGGGAATTTCGGAGTCCCCAGTATCATAGAGGTAGGCGAAGATATTCCCGATGAGGGGGATGCTGCTGTACGCCTTTGCCACCACGGGGTTGACGAATCCAATGACTACCGCCAGGAAGCAGGCCGCTGCCGTGGCCATGGATATGGCCGCTGTCCTCCAATGCTTTCTTGTCTGTCTCCTCCTAAGCCTTTTGTGCCCTTCCGCTACCGCATCCATGATTACGCTGTCCAGCTCCATGGGAACCTCCATCTCATTCCAAACCTTATTTTCTGTCATATTATCCCTCCAACAAATGTCCCACCTGAGAGAATCGCTTCTCCTTCTCTTTCATTGTGCCCCTTCCAGCATGCATTTCAGTCTGCTCTTCGCCCGGGAATGGTACGCTTTCACAGTCCCTATGGGCATATTCAGCATCTGCGCGATTTCGTTCAGCCTGTTCCCCGCAAAATAGTGCTGAATGATGATATCCCGATAAGGAAAATTCAGCCTGTCGATTGCCTGGTACAGATCCAGCCTCTCTTCCCGGGGAAACGCTTCCTCCGCCGCAAATACCTCTTCCTCCGCAAGGTCATACTTTCCCCGCCTGGCCCACTCCTCGTGGGCGCAGTTGATCAGGATCCTGGTCATCCAGGTGCGGAAATACTGCGGCTGCTTCAGGCTTTTTATGGATACGATGCAGCGCAGGATGCACTCCTGGACGATATCCAGGCTGTCCTCTTTGTTCTTCATGTACAGGAAAGCCATTTTGTACAGATATTCCTTTTCCATCAGGAACAGTTGTTCCATGGCTTCCTTTTTGCCCCTCTGTGCCTGTCTCACCAGATTGATTTCCAGAGAATCCAAAATGTTCACCGCCTTTGTCCGTTATCATCGTTCTGTCATGGAACCGCAGTACAGATTCCATTTCCAGAATCAAAGTGCAATTGTAAATGTCAAACATGTTTGTTTACATCTGTTAGAGGTGCCTGGGGGGAGAAAGGTTACACTGATTTCAGAAATTTTTAAAAGCTGCCGGGCAACGAGTGTTTTTCACCCTTGCCCGGCAGCCTTATGGCAGAACCTTTTCCAGAAATGCCTCATATGCAAGCGCCCCGCCGGGACTGCATATCTCATTCCGGATAAAGTCAAACAAGTCCCTGCTTTCCCTGTCCGCATATCGATAGGTCTCTTTTGCCAAAAGGGCGGCTATGAAATAGGCCGCAAAGTAGCCCGGGTTCGACACGAAGAAATGGGGCTTTGTCCATCCGTCCCCTTCCTCCTCTCCCGTGAAAGCACAGGCCGCCTTCCATTCCGCGTCGAAATCAGGATCGGCTTTTCTGTAAATCCTTTCCTCGAATTCCGCACAGCACAACAGGTAATTCAGTTGGAATTCTGCCTTTGGAAGCCACATGCCCCTGTCAGTATGCAGGAATTCTCTGGAAAACCCATCTGTATAAACCTGGTTCTCGAACAGCAGCGCAACCGTTTCTTCCATAATCAGGTTGAAGGGTTCCCTCCGCCCATGGATGTCCGGCGTGACAATGTTGGTATAGTAGAAGCCATGGCCGATTTCATGCATGAATACGGAAAAACCTGACAGTCCGGGTCTTCTGTTGATTAAGACATGTATGTCGTCAGGAATGCTGACGGGCACACAGGCGCCGATATAGAATCCAGGGAGGTCTTCATCGTGAATCTGTATCCCGCTTCCGTTCAGGTTCCAGCATTCATCTATCTCCCTGAAAAGCGCCCTCTGATTTTCCACGGCAAGCCTGCGGTCTGCGGATACTTCTCCCAGCCATCTCCTCAGTTCCATGCTGTCTGTCTTTTCCGCCTTGCGCTGCCTGGAAGCGGCTCTGGCAAACACATCCCCGCCGATTCCCCAAAGCGCGTACCTGTAGTCCAGGTAGTTCTCAAAACCCGCCGTCCGGGCATATTGGTTGCGCAGGCGGACAAGCTTCTGCAGCCATTTGGCATATTCCGGGGCGGGCAGTTGCTTTCTGACGCTCCGGAATTTCTTTTCCTCTGTTTCGATGCGAAAGGCCAGCTCCAGATCGCCTGCATATTTCAGTTCGTTCCGGTATCCTCCGGGGCTGTGCCCGGGGGAAGTATGGCCGGCATCTTTTATCGCCTTCCCTGCCGCAAGATATATTTCCTTCTTTTTGCCGCAGAATGACTCGTAGTCTCCGCTGAGCCAATACTGCAATTCCGCTTTGCGTTCTTCCTGCAGATAATCGTTTCCAAAGCCCATCCGCTTTTCCTTCCTCTCATGGCGGATGCTTCTCCATGCAGCCCGCCACGCCGTCCATGCCGCTGTTTTCCGCTACTATCTTTTCATATTTGATGTTGCCTTACTACTTAAATTTTCTTCCTTTTCGGAAACGTGTTCCCAGTGCATAAAGCACATACTGAACCATTCTATATAACCGGGAATTGCTTTATTCCTCCCAATGTTCAAGCTCGTCAGCAGGGTAGGCTTTCGTCCAGTGATATGGTTGCAATTCCTTTAACTCTACAAATCGGATTTTTTTCTCTTCGGTTGTAACTGCCACTTGTACATTCTCGCCCCAATACCGCAATCTCTCCTGGCAAATGCCGCATGGTGATAATACTCTATATGGAGAACTTTCGTCATCACGGATAATGCACATGCAGTGCGTCACTTTTTCATTATATTTGTGAGCCTCAAGCATGGCTCCCAGTTCAATACATACAATTGCAGATGCGTTAGCGGTTTCAATTGAAACACTTGTATAATAATTCCCTTTGGAAGTGTGGACAACGCCAGCTCCGCCCCAACCGATAGGATACCTTTTTTCTATCAGTTCCACTGCTCTCTGATACATCTCATATTCTATTTCGTAATACCTCATAACGACCTCCTGATTTTACATTTATTTCCTCTTTTTTCGTAGGTACATAATTCCGAAAAGGACGTAAATTTTTTGTGTCTGTTCACATGGTGAAAAAAATGGTATACTGAACCAGACAAAACGGTATCTACACCAGCATCCTGAGCAGCAGATTTCTATGAGAAACACGGATATATCAGCGCCCCGGGCTGTATGGCAAAAACCGGGATGCCGTCTTTGTGAAGCACCTGGCGGGGCATCCGGGGGCGGCAGAATAGCCGTCACCTGCCCAGGGTATCCTTTTTTCGTTAAGAAATAGACAGGGCATCCCATAACAGATATCCTGTTTTTTCATCAAATGACGAATTGCTTTGCTGATTACGCCAACTGCATAACCTCGGCTTCAAGTTCTTTTATATCGCTTTCAATTAGTTCTGGGAAAAATTCGCTAATTTCATTAACCGTAATTTTCCCGCTTTGCAGCATAAGGAAAGCCTTTTCTTTTGCAACATCATATCGTTCACTTTTGATAAACGACTTCATAATCTGTTCTTCATCAAACAAACTCATCATAATCGTCACAACCTCCTTTTCTCTCCCAAGCAAATATTCCATTAGAACATTCCTGTCCTTGCATATGCGAATCGTTTCAGTAACTGCCTTCCTCGTCATTCCATA
>CAJULV010000123.1 GCA_910587555.1 uncultured Acetatifactor sp.
GCTAAGGGGAGAGCAAAATGGTCATTCGAAAAATGGAGCGGGACGACATAGCCGCATGCGCAGATATTCTCTGCACTGTCTACAATAATGAAATGTGGCAGTGCCGTTGGACGGACAGAACGGCAACCGAATGTCTCACGGATTTTTTTGAGGGAAAGAAGTTCGTGGGATATGTGTTGGAGGATGGGAGCTAAAACATCGGGGGTGTATTTGCCCACGAAAAAGTATGGTGGAACAACAGCGAAATCTTTGTCGAGGAAATGTTCATAAAACCGGAACTGCAGCGCAGGGGATATGGTTCGATGCTGCTGGGGCAGATTGAGAAGTACGTGGATGAAAAAGGATATGCGGGGATAACGCTATCTGCCAATAAATATGCGCCTGCGTCTGATCTTTATCGAAAAAACGGATTCCTGGATTGCGGGCATGTTCTGTTCATGGCAAAGGAAATGGGTTGAATATAGTTTAATCGGGTGATATTGGTGACAGGAGGGCAGTGTATGGTCAGACATATCGTATTGTGGAATTTCGTGGAAGGGCTTTCCGATGCGGAGAAGGCGGAGGCGGGGGAGAAGATGAAGGCTCTATTGGAGCCGATTCAGGAGCTTATTCCCGGTGCGGTGGAAATCCAGGTGGTGCCGAACCAGTTGGCGTCCAGCAACCGTGACATCGCCCTGATTTCCACCTTTGAGACCGTGGAGGCGCTGTCCACATATCAGAACCATCCGGCCCATGTGGAGGCCGGAAAGTATGTGAGGAACGTTACCTGTGACAGGACCTGCATGGATTATGAATTTTAAAATGAAATATCTTTGACACAATTTCAACTACAGCAAGTTATATTTCATGTTACATTGATTTCCGCATGCAGTGGGCGGGACGGATAATCTGCCGTCCCGACCACTGTATGTCGAATGCCGTGCGGAGCTTGCGTCCGGCGGCTGGCGATTCAGATGAGGAAAGAAGGTAGACAAATATGCCTTGGTGTCCGAAATGCAAGACCGAGTACAGGGAAGGGTTCCGCGTCTGCGCCGACTGCGGCGGCGAGCTTGTGGATGAGGAGCAGTTCCGGGAGATGGAAGAGAAGCAGCTTTCTGCCGGAGCGGCGCAAGCCTGCCTTGCTGAAGCTTTAGCGTATGCTGCAGAACTGGAAACACAGCCGGAGAATCTGGAAGAAGATACAGAACCTGAAGGGCATGAAGCGGAATGTGATTCGGAACAGGACGGGAACCTGGAACAGCAAAAAAAGCCTGAGAAATCCAGACAGTCCGGTTCCGGCGGCTCCTTATATCAGGACAGCCTGGAGCGAGCCAATGAAAACCGTTCCTCTGCCTGGGTGCTGCTTGCCATGGGTGGCATGGGTATCCTGGTCATAGTCTTTGGGATTCTGGGAATCATCCCTTTGCGTTTCAGCAATCCCTATCTGTTTTACGGCGTGATGGCGGCGGTGTTCCTTCTGTTCCTGGTGGCGGGCGCCGTATCCATGAAAAACGCCCGGTTTTTTGACAAAAAGGCGGAATCCGAGAATTCGCTCCGCAGTACCATGCTGGCGTGGTGCAGGGAGAATCTGCGCGCCCAGACCTTGAACGAAGAAATCGACATGGACGGCAGCGAATCGGAGGAAGCACTGTATTTTAGACGTTTCGAGTGCATCAAGGCAAAACTGAATTATCAATTCGTGAATCTGGATCAGGGCTTCCTGGAGAAATTCATTGATGATTGTGTATATGATATGGTGTTTGAGCAGAAAGAGGAGTCGCTGTGATTGTCAACGCGTGGCTTTCAGCTTCTGGCGGAAAGCGATGCTAACGGGCAGGGTATCTTGTCTGCGGTCTGCAGTCGGGATACGTGGTGCATCTTACTGGCGTGTGGCATAAATTGGGAATCGGATGGGAGATACTGTGAAAATCAGCATTGCATGTGTAGGAAAAATCAAGGAGAAGTTCTACAGAGACGCTATTTCGGAATATGAAAAACGGCTGAGCAGATACTGTAAGCTGGAATTCCTGGAAGTGGCAGATGAAAAGACTCCGGACGGCGCCAGCGCGTCCCTGGAGGAACAGATAAAGGAAAAAGAGGCAAGGCGGCTCCTGGAGCGAATCCGGGATGACGCCTTTGTCTGTACTTTGGAGATTTATGGGAAACAGCTCTCCTCGGAAGGCTTCGCCGGGTGGATGGAAGGGCTGACGGTGAAAGGAACCAGCCACATCGTCTTCGTGATAGGAGGCTCCCTGGGCCTGCATGAGTCCCTGGGCCGCCGGTCGGACTTCTCCTTAAGCTTTTCGGACATGACCTTTCCCCACCAGCTGATGCGGGTGATTCTCATGGAGCAGATTTACCGGGCTTTCCGCATCATACATGGAGAACCATATCACAAATAAATGCGAAAGTTGATGGTTTTTTAGAAATATAGAAAAAGGCAAGAAAGGGTATATAATGATTAAACCAAGGCATCTTGAAAAGATTTATTATCCGACCGATGATGAAGGAACTGAGGGTGAAATAGTCTGTGAGTGCGGGTGTAGAGCATTTAAAATCCGGTGCTTCGGCGAGTTTTATGATAAAAATAAAATGGCAATCAATGAATATGAGAACAAATATGGGCAGGCAGTAAGGGCAGTTTGCGCGGATTGTGGAACAGACTATCTGCTGTATGATTTTGCATTGCATGGTTATGATGGGTTAATATGCGAAGAAGGGATTGCTGTTTCCGATGAAGTGCTTGAGGACTTTATAAGAGAGACAGATCATTTATTTGAGATAAAAATATTTCTCGAATATGATGATGAAAATCAATTTCTTGAAGAAGTTGTGAATGATGAATATCTACAAAAAGACTTTAATTTTACAATGGCTGATAGAGCAAGTATTTGGAGTTGGGTTGTTATTGAGCTTAAGGGCCTTCAATCGGGAATAGTTTACAAGGATTTTGTAAATCAAGAATTGGCGTAATAATTGTAAGGGTTGAAAGGAAGACGACAGATGGAAAGAATCAAATGTCTGAATTACTATCAAAAGGGTCTGCTGCTTCTCACGGCTGCCATGGTGCTTGTGTTCGCAGTGCTTTATCCTGTGACAATCTCACGAGTGGGATTTGAATATAAGGGCATGATTCTTGTCCCAAGTCAGGAAAATGGCAATACGGTGTACTCTGGTAAAATACAGGGGAAACAGGCAAATTTTACGGTGTCGGAGGATAAAAGCGTTGTATTTCAGTATGGCAATAAAATTTATGAGCCTTATACGATAAAAGAAGATGCTTCAGCCATTCCTAAGAAGGAAGAAATGGCAGAATATATGATGGGTGTGGAGCTTCGCCAGGGAGAGGATATTTTGTTCCGTGGGGGCGTTTTGGATACAGGGAATTTCTATT